>JANQPC010000012.1 GCA_028285485.1 Paracoccaceae bacterium | reverse complement strand
CGGCAATCGGGTGGCCCACCTCCACCACATCGCCCGCATCCACGAGGATTTCGATCACCGCGCCGTCGCCCAGCGCGGGATACTCCACCAACGTCTTGTCGGTTTCGACCTCCAGAAGCGGATCGCCGCGCTTGAAGCTTTCGCCGGGCGCGACGAGCCATTGCGCGATCGTGCCTTCCTCCATCGTTTCGCCCAGCCGGGGCATCGGGAGGGTGAGCTTGGTGAGCGTGCTCATGCGAACATCTTCCGCGCGGTCTCTACGATCAGGGCAGGCGTAGGCACCGAATGCGTTTCCAGAAGCGGGGAGACGGAGATCGGGATATCCTCGCCCGCCACCCGCACCACCGGATCTTCAAGAAAATCAAAGCATTCCTCGGAAAGCCGCGCCGCAAGCTCTGCCGCAACCCCGCAGGTCATCACCCCTTCGGAGATTACCATCGCCCTGCCCGCGGCCTCAACCAGCGGCCGGATCGTTTCAACATCAAGCGGGTTGAGGGTGCGCAGATCCACGACAGCGGCGTTCACCCCATGTTCGGATTGCAGCGTGTCGGCGGCGGCCAGCGCGTGATGCACCTGGCGCGAGTAGGTTACGATCACAAGATCGGCTCCCTCGCGCAGAACCGCGGCCCTTCCCCAATCGGCAGGCGGGGCATCGGGATCGAGTGTGCCTTTCATCGTGTAGAGCCCCTTGTGTTCGATGAACACAACCGGATCGGGCCGCGCCAGAGCCTGACGGAGAAGGTGAAAGGCATCGCTCACCGTGGCGGGCATGGCCAGCCGGAGGCCAGGCGTATGCATGACATAGCCCTCAAGGCTCTGGCTGTGCTGGGCCCCGGCAGAACGGCCCGTGCCGCCCTGGGTACGCAAAACCATCGGAACGCCGATCTGGCCGCCGAACATGTAGCGGATTTTGGCGGCCTGATTGGCAAGCTGATCCATCGTCATGCCCAGAAAATCCACATACATGAGCTCCGCCACCGGGCGCAGCCCGGTCATCGCGGCGCCTACAGCGGTGCCCACGATCGCGGCTTCGGAAATGGGTGTGTCAATCACCCGCTCGGCCCCGAACTCGGCAATCAGGTCCTTCGTCACGCCATAGGCGCCGCCGTAGCGGCCGACCTCTTCGCCGAGAAGGATCACGCTGTCATCGGCGTCCATGGCCTCGCTCAACGCCAGGCGCAGCGCATCGCGATAGGTGGTTTCGAGGGCAGGCATCGGCGCTACCCCTGCGCCAGAACGCGATCAAGCCGGGTGCGCACAGGCTCCGGCTCGGGTTCCGTGGGATCGTAGACATCGCGGAACATCGACGCCATCTGCGGCTCTTCCCCGGCCACAGCGTAACCGATGGAGTCGTCCATCTCCGCGGCCACTCTGGCGTCAAGCGCATCCGCATCCGCCTCGGACATCAGGCCGCTTTCCACCAGCCGCGCGCGGGCGTGCAGCACCGGATCTTTCTTGCGCCCCTCTTCCTCTTCCGCCTCGGCGCGATAAGGCGATTTGTCCTTCCGCGCGTGGCCGTAGAACCGATAACAATCGACGGCGAGGAAGGCGGGCGTGCCGGCCCGGGCGCCCTCCATCAGCTCCACCGCCGCATCGACGACATCTTCCACGTTCAGCCCATCGACGGTGCGCGCCGCAAGCCCGAACGCGGCGGCCCGTTCATGCAGGTTGGGGTTTGCGGTGGCCTGATCGATCCGCGTGCCCATCCCGTATTGGTTGTTGATGCACACAAACATCACCGGCAGCTTCCAGAGCGCGGCCATGTTCATGCTTTCATAAAGAATGCCCTGCCCCGTGGCCCCATCGCCAAAAAACGCAACGGAGACGGCCCCGGACTGGGCGTGCCGCGCCGAGAGCCCCGCGCCCACGACCGCCGGAATGCCGCCGCCGACGATGGCGTTGGCGCCAAGATGCCCCAGGCCCATATCGGCGATATGCATGGAGCCGCCCTTGCCGTGGCAATAGCCGCTGTCTTTCCCGGCAATCTCGGCCATCATGCGGTTGGGATCCGCCCCGCGCGCCAGAAAGATGCCGTGCCCCCGATGATGGGTGGTGAACGTATCGCCCTCGCGCATGGCCGCGCAAACGCCCACGGCCGCGCTTTCTTCGCCGATGGACAGGTGCAGCATCGATCCCGCCGATTGCCCGCGCACGAATAGCTCGCCCACGCGTTCTTCAAACGTGCGAACGCGGCGCATCTCTTCGTAGAGCTGCGGCAATGTGGAGTTCTTCATGCGGCTTGGTATCCCATCAGATCAGGCCGTATTGCCGCGCCTTGTTGCGCAGAAACGGCAGGCCGTTATCCATCACCTCCGCCTCGCCCGAGGCGACGGGGCGCCAGACGGAGAGGCCGAAGGCAATCTCGGGCGGCATGTTGATGAAGCTTTCCATCGCAAGGCCGCCCTTGAAGCCGATCGCCCGGAGGGCCGCGAAGATCTCATCCCACTGGAGGGTGCCCGCGCCGGGCGTGCCGCGATCGGATTCGGAAAGATGGATGTAGCGCAGGTGCTCGCGCGCATCGATGATGCCCTGTGCGACACCCTTCTCTTCGATGTTCATGTGATAGGTATCGAGGTGAACGAACATGTTTTCGGCCCCGATACGCTCAATCATGTCAACGGCTTGCCAGCCGGTGTTGAGAAGATGGGTTTCGTAGCGGTTGACCGGTTCGATCCCGAAAAGCAGCCCGAGCGATTTCGCATGGGCCGCGGCCCGGGTGAGCGCGTCTGCCACGTTATCAAGCTCGCCCGTAGTGGGCGGCGCACCGGAGCGCTCGCCAATCCCGCCATAAACAACGCCCGAAAGCGCCTCGGCGCCGATGGCCGCGCATTTGTCGAGCGCGAGGGCCAGGAACTCAACCGCGCCATCGGGATTGCGCGAGGCCCAGACAGGCTCTGGCAATCCCAGCGAGCAAACGGCGCGCATGCCCGCCGCTTCCAGCACCTTGCGGCTATGCGCGGCGTCCACGCTCGGCGGATCGAGAAGCGCGATTTCGAGGAAATCCATGCCATAGGAATGCGCCTTGGCCACGGCGGTTTCACAGCCCGCCTTATCCCAGGTCATCGTCCACATGCTGGTATGTACGCCGAAGCCTTCCATCAGGCCCTCCCGCCTTCACTTGCTTCCAGAAGGGCGACGGCCAAGCCCTCGTCTACCAACAGTTTTTTCACGAAGCCCGCGCGCAGAACCGCCAGCGTGGCCGCGCGTTTGCCGGAACCGCCCGCAAGCAGAACACTATCCATAAGCGCCATATCCTCGGGCTGAACGCAGGGGGTGCAGCGGTTCAGTTCGATATCCGCCACCGAGCCATCCGCCTTGTAGAACACGCCGCAGCAATCGCCCACCACATCGGCATCGCGCAGCTGCTGAAGCTGGTCGTGGCTGAAGATATCGCTGTCAAACAGGATCGCGCCCTCGCGGCATTCGCCCACGCTCATCAGCGCATGATCCGCGCCGCGCGCGGCATCGATGGCCTCGCGCACAAGGCGCTGTGCCATGATGCCTTCGCAGGCGGCCGCACTTTCGGTCACGAAAGGCGCGGGCAGCAAAATCGCACGCCCGCCGGTTTGCGCAGCAAGCCGAACGCACACATCCCCCGGCGCGGTATGCGAGGCGTATGTCACCGACCCCATGAGCGAGACGAAGGTCAAACCGCTGTTGCGCACGCCCGTGAGATTATCTGCCATCGCCGAGAGCGTGCGGCCCCATCCAACCCCCACCGTCACCCGCGCATCCGAGCTTGCGATGCGGGCAAGGTATCCGCTGGCGAGGATCGCCACGGCATTGCGGGCAAAGGCGTCATTGCCCGGATCGCCCTCGACGGGTGCCACTTGCGCTTCTTGCAGGCCGAATGCGGCCACCAGCCGGTCGGCCAGCGCCAGGGTACGCGCCGTGCGATGTTCAACGGTGATCCGAACCAACCCCTGCTCGCGCGCATCGGCCAGCATGCGCAGAACCTTGAAGCGCGAGACGCCGAGTTTTTCGCTGACTTCCTGCTGGCTGAGATTGCCCACGTAATACAGCCACGCCGCCTGCGCGATATCGTCGTCAGCCTGGCGTTTCTGCATCATCATGGCGCGTTGCGCTCCTCCCAAACGCCTGCGGCAAAATGGCTTGACCGAGGGTTAGCTGCTTATATAGTCACAAACGTGCAGTCAATGCACAAGTGTTACGCGATTGTTGTATGGGCCGGGGCGTTTCTCGGGGCATCGGCGCGCGAAACGATGTGATTTAAAAGGGTTACGGCACGTCCGTTACCCAGAGAACGGCCCATAGATGCGGGCTTTGGGAGGACTAGACATGAAAACCAAGATCACACTTCTGGCCAGCGCCGCGATCGCGTCATCGGCGCTGATCGCAACGCAGGCCAGTGCCGACGGGCACTCGAAAGATATCGCAACGGTCGTGAAGATCGCCGGCATCCAGTGGTTCAACCGGATGGAAGAAGGCGTGACCAAGTTCGCCGAGGAAAGCGGGATGAACGCGTTCCAGGTGGGCCCGGCCCAGGCCGACCCGCAGCAGCAGGTAGCGCTGATCGAAGACATGATTGCGCAGGGTGTGGATGCCCTCGCCGTTGTTCCGATGTCGCCCGAAGCGCTTGAGCCGGTGCTTGGCCGCGCGATGGAAGCCGGCATCGCCGTGATCACCCACGAGGCCGCCGCGCAGCAGAACACGGCCTATGATCTCGAAGCCTTCGTGAACGAGGATTTCGGCGCCAACCTGATGGAACAGCTTGCCACCTGTATGGGCGGTGAAGGCGAGTATGCCGTTTTTGTGGGTTCGCTCACCTCGCAAACGCACAACCAGTGGGTGGATGGCGCCATTGCCCATCAGGAAGCCAACTACCCGAACATGACGCTGGTCGGCGACAAGAACGAAACCTTCGACGATGCTGAACAAGCCTACACCAAGGCACAGGAAGTTCTGCGCGCCTTCCCCGATATCAAGGGCATGCAGGGTTCGGCCTCAACCGATGTGGCCGGCATCGGCCGCGCCATCGAAGAGCGCGGGATGGAAGATGCCACCTGCGTCTTCGGTACCTCGTTGCCCTCGATCGCAGGCCAGTACCTTGAAACCGGTGCAGTTGACGGCATCGGCTTCTGGGATCCCGCCGTTGCGGGCGAAGCGATGAACAAGCTCGCCGTGATGGTCATGAACGGCGAAGAAGTCACCGATGGGATGGATCTCGGCCTTCCGGGCTACGAGGCCATCTCGCTTGATGGCAAGGTCATCTACGGCCAGGCCTGGGTGAACGTAAACGCCGAGAACATGGGCGATTACCCGTTCTGATCCCCTGTTCTTCGGGGCGGCCTTCGGGCCGCCCCACCTAATCCCGACACATCGCATTCAAGTTGGTTGTTCATGTCCTCAGACCATGACACCGCATTCATCGACCTGCGCGCGATAACCAAACGATACGCAGGCGTTACGGCCCTCGATTCCGTTGACTTCACGGTTCAGCCCGGCGAAGCGGTATGCCTTGCAGGCGAAAACGGATCGGGCAAATCGACCCTCATCAAGATCATCTCGGGCGTGGAGCCTGGCACGGAAGGCAGCGTGCGCATCGCGGGCGAAGAGCGCCCGGTGCTGAACCCGCGCATCTCGGCCGCAGCCGGGGTGATGGTGATCTTCCAGGATTTCTCGCTTTTCCCGAACCTCAGCGTTGCCGAGAACATCGCCTTTGCCACGCAGCTCACCCAGCAGGAGCGCTTTTACAAGGCGGGTGCAGCGCGGGAGATCGCGCGCACCGCGCTGGAGCGGATCGGGGTTGAGATCGATCTTGACGCCCGGGTCGAGGCGCTACCCGTGGCCCAAAAACAGCTCGTTGCCATCTGCCGGGCGCTGGCCTCGCGGGCGCAGCTGATCATCATGGACGAACCGACAACGGCGCTTACCGAAAAAGAGGTGCGCCGCCTGCAGGGCATCATCCGCAAGCTGAAGGACGAGGGCGTGGCGGTGATCTTCGTCAGCCACAAGCTGGCCGAAGTGCTTGAAGTTTCAGAGAAAGTGGTTGTGCTGCGGAACGGCAAGAAGGTGGCTGAAGGCCCGGCATCGGAGTTCGATACGCAATCGCTGACCTACCACATGACCGGGCGCGACGTGGCGGAAGTACCGCCGAGCGACGTGCGCGCCGGGGCCGAAACGCTGATGGAGGTTCGCGGGCTGAGCAAGGCAGGCTCGTTCTCGGATATCTCGTTTGAGCTCAAGGCGGGCGAGATCCTGGGCATCACGGGGCTTCTGGGCAGCGGGCGCACCTCTGTCGCCAAAGCGCTCTTCGGGCTTGTGGTGCCGGATGAAGGGGCCATCACGGTTGAGGGGCACCCCGTGCCCACCGGCGATCCGCAGGCGGCCTCGCGCGCGCGCATTGGCTACGTGCCGGAAGACCGGCTGACCGAAGGGCTCTTTCTGAGCCAGTCGATCCTGCGCAACGTGGCCATCGGGCGGCTCGACGCCCATACCAAAAGCGGCGTTCTGAACATGGGCGGGCTTGTGAGCGAGGCGGCCGACTGGCTCAAGCGGCTGAAGGTGAAGGCGCCGGATGTGAACGCGCCGGTGCAATCGCTATCGGGCGGCAATCAGCAGCGCGTCGCGCTGGCCCGCTGGCTTTCGCGCGCCCCGCGGGTTCTGGTTCTGAACGGGCCAAGCGTGGGGGTGGATGTGGGCTCCAAGGCCGATATCCATGATATCATTCGCGATCTCGCCAGCCAGGGCATCGGCATCATCGTGATTTCGGATGATTTGCCGGAGCTTCTCGCCACCTGCCATCGCATCCTGGTGATGCGCGAAGGGCGGATCATCGATGCGCTGGATGGGCGGGCAGTGAGCGAGGATGAACTTGCGCGCAGGCTGGCCTCATGAGCGCCTGGCTCCCGAAAGATTTCTGGACTCGTAACGAAACCCTCGTGGCCGGCGTCATCATCCTGTTCTGCATCGTGGCCACGCTGTCAGACCCACGCTTTTTCACGATCACGACGGTGTCGGACCTGCTGCGCGCTTCGATCGTGATCGGCATCCTCGCCGTGGGCGCGATGCTGGTGCTAATCTCCGGCGGGATCGATGTGAGCTTCACCGCGATTGCCGTCTTTGCGATGTATGCCGCAACGGTGCTCTTTCTGGCGATCTGGCCGGGCGCGCCCTGGCCCCTGATCTTCGTCGTCTCGATCCTGTTTGGTGCCGCGCTTGGGGCCTTCAACGGTTTCTTTATCGCGTTTCTCGGCCTGCCCACGCTGATCGTAACGCTTGGCACCTTATCGGTTTTCCGGGGTTTTCTGCTGACCTTCGTGGGCTCGCAACGGATCTCGGATCTGCCGCCTGCGATGCGGGATTTCTCGCGCGGGGTTCTGGCGCGTGGCACAACCGAGGCCGGGAACTTCTATTCCATCCCCTGGGCCGCGCTGGCGCTTCTGATCGTGATCGTTCTCACCTGGTTCATCCTGAAGAAAACGATGCTGGGCCGGTCAATCTACGCCATCGGCGGCTCGGTCGAAAGCGCCCGGCGCATCGGGATCAATGTGAAATGGACGCAGTTCTTCGTCTACGTCTATGTCGGCGCGCTTGCGGGGCTGGCGGGCATCATTCACGGGTCGGTCGGCCGGATGGCAGACCCGTTTTCGCTGGTGGGGCTGGAGCTTTCGGTGATCGCCGCCGTGGTGCTTGGCGGCGCCCGCCTGATCGGGGGATACGGCACGCTGACGGGCACGCTCTTAGGCGTGGCGCTGATCGTTATCGTACAAAACAGCCTGATCGTCATCGGGATCCCAACAACCTGGCAATCCGTCACGATCGGCGTTCTGATCCTGTTGGGCACGGGCGTTCCCGCCTACCGTGCCAAGCGGGCCGCCGCACGCGCAGGGTGAAAGCAGCATGACACCGCAAACCGCATCGAGAAACATCACCGCCGCGCCGGAATTTCGCCTGCTGATCATCGCGGTTCTGGTGTTCGGCCTGATGTCCGTGCTTTCGCCGGACAGGTTCCTTTCTTCCCAGAACCTCACCTCGATGGCGTTCCAGTTCCCCGAGTTTGCGATTCTCGCACTGGCGATGACGATCACCATGCTCACCGGGGGGATCGATCTTTCGGTGGTGGGGGTGGCGAACCTCTCCGCCGTAGTGGCAGCCCTCATCCTCACCCAGTTTGCCGACCCCGCCATGCCCGCCGGGCAATCGGCGATCTGGCTGGCCATGGCGATGGCTGCGGCGTTGGCCATCGGGGCGGTGGCGGGGCTGGCCAATGGCTGCCTCGTGGCCTTCTTCGGCCTGCCGCCAATCCTTGCCACGCTGGGCTCCGGCCTTGTTTTCACCGGGTTCGCCATTGCGATGACGGGCGGCAGCGCGGTGATGGGATTTCCCCCAACCGTGGCCGTGATCGGAAACGCTCAGGTCTTGGGCATCCCCGTTCCGCTGATCCTGTTCGTGGCGCTTGCCATCGTGCTGCATCTTCTGCTCACCCGCACCGCCTTCGGCCTGCGGGTTACAATGTTCGGCGCCAATCCCCTGGCCGCGCTTTATGCCGCGATCGATATCAACCGGATGCTGCTGAAGGTTTACGTGATCGCGGGGGTGTTTTCCTCCATCGCGGGCCTGATCATCATGAGCCGCGCAAACTCGGCCAAGGCCGATTACGGATCATCCTACCTGCTGCTTGCGGTTCTGATCGCGGTGCTGGGCGGGGTGAACCCCTATGGCGGCTATGGACGCGTGATCGGGGTGGTGCTCGCGGTGCTCTCGATGCAGTTCCTCTCCAGCGGGCTGAACATGCTGGGCGTGTCGAATTTTGCGCGCGAGTTGATCTGGGGCGCGCTTCTGATCCTCGTCATGGTGATCAACACCCATGCCGTCAGCGCGCTGCGCAGCAGCCTGAAACCTTCGAAGTAAAACCCTTTTCCGGGAGGAGGCCACCATGAAGAAGATCCTCAACACACCAGAAGCCTATGTTGACGAGATGCTGGAGGGCCTGACCGCCGCGCATCCCGAGTACTACCGCCTGCATGGCGATAGCGGCAAAGTCGTCGCCCGGGCCACGGCTGGCAAAGCGGGTAAGGTGGGCATCGTCACCGGCGGTGGCTCGGGGCACCTGCCGGTTTTCACCGGTTATGTGGGCGCGGGGCTTCTGGATGCCTGCGCCATCGGCGATGTCTTCGCCTCGCCCTCTGCCGAACAGATGGCCGATGCCATCCGCGCCGCCGATAGCGGCGCGGGCGTGCTGCGCCTTTACGGAAACTACGGCGGCGACGTGATGAATTTCGATATGGCCGGGGAACTGGTGGAATTCGAAGATATCACCTGCACGACCGTGCTCCTGGCCGATGATGTGGCCTCGGCCCCGCCCGAAGAGGGCGAAAAGCGCCGGGGCGTGGCAGGCATGGTCTATGCCTTCAAGATCGCGGGCGCTGCCGCCGAAGAGGGCCGCGATCTCGCAGCCGTCACCGCCGTTGCCCAGAAGGCGGCGGATGCCTGCCGCTCCATCGGCGCTGCGCTTTCGCCCTGCACCGTGCCGCAGGCAGGCAAGCCCACATTCGAGATTGCCGAAGACGAGATGGAAATGGGCATGGGCATCCATGGCGAACCGGGCGTCTGGCGCGGCAAGCTGCAAACCGCGGATGCGATTGCGGGCGAGATGATGGACCGGCTGCTGGCCGATATGCCTTTGGGCAGCGGCGACCGCGTATCGGTGATGGTCAACTCGCTTGGGGCGACACCGCCGGAGGAGCTTTACATCCTTTACCGCATCGTCAAGGCGCGGCTCGAAGCCGCCGGCGCCACGATCGTGATGCCGCTGGTGGGCCGCTACGCGACCTCGATGGAAATGGCGGGCGTCTCCTTCACCCTCTGCAAGCTTGATGAGGAGCTGGAAGCGCTTCTGAACGCCCCTTGCGATTGCGCATTCTGGAGGGTCGGATGACCCTCGATCGCGCGGCCCTTCTGGCCGCGATTGATCGCGTCGCGGCGGCGATGGAGCGTGATTTTGACATGCTCAACACCGCCGACGGGGCGTTGGGGGATGGCGATCTGGGGGTCACGATGACCCGCGGTATGCGCGCCATCGGTGAGATGAAGGATGATCTGCCCGCCGATATCGGAATGGCGCTTTTTCAATGCGCGCAAGCCTTCACCAAATCCTCCGGGTCTTCCTACGGCACGCTGCTGGCCACGGGCCTGATGAGCGCCGCCAAAACGCTGCGTGGGCAGGAAGAGATCGATCCGGCGGACCTGTCCGACCTCATCTCCGGCGCGCGGGATAAGATGCGCGAACGCGGCAAGGCCGAGCTTGGCGGCAAAACGGTGCTCGACAGCCTCGATTGCCTCGCCCGGGCGCTGGCTGGGGCCGATGACCTGGCCACAGCCGCCGCAGACGCCGTTGATACGGCGTTGGATGACTTCCGCGACAAACCCGCCACCGTGGGCCGCGCCCGCATTTTCGGCGAAAAGAGCATCGGGCTTGACGATCCCGGCATGCTGGCGATGCGTTCGGTGGTGAAGGCCGCGGTGGGGCGGTAGCGCCCAAGGGGCCAGGGAGGGGTTAGGGAGGCCCGCCCGCACCATCGGGAGTTACCGGCTCTGGAGTGCCGCGCGCTTGATCACGGGCATAAGCGGCCAAAGCATGGCCCTCGCCACTGACATCAGGACTGGCCTTGACCTTCGCAGCATTGAACGGGCGAATGCATCGGCTTCCTGCTCCTGTTCTTCGACCTGTCCACCTTCGACGTGCCCCGAAACGTGGTGGCCAACCTCGTGATAGAAGGTGAACTCGGCGTTTAGGTGTCGCCACCACAAAGCCAACCCTCTGGCTGGTCCTACGGGCCACGTCAGGATGATACCCGAGTAGCGCAAGCTATACTTCCCTAGGTAATTGAGTTCTGTATCACGCGGGATCACATCGATGCGCGTCACGTCTTCAAGCGCAAGGCCTTCGGTTTCGCTCCAGCCTTCAATGCAGCGAACAATGCGGTCTCGATCCGCGAGGCCGGACGCAATGAAAACGGGAACGGCTTCGGCGACATAAGTTGCGGGTTCATCCAGAAGCCGCTGAGCGAGCAGTTCCAGGGTTCTGGCGTGAACGGGATGCAGCTTGCTTCTTCGAAGCCTGGCGACCGCGGCCTCAAACGCCGGCTTGTCTAGTTCGTCGAGGGCCGCAAGCAAAATGCCGAAATAATTGGCGATAGGACCGCGGGGTTGCTCTGCCCATGCGGGCGACTTTAGCTTGCATTGGATTGTTTCGATTGAACTCGCGCCATCTCGCAAGATATCCCGCCATGCATCCCGCACGGTTTCGACGTGATCGGATGAAACACCTCTCAAAAGTCGATCAACAGGGGCGCGCGCGTCGTTTTTCATTTGAAAGGGCTACGGGCGAATGCTGGCGATAGTGAGGCTAACCGATAATCGTCCCCCTCACACCAATGGATCCTCCCCGCCGTAGTGGCGATCCGGGTAATCAGCGTGGAGCGCCTGATCGGCGGGGCTGAAGCGGGGGCGGGCGAAGTTATGCTGGTGCCAGTAGGGGTAGAGAAGCGGCAGGCGGCTCACATCATTGAGGCGGGTAAGTTCTTCTTCTGAGAGCGCCAGGCCGACGGCGCGGAAGTTGCGTTCGAACTGTTCGGCGGTGCGGCCGCCCACGACGAGCGAGGCAATTGCCGGGCGCGTCAGCAACCAGGCCAGCGCCACCTGCGCGGCCTCAACGCCGCGTGCCTCACCGATCTCCACCAGTGCGTCGACGATATCCCAAAGCCGATCCATGCTGCGGATCGGGGGTTCGTTCCAGCCCGCCGCCTGGCGCGAGCCTTCCGCGGGGCCCGATCCGCGCCGGTGTTTGCCCGAGAGCAAGCCCGCCGCCAGGGGTGACCAGACCTGCACGCCCAGGCCCTGATCAACGGACAGCGGCAGCAATTCATACTCCGCTTCCCGCGCTTCAAGCGTGTAGTGGATTTGCTGCGCGGCGAAGCGGCTGGCATGGCTTGGCGCGGCGGCCAGCGATTTCATCACCTGCCAGCCCGAATAGTTCGAGCATCCCGCATAGCGCACCTTGCCCTGCTGAATCAGCGTATCGAGGGCGGCCATTTTCTCTTCCACCGGGGTAAGCCCATCCCATTCGTGGATGTAGTAGAGATCGATGTGATCGGTGCGAAGCCGCTTGAGCGAGCGTTCGCATTCACGGATCAGGTGCCAGCGCGAAACGCCCTCGTCATTCGGTCCGTCGCCGATGGGCATCCGCGCCTTGGATGTGACGAGAAGATCGTCGTAGCGCCCCTCGAGCACCTCGCCAAGGATCTCTTCGGAAAGGCCGGTGGAGTACATATTCGCGGTGTCGAACATGTTCACGCCGTGGTCGATGCAGGTGTCAACCAGCCGCCGCGCATCCGTCACGTCCTGGCTAGCGGTGCGCCCGAAATCACCGCGCCCGCCAAAAGTGAACGTGCCCATCGTGATGACGGAGATCTTGAGGCCGGTGCGCCCCAGCGTTCGGTATTCCATGGTCTTTCCTCTTAGGTCTCGCCGTCCGATACCGCGCGCGGGCCGTAGCTTTCAAACGCAAGCGCCACATCGGCGATTTCGTCATCGCTCAGAATATGCGGGGCGCCACCGATGCTGCTGAACAGGTAGGTGCGGGCAAGCGTTTCGAGCTCTTCCAACCGCCACCGCGCCTTCTCCACCGTTTCGCCCAGCACGGTGGCGCCGTGATTGGCCATCAGGCAGCCGTGCCGATCCTGCATGATCCGGGCCATGTTGGCGCAAAGTTCGGGGCTGCCGAAAAGCGCGTAATCGGCAAGCGGGATATCGTTGCCGCCGAAAGCGGCGATCATGTAGTGGCAGGCCGGGATCTTGCGGCGCTGAACGGCCAGGATGCTGCAATAGGGCGGGTGCGCGTGAAGCACCACGGGCATATCCGGGCGCGCCCGGTGCAGACCCTGGTGAAACGGCCATTCGCTTGAGGGCTTGGGGCCGCCGGAATCGGGCGGTGCGTCCAGCGGGATGGTGACAAGTTCCTCGGGCTTCAGCGCTTCATAGGGCACGCCCGAGGGGGTGATCAGAAGCCCGTCGCCCACCCGGGCCGAGATGTTGCCGGATGTGCCCTGGTTGAGGCCGCGCGCGTTCATCCAGAGGCAGGCGTCGATCAGGGCCTGCCGCGTGGCGGTGGTATCGGGAAGCGGCGCGGCGGGCGTCATCCGCGCATCCCCAGCAGTTCTTCGGCGATGCTTGCGCTGGTTGCGAGATGGGTCACGAAACCGCCGAGAAGCGCCGCGCGGGCAGGCCGCGCCCGGCCTGGCCCCGCGGCCACAAGCAGCGCCATCTCCTTGCCCTTCATCTGGTCGAGCGACACGCCGATCATGCGTTCTTCCACATCGGCCACGACAGGCCGCCCTGCCCCATCGATCAGGCGCGCGCAGATCACACCCGCAGCGCCCTCTTCGCGGTACGCGGCCATCTCGGCCAGGCTGAGAATGCCGCTTCGCACCACATGTGCCCCTGCATCGCAGGTGCCGCAGGCGAGCACCGTTTTGTTGCAGGTGGCAAGCGCATCGAGCTGTGCGCGTACGACGGGTTCGGCGCACAGCGCATCGCGCAGGCCCTTGTCTGAAAGAATCAGCGGTACATGCAGGTTGATGCATTGCCCGCCAAGCTTCTGGGCCAGGATGGCGGTGCAATCCTCCGCTGCAAAGCCCAGCGCGGCGGGGCGGGAGCCCAGAAGCTGTGCAACCGTCAGATCCGGCACCGGATACGGCGCCACCTGCCGCGCCATCTGATAGACAGTGGCGCCCCAGGAAACGCCCAGCCGATCCCCGGGTTCGAGAAGCCGGGGCAGCCAATCGGCGGCAGCCCGGGTGACCCGCCCTGCCCCATCGGGCTCTGCGGGATCGTCTGGCACGATCAGCGCCTCTGCGATGCCGTAGGCATCGCAAAGCTCCGTGGCCAGCCGGTGCCCGCGAAACACATCGCTATCGAGATGCACGCGTACCCAGCCCCGGCTTCGCGCCTCGTTGAGGTAATTGACGACCGAGGCGCGGCTGATCCGCATCCGTTTGGCGATATCGTTCTGGTTCATGCCATCGTGGTAGTAGAGCCACGCTGCCTCGATGAACGGCGTACCGTCGCGGGGCGCGAGGCGCACGGGATCGGGCGCCGGGCGCGCCCTGGGCAACGGGGATGCTGGCGCGGCCACGCGCTACTCCGCAGCCTGCGCGAAATCTGGAAACAGCCCGGCAAGCCCCGCTTCGGAGGCCGCGCTGACACCGCGTTCGGTGATAAGCCCGGTGACAAGCCGGTTGGGCGTAACATCAAAGGCCGGGTTGCCGCCGGCGGTGCCATCGGGGGTCACCTGCACAGTGCCGATCCCACCGCCCGCCACGGTGCCCTGAACATGGGTAACCTCGCGGGCCTCACGCTCTTCAATGGGGATCTCGGCCACTCCGTCCCTTACCGACCAGTCAATCGTCGGCGATGGCAGGGCCACGTAGAACGGTACGCCATTGTCGCGCGCGGCGAGCGCTTTGAGATAGGTGCCGATCTTGTTGCACACGTCACCCCGGCGGGTGGTGCGATCGGTGCCGGTGATCACCATATCCACCATGCCGTGCTGCATCAGATGCCCGCCCGCATTATCGGTGATGTAGGTGTGCGGCACGCCGTGCTTGCCAAGCTCCCACGCCGTTAGGGCGCCCTGGTTGCGCGGGCGCGTCTCGTCCACCCAAACGTGGAGCGGGATGCCCGCATCATGGGCGTGGTACATCGGGCTTGTGGCCGTGCCCCAATCCACCGTCGCCAGCCAGCCCGCGTTGCAATGGGTCAGCAGGCGCACCGGCTCGCCCGCAGGTTTCTGCGCGGCGATCTCGCGGATCAGGGCAAGCCCGTTTTCCCCGATCCGGCGGTTGATCTCCACATCCTCATCGGCAATCTCATGGGCGAGCGCCAGGGCAACCGCCGCCCGCTCGCCCTCCGGCAGAGGCCGAAGCGCGGCGCGGCAGCGATCGAGCGCCCAGCGCAGGTTGATCGCGGTGGGCCGCGTTTCTTCCAGAAAGGCCCAGGCGCCATCCATATTCCCGTCAGAAGGATCCTGCGCCATGGCAAGGGCCATCCCGTAGGCCGCCGTCGCGCCGATCAGGGGCGCCCCGCGCACCCGCATCTGATAGATGGCATCCGCGAAATCCTGCATCGTGCGCACCTGAACCACCCGAAATTCATGGGGGAGCCAGCGCTGATCTATGATTTCCAGTACGTCTTCTTCCGCAGACCACCAGAGGGACCGGAAGTGCGTTCCATCGACTCTCATAAAATGTCCTTTCCGTTGAAATCCCGGGCCATGTCGCAAACGGCCTCTGCGCCGCGGATGTTCTCTGCCGAGCGGATCAAATCCGCCCCCATCATGAGGTTCCGCGCCTCTAGGGCCGCCCGAGCGGCAACATCCGCGATGTCTTCAAAATCCGCGTTATGGGCAAGCGAGAGGCAGCGCCGATGCATCTCGATCCCGCAAACCGCCCAAGCATCGCGCCAGATCCCGGCCAGAACCGCATCGCAGGCAGCCCCGCTCTCGTGGCCCTGATCCTCAAACAGAGTGGCGGGGAACAGGATACCGGTGCGCTCGGTGGCCCAAAGGCGGCGGAATTCTTCCTCGAACACCGCGCAAAGCTGGATGATCACTCCCAGTATCCAGTCCTGATACGACTCCAGATCCGCGTCGCGATGGGCGGGCTGGCTGAAATAGGCCATCAGGAAATTCGCGCAAAGCATCCCGATATCGAAGCCCATGGGCCCGTACTGCACGAATTCGGGATCGATGACGCGGCATTCGCTTTCGGTTGCCATGATCGAGCCCGAGTGCAGATCGCCATGCACCATCGTTTCGGTGTTTGAGACGAAGCGCTGGAGCGCCTGATGCGCCTTTACCTTCAGTTCCACGTCAGCGCGCAGGGCGGCCACCACGGGGGCCAGCCCCTCGGTGTGGCTGTTCAACTCGGCGTCAAAATAGGGATCGGTAAAAACGAGCGCTTCCGTGATCGCCGGGATTTCCACATTCCCCGCAAAAAGCGCCACATCGGCCTTCTTCTCGGCACTCGGCATCGAAAGCTCGGATCCACGGAAGGCCGTGCGCGCGCAGTAACGGCCCAGAAAGTCCGCCAGCCCGGCAACACGTTCCCCCGCAATCAACTTGCGGCGAAGGATCACGTGGGGCGCAAGATACTCCATCACGATCAGGGCTTGCGCCTCATCGAAATGGTAGATCTCGGGCACCGTGCCGGGCGCGCGCGCCGCCTGCCGGCTGAGCGCATGGTATTCGTAGAAAGCGCGGTAAAGCGGCAGCGGCCAGCTATCTCCCACAAGCCGCACATAGGGCAGCGCCTGTTTGACGATGACCGTGCCGCGCGGCCCGCCCACTATGAAGACGAGGTTGAGATTGCCGTCGCCAACTTCCTCGACCGTCCAGGCGGAAGGGTCTGGCCCGACCCGTTCGGCCAGCGCCCCGATGCCGACGAGCCGGTTTGGCAAGCGTTCAACCGTTAGCGGCTCGTATCCGGCGCGTGCGTCCATCGCTTACCCTCCTCCTTATTCTGGAGCCTCCCGGCCCATGGGTAGCGCGCGGCCTGCACTTATGTCAAAGCGTTTGACAAATGTTGGATCCCCCGGGCGACGGCCTGCGCGGGCTGGATGCCCCGCCCGCCGCGGGGTACACACACTCAAGCGCGCGTCCGTTGAGGAGGGTCACGCGCGGCATCAGGTTGTGGGAGGGAATACCATGCTCATCGGGATCGATCCGCGAACGACGCCAGAGTTGCTTTCCGCCCTCGCGCGGATGGGGCATGGCGATGAGATCGTGATCGCAGACCGCAACTACCCCGCGGCATGGTCTGCCTCTTCCTGCATCGTCAAGGAGGTCATCCAATATCCCGGCCACGATGCAACCGAGGTTGCCGATCTCATCACCCGGCTGATGCCGCTTGATAACTTCCACAGCCATAGCGTGTTGCGGATGGAGATCGACGATGCGCCCGACACGTTTTCTGACGCGCATAGAACGGTCTGGGATTTGCTGACCCCGCGTCTGCCCGAGGGCGGTATCCTCGGCAGCCTGGAACGGCAGGCATTCTACCGCCGTGCTGGGCACAGTTTTGCCGTGGTGCAGTGCAGCGAAGATCGCCCCTACGGCTGCTTTATCCTGCGCAAGGGCGTTATTTTTAACGACTGACGCCGCGGCGCGGGGATTTGCGGCCACGTCTCCGGGGCGGCCGGCATTGCCCAAATCAACACGGTGCCCGCCAAACTTGCCCTTGTGCACAGCGCGGAGTTGCGCGCTCGCGCATTGGTGGCTACGCACCCCCCATGGCGGTGAAACCCCTCGCTTTATGCCTTGCGCTCATCGTCGGCCTGCCCGGCGCGGGCCTTGCGCAGCATGCAGAGCTTGATCCGCTTACGGTGCAGCCCTCTGGCGAGGCCTATCTCAAGGCCACGCGGCTTCGGGGCCTTGACCGCACCGTTGCCTATTTCGATCCCACGCGCCCGCCCCCTCCGCTTGAAACCACGCAATCGCCGGAAAGCGCGCGCGATGGCGGCGTGACCGTCGGGGACGATACGGTGGATATCAGCCTCATCGTGGCGGCAAGCATCGTGATGCTTCTCGTCGCCTATCTGGTGATCAGCTTCGCCGGTGGCTTCTCGGTCTCCTTCTCGCGAGGGCCCGACCGGGGCGCGGGAGGCCGGCGGCGGCACGCGGAGGATGGCGAGGCCGCGGGCGCCGCGCCGGTGGGGCTGGAGGCGATACTGCGGATGGCCGACCGGCGCGAAGCGCTCGTCGCCCTTTGCAAAGCGCTGCTGGCGCGCATCGTGGGCGCCGAGGGCGTGCTTCTTGATGGAAGCTGGACGGATCGCGAAACCCTGCGCCGGGTGCCCCGCGGCCATCCTCATCGCGACGCGCTGCAGGAGCTTGTCTTCGCCTCCGAACGCGTTCAGTTCGGCGGCCGGGACGTGAGCGAGGATGAGTTCAGCGCCCATATCGCCCGGTTGCGCCCGCTTTGGGCGCACGCGGCGCCATGACGGATACCACGCAGGGCGAACCCGGATCGCAGGGGATCGGGGGTAAGACGATCCTTTTGGGCATCGTTGCGATCACCATACTTGCCGCCACGGTTTACGCCATATCGCAGCGCAAGCCCGAACTGCGCAACTCCCCGGTGGGGCTGGACGGCGTTCGGATCTGGCTTTCCGCGCAAGGCAATGATGCGCAAAGCTTTTTCGGAGGATGGCCACTGGTGGCCGAAGAGATCGGGCTGCTGATCGTGCCGATCTACGATACCGCACTCGATGAAGAGCGCATCCCGCCCGCCACGAAGGAAGCGCTGATCGGCCAGCAGGATGAATACGATCTCGATCTCTGGACGATCCAATCGAAGATGGAGCGTGTGCCGGCGCTCATTGTGCTGCCGAAATGGCGCAGCGGCATGCGGCTGACCCGGATCGCGCACCCGATCCTGCGCGCCGATACGCAGCGCATCGCGCGTCTGGGCGATGATCTCATCGGGGGCGATGGGTTTGAGATCAAAAACGCCACGCGCCCGTTTCTGGAGCTTGGCTATGTAAGCCCCGAGGGGGCGCGCAGGCGCGCCACGATCTATGCCGCGCAGCTTTTCACCGCGCCCGGGTGCCGGCCCATCATCGGCGATGAGGATGCGATGATCCTCGGCGAATGCCCGATTGCCGAAACCGGGGATCAACGCACCGCCTATGTGCTCTCGGATCCGGATCTGCTGAACAATCATGGGCTTACCCTGGGCGATAATGCCTTTATCATTCGCGATGTGGTGGCCGATATCGCGCGGCCCGGCCGGATCCTGGTGGATTACAGCGAAAGCAACTGGCTCGTCTCAGACGCCCAGCGTTCAATGCGCGAGCGCAGCTGGTCAGACCTTCTGCGCTTCTTCTCCCCACCCTTCACGCTGATCTGGGTTGGGCTCGCCATCGCCTTTGCGCTGCTTTTGTGGCGGGCGGGCGTGCGCTTCGGCCCGCTCGCGCCTGCGCCGGGGATGGGAGCGAGCAAGACGATGGCGATTGCCGCGCGGGCCCGGCTGATGCTGCTTTCGGGCCGCGACGGGGCCCTTGCGGAAGACTATATGCGCGCGCGCCTGGCGGCGACGGCCACGCAGCTTTTCGGCCATGCCCATGCCCGCCAACTCGCGCACCCGGATGCATTTCTGGCCTACACCAAACGGCGCCATCCGCGCCTTGCCCGGCCGCTGGCCGAACGCCTCAACACGATCGAGGCGCTGCCCGCCGGGGCAACCGAGCGCCATGCGCTGGCCGCGATCAATGACCTAGATGACGTATTGGAGCAGATCACCGATGACACTGGAGGCACTAAGCGCGCAAGCTGACCGCCTGCGCGCCGAGATCGGCAAGGCCGTGCTGGGGCAGGAAGACGTTGTTGACCTGCTGCTGATCGCGCTTTTCGCGCGCGGCCATGTTCTGCTGGAAGGCCCGCCGGGCACCGCGAAAACCCTGCTGGCGCGCAGCTTTGCCGCCGCCCTTTCGCTGAAATTCGGGCGTATCCAGTTCACCCCGGATCTGATGCCGGGCGATGTGCTGGGCACCTCGATTTTCAATTTTCAAACCAATGACTTCATCCTCACCAAAGGGCCCGTCTTCAGCGAGGTATTGCTGGCTGACGAGATCAACCGCGCGCCCCCGAAAACGCAGGCCGCGCTTCTTCAGGCGATGAACGAACAGACGGTTTCGATTGACGGCACGAACCATTCGCTCGGCGAAAACTTCATCGTGATCGCCACCCAGAACCCGATCGAACAGCAGGGCACCTACCCGCTGCCAGAAGCGCAGCTTGACCGCTTTCTGTTCAAGGTAATGGTCGAATTTCCGCCCGAAGATGTGGAGATGGCGATCCTGCGCCAGCACGCCGCAACGCCTGTGCGGGGCGGTGGCGAGACCGATGCGGTGCAAACCGTGCTCGATGCCCCGGCCCTGGCCGCATGCCGCGCGGTGATCGATGGGATTATCCTCGAAGACGAGATCCTTGCCTACATCCTGCGCCTTATCCGCGCGACGCGGCAGACCTCCGATATCTCCCACGGCGCCTCAACCCGGGCCGCCGATGCGCTGGCGCTGGCCACGCGGGCTGCCGCCGCGCTTTCGGGGCGGGATTTCGCGATCCCCGACGATGTGAAGCGCTTGTTCGTGGCCACCTTGCGGCACCGGATCGTTCTGGGCCCCGGGGCAGAGATCGAGGGCCGCTCCCCCGATTTGGTGCTGGAAGGTATTCTCAATCAGATCGAGGCGCCGCACTGATCCGCCCCTCCCGCAGATGCCTTGCGCTGGCGTTGGCCGCCCTTGTCTTCACGCTGCTTGTGGCGGTGCTGGGCGGTGCGCTGCGCGATCTGGCGCTTTTGCCCTGGGCGGCGCTGGCGCTCGCCGCGCTAGGCGATCTCGCGCTCTCCGCCCGCCGGAACCGCGCCCTGGGGTTTGAGGCCCCCGCGGAGGTGTTTGTGGGCGAGGAGGCAACCCTCACCTTGCGGGATGCGCGCCCGGCAGAGGGGCAGCGGGTGCGGTTTGATTGGCCGGAGGGGCTTGAAGGCCCCGGCGAGGCCATCTTCCCCGCCGCGGGCGAGATGGCCGTCCCCGTTGCAGCGCGGCGTCGGGGGGTGTGGGCGATCCCCCATGTCTGGCTGCTCTGGCCCTCGCGGCTGGGGCTGTTTGAACTTGTGCCGAAAGTACCGCTTGGGGCCGAACTCCGCGTTGTTCCCAACATCCGCATCGTGCAGTCGGGCGCGCTGACCACACAGGTGATCAGCACGCTTTTCGGTGTGAAGGAGAACCGCGCCGTCGGCGATGGCTCAGAGTTCCACCAGCTGCGCGAATTCCAGGCCGGGATGGACGTGAAGACCATCGATTGGAAGCGGTCGGCCCGGAAACGGGTGCTGCTGGCGAAGGAACTTCGGGCCGAACGCAATCACCACGTGATCCTGGCGATGGATAACGGCTTTCTGATGCGCGAGGAAATTGCCGGGCTGCCAAAGATCGATCACGCGGTAACGGCGGCGCTGGCGGTGGCCTGGGCGGCGGCGGTGGGCGGCGATCTGGTGGGGCATTTCGCCTATGATGTGCGCCCCCGCGCCTTTGCCAAGCCCGAGGCGGGCCGTGCAGCCTTCGTGCGGATGCGAAGCTGGGCCGCGGAACTTGATTACGTCGATCGCGAAACGAACCACACGCTGGCGTTGACCGAGCTGAACGCACGCACCCCCAAGCGCAGCCTGATCATCATCTTCACCGATTTCGTGGATACCACCTCGGCCGAGCTGATGCTTGAAAACATTGGCATTCTCGCGAAACGACATCTCATTATCTTCGTGGCGATCCGTGACCCCGAGATTGAGGGCGTGCTTCTTGAGGCGCCGGGGAACATGACGGGCGTGGCCACGCTGGTGGCGGCGGATCAATCGATCTCAGAGCGCCGGCTTGTGCTGGAGCGGCTGAACCGTCTGGGGATCACGGTGATCGATGCAAAGCCCGAACAGGTGACCGGGCGCCTGATTTCGGCCTATCTCGACATCAAGGAACGGGAGCTGATCTGATGTCTGACGATGCCGTTCTGATCCGCTCGGCCCGGTTCCGGCAGGAACGCGAGGCCGATTGGGTACGGCTTGAAGCGCTGGTGACGAAGGCGGAAAAGGGCGGCGCGCAAACGCTCGATTTCGCCGAGGCGCGCGATCTGGCCTCGCTCTACCGCCAGGCCACCACATCGCTGGCCATCGCACGGGAAATCTCGCTGGATCGCGCGCTTCTGAACTATCTCGAAGCGCTTGCCGCGCGCGCCTATCTCAGCGTCTATGCCCCGCAGGAACGGCTAGGCGGCATCTTCACGCGGTTCTTCACCCAAAGCGCGCCGCGGGCCATGCGCCAATCGTGGTTCTTCGTGCTCATGGGGTTTCTCTGCCTCGGGCTCGGCGCGTTTGTGGGCTACATCCTCTATTTCGAAAGTGCCGACTGGTTTTATGTGTTCATCCCTGCCGAGCTTGCAGGCGGGCGCGGGCCCGATGCCTCAACCGAGTTCCTGCGCAGCATCATCTATGACGAAGATCCCGAAGCAAGCGGGCTTGGCGCCTTTGCGACATACCTGTTTTCGCACAACACCCGCATCGCGATTTTCGTGTTCGGCCTTGGCGTATTCGCCTGCCTGCCCGCAGTGCTTCTGACCTTCTATAACGGCCTGCTGATCGGGGCCTTCGTGGCGCTACATGTGGATCGGGGGCTGGGCTGGGATATCGGCGGCTGGCTTTCGATCCACGGGGTGACAGAGCTTTCGGCGATCTGCATTGCCTGTGGCGGGGGGCTGAAGCTTGGGGCCGCCGTGCTGTTTCCGGGGCAACGCACGCGCAGCGAAGCGCTGCGCCATGCCGGGCGGGATGCGCTGAAGCTCGCCCTGATCGCAGCGCTGATGCTGCTGGCCGCCGCGGTTCTGGAAGGGTTCGGGCGGCAACTGATCCAGGATATGACCACGCGCTACGCGGTGGGCTGGGGCATCGGGCTTTTGTGGCTGGCCTGGTTCGTGCTGGCCGGGAGGCAGCGGGCATGAGCGCGGTGGAGACGATGACGCGGAAGGAACGGCGCGCGGAGCGGCGCCGCGCCGCCGGGCGCATCATGCCCCCCGAAGGCGTGGAGCTTGGCCTGCCGATTGCCGGGATCGGGGCGCGGCTCGGGGCGCAGATCACCGATATCCTGCTGACCCTCGGCTTCGCCGTCTCGCTTGTGATCCTGCTGGTCTTCACCGATATCGCCGGGCCCAACACGGTAACGGTGATCGGATCGCTTCTCTTCTTCGCGATCCGGGTGCCCTATTACATCCTGACGGAACTGGTGTGGAACGGGCAGACGCTGGGCAAGCGGCTGATGAAGATCAAGGTCGTCTCCCATTTCGGGGGGCCGCTTACGACCCATGCGCTTGTGTTGCGCAACATCCTGAAAGAGGCGGAAGTATTCCTGCCCGCCACTCTGGTTCTGACCCTGACGGCTGAGAGCGCGCTGGCATCCTGGATTGCGTTCGCCTGGGTGCTGATGGCGCTGGCGATCCCGCTCTCGAACCCGCACCGCATGCGGCTTGGCGATATGCTGGCCGGCACCCATGTGGTGCATCTGCCCGACCCGATCCTGCTGTCAGACCTGGCAAAAACGCCTGTCAGCACCGCGCGCGAGGAAGACAAACCGATCACGTTCCTCTCGCATCAGCTCGATCATTACGGGCGGTTTGAGCTGCAAACGCTTGAAACGCTTCTGCGCGCGCAGGATGGGCGGATCCAGGCGAACCAGGCCGCCCGAAACACCGCCACGCTGGCTTCGATCGTGGAACGCATCCGCAAGAAGATCGGCTATTCCGATGCCGTGGCGCCCGAGGATCACGAAGCCTTTCTGCGGGCCTTTTACAACGCCCAGCGCGCGCATCTTGAGCAGCGCCAGATTTTTGGCGACCGGCGCTCTGACAAGCATCACAGGGCGGAAAAGGCGGAGAACGGCCCGAAAACGTGAGGCTTTTGTCACAGCCTGCACCGCCCTTAAGGCAAACCGGAAAGAACCCTTGCCAGAGCGCGGGCGGGTTGGCCATCACATGCGCGGGCTGCGATACTTTTGAACTGCTCCACTGTTTTTGCTGGGTAGGTGGAAACGTGAGGACGATGACGTGGCAGACATCACCATGACGGAAACGAAACAGCCGCTCGGCGTGGGCTCGATCATATCCGAGGCTTTTTCGATCTTTTTCTCCAAGTTTTTCAAGGTGCTCCTTCTGGGTGCCTTCGGCGCCATCCTGGGCGTGCTGATCAATTCGCTTTTCCTGGGCTTCGATGCGGCGGTGGGGCTGGGCGATCCCGAACTGACAGATCCCACGGGCGTGATCGTCGGCAGCGTTCTGTCGATCGTGATCAACACGATGATCTACGGGCTCGTGACCGCGCTGCTGATCCAGCTGGCCTATGACGCCAAGCTTGGCCGCACCAACTCGCTGGGAACGTATTTCAGCGCTGCCCTGCCCGCCGTGATCCCGATCGCCGTGCTTTCGATCGTAGTCTTCGTGCTGATGATGATCGGCGCGTTCGCACTTCTGATCGGGATGCTCTGGGTCTACGCCGTCTTCTACGTGATGGCGCCCGTGGCCGTGATTGAACGCGGCGGCTTTGGATCGCTCGGGCGCAGCGCAGCGCTGACAAAGGAATACCGCTGGCCCATCGTTGGGCTTTTCATCGTGGTCATGATCCTCACCATGGTGGTGCAGGTTGTGGCAACCTTCCTTGTGGGCATGTTGATGGCCGCAGGCGGCACGGCGCTGGCAACCATCGGCTTTGCGCTCGTTTCCGGGATCACCTACGCCCTTGGCGGGATCGCGATCGCGCTTGTCTACGCCCGGCTGCGGGAGATCAAGGAAGGCGTGAACGTGGATCATATCGCGGCGGTCTTCGACTAATCCGCCGCTGAGCAACACCAAAGACTGCGGCGCGAGATGCGCGCCGCAGGCCCGGAACCGGGGCGCACCTCCGGTTTTGATTGACGTACCTCAGGTGCACCCATACCCTCCCCCGAATGAAGGCCGCGATCCCGAAACCGACGGTGCATGACCTGGCCCGCGAGGCCGGCGTGAGCCTCGCCACGGTGGACAGGGTGCTGAACGAGCGCCCCGGCGTACGTGAAAAAACCGTCGCCCGGGTGAAGGCCGCCGTCGAACGCATCGGCTATGTGCGCGATACCCATGCCGCCAACCTCGCCCGCCGCCGCCAATACCGCTTTGCCATCGTTTTGCCGGAAGGCCCGAACCAGTTCGTGGATACGCTGCGCAGTGCAGTGCAGGAGGCTTCGGGCGCGCAATTTGCCGAGCGCGCGCTGGTGGAGATGATCCCGATCCCATCCCATGACCCTCACGCCGTCGCGCGCACGCTGAACGGGCTTAACACCGCGCGGCTTGATGGGGTGGCGATCATGGCGCCAGAAACCCCGCAGGTGCGCGATGCGGTGGACCGGCTGAAAGACGAAGGTCTTGCGGTTGTGGCGCTTGTCTCGGATCTGCCAAGCTCTGCCCGCGATTTCTTTGTGGGCATCAACAGTTTTGCCGCGGGCCGCACGGCGGCGGTGCTGATGGGGCGGTTTCTGCGCGGGCTCACGGGCCATATCCTTGTGGTGACAAACACCATGCAGGCGCGAGACAGTATCGAACGCCGCTTTGGCTTTGATGCCGTGATGGCCGATGAGTTTCCCGCGCTCGAGGTTCTGCCCTCCATCGAATCCCATGATGATCCGGAACGGATGCGGCGCTGCGTGCGCGAGGCGCTCGCAAGCTATGGCGACATCCGCGGCATCTATTCCATGGGCTCCGGCAACACGCCGCTTCTGGAGGCGCTGCGCGGCGCGGGTGATCTGGAAGGCCGCGTGGTGATCGCCCATGAGATGACGCCTGTGACCCGGCAGGCCCTGCTGGATGGCGAGGTGGATGCGGTGATCACGCAAAATGTGGGCCACCTCGTGCGCAGCGCCCTGCGCGTGCTCCGCGCCCGCTGCGACGGCGTTGAAATCTTTGAACCGCAGGAACGGATCCGCATCGATATCGTGATCCGCGAGAACCTGACGTGACACGGCAAAAAACGAAAAGACGACCCATGGGAGGATGGAATGAAAACGATGAAGGGGCCGGCGCTGTTTCTGGCGCAGTTCGCCGGCGATGAGGCGCCGTTTAACAGCTGGAACAGCATCACCAAATGGGCGGCTGATTGCGGCTATGCGGGCGTGCAGGTGCCCAGTTGGGACGGGCGGCTGATCGATCTGGATGCCGCGGCCAGCTCGAAGGATTACTGCGATGAATTCAAGGGGGTGGGCGCCGCAAACGGTGTGGAGGTCACCGAACTCTCCACCCATCTTCAGGGCCAGCTCGTGGCCGTGCATCCGGCCTATGATACTGCCTTTGACGGGTTCGCCGCCGAGGCTGTGCGCGGCAACCCCAAGGCGCGGCAGGAATGGGCCGTTGATCAGGTGATGAAGGCCATCAGCGCCAGCCGCAACATGGGGATTGGCGCGCATGTCACCTTCTCCGGTGCGCTGGCCTGGCCTTATGTGTACCCTTGGCCGCAGCGGCCCGCGGGCCTTGTGGAGGCCGCGTTTGATGAGCTTGCGGCGCGTTGGCGCCCGATCCTGGATCATGCCGAGGAAAACGGCGTTGATATCTGCTATGAGATCCACCCCGGAGAGGATCTGCATGACGGGATCAGCTTTGAGATGTTCCTCGATCGGCTGGGCGGCCATGGGCGCTGCAACATGCTCTACGACCCGTCGCATTACGTGTTGCAGGCGCTGGATTACCTCGACAACATCGATATCTACCACGAGCGCATCAAGATGTTTCACGTCAAGGATGCCGAGTTGAACCCAACCGGGCGGCAGGGCGTTTACGGCGGCTATCAGTCTTGGGTGAACCGCGCTGGGCGCTTCCGGTCTCTTGGCGACGGGCAGGTGGATTTCAGCGCTGTCTTTTCGAAACTCACGCAATACGATTTCGATGGCTGGGCCGTGGTGGAATGGGAATGCGCGATGAAGCATCCCGAGGACGGCGCGCGCGAAGGGGCGGAATTTGTGAAGGCACATATCATCCGCGTTACCGAAACCGCATTTGACGATTTCGCCAGCGGCGGCACCGACGAGGCCGCCAACAAGGCGATGCTGGGCATCGGCTGACCGGTCAGGGGGGAGAAAGAGAATGGCAATCGAAGGCAAGGCGGATCGCCATGCGGGCCGCATCCGGCTGGGCATGGTGGGCGGTGGGCGTGATGCGTTCATCGGGGCGGTGCACCGGATCGCAAGCCGCATTGACGATCACTATGAACTGGTGGCGGGCTGCTTCAGCTCCACACCCGAGAAATCACGGGCCTCCGGCGCGGATCTGGGGCTTCCGGAAGATCGCGTGTATGGTAGTTTCGACGAGATGGCCAAGCGCGAGGCGCGCCTGAAGGCGGGCATCGATGCCGTGGCCATCGTCACGCCCAATAACGTGCATTACGCCGCGGCAAAGCCGTTTCTGCAGCGGGGCATTCACGTGATCTGCGACAAGCCGCTGACCTCCACCCTGGCGGAAGCCAAGAAGCTTGTCGCCGCGGCCGAAAAGTCAGACGCGCTCTTCGTGCTGACCCACAATTACACCGGCTACCCCATGGTGCGGCAGGCGCGGGAGATGATTGCGGCGGGTGAGCTGGGCGATATCCGCGTGGTGCAGGTGGAATACCCGCAGGATTGGCTGACAGAGGCCACCGAGGCCACGGGGCAAAAACAGGCCGCGTGGCGAACGGATCCGGCGCAATCGGGCGCCGGCGGATCGATCGGTGATATCGGCACCCACGCCTATAACCTCGCCTGTTTCGTGACCGGGCTCACGCTATCGGAGCTTTCTGCGGATATGCAAAGCTTCGTTGAAGGCCGCCGCCTTGACGACAACGCCCATGTGCTGATGCGCTTTGAGGGCGGTGCGCGGGGCATGCTTTGGGCCAGCCAGGTTGCGCCCGGCAATGAAAACGGCCTGAGGCTGCGGGTTTACGGCACGAAAGGCGGGTTGGAGTGGGAGCAGGAAGAACCCAACACGCTCTGGCACGCGCCGTTCGGTGAACCGCCCCGCCGGCTCACCCGCGGCAATGCGGGCAGCGGCGCGGCAGCCGGGCGCGTGACCCGCATCCCGCCCGGGCACCCCGAGGGCTATCTCGAAGGCTTTGCCAATATCTACACGGAAGCCGCCCATGCGATTCGAGCTCTGGCGGCGGGGCAGCCCGTCCCCCCGGAGGTGACCATGCCCACGGTGCGCGATGGGCTTGCGGGCATGGCATTCGTGGATGCCTGCGTGAGATCATCGAATCGAAATGGCGCGTGGGTTTCGCCAAACGCCTGATATATTTTTGAAATTCAGGGTTCTTGGATCTTCAGATCAATCGGATCGGGCAAAGATGAGGGGCGTACCTCAGGATTTTCGCTTTACTTGAGGGACGTACCTCATTTACGCTTCGACCAGCCCGAAAACATCACCAAACGGGCCCGGCCCCTCGGGCCACTCAAACTGGGAGGACTTGAGACATGAGACACACCAAGATCGTGGCGGCCGCCGCGGCCGTTGCCGCATCGGGTATCGCGGCAACGACGGCGCAGGCCGAAGAGCTAACGCTCTGCTGGGCCGCGTGGGATCCGGCGAACGCGCTTGTCGAACTCAGCAAGGATTTCGAGGCGCAATCGGGCCACACCATGAATTTCGAATTCGTGCCCTGGCCCAATTTTGCCGACCGGATGCTGAACGAGCTCAACTCCGGCGGCCAGCTTTGCGACCTGCTGATCGGCGACAGCCAGTGGATCGGCGGCGGCGCAGAGAACGGCCATTACGTGCAGCTCAATGATTTCTTCGATGCCGAGGGGATCAGCATGGACGATTTCGCACCCGCGACCGTTTATGCCTATTCCACATGGCCCAAGGGCGAGCCGAACTACTACGCCCTGCCCGCGATGGGCGATGCCAATGGCTGGTTCTACCGCCGTGACTGGTTTGAAAACGAAGAGATCAAGGCGGCCTATATGGAAGCCACGGGCCAGGAGCTGCGCGAGCCGCAAAGCCAGATGGAGCTGATGCAGATCGCCAAGTTCTTCCAGGAACGCGAGATCGATGGCCAGACACGCTACGGCGTTTCGATCTTCACCGAACGCGGTTCGGAAGGCATCACCATGGGTGCTACGGGCGCGCTTTATGCCTGGGGCTTCAAGTATGAAACCGAGCCGGGCACCTACCAGATGGACGGCGCGGTGAACTCCGCCGAAGCCATCGAAGCGCTTGAGTTCTATAAGGAACTTTATCAGTGCTGCACCCCGCCGGGCTACACCGATGCCTATATGGAGCAGTCGCTGGACGCCTATAAATCGGGCCAGGTGGCGATGGCGATGAACTGGTTCGCCTTCTTCCCCGGCCTTTATGCAGACCCGAATACGGGCGGTGATACCATCGGCTTCTTCGTGAACCCGCCGCAGAACGTGGCGGCCTCCACGCTGGGTGGCCAGGGCATCTCGGTTGTCTCTTATTCGGACAAGCAGGATGCCGCGCTGGAATACATCAAGTGGTTCGCCCAGCCCGACATTCAGGCGAAATGGTGGGAGCTTGGCGGCTACTCCGCGCATAATTCGGTTCTGAACGATCCGGGCTTTGTGGAGAGCGCGCCCTTTGCCGGCGATTTCCTGGATGCAATGGGCGGCGTGCAGGATTTCTGGCAGGAGCCGGCCTATGCCGAACTCTTGCTGGCGATGCAGAAGCGGCTGCATGACTACATCGTGGCCGATGTGGGCACCGCCGAAGAAGCGCTGAACAAGCTGATCGAGGATTGGACGGAAACCTTCGAAGACGAAGGCAAGCTCTGATCCTGGCCTGGCCGGGGCCGGCCTGATCGGCCCCGGCTGCCCTGCCCCACCGGGCGGGCCGCCAAGCACCTTTACACACGTAATTTTCCCAGTTGTCTTGCGGACGCGCTCATTTCTTGCGGGAAGGATGAACGATGGCGAACCTCGCTGAAAGCGCCGCGCGCGCAACGCCGCCCTCTGTGGCCCGCCGCGTGCGCGGCCTCTCCGACAGGGCGATTGCCTGGATCTTCGTGGCGCCGACAATCTTCCTGCTGCTCGCCGTCAACATCTTCCCGCTGATCTGGACGATCAGGCTGAGCTTCACCAACTTCCGCGCCAACCGGAACCGCGAGGTGGAATGGGTTGGCCTGCGCAACTACGAACGCATCCTGACCGACAGCGATATCTGGCTGACGATGCAGGCCACGGCGCATTTTCTGATCTGGACGATCGTCTTCCAGGTGCTGATCGGCTTCACGCTGGCCTGGCTCATCAACAAGAACTTTCGCGGCAATGATTTTCTGACCACGATGATCGTGCTGCCGATGATGCTTTCGCCCGCGGTTGTGGGGAATTTCTGGACCTTCCTCTACCAGCCGCAGATCGGGCTCTTCAATTACATCGTGTCGTTCTTCACCGGGGTCGATCCCTCTTCTTTCGAGATGATCGGATCGGTGAACCTTGCCCCATGGGCCATAGTGATCGTGGACACCTGGATGTGGACACCGTTTGTGATGCTCATATGCCTGGCGGGGCTCCGAAGTATTCCAGAATACATCTATGAGGCGGCGGAGATCGACCGCGCCTCGAAATGGCGCCAGTTCTGGACGATCACGATCCCCATGGTGCTGCCCTTCCTAATGCTGGCGGTGCTGTTCCGCGGGATCGAAAACTTCAAGATGTTCGATCTGGTGGTGCTGCTCACCGGCGGCGGGCCGGGTTCGACGACAGAGCTCACCTCGATCAACCTCAAACGGGAGGCGTTTGAGAAGTGGCGCACGGGCTATGCCTCGGCCTATGCGATCATTCTTTTCGTCACCGTCTTCGGGCTGGCCTCGATCTACGTCAAAGCGCTGAACAAGGTGAAAGAGAGATGAGCGCCTACTCCGTCACCGAACCGACGCCGCGCGCGAAATGGGCCGCGGGCATCCTCGTGGCGCTTTACGCGCTTATCACGATGATCCCGCTTCTATGGATCATCGCGACCGGGTTCAAATCGCCGGCAGATGCGATCAGCTACCCGCCAAAGGTGGTGTTCGATCCCACGCTTGAAGGCTACGTGAACCTGTTCACCACCCGGACCCGGCAGACCGACGAGTTCCTCGCCGCCAACCCGCCGGAGACATGGTACGAGGAGATCGTGCGCCAGTATGACATGGTGATCGTCGGGCCCAGCCGATACGGCGAGCGGTTCATGAATTCGATTATCATCGGCTTCGGATCCACCTTCCTCAGCGTTTTCCTCGGCACACTCGCGGCCTATGCGTTTTCGCGCTTCAAGATCCCGCTGAAGGACGATCTTTTGTTCTTCGTGCTCTCCACACGGATGATGCCGCCCATTGCGGTGGCGATCCCGATCTTCCTGATGTTCCGATCCCTGGGGTTAAGCGACACCCATGCAGGCATGATCCTGCTTTATACAGCGGTGAACCTCAGCCTCGCCGTCTGGCTTCTAAAAGGGTTCATGGATGAGATCCCGCGCGAATACGAGGAAGCGGCGCTGATTGATGGATACACGCGGTTTCAGGCCTTCTACAAAGTGGTGCTTCCGCAGGCGACAACGGGGATTGTGGCAACCGCGATCTTCTGCCTGATCTTTGCCTGGAATGAATACGCCTTCGCGGTGCTGCTCACCTCCGGCAACGCGCAAACGGCGCCGCCCTTCATCCCTACAATCATCGGCGTGGGCGGGCAGGATTGGCCGGCCGTCGCGGCCGGGGCCACGCTGTTCCTCCTGCCGGTGCTGGTGTTCACCGTGCTTCTGCGGAAGCACCTCTTGCGCGGCATCACATTCGGAGCGGTGCGGAAATGAAGCGCTTCTTCAGCGGATTGGCGCGCCTGCGCCGGGGGCCTTGGGAGATGGTCGCGAGCATCCTTATCGGAGTGGGCGTGGTGATGCTGATGCAGCCCTACCTGCTCTGGCTCTACACCTATTCCTTCATCGTTACGCTGGTGGGCACCGTGATGTTCATCATCGTCAGCCACTTCCCGGAGGATGACTGATGGCAGAGATCGTCATCAACAACCTGCGCAAGGAATTCGGCGATTTCACTGCGGTGCAATCCTCGTCCTTCAAGATTGAGGATGGGGAGTTCTTCATGCTTCTGGGCCCCTCTGGCTGCGGGAAGACAACCACGCTGCGGATGATAGCGGGGCTGGAGCTGCCCACCTCGGGCGAGATCTACATCGATGGCGAAGAGGTGGGGCAGAAGCCCGCATCAGAACGCGATATCGCCTTCGTCTTTCAGATGTTCGCGCTCTATCCGCATATGAATGTGCGCAAAAACATCAGCTATCCGCTGATCAGCCAGGGCATGAGCCGGGCGGATGTAAAGGCCAAGGTGGCCGAAGTGGCGCGCATCCTCGGCATCGAGGGGATACTTGACCGGCCCGTGGGCGGGCTTTCGGGCGGCGACAGGCAGCGCGTGGCCCTGGGCCGCGCCATCGTGCGCAACCCCAAGGCCTTCATGATGGACGAGCCCCTTGGCGCGCTTGATGCGGAGTTCCGCGAACATATGGCCGAAGAGCTTCGCGCACTGCATGACAGGATGGGCGCAACCACGGTTTACGTGACCCACGACCAGCTCGAAGCGATGCAGATGGGTGACAAGATCGTGGTGATGAACCACGGGGTGATCGAGCAATTCGGCACGCCGCAGGATATCTACGACAAGCCCGCCACGATGTTTGTGGCAAATTTCATCGGCTCGCCACCGATGAATTTCTTGCACTTTCACGGCGGGGTGCATGCCGGGGGCACCTCAGTGCAGTTGCAGGATGTAACGGTGGAGGTGCCGGAACTTCGGGTTCCGTTTGAGGGGGATATGGTGCTGGGCGTACGGCCCGAACACATCCGGTTTGACGATGCCGCGGCCTATCGCGGGCGGGTGCTGGCGGCGGAGTATCTGGGCACCACGCAGATCGTTACGCTCGAAACCCCCAATGGCGAAATCAAGGCGCGCATCGCCGCCGATCAGCCCGCCCGCGTGGGCGAAACGGTCGGCATGAGCTTCACACCGCATACGCTGACATTGTTTGACAATCAGTCGGGCCACGCCCTGAAATCCGATCTCAACGAGGGGGTGCTCGCCCATGTCTGAGGTGGTGCTGAGCGGGGTTTCCAAGGCGTTCCGCAAGACCGTTGCGGTGAACGATGTTTCTCTCACCGTGCCTGACGGGGCCTTCGTTGTGCTTCTCGGCCCCACCGGGGCGGGGAAAACAACGACGCTGCGCCTGATCTCCGGCCTCGATGCGCCCGATAGCGGCGATATCCTCATTGGCGGGCGGTCTGTTCTGGGCGAAACCCCGGCGCAGCGCAATGTGGCGATGGTGTTCCAGCAATACTCGCTTTACCCGCATATGTCGGTGCGCGAGAACCTCGCCTTTCCCCTGCGATCGCCGATCCTGAAAACGCCGGAGGCTGAGATCACCCGCAAGGTGGGCGAAATCGCCGAAGTCCTGCACATCGCCCATAAGCTCGACAATAAGGCAACCGCGCTCTCCGGCGGCGAGATGCAGCGCGTTTCGATCGGCCGGGCGCTGGTGCGCGACCCCGATATCTTTTTGATGGACGAGCCGTTGAGTTCGCTTGATGCCAAGCTTCGCGCCGATCTGCGGGTGGAGCTGAAGCGCATTCAGGCCGATCTGGGTGCAACGCTGCTTTATGTGACCCACGATCAGATCGAGGCCATGACGATGGCCACCCATGTGGGCGTGCTCGATGAAGGGCGGCTCGTGCAGTTCGGCCCGCCGCGGGAGATCTACGAAAACCCCGTAAGCCTATATGTGGCCGGGCGGCTTGGACTGCCCCGGATAAACGCCCTGCCCGCCGATCTTTTCCCAGGCGCACCGGGCGGGGCGAAAACCATCGGGCTACGGCCCGAGCACCTGGTACAGGGAGACGGGCGCGAAAGCCGCGTGGTGCGGGTGGAGCATCTGGGCGATCAGACGCGGCTGCACCTCACCCTCGACGGCCACGATATCGTAACGCTGACAGATGTGCATTCGCGGCTTGCACCGGGGGATACGGTGGCCATCGCCCCGAAGAACCCGCTGTATTTCGATGCCAGCGGAACACGGATTGCCTGAGGAGGGGCGGCCATGAAGCAATTCATCAACACCAAGGAAACGCTCGTTACCGAAGCCATCGACGGCGCCCTGCGCATTGCGGGCGGGCGGCTCGCGCGGCTGGATGGCTACCCGCATATCAAGGTCGTGGTCCGCGCCGATTGGGATAAATCGAAGGTCGCGCTCGTCTCGGGCGGCGGATCGGGGCATGAGCCCTCCCATGCCGGGTTTGTCGGCCAGGGCATGCTGACGGCGGCGGTGTGCGGCGAGGTCTTCGCCTCTCCTTCCGTGGATGCGGTGCTGGCGGGCATTCTTGCGGTAACGGGCAAGGCGGGCTGCCTTCTGATCGTGAAGAACTACACGGGCGACCGGCTGAACTTTGGCCTTGCCGCAGAACGCGCGCGGGCGCAGGGCCTGAACGTCAACATGGTGGTGGTGGATGATGATGTGGCCCTTCCCGATCTGCCGCAGGCGCGCGGGGTGGCGGGCACGCTTTTCGTGCACAAGATCGCCGGCGCGCTCGCGGATCAGGGCACCGATCTCACCACGGTGACGGAAGCCGCGCAGCGGGTGATCGATGGCGTTGTCTCCATCGGCATGTCGCTTGATACCTGCACCCTCCCGGGCTCCCCAAAAGAGGATCGGATCGAGGCGGGCAAGGCCGAGCTTGGGCTTGGCATCCATGGCGAGGCGGGGATCGAGCAGGTGGATTTCTCCACCGCCCGCGATGCGATGGAGATGGTGGTGGACAGGCTTGCGCCCAATATCGGCCCCGGCCCCCATGTGGCGCTTCTCAACAACCTTGGCGGCGCCACACCGCTTGAGATGTCGGTTCTGGCCGAAGAGCTTGCGCGTTCCCGCATCGGTGCGCAGGTGAACTGGATGGTGGGCCCCGCACCGCTGATGACATCGCTCGACATGCAGGGCTTCTCGGTGTCGCTGATGCCCGTGAGCAAGGCCGATGAGCCCGCGCTTCTGGCACCCGTCGCGCCCTGGGCCTGGCCCGGCTGCCTGGCCTTGAGCGACGTGGCCGTTCAGCCGATCCCCGACGGGCTTACGCCGATCCAGCCCATGGCTTCGAAACATGACGCGCGCCGCGGCTTCATCCAGCGCTGCTGCGAGGCGCTGATCGCCGCCGAGGCGGATCTGAACACGCTGGATGCCAAATCAGGCGATGGCGATACCGGCAGCACGCTGTCAACCGCGGCGCGTGCGCTGATCGAAGCGCTGGACAGGCTGCCGCTTGCGGATCTGACCCAGCTCTATCGCGCGATCGGGCTGGAGCTGAGCCAAACCATGGGGGGCTCGTCCGGCGTGCTGCTGGCGATCTTCTTTGCGGCGGCGGGCGATGCCTCGGCCAGCGGGCGCGGCGCGATCGATGCGCTGAAGGCGGGGCTCGACCGGGTGCAGCAGGTGGGCGGCGCGCGGCCCGGCGACCGTACGATGATCGACGCGCTCTTTCCCGCGCTCGAAGCGCTTCAGAACGGGGCCGGCCAGGCCGCCCGCGCCGCGCGCGAGGGTGCGGACCTCACTGCAACGATCACCCGGGCCAAGGCCGGGCGGGCGAGCTATATCGGGGAAGACAAGCTTGCGGGCCATAATGACCCCGGTGCGGAGGCCGTGGCGCGGCTTTTCGAATTCATCGCGACGGACAGTCAGCGCGCCTCTGAAACCGCCTGAGCGCGTGCATTTGTAATCTAAACGTCTGCAATCGGGCCTGCTCCGGCATACTATCGCCCGATTCCGAACAATTTGCCGGCACGCTCGCGCGGTATGGCACGAAGCATGCTTGGAGCAGTCCGGCATATCCTTCGCTTTGCCGCGCTGGCCGCGGCGCTGGCCCCTGCCCCGGCGGTGGCCGACAGGGCGCTGGCGGAAACGGGCGGTGAAACGCTGCGGCTTTTTGCAATCTGCACAGGCCGCCTTTCGGCGAAACTGGAGTATCAGTGGCTGATGGGCGATCCGGCCTCGGACATCACGGAAACCCAGCGAAACAGCATGGCCGATCTTCTGGAGGCCGTGGCGCCAGACGGCAGCGGCACACTGGTGATGACCTACCGGATTGATGCCAAGATCGCCTACCGCCAGCTTCTGGAACGCGCCGCCTTCGCGCCCGACCCCGCCGATGCGCGCTGGGCCAGGGCGCGGGCCGACGCCATTCTTGCGCCCTGCACCGCGATGCTTCTTGCCTAACGCGCCCCGGCGGCAATTTCGCCGCCGATCCCGATGCGCCTAAATTTCCACCCTAGACCTGCGATTGCGATGAATTCCTAGCCAAGTGCTGAAATTCGCGCCGCCCGGCCCCGCCCCCGATGTTCCATCGGGCCCGCCGGCATGGGCAGCCTGCGGGCGCCCACGGGAATCTCTCAGGGGTGATAGGCGTGCGGTGGGCTTGGTCTGACAGCCTCAACACCACCGCACTTCGCAACGAAATTGCGTGGGATGCATCTGGGTATCCGGGGACGGCATGGCAAGGCGCGCCACGCAACTTGCATGAGGGGACATTGCGATGTCGAAAACACTAGTTACCACCGTCGCGGCGGGCGCGCTGCTGGCCACGGCGATCCCCGCCATGGCGCAAGATGCCTCCTGCCCGATCAAGGTGGGCGTGCTGCATTCGCTTTCGGGCACGATGGCGATCTCTGAGACGACGCTCAAAGACACGATGGAAATGCTGATCGCCCAGCAAAACGAGGCCGGCGGGCTTTTGGGCTGCGAGCTTGAGGCAGTGGTTGTGGACCCGGCTTCGGATTGGCCGCTCTTCGCCGAAAAGGCGCGCGAGCTGCTGACGGTGCAGGAGGTCGACGTGATCTTCGGAAGCTGGACGAGCGTGAGCCGCAAATCCGTTCTGCCGGTGCTTGAGGAACTCAACGGGCTGATGTTCTACCCCGTGCAATACGAGGGCGAGGAAAGCTCCAAAAACGTGTTCTACACCGGCGCGGCGCCGAACCAGCAGGCGATCCCGGCCACCGACTACTTCCTCGATGAGCTTGGCGTGGAGAAGTTCGCGCTGCTCGGCACCGATTACGTGTATCCGCGTACCACGAACAACATCCTCGAAAGCTACCTTCAGGATAAGGGCATCGCGGCAGAGGATATCTTCGTCAACTACACGCCGTTCGGGCATTCGGACTGGTCGAAGATCGTGGCCGATGTGGTGGCCCTTGGCGCCGATGGCAAGAAGGTGGGCGTAATCTCCACCATCAACGGCGATGCGAATGTGGGCTTCTACAAGGAGCTCGCGGCTGCCGGTATTTCGGCCGATGACATCCCTGTTGTCGCCTTCTCGGTGGGCGAGGAAGAGCTCTCGGGCCTCGACACCTCGAACCTCGTCGGCCACCTGGCGGCGTGGAACTACTTCCAATCCGCCGACACCGCCGAAAACGAGGCCTGGGTGGCCGCGTGGAAAGAGCGGATGGGCGAAGAGCGGGTGACCAATGACCCGATGGAAGCCCACTACATTGGCTTCAACATGTGGGTGAATGCCGCCACCGCAGCGGGCAGCACCGATGTGGATGCCGTGCGCACGGCGATGTACGGGCAGGAATTCCCGAACCTTACCGGCGGAACCGCGGTGATGCTGCCCAACCACCACCTCGCCAAGCCGGTGCTGATCGGCGAGATCCAGGAAGACGGGCAGTTCGATATCATCAGCCAGACCGACGAAGTGCCGGGCGATGCCTGGACCGACTTCCTGCCGGAATCGGCGGTGCTTGTTTCCGACTGGCAGGAACTGGAATGCGGGATGTTCAACACGCAGACCGAAACCTGCGTGCAGATCAAATCCAACTACTGATCTGACCTGACGAAAAAGGCGGGCGGGCCCTGCGGCCCGCCCGTGCCTCCGGCGGGAGTATTTTCGCCAAGATGAAGGGGCGGGGGATGATCCTTCGAGCGGTACTGGGCCTTGCGATGCTGGTCGTGGCCACCGTTGCGGCGCCGGGCCTCAGGGCGCAGGCGCCGGAGGCGCCGATCCAGCATTTGCTGCAGGAGCATGGCGAGATCATTGCCAAAAGCTCCCGCCGCACGATCGGGCCCGCGATCGAGGCGCTGGCCACGAGCGGATTGCCGGAAGCGCAGGTGGTGCTGGAACGCTGGCAGGCCAAGGAGATGTGGTTTCACGAGGAAACCGGGCTCTTTGTCTTTGCCGAGGAGGTGGATCGCAGCACGATCAAGATCTTCGATATCGCCGATGGTTCGGAGATCGGCGATGTGCCGGATGATGATTACAAACAGCTGAAGCCCAATTCGGGCATTCGCGGGCTGATCGGCGGCGCGCTGGTGCAGTTTCAGCTTTCAGACCCGAACCCAAGGAACCGGATGCGGGCGCTGAATGCCATCGAGCGGCGGCCGGAAGCAGGGCATCTGGCAGCGCTTCGGGGCGCGATGGAGGGTGAGGACAACCCCGCGATAGCAGCGCGGAAGGCGCGGCTTGAGCGGCTGCTGACGATGGAGTTCGACGAAAGCGAGGAGGCGCGGATCGCGGCCATCGAGGGCTTTGCGGGCGATCTGGGCGTTGACGTGCGGGCGGTGCTGAACCGGATGGTAGCCACCCGGCGGGGCGCTGCGGCGGAGGCGCCGGAGGGCGCAGATATCGCGCGCCTTCTCACCCCGGGATCGGAAGATCTGAGCCTTGCGGATGCCTATGGCCTTCTCGTTTCGGCGGAACTTGCCGCCCCCCGCATCTCCCGCGATGCCAAACGCGCGGCACTGGTGGCCAATATCGAGAATGGCAGCGTGGCGGGGATCGAGGTGGCCACGCTTGGCAGCGAAGGCGCGCGCGATCTGGCCTATGCCGCCCTTGCCGAGGCGGGCGTGGTGGAGCCCGTGGCCACAGAGGCGCAGGTGGCCGAAGCGCTGGAGGCGCATGTATTCTTCGAGCGCTATGTGGCCGCGCCGCCTGGCGTGGCGCAGGCCGCACAGGTGGCACTTGGCGCAATCGAGCTGCGGCTGGGGCTGAACGAGGCGGCAGACCTGGCGCTCGATGCGCTATCGCTGGCCTCGATTTATTTTCTGGCCGCCATCGGGCTGGCGATCACCTTCGGGGTGATGCGGGTGATCAACATGGCGCACGGCGAGTTCATCATGATGGGCGCCTATACGGGCTATGTGGTGCAGCTTTTCGTGTCCGATTACACGCTTTCGATCCTGATCGCGCTGCCGCTGGCATTTCTCGTAACCTTCGGGGCCGGGGTGGCGATGGAACGGCTGGTGATCCGCTGGCTTTACCACCGCCCGCTGGAAACGCTGCTGGCCACCTTCGGGATCTCCATCGCGCTCCAGCAGCTGGCCAAGAACATCTTCGGCACTCAGGCGCGGCCGCTGACAGCGCCGGGCTGGCTGGACGGATCGCTGGTGTTCAACGATGTGGTCTCGATCAGCTATATCCGGATCGCGATTTTCGTTCTGGCGCTTCTGTTCCTCGCGCTTTTCCTCTTCGTGATGAACCGCACGCGGCTGGGGCTGGAAGTGCGCGCGGTCACCCAAAACCCCCGCATGGCGGCCTCGATGGGGATCAACCCCGACCGGATCAATATGCTGACCTTCGGCTTCGGCTCGGGCATCGCCGGGATCGCAGGCGTGGCGATCGGGCTTTACGCCAAAGTCACCTCGGAGATGGGGCAGGATTACATCGTACAATCCTTCATGACGGTGGTTGTGGGCGGCGTTGGCAATATCTGGGGCACGCTTCTCGGCGCATCGCTCGTGGGCCTTTTGCAGAAGGGGATCGAGTGGATGAACCCATCCAACACGCTGGCGGCGCAAACCTACATGATCCTCTTCATCATCCTCTTCATCCAGTTCCGGCCGCGCGGGATCATCGCGCTCAAAGGCCGGGCGGCGGAGGCGTGAGATGAGCGATCTTGCCATTGGCGCAGCCCCGCGGCGCCCCTTCGTCGCCCGGCACCCTTCGGTGCTGATCTTCCTGGCCCTACTTGCGCTCTTCACGTTGGGGGTGACGATCCTCGCGGAAGGCTTTGGGATCGGGGTGATTTCCACGAGCTTCGTGAAAACGCTTGGGAAGACCCTCTGCCTTTGCCTCGTGGCGCTCGCGATGGATCTCGTGTGGGGCTATACAGGGATCCTCTCGCTCGGCCACATGGCGTTTTTCGGGCTTGGCGGCTACGCGATTGGGATGTGGCTGATGTATGCCCGCACCGAACTGATCGTGATCGAAAGCCTCTCTGCCGCGCCCCTGCCACCCACGCCGGACGAAATACGCGACGGGATCGCGAACCAGATTTTCGGCGTGGTGGGCGCGTCGGAACTGCCGCCGATCTGGGCGGTGGCACATTCCCTGCCCTTGCAGCTTGCCGCGGTGGTGCTGGTCCCGGGGCTTCTGGCGCTGGTCTTCGGCTGGCTGGCTTTTCGCAGCCGGGTCACCGGGGTTTACCTATCGATCCTCACCCAGGCGATGACGCTGGGGCTCGCGCTCTGGCTCTTCCAGAACGATAGCGGGCTGCGCGGCAATAACGGGCTTTCCGGCCTGCAGAACCTGCCGGGGCTTGGCGGTGTGCCGCAATCGACAGTGTCGATGTGGTTCTTCTGGGGTTCGGCGCTGGCGCTGGGGCTTGGCTACGTGCTCTGCGCCTGGGTGGTTTCGGGCAAGTTCGGATCGGTGATCCGCGCGATCCGGGATGATGAGGCGCGTGTGCGCTTTCTGGGTTATCCCGTTGAAGCGTTTAAGCTTTTCATCTTCACGCTTAGCGCGGTGATCGCCGGGATCGCGGGCGCGCTATACTATCCGCAGGCGGGGATCATCAATCCCGCAGAAGTGGCGCCCATCGCCTCGATCTACCTTGCCGTCTGGGTGGCCATCGGCGGGCGCGGGCGGCTTTACGGGGCGGTGATCGGCGCAGCGCTCGTGTCCCTTCTGTCCACATGGTTCACCGGCGGGCAGGCCCCGGATCTCGACCTAGGTTTCTACCGCATCCAATGGGTGGATTGGTGGACGGTTCTTCTGGGCCTCTCCTTCGTGGCCGTCACCCTCTTTGCCCCGAAAGGCATCGGGGGGCTGATCGACTTGATCACGGAGCGCCGGCCGCCGGACCGGCATGGCGCGGATCTGGGCCCCGAGCCCGGTGCGCTGCGCGAACAGGAGGCGGACGCGAAATGAGCACGCTGCTTGAGGTTTCCGGTGTCTCCGTTTCCTTCGATGGATTCAAGGCGATCAACAACCTCTCGTTCCAGATCGGCGAGCGGGAGTTGCGTGCGGTGATCGGGCCGAACGGCGCAGGGAAAACCACCTTCATGGACATCGTCACCGGCAAAACCCGCCCCGATGAGGGCCGTGTGACCTGGGGGGAAAAGGCGCAATCGCTTCTCTCAATGTCTGAAAGCGCGATCGCGCGGGCGGGCGTGGGGCGCAAGTTCCAGCGCCCGACGGTGTTTGAAGATCAAACTGTGGCCGACAACCTTATGATGGCGCTGAAAAAAGCCCGTGGGCCCTTCGCCGTGCTGCGCTTCAAACCTTCGGCGGCGGATCATGATCGGGTGGCGGAACTGGCCGAGGAGATCGGGCTGACCCCGGCATTGGCGCGAAAGGCAGGCGAGCTGTCCCACGGCCAGAAGCAATGGCTCGAAATCGGGATGCTTCTGGCACAAGAGCCGCGCCTGCTGCTGGTGGACGAACCTGCGGCCGGGATGACCCCGGCGGAGCGGGAGCACACGACCGACCTATTGGTGGAAGCCGCGAAGACCCGTTCGGTTGTGGTTGTTGAGCATGACATGGAGTTCGTGCGGCGGCTTGGCTGCAAGGTGACAGTGCTGCACGAGGGCGCGGTGCTGGCCGAAGGCTCGATCGACCATGTGACGAAGGATGAGCGGGTGATCGAGGTGTATCTTGGGCGCTGACTTACTGGAGATCGAGGGGCTCACGCTCCATTACGGCGGCAGCCGCATCCTGAATGGGATCGACCTTTCCGCACGCGTGGGCGAAATCACCTGCGTGATGGGCACGAACGGGGTGGGCAAGACGAGCCTTCTGAAGGCGATCTCGGGCACCCACCCGTTTTCAGGCGGGCGCTACCGGCTGGATGGCGAAGCGATCGAGCGCGCCACGGCCCATGCGCTGGCCCGCAAGGGCGTGGGATACGTGCCGCAAGGCCGCGATATCTTCCCTCTTCTCACGGTGCAGGAAAACCTCGAAACGGGCTTTGCCTGCCTTCCAACTGCCGAGCGCCGGATCCCGGAGGAGATTTTTGAGCTCTTCCCGATCCTGAAGGAGTTTCTGGGCCGCCGGGGCGGCGATCTTTCGGGCGGCCAGCAACAGCAGTTGGCGATTGCGCGCGCGCTGATCGCCAAGCCGCGGCTTTTGCTGCTGGACGAGCCGACTGAGGGCATTCAGCCCAACATCATCCAGCAGATCGGGCGGGTGATCGACCATCTGCGCGCGCAAGCGCAGATGGCGATTGTGCTGGTGGAGCAATATTTCAGCTTCGCCTATGAGCTGGGCGACAGCTTCTATGTGATCGAACGCGGAACCACCCGCCTCAGCGGCCGGAAGGGCGAGCTGGAGCGGGAGGCCTTGCTGGATAGCGTTTCGGTCTAGCCAAGGCGGGCCGGGCAACGCGCCCGGCCCCGCAGGTTACTTCTTGTTCATCCGGTTTGCGATGAGATCATCCACCACCGCCGGTTCGGCGAGGGTGGAGGTATCTCCCAGCGCGCCGAAATCATCCTCGGCGATCTTGCGCAGGATGCGGCGCATGATCTTGCCGGAGCGGGTTTTCGGCAGGCCCGGCGCCCATTGGATCAGGTCCGGCGCCGCAATCGGGCCGATCTCCGTGCGCACCCAGGTGCGCAGTTCCTTGCGGAGCTCATCGGTGGGCTCAACCCCGTTCATCAGCGTGACATAGCAATAGATGCCCTGCCCCTTGATATCATGCGGGTAGCCGACCACGGCGGCTTCTGCCACCTGCGCATGGGCCACAAGCGCACTTTCCACCTCTGCCGTACCCATGCGGTGGCCGGAGACATTGATCACGTCATCCACGCGGCCCGTGATCCAGTAATAGCCATCGGCATCGCGGCGGCAGCCATCCCCGGAAAAGTAGTATCCCTTGTAGTCGCTGAAGTAGGTTTTCATGAAGCGTTCATGATCGCCGTAGACGGTGCGCATCTGCCCCGGCCAGCTATCCTTCAGGCACAGCACGCCTTCGGCCGCCGTTGTGTGGATCTCTTCCCCGGTATGGGGATCCAGCACCACCGGCTCCACGCCGAAGAACGGCAGCGTGGCCGAGCCCGGCTTGGTGGGCACGGCGCCCGGCAGCGGGGTGAGAAGATGGCCGCCCGTTTCCGTTTGCCACCAGGTATCCACGATCGGGCAGGCGCCCTTGCCGACGACATCGTTGTACCAGTTCCACGCCTCGGGGTTGATGGGCTCGCCCACCGTGCCCAGCAGCTTCAGATCGGAGAGATCGTACTTCTCGACCCACTCATTCCCCTGCCCCATCAGCGCGCGGATCGCCGTGGGCGCGGTGTAGAACTGGTTCACCTTGTGCTTTTCGCAGACCGCCCAGAAGCGTCCGGCATCGGGGAAGGTGGGAACGCCCTCGAACATCAGCGTTGTCGCCCCGTTCGCAAGCGGGCCATAGATGATGTAGCTGTGGCCGGTGACCCAGCCCACATCGGCGGTGCACCAGAAGACATCGCCATCATGGTAATCGAACGTGTATTGATGCGTCATCGCGGCATAGACGAGATAGCCGCCGGAGCTGTGTACCACCCCTTTCGGCTGGCCCGTTGAGCCTGAGGTGTAGAGGATGAACAGCGGATCTTCCGCGCCCATCTCAACGGGTGCGGATTGCGGATCGGCTTCGAGCGCCATCTCGTTGTAATCAAAATCACGGTCGGCCACCCAGGTCGTCTGCTCGCCTGTGCGGCGCACCATGAGGCACTTCACGGTGTCCTTGCAGGCGAGGAGCGCCTGATCGGTGTTTGATTTCAGCGGCGTTTTGCGGCCGCCGCGGGGCGCGTAATCGGCGGTGATCACGACCTTCGCGTCAGAGCCGTTGATCCGCGCGGCCAGCGCATCGGGCGAGAAGCCGGCAAAGACGATGGAATGGATCGCACCGATGCGCGCGCAGGCGAGCATGGCATAGGCGGCTTCGGGGATCATCGGCAGGTAAAGCACCACGCGGTCGCCCTTCCGCACGCCCAGATCCTCAAGGATGTTGGCCATCTTGCACACCGCCGCGTGCAGTTCCTTGTAGGTGATGTGCTTGGCATCGTCGGTCGGATCATCGGGTTCCCAGATGATCGCCGTCTGATCCCCCCGGGTTGCCAGATGCCGGTCGATGCAATTGGCCGCCACGTTCAGCGTGCCGTCCTCGAACCAGTTGATCGAGACCTCGCCGAAGGCATAGTTGACGTTCTTCACCGTGGAGAACGGCTTGATCCAATCCACGCGCTTCCCGTGTTCGGCCCAAAACGCCTCGGGATCCTCGATCGACGCCTTGTACATCGCATCATATGTCGCCCTGTCGGCATGGGCGGCAGACACGAAATCATCCGACGGCGGATAGATCGCTTCACTGGCTGGGGCGGTGGTGTCGGCGTTCATGGGGCTCCTCCTGAGATCGATATGCGGCGCGCAAGCCCCCTGGCAGATCGGGCGCCCGCGCGGTTCGTCCGGAGCATAACGAACCGGGTTACCCGTGGATAGATTTCTGAATTTGCATGGTTTTTCGCATCCCGCGCCGGAAAGGGCGCTTATGCCGATCCAATTCGGCAGGTCGAAGCGCAGAGAGCGTTGGGATTTCGGTGAGTTACCGCAATAGCGCGGAACGGTGCGGCGCGCGGGGCCGGCGATTTCGCCTGCAAAGGGCGATCTGTGACATAACATCTCAGTTTATCGCTAACGGTCGCGCGGCGCGGGGCGGCGTGGGTGAATTGACCGGCGCGCTGGCGGGGCTACCCTTCCTTTCACGATCTGATCCACGGAGCCCCTCCATGCGCCTTCCGCACCTTGCGTTCGCCCTCCTTCTCGCCCTCGCCACCCCGGCCGCGGCGGAGGACCGAAATCCCGCAATCGAGGGCGTGATCCAAAGCCAGATCGAGGCTTTTCTCGCCGATGATTTCGAAACCGCCTTTACCTTCGCCTCGCCCATGATCCAGCGCGGCTTCGGCACGTCGGAGCGCTTTGGCCAGATGGTGCGCCAGGGCTACCCGATGGTGTGGCGGCCCGCCGATGTGCAGTATCTCGATGTGGAAACGCGCGGGCCGTTCGACTACCAGAAAGTGCTGATCACCGATGGCAACGGCGTGCCGCACGTTCTCGAATACCAGATGATCGAAGGGGGCGGGAGCTACCAGATCAACGGCGTGCGGATCCTGCAAGCCAGTGCGCTTGGGGCCTGATCAAGCGGGCGGCAGGCCCAGATCCTCCGGCGTCAGCACGAACGCCTTTCCGAAGCCGCCATTGAGGTAGGCGCCGGTAACCGAAAGCGTGGCAAGCGAGAAATCCGCAAACCCGATGTAAAGCTGCGCCTTGGGGTTCTGGGAAAGGTAGTGTTTCGCCAGTGCCTCGAACCCGTCTTCGGAGTGGCGCAGAAAGCCTGCCCGCGCCTGCAGGGTGATGCGCGGATGGGTAAGCGGATCGCCCTTGCCGCCCGGCTCCCCAACCAGAAGCGAGCAGACGGGATCGGCCTTCAGCGCCTTGGTGTGGTGTGACAGATCCGAGATCAGCGTAAGCGGCGCACCCTCCGGTGTGCGGGCCACTGCAATGCGGCTCACAACGGGCGCACCGGTTTCGGGATCGCGCACGCCGAGCGCGCCGAACCGGGCCTCGCCCAGAAGCGCGCGGCCCAGGCGCCGGGCTTCTTCATCGGTTGGCCGGATCGGCGATTTTTCCTTCATCTTCATACCCTTCCAACGGCGCTGGATTTCTGATCGAGGTCAAGGCCGTCTGGCCCGCTGCTGGTACTGTTGCGGGGAAGGAGGACGCACCCTATGTACAAAAATATTCTCGTCCCGGTCGCTGTCGACCATCGGCCCAATACGGAACAGGCAATCGCTATTGCGCGGGCGCTGGCCGGGGAAGACGGCAAGATCACGGCACTTACGGTTTTGGAAGCTGTGCCGAGTTTCATCATGAACGAACTGCCCGAAGGGCAGATCGAACACAACAAAGAAGACGTGCGCAACGCGTTGAAGGAGATGATCCATGGCGATGATGTGGGTGTCGATGTGGTCATGGGCCATGCGGGCCGCACCATCAACACCTATGCCGATGAGAATGGGGTGGACTGCATTGTGATCGCCTCCCACCAGCCGGGATTGCAGGATTATTTCCTTGGCTCCACAGCCGCGCGGGTGGTGCGCCATGCCCATTGCGCGGTTCACGTTTTGCGCTAGTCATGAGCGCGCTCCCACAGGAAAACGTTCAGGGATTTCCCAGACCGCCTGTATTGGAGCCTGTCACCGATGAGCTTCGCGTGGTGCTGGGCGGTGAAACCATTGCCAGCACCCATCGCGGCTGGCGCATCCTCGAAACCCACCATGCGCCCACCTATTACTTTCCTCCCGGTGATATCGCCTCGGGCGCGCTGCGGCCCGCGCGGGGGCGCAGCTTCTGCGAATGGAAGGGCCGCGCGCGGTATTGGACAGCCGAGGCAGGCGGCGCGGTGGCCGAGGCAGCCGCTTGGAGCTACGATCTGCCCACCCGCCCCTTCGCCGGCATCGCGGGCTACGTGGCGTTTTATGCCAACCGCTTCGATGCCTGCTACGTGGGGCCCGAACGCGTTATCCCGCAGCCGGGCAGCTTTTACGGGGGCTGGGTAACTTCGAACCTGACAGGCGAGATCAAGGGCGCACCGGGCACCGAAGGCTGGTAGCCCGGCGCCCGGGCGGGCGTTTGCCAGCCCCGCGCGCGATGCGAGCGGCCTACCTTACATCTTGATGTGGCAGACCTACATGAATCTGAAACAGGTTTTGCCGGAGAACGCCCATGAAATGCCCTATCGACGACACGCAGCTTGTGATGAGCCATCGCGAAGGCGTTGAGATCGATTACTGCCCCCAATGCCGCGGCGTTTGGCTGGATCGCGGGGAACTCGACAAGATCATCGAACGCTCGAACGCCACCGAGAACGATTTCGCGCGGCGGGACAGGGGGCGCGACGATCGGGATTACGAACGCTCCGGCGGCCGCAAGAAACGGCGCGCAACATCGTTTCTGGACGATATCTTCGATTTCTAGAGCGTTGTGCGAAAGAACTGCCTCACTAAACGCCGCCTGAAATCAAAGATTTCAACGCGTTAAGTGATACGTGGTGGTTCTGGTATTTCGTCAAACGCTTTAGGCGCCGCGCCCCCAGCACGCAGACGCGGATGGGCACTGTGCGCCGGTATCGTGGCATGGGCCGCTTGCGCTGGCGGCTAGGCGAGCCCACCTTCCGTGCAGGCGCGGAATTTCTGAACTTCCGGGGCCGCACCGGCAAGCGGGAACCCAAGTTCCGCATCGCCAAGGATCGCAGTGGCGGTTGCGTTGAACTCAAGCCCATCGAGCACGTTGCCAAACCCGCTGTCACTCACGGTAACTGCGCGGTTTTCCTCTGTCATCCGGTGCCGGTCGGTAGAGATCGTGAGGCCCCGCGGCCCATCAAAGCGCATGGCAAATACGGCCGCCTCGGGCCAGGCGGCATCGCTGCGTGATACCGTGATCGCGTAGGGCTCCGCCGCGCGTTCATCATACGTGACGGTGAGGTTCGCGGCGGCCTCGGCATGAGACAGGGTGCAGATCGGGCTCGCGAAAAACTCCCACGCCGTGGCGGGGCTCGCGGCGAGAGCGATGAGGATTACGGCGCTGCGCATGGTGGGAAGCTAGCGGAATGCAGTGTTTTGTCCACGCCCGTTAGGACCTGGTTAGGGCGCCTGCGCGATGAATACTGCGCATCTGACCGGAGGGACACTCATGCGCTTCATCCTGGCTTTCCTCGCGGCGCTTGTCGCGCCGTCCTACGCCCTGGCCGAGATCCGGCTTGCCGTACTTGCGCCGCGTAGCTCAGAGCTTGCGCGCGAAGAGTGGCAGCCGATGGCCACATGGCTTTCCGAAACGCTTGAGATCCCGGTTGCGTTCACAACCGTTTCACCCTCCGAAGCTGTGCCGGCCTTCTCGGAGGGCAATATCGATGTGCTGATCGGCAACCCCGTTCACACTGCGGTCACCGTGGGCACGTTAGGGGCTGTGCCGGTTGCCAGCGTGATCCGCGGCCCGCGCGGGCGGTTCGCGGGGGTGATCGTGGCCCGCGCCGCAAGCCCCATCCGCACTCTGGACGATTTGCGCGGCGCACGCATTGCCACGCTGGGCGATCGGGCCGCGGGCGGGTTCCTGTTTCAGGCGGATCACTTGATCCGCGCCGGACTTGGCCACCCCAGCGAAATCGGGCAGCGGGTGCAGGGCGAGAACCAGAACGAGCTTATCGAGATGGTGCAAACCGGGCGCGCCGATGTGGCCTTTGTGCGCACGGGCGTGCTTGAAGCCCTTGAGGCAGAGGGCCGGATCTCGCCCGGTTCCCTGCGGATCATCGATGAACAGCCGGGCGAAGGCGATGAGCCGCGCCGGACCACGGCCTGGTTTCCCGAGTGGTACGTTTCCGTCACCGGCACGCTTCCGCTAGAGGATCGCATCCGCCTGGCAGACGCGCTTCTTTCGGTCGCGCCCGGCGCGCCGGAAGCGCAGGCCGCGGGCATCCGCGGCTTCGAGCGGCCTTTTGACATTTCCGCGGTGATCGGGGCCATGGAACGGGTCGGCGTGGCCCCCTACGATTGACGCCGGCGCAACGGCCCCCTGCCCGGCCCTAGCGCTTGCGCCGCTTGACGTTTCCGCCGCGCTGCCCGGCCCGGCCCGCGGTTGAGCGCCCGCTGGATTTGACCGCCGCTTCCGACGCGGCCTCAACAGCGGATTGGCGGGCAAGCGGATCGTCGGCCACGGCAAGATCCACGGCTTCAAGCCGCTTGATCTCATCGCGCAACCGCGCTGCCTCTTCAAACTCAAGGTTTTCGGCCGCCTTGCGCATATCGGTGCGCAGGCCATCCAGCACGGCTTCGAGATTGCCGCCATGCAGGGGTTTGTCGACTGTGGCGGTGACACGGTTCATATCCACGTCGCCCTTGTAGAGGCCCGCAAGCACATCCTCGACGTTCTTCTTCACCGTTTCGGGCGTGATGCCATGGGCCTCGTTATAGGCCACCTGCTTTTCGCGGCGGCGATTGGTTTCGGCCAGCGCGCGTTCCATCGAGCCGGTGATGCGATCGGCATACATGATCACCCGGCCATCGGCGTTTCGCGCGGCGCGCCCGATCGTTTGGATCAGCGAGGTTTCGGAGCGCAGGAACCCTTCCTTATCGGCATCGAGGATGGCGACGAGCCCGCATTCGGGGATATCGAGCCCCTCGCGCAAAAGGTTGATCCCCACCAGCACGTCAAACGCGCCCAGCCGCAGATCGCGCAGGATCTCGATCCGCTCAAGCGTATCGATATCCGAGTGCATGTAGCGCACTTTGATGCCCTGCTCGTGGAGGTACTCGGTGAGATCCTCGGCCATGCGCTTGGTCAGCGTGGTCACAAGCGTGCGGAACCCGTTGGCGGTGACCCGGCGCACCTCATCGAGCAGGTCATCAACCTGCATCTCCACCGGCCGGATTTCCACCTCCGGATCCAGAAGGCCCGTGGGGCGGATCACCTGCTCGGTGAACACACCGCCCGATTGCTCCAACTCCCACGCCGCGGGGGTGGCGGAGACGAACACGGATTGCGGGCGCATCGCATCCCACTCCTCGAACTTGAGCGGGCGGTTATCCATGCAGGACGGCAGGCGGAAGCCATGTTCGGCCAGCGTGAACTTGCGCCGGTAGTCGCCCCGATACATGCCGCCGATCTGCGGCACGCTCACATGGCTTTCATCGGCAAAGACGATGGCGTGATCGGGGATGAACTCAAACAGCGTGGGCGGCGGCTCACCCGGGGCGCGCCCGGTGAGATAGCGCGAGTAATTCTCGATCCCGTTGCAGGAACCCGTCGCCTCCAGCATCTCGAGATCGAAATTCGTGCGCTGCTCCAGCCGCTGCGCCTCCAGCAGCTTGCCCTCGCCCACAAGCTGTTCCAGCCGGGTCTGCAGCTCGGCCTTGATCTTCTTTGTCGCCTGTTGAAGCGTGGGGCGCGGCGTGACGTAATGCGAATTGGCGTAAACGCGGATGCGCTCGAACGTATCCGTTTTCTCGCCGGTAAGGGGATCGAACTCGGTGATCCCCTCAAGCTCTTCGCCGAAGAAACTGAGCCGCCAGGCGCGATCTTCGAGATGTGCGGGCCAGATTTCCAGCCCATCGCCCCGCACCCGGAAGCTGCCGCGCTGAAACGCCTGATCGTTGCGGCGGTATTGCTGGGCCACGAGATCGGCGATGACCTTGCGCTGATCGTAATCGCGCCCCGCATGAAGATCCTGTGTCATCGCCCCGTAGGTTTCGACCGATCCGATACCATAGATGCAGCTCACCGAGGCCACGATGATCACGTCATCGCGTTCCAGAAGCGCCCGGGTGGCCGAATGGCGCATCCGGTCGATCTGCTCGTTGATCTGCGATTCCTTCTCGATATAGGTGTCAGACCGGGGCACATAGGCTTCGGGCTGGTAGTAATCGTAGTAGCTGACGAAATACTCCACCGCGTTTTCGGGAAAGAACCCTTTGAACTCGCCATAAAGCTGGGCTGCGAGCGTTTTATTGGGCGCGAGGATGATCGCCGGGCGCTGGGTTTCCTCGATCACCTTGGCCATGGTGTAGGTCTTGCCCGTGCCCGTGGCCCCGAGAAGAACCTGATCGCGCTCCCCCGCCCGCACGCCATCGGAAAGCTCGGTGATCGCGGTGGGCTGATCGCCCGCCGGGCTGAATTCGGTATGCATCGCGAAGGCGCGGCCACCTTCTAGCTTGTCACGCGTGCGCACATCCGGCGCCGCGGCGTGAAGAACGGGCATGGCTTCGGGCGAATTGTTATGCATGGCGGGGGGGCTCCGGCGGCTGCCCCCCACATTTGATTGCGCCGCGCGCATGTTCAACCCGGATGGTGACGGGGGATGTCAGGAGAGTGGGGTCGTAGGGCCGTTCCGGCTGCCACGTGATCGGGAATTCTGCTTTAGGTTGTATTTCTTATTGCGCAATCCCCTAAAACATGCAAGCCTCCTGGCTGTAGCCACGACCGCCAGGCCGGGGAGTAGCACACCCTCGCTCCGCACACCCGGCCTGGCGCTTTCGCGCCCGCTGCGCGCCGGGGCAAACTGCCCCCTTGATCCCGCGCCGTGTTCCCTGAAATATCCGCCTGCTGTTTTGCCTATGGAGCCCGCCCATGCGCGCCCGAATTTTCCAGCCCGCCCGCACCGCGATGTCGTCCGGCACCGCGCGCACGCGCCACTGGGTGCTTGAATACGCCCCTGAAAGCGCGCGGGAGGTTGATCCGCTTATGGGGTGGACAAGCTCGTCCGACACCCAAAGCCAGGTGCGGCTCAGCTTTGACAGCAAGGATGCGGCGCTCGACTACGCCAAGGATCACGGGATTGACGCGGTGGTGCAGGAGCCCAAGAAGCGCAAACCCAACATCCGGCCCCGTGGCTATGGCGAGAATTTCGCAACCGATCGGCGCGGGGCCTGGACGCATTGACTGATGTGGTCGAGGTTGCGCCAAGTGATGCGCGCCTCGCGCCGCTGATTTCCGCGCATCTGATCTTCGCCTATGCCACAAGCCCCGCCTGCAGCGTGCATTCGCTGGATGCCGAGGGCCTGAGTTCCGCCGAAGCGCAGCTCTTCGCAATCTTTTCCGATGAGGGCGTGCCGCTTGCCATGGGGGCGCTTGCACGTCTGGATCGGGATCATGGCGAGGTCAAATCGATGCATGTGGCCGAAACCGCCCGCGGCCAGGGGCTGGCACACGCGATTTTGGAGCGGCTTCTGGCCGAAGCCCGCGTATCTGGCCTCACCCGCGTAAGCCTCGAAACGGGCACACAAGAGCCCTTTGCCGCCGCCCGCGCCCTCTATACCAAGACGGGATTCACCCCCTGCGCCCCGTTTGCGCAATATACTGATGACCCCATGAGCGCCTATTTCACCCGCACGCTTTAAGGGTTCGGCAGCCCAACTTCCCTTGATCACCCCCGCCCCATGCCGCAGAAAAGCGCCAAGCGGTCCCTTAGCTCAACTGGATAGAGCAGCTGACTTCTAATCAGCAGGTTCGGGGTTCGAGTCCTCGAGGGATCGCCACTGTTTCTAAATGATAACAGAGAATTAGTAATCCGCAAGGCCTCCTTCGGCGCGGGCCGTTGGTTTCTGGCTTTCACATGGCTTTCACCAAAGAACAGTTACAGTGCAAACCATTGCCGATCATGCGCTCGAGCCAGGCTGAGCATCGCAAGACAAACACTATGGAAATGATGGACGGTTAAGATCTTTCGCGTCGTTCGAAATGGCGGGCCTGCGGAGTTCAAAACTGCTCTTGGGAGGCGCCTGAGTAACTTGGCTCAATCTGCCCTTCAGGCTGCCCCAGGCGCAACAAGTCCAGGCTTCTCTGGATCTCCGCGCCGTTGAGGTTCCGGCCGATCAGAACGATACGGGTGCGTCGATCACTCCGGTTCCAGGAGGTAATCGGGACCGGAGCGTCAAACACATGCTGGACACCGTGAAACGCAAAGGGTGTATCGATCCCTTTCAGGAACAGGATACCCTTCACTCTCAAGATGTCGCGACCCTTGAATGCAATCAAAGTGTCGAACCATCTGTCGAATAGGACATCGTCGAGCGGCTCTTCCAGTTCAATCGAGACCGACGTGATTTCTTGGTCATGAGGTGTGAAAGTGGCCTGCGGACTGGTCTTTGGAGCCATTCCCGTGAGGTTGCTTAGTGGGTCCGGGGCAGCCAGAGGTTTGGTCCAACCAATCACTTCCTGCATGGACGCGGTTGGCCGAAGGCCCGTTAGCTTCCACATTGCCGAGTGATCAAAGGCGCCGTGGGAGGCGCGTACCACTGTCCCCGTCGGGTTGATCGAGCGAAGCCGCGCTTCGGCGGCATTTGCCTCGGCTTCTGAAACAAGATCCGTCTTGCTCAGTATAATCAGGTCCGCAAGCGCCACCTGAGACACCGCCTCAAATTGTCTGCCAAGCGTTCCTGGCCCGTTTGCCGCGTCAAAGACTGTGACGACCCCGTCGAGGGTGGTCTCGCGTCGCAGCATCGGGTCAGTGGCAAATGTTTGTAGGATGGGGCCGGGATCGGCGAGGCCTGTGGTCTCTACCACGACGCGATCAAAGTCAATCTCCCCCGCTTCGCGCTGCAAAAGCAGTCGCTCAATCGTCTTGGCCAGGTCGCCTCGGATCGAACAGCAAAGGCAGCCCGACTGCATCAAGACGACCTCGTTCTCCACCGCTTCTATGAGGTCGTGGTCGAGGCCTGCCTCTCCGAACTCGTTGACGATAACCGCTGCGCGCCCGGTGGAGGCATCCGACAAAACCGCATTAAGAAGCGTCGTTTTGCCGGCGCCCAGAAAGCCAGTCAGGAGTGTGAATGGAATAGGCGAAGGAGAGTTGGATGACTCGCTCATGGTGCCGGAATAACGGCAGCAAAGCGTTTCACCAAGGCGAACCTATTGCCAAAGGCTACTCCGGAACCCGCGGCTGCAAGTAAGTGCCCTTTTGGCCTAGTCCAGATGTGCCGCTGACGGGTGCTGTGGCGAGGGCTCTTTCGGCAACCGCCCCTCCAACAGCTCACAGGCATCGATCAGATCCCCTGCCATGTTCATGGCAATGTTCAGCGTCGTGCCGATGCCGCGCCGATCCAAAGGAAGGCCGAGGCCGTCGTTCTCAACGGCAGCATAGGCGGTCTTAATGATCGCATTCAGATCGTAGGCCAGACCGGACGCGCGGTGCTCCCGGCAGTATTCCTCGTTCAGGTGGTCGGGCATGAAGTCGGGGTTCAGGTATGTGTATTTGCCCAGCTCGGGCTTCGGCTTGTCCTGAATGGTCATGTGTCTCTCCTAAGGGTTTGAGTTTGCGATGATGAGAGGCGGCTCGCTGGGAAAGCTCGTGAGGTCGAACCAGACAAAGCCTGTGCCATCGGGGTTCTGCCCCTTGCCGTAGCGCAGATGCGTGCCGTTCACCTGGTTGCGGATCAGCGCGGCTCGGAAAGCCTTGAGATCAATCAGCCACCAGGCAGCGATGTTGGTATTCGCGGCATCCGCATGGCCGTAGAACATCCAGTCGCCTTTGCCTTCGACGATCTTGCTGAGTTCAGTCTTGCCACCGGATGGAATACGGCAGCGGATCGTGAACTCGTTCGGGTAGCGCTCCGCATAACCGTGGCGCCGTACCCGTGCCGCCACCCGGATGTCCCGCGCATCGAGCATCATCAGATCCGTGGCGTTGTGCCAGTCGTGGTGATCTGGCGCGCTGCTCAACAGGTGGCCACCAACCAGCCGCTTGATCTCCGGCAGAAAGCGGTCAGACCAGGACCGGTTGGCGTCGTAGTAGTTCATGGGAATGCGGCCCGGCTATGCG
>JANQPC010000007.1 GCA_028285485.1 Paracoccaceae bacterium | reverse complement strand
ATCCACGGTTTCAAAGAGCCCCGAATTCTGGATGCCCTGGAAGGCGGCGTTTAACTCTGCTGCGCTGACCGTTTGGCCGGGGGCGAGATCGGCGTAGCTGAGCACCGTGGCGTCATCGACCCTGAGGTTCCCCTCGACCACGAAGTTCGTGAACTGGAAATCCTGCGCCTCAACCCGAGTGGTCAGCGCGGGAAGCGCCGCGGTTGCGATCAGTGCGAGGAACGCGAGCGCGGCGATCAGCCTTAGTCCAATCCCCCCACGCGCGGCTGCTTCGCCCGTTTTTTGCGATCTGCCCATCTTCGCTTGCCCCACGCCAGCTTGTTTTAACGTTTGCTACCGGCATCCCCACGCCTTGTCAAAACGCAACGCAACGCGAACGCGGCGTCCGAAGGATCGGACGCCGCGTTGTGCCGGGGAGTGCGGGGGGTCTTGATGTCAGGCGTAGATATAGGTGCCCGCGAAGAGAGCAGCCACAATAAGCGTGGCATAGACGATGCGGTCCAGGTACAGATCAGCCATTATGGCGAGGCCTGGATATGAGGTCATTGCTTTCCGCATCGCGCCCTCCGGGGCAGTCATCTACCCCTCTATCGCTAGGAATGGATTGTGGCTCGAATACGGCTTGGGTGTGCTGGTTTCACGGCGCAATTTCCGGATGCGCGGAGGTTTGCCGATCCCACCCCGATTGGCGTGCCTTACGGGCAGAACAGATCGTTTCCGATGGCAAACAGCATGAAGGAGAGAACGACGGTAAGCCCGGCAATCATCAGCACTTTCATGGCCTTATCGCTTGGCGCCTTGCCCGTAACCGCCTCCCAGGCGTGAAACACCAGATGCCCGCCATCCAAGACCGGGATCGGGAACAGATTGATCAGCCCCACGGCGGTGGAGAGCACCGCGATGAACCAGATAAAATCGGTGAGCCCCTGGGAGGCCACGTCGCCCGAGGTTTCCGCAATGCCAATGGGGCCCGAAAGGTTGCAGCTTGAAATCGCGCCGACCGATATGTGGTACAGCGCCGAAAGCGAGCTCTGAATGATGAAAAGCGTCTGGTTCACCCCGTAACCCAGGGTTTCGAACAGGCCCGGAAGCTCTGTCTCCGCCGTGAAATAGGCGCCGCCTGAGATGCCGATCAGCCAGCGTGTTTCAAACCCGCCTTCCGGCAATGGCAGGTCCACCCGGCGCGGCTGCAGCGCAAAATCGTAGGTCTGGCCTGCGCGCCACACATCGAGCGCCAGCACCCGGCCTTCGGAGGCGCCTACCGCCTCGCGCAATTCCTCGAACCGCACCACCGGTGCGCCATCGATGGCGGTGATCACGTCCCCCACCTGCAGATCGATATCCATCGCCGCAGAGCGCGGCTGGAGGCCGATGATCAGCGTTGTCATCGGATGCGGGGCGTCCACTGTGAGCGTCTCGCCGCCCCGGCGCACCTCGTAGGCGAGGATCGCGTCTTCGGGCAGCTCGGCCATGTAATCGCCCAGCTCATCCACGCTGGGCGTGGGCAGGCCCGCGATCGAGAGGATCTCATCGCCCACTTCCAGCCCGACATTTTCGTATGGCAGGGGCTGCAGCTCTTCCACCGTAAGCGGATCGCTGGCCACGCCGCGCACCATGATCACGGCGGCGAACACAAGGATCGACAGGATGAAGTTGAAGATCGGGCCTGCGGCGACCGTGGCCGCCCGCGCCCAGAGGGGCGCGCCCTGCATCGTCATCCGCTTCTCATCCGGCGTGAGGCCCGAAACGAGATCGGCATCGGGCGCGGAGGCGGCATTGGCATCGCCCTTGAACTTCACGTAGCCGCCCAGGGGCAAGGCCGCGATCTGCCACTGCGTGCCGCGCTTATCGGTGCCTTTGAAGAGGATCGGGCCGAAGCCGATCGAGAACACCTCTGCATGGATGCCCGACCAGCGGCCAACGATGTAGTGACCGTATTCGTGGATCGCCACGATCACCGAAAGCGCAATGACGAACGCCGCGAGAGTGAAGAGAAGCCCGCCGAAAGACGGGATCAACCCGATCAGATCCATGAACCGTTAGCCCTGCCTTGATACGATGGCGGTTTCAGCCGTGTTACGCGCCAATCTATCTGCCTCGCGCACGTTTTCGAGGGTGATTTCGGCGCTCATATGGCTATCGCGTGTCAGCTTTGTAAGCGTGTGCTCGACAATGTGAGCCATATCGAGAAATCCGATGCGGCCGTGTATGAATCCGTCGAGCGCGGCTTCCTTTGCCCCGTTGAACACCGCGCCGGCCAGCCCGCCCGTTTCCATGACCTCCCGCGCGAGCCGCAGCGCGGGGTGGCGCGCCTCATCGGGCGGACGAAAGGTCAGCTGGCCGATGGCGGGCAGATCGAGCCGCGCCACGGGCAGGTGCCGCCGCTCGGGCCAGTTCAGGGCAAAGCCGATGGCGTGGCGCATATCCGGTGGGCCGACATGGGCCATCAGCGCCCCGTCGCGAAAACCCACCAGCGCATGGATCAGGCTTTCTGGGTGGATCACAGCCTCGATCTGGCCGGGCGATACCCCGAAAAATTCATGCGTTTCAATAAGCTCCATCGCCTTGTTGAAGAGAGAGGCGCTATCGATGGTGATCCGCTGGCCCATGGCCCAGTTCGGGTGCGAAGAGGCTTCTGCCAGCGTGGCGCTGGCCAGCTTCTCCACCGGCCAATCCCGGAATGCCCCGCCCGAGGCGGTGATGATGATCCGCTCGACAGCCGCGATCTCTTCGCCGATCAGCGCCTGAAAGATCGCGGAATGCTCGCTATCCACCGGCAGAACGGTGGCGCCCTGCGCGCGGGCGGTGGCCAGAAGGAGCGGCCCTGCGGTAACAAGGCTCTCCTTGTTGGCAAGCGCAAGCGTGGTGCCATGGGCCAGCGCGGCCAGCCCCGGGGCAAGCCCTGCCGCGCCCACGATGGCGGACATCACCCAATCCGCGGGGCGCCCGGCCGCCTCCAGTAGCGCCCCCTGCCCGGCGGCAACCTCGATGCCGCTGCCCGCGAGCGCGGCCTTGAGATCGGCGTAGCAGGCTTCATGCGCCGTGACCGCCAGGTTGGCACTAAGTGCGCGCGCCTGTTCGGCGAGCCGGGCCACGTTTTGCCCGCCGGTCAGGGCCACCACATCAAACCGCTCCGGCGCGGCGGCGATCAGCTCCACCGTGTTGCAGCCAATCGATCCGGTGGATCCGAAAATGGTGACCCGGCGCGCCATGTCAGAGCAGCGGCGCGGGCGGGAAATCAACGATCTGCTCTACCAGCAGCAGGAACACAGACGCCCCGAGCATCGCATCGAAGCGATCGAACAGCCCGCCATGGCCGGGGATGAGGGACGAGCTGTCTTTCACCGCGCATTTCCGTTTCACTGCGCTTTCGGCGATATCGCCGAATTGCCCGGCCATGGCGATGGCAATGGAAAGCCCCACAAGCTCCACCCCCGCCCCGGTAACGCGCATGAAGATCAGCGCGATGATGGCGGCGGTGATCCAGCCCGCAATGGTGCCCGCCCATGTTTTCTTGGGGCTGATCTTGGGCCAGAATTTCGGGCCGCCGATCAGGCGCCCGGCAAAATATCCGGCGATGTCAGACCCGATGACGATCAGCGCGAGCCACAGCATCCAGATGAAGCCGAAATCATCGCGCAGCGCCATCAGGCCGTAGCCCGCCAGCATGATCATCACGCTGTAAATTCCGAAAATCGTGCGGTTTTTCTCAATCTGTCCGGCTGCGAAGAGCGCGGGCAGAAACACCAGCGGCAGCGCAAGGCCCGGCGGCAATTCCCCCGCGACCAGCAACGCCACGCCTGCGCCGAGAGCCAGCCAATGCGCCTCGCGCCCCGCGCCCAGCATGCGCGCAAGTTCCCAGATCATGATGGCCGAGACCACGCAGACGAGAAGGTGAAAGGAAAATCCGCCGATCCACACGATGGCGAGCCCCACGGCAGCCACGATGCCGCCGGAGGCGAGCCGCGCCGTCAGATCCCCCCACCTGCCCCCCGCAGGTGTCATCCAGGTACGGCGCCGAACCGTCTGTCCCGATGCATGTAGCTGTTGACGACGCGCGCGAACTCGGTGCGCGTGAAATCGGGCCAGAGCGTATCGATGAACTCGTATTCCGAATAGGCCGATTGCCAGAGCAGGAAGTTCGAGATCCGCGCCTCGCCGCTGGTGCGGATCACCAGATCGGGGTCGGGCAACACATAGGTATCGAGGAACCGCGCGAGCGTTTCGGCATCCACCGATTCCGGATCGATCCGCCCCGCCGCCACTTCGCGCGCCAGGCGCTTGGTGGCGCGGGCCACCTCATCGCGCCCGCCATAGTTCAGCGCAACGGTCAGGTGCACCAGATCGTTATCGGCGGTCATCAGTTCCAGCTCGTCCATCAGCCGCACGAGCGTTTCGTCGAGCTTCATGCGATCGCCGATGAAGCGCACACGGATGCCGTTTTCGATCAGCGCCTCGGCCTCACGGGTGATGTAGCGCCGGAACAGCGCCATCAGGCCCGAAACCTCGGCCTGGGTGCGCTTCCAGTTCTCGGTCGAAAACGCGAAAACCGTGAGGTATTTCACACCCAGATCCGGGCAGGCCTCAACGATCTCGCGCACCCTGCGGGCGCCGGCATGGTGGCCGTAAAGCCGCGGGCGGCCGCGGCGCTGGGCCCAACGCCCGTTGCCATCCATGATAATGGCAACATGGCGCGGATTTTCCTTGGCCGGTTTTGCGGCCGGGGCGGGATGAGTATCTGGCACGGGGCCTCCTGCGATGCAGGGCTAGACCTGCATGATTTCTTCCTGTTTCGTCTCAAGCGCAGTGTCTACCCCCGCAATTGCGGCATCGGTAAGGCTCTGCACCTCGTCGGACCAGATTTTGTGATCGTCCTCGCTCATCCCGTCGGACTTCATCTTTTTGAGCTGGTCCATCCCGTCGCGGCGCACGTTTCTGATCGCCACGCGGGCATTCTCTGCGTAAGTCGCGGCCACTTTCGTAAGCTCGCGGCGCCGCTCTTCGTTGAGTTCGGGAATCGGCAGGCGGATGATGGTGCCATCCACCACCGGGTTGATCCCCAGCCCGCTTTCGCGGATCGCCTTTTCGGCCTTTCCGACCAATGACTTATCCCAGACATTGATGGTAACCATGCGCGGCTCGGGCACATTCACGGTGCCCACCTGGTTGATCGGCGTCATCGCGCCATAGGCATCCACCATCACCGGCTCGATCATCGATGCCGAGGCCCGGCCGGTGCGCAGCGTGGCAAACTCCTGCCGCAGCGCCGTCATCGCGCCATCCATCCGGCGCTGGAGATCATCTAGATCGAGATCGAAATCCTGTTCGGCCACGCGACACACCTCACTATCGTTGCCACCCCGGCCTATGCCGCCGGTTGGCGCCTTATAACGCCATCAGGCAACGATTGTATAGGTGCCTTCCCCGCGGAGGATGCCGCGGAAGCCCCCGGGCTCATCGAGCGAGAAAACGATGATGGGCAATGCGTTATCGCGGGCGAGCGCGATGGCGGAGGCATCCATAACGCCCAGATGCTTGGCCAGCACATCATCATAGCTGATCCGATCATACCGCGTGGCGCCCTCGTGTTTCTTGGGGTCTTTGTCATAGACCCCATCCACCTTCGTGCCCTTGAAGATCGCCTCGCAGCTCATCTCGTTGGCCCGCAGCGTGGCGGCGGTATCGGTGGTGAAATAGGGGTTCCCGGTGCCCGCGGCGAAGATGCAGACGCGCTTTTTTTCAAGGTGCCGCACGGCGCGGCGGCGGATATAGGGCTCGGCCACCTCGTTCATCGTGATCGCGCTGATCACCCGGGTATGGATGCCAAGCTTTTCAAGCGCGGCTTGCATGGCGAGCGCGTTCATCACGGTGGCCAGCATCCCCATATAGTCTGCCGTCGTCCGCTCCATCCCCTGCGCCGAACCCTGGAGGCCGCGGAAGATATTGCCGCCGCCGATCACCATGCAGATCTCAACGCCGAGGTCGTGAACCGATTTCACCTCGCGCGCCACACGCTCCACCGTCGGCGGGTGCAGGCCGAAGCCCTGATCACCCATCAGGGCTTCGCCGGAGATTTTCAGAAGGACGCGTTTATAGGTGGTTTCGGCGCTTTCGGCCGCGGCACTGGTTCGGGGGGCTGCGTCCATTCTCTGCCTTCTGGTTCGCGCTGGTGGTTCGGGTTTTGCGTTGCGGCGCAAAATGTCGGAAAACGCGCGCAGGTTCAATCGGCATTGGGCGGCTGAAGGGGGACCGGCGGGAATGAGCGGATGGGGCGCGGCTGTGCGCGATCTCAGCGCCGAGGTCCCGGTGCTGATCGCCGGGCCCACGGCCAGCGGAAAATCGGCGCTGGCGCTGGAAATTGCCGCGCTTCAGGGCGGCGTAATCGTTAATGCCGATGCGCTTCAGGTGTTTTCCGATTGGCGGATCCTGACGGCGCGGCCGGGGCCCGAAGAGGCGGCGCGCGCGCCGCATGCGCTTTATGGCCATGTGCCGGGCGATCAGAGCTATTCCGTGGGCCGCTGGCTGCGGGATCTCGCCCCGCACCTGAGCGGTGCGCGCCCGATTATCGTTGGCGGTACAGGGCTTTACTTCACCGCGCTCACCGAAGGGCTGGCGGATATCCCGCCCACGCCCGCGGCGCTGCGCGATCAGGCCACGGCGCGCATCGGGGCCGAAGGTGCGGGCGCGCTTCTGGCCGAACTCGATGCCGAAACCGCCGCGCGGATCGATCGCGCGAACCCCATGCGCATCCAGCGCGCCTGGGAGGTGTTGCAGGCCACCGGGCGCGGGCTCGCGGCCTGGCAGGCCGAAACCGGGCCGCCGCTTTTGCCGCTGGCCGGAGCGCAGGCCCTGGTGATCGAGGCGCCGCCTGCCCGGCTGAACCCCCGGATTGCGGCGCGGTTCGAGGCGATGCTGGCCGCGGGCCTGTTGGATGAGGCGCGCGCCAACCGCGCCGGCTGGCACCCTGCCCTGCCCTCGGCCAAGGCCATCGGCGCGGCAGAGGTGATGGCCCATCTCGATGGCACGCTTGCCCTTGACGCGCTGCGCGAACGGGTGGCGCTTTTGACGCGACAATATGCAAAACGCCAGCGCAATTGGTTCCGCGGCCGTTTCGGGGCCTGGCGCCGGTTAACCCTAGATTGACGATCCGCGGCATATCCTGAACAAAAGGGGGCGCCGTGCTTTTGGGTGGCATGGCGCCGAACCGCGCGCTTTGGGGGCCGCCGCGATGCTGACGTTTCAGGAACCGGAAACCGGTTTCAAGATCATGTCGATCCACCGCATGAATGCGGGCGGGCGCTGGCGCACCGAGGCGATGCGCAGCTATGCGCGCCCGGTGCTTTTGTGGTTCACGCGCGGCCAGGGCAAGATCACCATCGCGGGCACCTCGCGGGGCTACGGCGCCCATAACGCGGTGTTTCTGCCGCCCAATACGATGCATGGCTTCGATATGCTGGGCACGGTGCAGGGCACCGCGGTGCAGTTCCCCCGGTCGATGACCCATGATTTTCCCGATAGCCCACGGCATCTGCGGCTGCGCGATGCAAACCTGCAGAATGAGATGACGGGGCTTGTTGAGGCGCTGGAACGCGAGGCGCGCAATGATCGCCCGGGGGCGGAGCGTGCGATGGCCCATCACGCGGGGCTGATCGCGATCTGGCTCGAACGCAACGCCGCGCTGGCGGAAATGCCGAATGAGGCGGGCGCGGCAGCGCGGCTCGCCACCGCCTTTACCGCGCTGGTGGAACGGGAATTTCGCAGCGGCCTGAACGTGGCGGGCTATGCCGCCCAGCTTGGGGTGACCCCCACGCATCTCAGCCGTGCCTGCCGTGCGGCTTCGGGCCACTCCGCCTCGCGCCTCTTGCAGGACCGGCGGCTTTACGAAGCGCGCAAGCTCCTGGGCGATACCGCGCTGCCGGTGAGCGAGATCGCCAAGCGCCTTGGCTTCCGCTCCGCCGCCTATTTCAGCCGCGCCTTCCAGCAGAAAACCGGCAGCACGCCGAGCGCCTTCCGCAAGGCGGCCTGACGGGCCGCTGCGGTTATCCCCGGCCCCGCCGGGCGGTCGCCCCTTGGGAGAGTGGGCGCCCCCGTGGCCAGAGCTGTTGACGGAAGCGTGCGCGCCGCGGGGCTTCGAGCCGTTGCGCCCCGAAAGCGCGCGGCGGCGAGATCCGGTGAAAGCACGGCCACCGGCGCGCGGCATCGCCAAACCCCCTAGCCACACACGCCCTGCTTCGGCCCCGTTCAATCGCCCTCCGATGGCGCCGCTTGGGGCGCCGCGTTGCCCCATCGCTACCGGGGGCGCGGCCCGGGGGCACGGCAGGCCATGAGCCCCGGCGATCCGGCCCCATCTGCGCACCACTTCACCGCGGATGTCGCTTTTCAGCTACCAACATGTCGCTTTTGTTATATGATCACCGCCATGCAGGCGTTGACCTCGCCGACAAAACCATGCGCTATTGCGCTGGGGACAATCGCAAAACCCATGACGGGATGCGTTCGCGGCGCAAAGCCGGGGCGACACGATACAAAAATGGTCATGATCCGACAGGGAGTTAAAGATCACCATGACGAGCCACAACAGTAACCAAGACGCGATGCATTGGGCGGCGGAAATGTACGCCGGGGAATGCCGCGATGGCAAACTGAGCCGCCGCGAATTTCTCACCCGCGCCACCGCGCTGGGCCTGACGTCGACGGCGGCCTATGGGCTGATCGGTGCCAGCGCCCCCGCTGAGGCCGCCGGCCATGCCCAGGAAGGCGGCACGATCCGCGTACAGATGACGGTGCGCGGCTTGAAGGATACCCGCACGGCAGACTGGTCGGAGATCGCCAACCAGACCCGCGGCGCCATGGAATACCTCGTTGAATACAACAACGACGGGACGTTCCGCGGCATGCTGCTGGAAAGCTGGGATGTCAACGAAGACGCCACCGAATACACGCTGAACGTGCGCCCCGGGGTGACCTGGCAGAACGGCGATGCGTTCACCGCCGAGGATGTGGCGCGCAACATCGCCCGCTGGTGCGAGCGCGATGTGGAGGGCAACTCGATGGCCGCGCGGATGGCCACGCTGATCGACGATGCCACGGGCATGGCCCGCGAAGGCGCAATCGAGGTGGTGGATGACACCACGGTTGTGCTGCGCACCTCTTCGCCCGATATCTCGATTATCCCCGGCATGGCGGATTACCCCGCCGCGGTGGTGCATGCGAGCTACGATCCGACGAACCCCAACGTGTTCGTGGGCACCGGGCCTTACGTGATGTCCGAGCTCGAAGTGGGCGTGAAATGCGTGCTGAACCGCGCCGAGGGCCACAACTGGTGGGGCACCGAGGTCTATGGCCCCGCCGCGCTCGATACCATCGAATACATCGATTACGGCACCGATCCCGCCGCCTGGCTGGCCGCGATTGAGGCCGAAGAGGTGGATCTTCTCCACGAATCGGTGGGCGAATTCATCGAGATCATGGATGCCATCGGCCTGGTGAAGACCGAGGTTGTGACCGGCGCCACCATCGTGGTGCGCCCGAACCAGCTGGCGGAAGTGGATGGGATGCGGCCCTATGCCGATGCCCGCGTGCGCAAGGCGCTCGCCATGGCCGTCGACAATGCCGTGTGCCTTGAGCTTGGCTATTCGAACCTCGGCATCCCCGCCGAAAACCACCACGTGGCCCCGGTTCACCCCGAATATGCCGAACTGCCGCCGCTGGAGCATGATCCGGCCGGCGCCAAGGCGCTGATGGATGAAGCGGGCATGGGGGATTTTGAGCATGTGATCATCTCGATCGATGATGACTGGCGCAAGAACACCACCGATGCCGTGGCCGCGCAGCTGCGCGATGCCGGCATCAACGTGCGCCGCGAAATCCTGCCCGGCTCCACGTTCTGGAACGATTGGACGAAGTACCCGTACAGCTCCACGAACTGGAACCACCGGCCCCTCGGCGTTCAAATCTGGGCGCTGGCCTACCGTTCGGGTGAGGCGTGGAACGAGTTCGGCTGGGAAAGCGAAGAATTCGACACGATCCTCACCGAGGCGCTGTCGATCGCCGACGCCGATCAGCGGCGCGAGCTTATGGCGCGCGGCCAGAAGCTGATCCAGGATGAGGGCGTGACGATCCAGCCCTACTGGCGCTCGCTTTACCGCCACAACCGCGAAGGGTTCGTGGGTGTTGAACAGCACATCACCTTCGAACACCATCACTACAAGTGGGGCGTCGCCGCCTGACGCCAACAAAGACAGGGCCGCGCGGGGAAACCCGGGCGGCCTTTCCACTCGCCAAGGCGCGAGCGGGCGCGGCGGGCTGATCCGCCGGGCCAAGACGCCGAAAAGGCGCGACGCGGCGCATAGCAACAGGGGAATACATGGGCCTATTCATATTGCGCCGCGCGGGGGTCATGCTTCTGACGGCCCTGTGCCTGACATTCATCGTCTTCTTCCTCACGAACCTGTTTCCGAACCTCGAGAAGCTCGCCAAAACCCAAGGCGACATGCGGATGAGCGACGAACAGGTGATCTCCTGGCTCGATCGCAACGGCTATCTGCAGCCCCTGCCCGTGAAATACGGCCAATGGCTGGGGATCCTGCCGGGCTGGACGCTGGAGGGCGACGATGGCTCGATCGCGGGCCGCTGTATCAGCCCGGGGATGGACCCGGCCGATGCCCCCCGCTTCTGCGGCGTGCTGCAGGGCGATTGGGGCGACTCGACCGTTTTCAAGGATGAGGTAAGCTCGATCATCGGCACCCGGCTGGGGCTGACCGGCAAGCTGATGTTCTGGGTGATGGTGCTGATGGTGCCCTCCGCGCTTCTGGTGGGCGTGCTGGCGGGGATGCGCGAAGGCTCAAAGCTCGACCGCAGCCTGTCGACCTTCTCCATCGCTTCGACGGCCACGCCCGAATACGTCTCCGGCGTGATCTTCATCACGCTCTTTGCCTCTTCGGCCACGGGGCTGAAATGGTTCAAGGGCACGGCAACGAGCGCGGCGGAAAACGCGACTTTCGAGAATTTCTTCCTGCCGGTGCTGACGATCTCGCTTTACGGCATGGGTTATATCGCACGGATGACGCGGGCCTCGATGACCGAGGTGATGACGGCCCAATACATCCGCACCGCCCGGCTGAAGGGCGTGAGCTTCCGCAACATCGTGATCAAGCACGCGCTGCGGAACGCGCTCATCGCGCCCTTCACGGTGATCATGCTGCAGTTCCCCTGGCTTCTGAACGGCGTGGTGATCGTGGAGACGCTCTTTAACTACAAGGGCTTTGGATGGACGCTGGTGCAGGCGGCCAGCAACAACGATATCGAGCTGCTTCTGGCCTGCTCGGTTGTTGCCGTCTTCGTTGTACTGGTCACGCAGCTGATCTCGGATATCGGCTACGTGTTCCTCAACCCCCGCATCCGGATCGCTTGAGGAGGGCCTGAGAGATGGAACCATTATCCTGGACCGGCATTCTCGGCCCCGTTCTGAACCCGATCTTCCTGACCGCCTGGGCGGTGTTCTTCCTGGCCGCGCTTGCCCAGATCATTCTGAGCTTCATTCCCGGCACCACGAACATCCAGGGCAACGCAACGCTTACGGCCACGCGCGGCCCGGGCGATTACGCGATGCTCGTGGTCAAATGGAGCTTTGCGGTGATCGTGGCCACGACGCTGGCCTACCTGATCGGCGGCATCCTCGTGCCCGGGATCGAATCCAAGGGTATCATCGGCGCTGTTTCAACCCGGCTTCTGCCCGTTTGGATCGCGCTGGTGGCCACCTTCGCCTTCTCGATCGCCTACAAGCGCAAGCTGGGGCTGTACGGCAAGCTTTTTGACAGCCCGATCGGGATGGTGGGCTTCGGGATCGTGATGTTCTGGGTCTTCACCGGCTTCTGCGCCGCGTTTGACCTGATCATCACCCATGACCCGCTCACCCAGGTATCGGGCATGAAGAACAAGGTGCCCGGCACGCCCTTGGCGGGTGCCGAGGCGGGCGACTATGCCTATTACCTTCTGGGCGGCGATAACCTGGCGCGGGATGTCTTCAGCCGGATGATCGCGGGCTCGTGGGAGGTGCTGAAGATCGCGCCCTTTGCGACCGTATTCGCTTTCATGGTGGGGATCACCCTGGGCCTGCCGGCGGGGTACTATGGCGGGCGGCTCGACACCTTCCTGTCATTCCTCGCCAATCTCGTTCTGGCCTTCCCGGTGATCCTGTTGTTCTACCTTCTGGTGACGCCCGAGATCGTGCTGACCGGGATCCCCACCTACATGGCGGCGGTGCTCTTCCTCTTCCCGATCATCTTCCTCGTCGTGCTCTTCAACTCGCGGTTCTACACCCAGCCTTCGAAGCGCAACATCTACGTGGCGATCACGCTGGTGGTGGGGCTCTGGATCTACCTTGGCATTGCGTGGGATGCCGATCCGCTGGGCATCATCTCGCTTCCCGGCAACATCCTTGTGGTGTTTGTAAGCGTGGTCTTCGTGAACTCGCCCACCGTGTTCCGGATCGTGCGCGGTATCGTGCTGGATATCCGCACGCGGGATTATGTGGCCGCGGGCCAGACCCGGGGCGAAGGCGCGTGGTACATCATGCTGTGGGAGATCCTGCCAAACGCGCGCGGGCCCCTCATCGTCGATTTCTGCCTTCGGATCGGGTACACCACGATCCTTCTGGGCACGCTGGGGTTCTTCGGGCTGGGTGTCAGCCCCGAAAGCCCGGACTGGGGATCAACGATCAATGACGGGCGCCGGCTTCTGGCCGTGTTCCCCCACCCGGCCCTTGCCCCCGCGATTGCGCTGATGAGCCTTGTACTGGGGCTCAACCTTCTGGCCGACGGCCTGCGCGAGGAAAGCCTGAAAGACTAGCCACGGGCGGCCCGGGGGCCAGCCCCCCGGACCCCCGGAGTATTTCCAAAGAGAAGAAGACCAGATGGCGAAATGGGATTACGACGGACCGATCCTTGAGATCGACAAGCTTTCGATCAGCTTTTTCACGCGGCTGCGCGAGATCCCCGCGGTGATGGATTTCTCGGTAACCGTGCAACCGGGCGAAGCGATGGGGCTTGTGGGCGAATCCGGTTGCGGCAAATCCACCGTGGCGCTGGGCGTGATGCAGGATCTGGGCGTGAACGGGCGCATCGTGGGCGGCTCGATCAAGTTCAAGGGCCGCGATCTTTCCGAGATGAGCATGGAAGAGCTGCGCGATATCCGCGGTTCGGAAATCGCGATGATCTATCAGGAGCCGATGGCTTCGCTGAACCCCGCCATGAAGATCGGCCGCCAGCTTATGGAAGTGCCGATCATCCACGAGGGCGTGGGCGAGAAAGAGGCCTATGAACGCGCGCTTGAGGTGGTGACAGACGTGAAGCTGCCCGACCCCAAGCGGATGCTCGAAAGCTATCCGCACCAGCTGTCCGGCGGCCAGCAGCAGCGCATCGTGATCGCGATGGCGCTGATGTCGAAGCCCTCGCTGCTGATCCTCGACGAACCCACCACCGCGCTTGACGTGACAGTGGAAGCGGCGGTCGTGGAACTGGTCAAGGATCTCGGCAAGAAATACGGCACTTCGATGCTGTTTATCTCCCACAACCTTGGGCTTGTGCTGGAAACCTGCGACCGGCTTTGCGTGATGTATTCGGGCGAGGCGGTCGAGACGGGATCCATCGAAGATGTGTTCGACAAGATGCGCCATCCCTATACCCAGGCGCTCTTCCGTTCGATTCCGCTACCCGGAGCCGATAAAAACTCCCGCCCCCTCGTGGCGATCCCCGGCAACTTCCCCCTGCCCCATGAGCGCCCGCCGGGCTGCAATTTCGGGCCGCGCTGCGATTACTTCGAGGCCGGGCGCTGCGATGCGGGCGATATCAAGATGGCGCCGGTGGCGGGCGACGACCGCCACGCCACGCGCTGTTTGAAGTTCGAGGAGATCGACTGGAATGCCGCCATCGAGGCGGGCGACCAGCATGAGAAAACCGAACCCGGCGACGTGGTTCTGAAGATGGACAACCTCAAGAAATACTACGAGGTGGCCGCGAATGCGCTGTTCGGCGGCGGCAGCACCAAGGTGGTCAAGGCCAATGAGACGCTGAGCTTTGAGGCCCGCGAAAGCGAAACCCTCGCCATCGTGGGGGAATCGGGCTGCGGAAAATCCACCTTCGCCAAGGTGCTCATGGGGCTGGAGACGGCGACGGACGGGGAAATCCTGCTCGACAACCAGCCCATCGGCGATGTGCCCATCGAAGAGCGGGATACCAAGACCGTCTCGAACGTGCAGATGGTGTTCCAGAACCCCTTCGATACGCTCAACCCGTCGATGACGGTGGGGCGGCAGATCGTCCGGGCGCTGGAGATCTTCGGGGTGGGCGAGACCGAAGAGGATCGCCGCCAGCGGATGCTGGAACTGCTCGATCTGGTCAAACTGCCGCGTGAATTTGCCGAACGGATGCCGCGCCAGCTTTCGGGCGGCCAGAAGCAACGGGTGGGCATCGCGCGCGCCTTTGCGGGCGACGCGCGGATCGTGGTGGCAGATGAGCCCGTCTCGGCGCTTGATGTGAGCGTGCAGGCGGCGGTGACAGACCTGCTGATGGAGATTCAGCGCGAGAACAAGACAACGCTCCTGTTCATCTCCCACGACCTGTCGATCGTGCGCTATCTCTCGGATCGGGTGATGGTCATGTATCTCGGCCATGTGGTGGAGATGGGCAGCACCGATCAGGTGTTCGCCCCGCCCTATCACCCCTATACCGAGGCACTGCTCTCGGCGGTGCCGATTGCCGATACGAGCGTGGAAAAAACCCATGTGGTGCTGGAGGGAGATATCCCCTCGGCGATGAACCCGCCGCCCGGCTGCCCGTTCCAAACCCGCTGCCGCTGGAAATCGGAAGTAGCCGGGGGCCTCTGCGAGACGGAGGTGCCGCCGGTGCGCCAGCTTGAGAGCGGCCACCAGATCAAGTGCCACCTCGCCGATGATATTCTGGCGCGGATGGAGCCTGTGATCAAAGTGGCGGCGGAGTAGGCCCGCCGCCGAGCCCTTCCGCCGGGCTCTTCCGGCAGAAAAATGACAAAATGTCGCAGGTTTTACTTTCCTGACGCGCCGGGTGCGGTAGGCTTGGGCAATCTCCAGCAGCCCGAAAGGCCGTCAGACATGATCAAACCTCTCGCATTCACGGCGGCGTTCGGCGCCCTGGCCGTGGCCGGCACCGCCATTGCCGATAGCCATGCGGGCCTTCCCCCCGCCGTCAAAGCCCGCCAGGCCCATATGCAGCTTTATGCCCATAACCTGGGCATTCTGGGCGGGATGGCCCGCGGCAATGCCGAGTACAGTGCCGAGGCGGCTTCGGCCGCCGCATCGAACCTCGCCGCCCTGAGCCAGCTCGATCAGATGACCTATTGGGCACCCGGCACCGATAGCGACACGGTGGAGGGCTCGAAGGCCCTGCCGGCGCTTTGGGAGAACATCCCCGATGCGGTCTCCAAAGGTCAGGCGCTGGCCACTGCCGCCGTGGCGTTAAGCGAGACGGCCGGAAACGGGCTTGAGGCGGTGCAGGCCGGGCTCGGGCCGGTGGGCCGCGCCTGCGGATCGTGCCACGAGGCCTACCAGCTTTCCGATAACTAGCGCCGCAGGCCCCGGTGCTGCGCTTTCTGGCATATCTCACCCTCGTGGCGGTGGCCGCGGGGGGCGCGAGCCTGATCGTGACCCGGCCGCAAACGATCCCGGACTCTGCGATTGCTGGGATCGAGGCGGATCTGGCGCGCGGGGAGCAGGCGTTTCACGCCGCAGGCTGCGCCTCTTGCCACGCCGCAAAGGGGGCGGAAGGTGAAGCGCGGCTGATCCTTGCCGGCGGCGCCACGTTTGAAACGCCCGCGGGCACGTTTGTGGCGCCCAACATCTCGCAGCACCCCGAGGCCGGGATCGGGGAATGGAGCCGCGCCGAGATCGTGACCGCGATTCTTGCGGGAACCTCGCCCGGGGGTGCGCATTACTACCCCGCCTTCCCCTATGGCAGCTACGCCAAGGCGGAGCTTGCCGATATCGTCTCGCTCGCCGCCTTTCTCGAAACCCTGCCGGAAGACCCCACGCCAAGCGCGCCGCACGATCTGGGATTTCCGTTCAACATCCGTGTGGGGATCGGGCTTTGGAAATCGATTGCCGTCTCAAACGATTGGGTGATCGATACGCGCGGCGACGAAACGCTGGCGCGCGGACGCTACCTGGTGGAGGCGCTGGGCCATTGCGGTGAATGCCATACGCCGCGCACGGCCACGCAAGGTTTGGACAGCACGCGCTGGCTTGCGGGCGCGCCAAACCCCTCGGGCCGCGGCACGATCCCCAACATCACCCCCGGCGCGCTGGATTGGACCGTGGATGATATCGTGGCCTATCTCACCACCGGATTCACACCGGATTTCGATGTGGTGGGCGGGTCGATGACCTCGGTTGTGCAGAACCTGGCCTTGCTGCCCGAGGCGGATGTGCGGGCGATTGCGGCCTATTTCAAAGCGGTGCCGCCGGTGGAGTGAGCGCACCGACGGGGGGGCCTGACCCCGGGGGAGTTCAGAACCGACAAAAGGCCTAGGCGCGGCCCAGCTTTTCCTGCCGCGCGGCGCGAAGCTGCGCGAAATCATCGCCCGCATGGTATGAGGAGCGCGTGAGGGGCGTGGCCGAAACCATCAGGAAGCCCTTGCCCCACGCGGATTTTTCGTAAGCCGCAAATTCCTCGGGCGTGATGAAGCGGGCCACTTCGTGGTGCTTGGGCGTGGGCTGAAGATACTGGCCGATCGTGAGGAAATCGACATCGGCCGAACGCATATCGTCCATCACCTGCAGCACGGCCTGGCGTTCCTCCCCAAGGCCCACCATGATGCCCGATTTCGTGAACATCGCAGGGTCGAGCTCTTTCACCCGCTGCAGAAGCCTCAGCGAATGGAAATAGCGCGCGCCCGGGCGCACTTCCGGATACAGGCCCGGCACGGTTTCAAGGTTGTGGTTGAACACGTCGGGCCGGGCTTCCACCACGGTTTCGAGCGCGCGGTCATCGCAGCGCAGGAAATCGGGGGTGAGGATTTCGATCGTCGTCTCCGGCGCACGGTGGCGCACGGCACGGATCGTCTGCGCGAAGTGATCGGCGCCGCCATCGGCCAGATCATCCCGATCCACACTGGTGATCACCACGTGATTGAGGCCCAGCGTTTCCACCGCATGGGCCACGCGGCCCGGCTCAAACACGTCCAGCGCATCCGGGCGCCCGGTGGCGACGTTGCAGAAGGTGCAGCCCCGGGTGCAGATCTCGCCCATGATCATCATGGTGGCGTGCCCCTGGCTCCAGCATTCCCCCACATTGGGGCAGCCGGCTTCTTCGCAAACGGTGACAAGCTTGTTTTCCCGCAGGATATCGCGGGTTTGCTTGTAGCCGGCGCTGGTGGGCGCCTTCACACGGATCCAGTCGGGCTTTTTCGGCTGCGCCTTATCGGGCCGATGCGCCTTTTCGGGGTGGCGCTCGCCCGGGATCTTCAGGTCACGGCTCTGTGTTGCATCACGGGGGGCCATGGGGCTCTCCTTACATCTGCCCTGTCATGTAATACAGGTCAGCACGTCTGTCCAATCGGCGGGGTGCCGCAGCGCTTACGCGGCCCGCGCGCCTTGGGCAGCGCCGCGGATAGCCGCGATGTTGCGCCCGTACACGCCCGGCTCGCGCACAGAGCCCCCAGTGAACACGGCAGACCCCGCCACAAGCACATCCGCGCCCGCCTCGGCCACAAGAGGCGCCGTTTCCGGCCCGATGCCGCCATCCACCTCGATATGGATCGGGCGCTCGCCCACCAGCGCCCGCGCCGCGGCGATCTTCGGCAGCATCGCGGCGGTGAATTTCTGGCCGCCGAATCCGGGATTGATCGTCATCACCAGGATGAGGTCGATCTCATCCAGAATGTGTTCGATCACCGAAAGCGGCGTGGTCATGTTGAGCGCCACGCCCGCGCGCTTGCCCTGCGCCCGGATCGCCTGCAGCGTGCGGTGCAGGTGCGGCCCGGCCTCGGCATGCACGGTGATCAGATCCGCGCCCGCCTTCGCAAACGCCTCGATATAGGGATCGGCCGGCGCGATCATCAGATGCACATCCATGAACGTTTTCACATGGGGCCGGATCGCGGCCACCACATTGGGCCCGATCGTGAGGTTCGGCACAAAATGCCCATCCATCGGATCGACGTGAATCCAGTCGGCACCCTCGGCCTCCACCGCCCGGATTTCGGCCCCCAGATCGGCGAAATCGGCAGAGAGGATCGAGGGGGCGATCTTGATGGATCGGTCAAAGCTCATGGGCGGCTCTCCTTTGCCGCCCCTTACCGCGGAATCACCCGCAGTGTCACGATGCGATAGGGCGTCATCTCCAGCGTCACCGTATTGGCGATAACCTCAAGCGCATCGCCATCTTCCTCAAGAATGTTGGTTTCGATCACCTGCGCCACATCGAGCCCGAAGCGCAGCTGCGCGGGCCCGCGATTGCGCTCGTTTTCATAGAGCCGCACGATCAGCCCGCGGCCATCCTCGGCGCGCTTCACCGTTTCCACGATCACGTTGAAGGCGGAAACGGCCACAAGCTGCCGCATCGCCGCCTCGCCCGCGCAGCCCGCCGCAGGCACCGCGATCACCGGATCGTTCAGATCGTACCCGTTTTCCACCACATCGGTGCGCCAATCCCCTTCGTGGGGCAGAAGCGCATAGGTGAAGCGGTGCGTGCCCTGATCCTGCACCGGATCGGGCATGGTGGCCGATTTCAGAAGGCTGAGGCGGATCACATTATGGTGGATGTCGTAGCCGTATTTGCAATCGTTCAGCAGGGCGACGCCATAGTTGCCCTCCGAAAGATCGGCCCATTGGTGGCCCACGCTTTCAAACCGCGCCCAATCCCAGCTTGTATTGCGATGGGTGGTGCGCTCGGTATTACCGAACTGGATATCGTAGGTGGCCAGCGGGGACCGGATTTCCACCGGAAAGGCGCATTTGAGAAGGATGTGGCTCGCGTTCCAATCCACCTCCGTGGCGAAATCGATGCGCTTTGAGTTATGGCAAAGCGAAATGCGCTGGGTGATGCGGCTGCCGCGCCAGTTATGCTCCACCAGCAGCGTGGCGCGGATCGGCCCCCGTTCCACCGCCTCAAAGCGCACGGGTGCCGAGATCACCTCGGCCCGATCCTCATAGAAGATATCGATATCCCAGGCATCCCAAACCATCGGGCGATCTTCGAAGGCTTGCAGAAGGTTGCCCGCCTCGCCGGGTTTCAACACCTCGCGCACCGCGGTTTTGTCGAAGATCGAGGTGATCTGGCCGTCGCGGCGCAGCTCCACGCGGATCAGATCGTTCTCAAGGATCGCGCCCTCGGCGAACTCGGTCAGGCGGAGCGAGGAGGTTTCTCCAAGCTCCGGCCCCGGGCCGAGCGCCAGCACCGAATAGCTCGGGAAGGCGGGGATATCGACAAGCGTGCCGCCCTCCACCCCTTGCGTCATCACCGGGCGGTTGGAGCGAAGATCGACGAGCCCGTCCTCGAGGGCACCGGGCAGCACCGCGCGCCGATCCATCGAGAAGCTCGTGGGGTTGACCGCCACAAAGCGGGTTTCGGGCACCAGCGTGGCTGTAAGGGCGGCAAGCGCACCTTCACGGATAGCGCCGGTGATCTCTTCAACGCGGGCGTAATCGGCCATCGCATCGGCGAACACCTCGGTGATCGAGGTGCCGGGCAGGATATCGTGAAATTGATTGAGGCAGACAAGCTTCCACGCCTCTGTCAGCGCCTCCGCCGGATAGGCCGCGCCCGTCTGCCGCTCGGCAAAAGCCGCGAGGAATTCCGCATCATGCAACCGGCGTTCCGAGAGGCGGTTCTGGCGCTTGGTTTCGGCCTGGCTTGTGAGCGTGCCGCGATGCAGCTCCAGATAGAACTCGCCCGACCATGTGGGCAGATCGCGCGCCGTCTCGCGTTCGATCTTCTCAAAAAAATCGCGCACGCTGCCCATGCGCAGGCGCGGGGTGCCCGGCAGATGAGCGTAGTTCTCTGCCGCCGCGATCAACTCCCGCGTCGGCCCGCCGCCGCCATCGCCATAGCCGTAGCAGATGATCAGCTCGTTATGGGCGTGTTTCTGCAGGAAGGTATCCCAGGTGCCGAACACCTCCTTGGCTGTGAGCTCCGCCTTGTAAGTGGTTGGATGGGGGAGATATTGCACGGTTGAGGGGGTGGTCAGGAAATGGCTTAGAACCCGGCTGCCATCGATGCCTTCCCACCAGAAGATCTGGTTGGGCATCTGGTTGTACTGGTTCCAGTTGAGCTTATTGGCGACGAACCATTTCAGCCCCGCCTGCACCATCAGCTGCGGCAGAGAGGCGGTGAAGCCGAACGTGTCGGGCAGCCACAAAACCGGTGTTTCCACATCTCCGAACTTCTCGCGAAAATAACCGCGCCCCAACATGATCTGGCGCACGAGGCTTTCGCCGCCGGCGAGGTTGCAATCGGGCTCCACCCACATGCCGCCCATCGCCTCCCACCGCCCTTCGGCGATACGCGCGCGGATGCCTTCGAATACCTCGGGGTAATCCTCCTCGGCCATCTCGTAGAGCACGGGTTGTGATTGGCTGAAATGGTAGCCTTCCGCCTCGTCCATCAGCCGCAGAACGTTGGAGAAGCTGCGCCCCGTCTTCCGCCGGGTCTGCGCCACCTGCCAGAGATAGGCCACATCGATATGGGCGTGGCCCACCGCGATCATGTCCACCTCCATGCGCCCCGCGTAATCTCGCATCTCGGTGTGCAGCGTATCGAGCGCGCGGGGCACGCTGGCATAGAACGCCTCTGACCGAAGCGGATCGCGCGTATCGAGCGTTTGGAACGCCGCATCCAGCGCCTTGAGGATCTTGTTGCGGGCCGTGTTGCCCTCTTCCATATGCTGCGCGACGTCCAGCGCGAGGCGCGCGAGATGGTAGAAATCGCGGGTGGGTACATCGATCTCGGCCACCGCGCATTCCTTCATGTGGAGCTTCAGCTTTGAGCTGCGATCGGGCGGCCAGCCCGATAGCCCCGTCCAGCCATGAAGCGCGAGCGTGTGGGGCTGCCCGTCGCACCATTTGGGATCGAGGTAGATCTCGTGATGCTGCCGGTCTGCCGAGGCAAAGCTTTCGCCATCGATATAGGCCAGGCCCTCGGGGTGGCAGAAGATATCCCCGGCCACGCCGAGGGGCAGGTGCAGCGCCAGCGGGCCCGTGAAGTCAGGCGGCACGGTAAACTCCGTCCGCATCACGAAATCGGTGGACCAGCCGCCCCAGTAGCTGTCAAACGCGATTTCTTCCCAACCCGAGGTGTTCACCCCCGGCCCCACCGGCGCCTCCGCAAGCGGGCCGTCCAGCACCAGGTAACGGAAAGGCTGGATCGGGGCGCGGCGGCGGTGGATCAGCGGCGCGATCAGCGGCAGGCGCGAGGCGATCTTCTGATCGGTCCAGAATATGCGGTGCTTCATGGGTCTCGTCTCACGGGAAGGCCCCGGGGTCGCCCCGGGGCCGTGGCCGCCATCCTATCAGCTATGGCACTATTCGGCAGCCATCCGCATCTCGCCCCCGGTGGAAAGCTCAAAGCCCGGCACCTCGCCCCGGAAGATCGTTTCGGTATGGCCGCGCACCTCTTCCATCCGCCGCGCATCTTCCGCCGGATCGGCCCCCCAGGGCCGTTTCAGATCGGGCCAGGGGATCGCATCGATCAGCATCCGGGTATAGGGGTGCTGGGGATCGCCGATCACCTGTTTCGGCGGCCCCGCCTCGGCCACCCGGCCATGGAACAGCACGATCACGTAGTCTGACACGTGGTAGGCCGTCGCCAGATCGTGGGTGATATACAGGATCGAAATGCCGTAGCGATCCTTCAGATCGTAGATGTTTTTCAGGATCGTGGCGCGCAAGGACGCATCCACCATCGAAACCGGCTCATCGGCGATCAAGAGCTTGGGCGAAAGCATCAGCGCCCGCGCCACGATCAGCCGCTGGCGCTGGCCGCCGGAAAGCTCATGCGGGAAGCGGTGCAGCACGATCGCGGGGTCAAGCCCCACGGCTTCGCAGGCCTCCGCCATCTTGGCCTCAACCTGCGCATCGCTCTCGGCCAGGCCAAAGCGCTTGTAGGGGAACTTCAGCGCGTGGTTCACCCGGTAGAACGGGTTGAAACAGGCGTAGGGATCCTGAAACACCGCCTGCACGTTCTTGCGAAACTCCAGCGTCGCCGAGGGGCCCATGCGGTACACATCCTGCCCCTCGAACATGACCTTGCCCTGGCTTGGCGGCGTGAAGCCCAGCATGATGCCGCCCATGGTGGATTTGCCCGAGCCCGATTGCCCAACGATCGAGATGATCTTGGGCTTTTCGCCATCCAGCTTGAAGCTCATCGGATGCACGGCCGTGACATCGCCGTAATCCTTGCGCACGCCCTGAAACTCCATCAGCGGGTGGCCGGAATCCGAACGTTTGATGGGCGGGGCGCCCACCGTATCGTCGAGAAAGCTCTCGCCCCCCACCAGCGGCACCGAAGAGATCAGCTGTTGCGTATAGGGGTGCTGCGGATCCTCGATGATCTGCCGGACCGAGCCGATTTCAACAAGCTCACCGTTCTTCAGAACCGCAAGTTCATCCACCGATTGCGCCATCAGCCCCATATCGTGGCCGATGAGGATGAGCGCAGAGCCGATGCCCGATTGCACATCCTTCAGGGTTTGCATCACCTGGCGCTGGGTCACCACATCCAGCGCCGAGGTGGGCTCATCGGCGATGATAAGCTCGGGGCGCAGGATCACGCCAAGCGCGATGCAGACCCGCTGCTTCATGCCGCCCGACAGCTCATGGGGGTAAAGCCGACCCGTATGCCCCGACAATCCGACGCTTTCCAAGGCCTCGTCAGAGCGGCGCTTCAGCTCATCGCGGGCAACCTTGCCCTCATGGGCGATGATCGCATCCCAAAGCTGGTGTTCGATCCGCATGATCGGGTTCAGCGAATTCATCGCGCCCTGGGGGATGTAGCTCACCCGCTTCAGCCGGGTTTTGCGCATCTCTTCGTCCGACAGCGCCAGAACATCCGTTTCATCCGCGCCAAGCCGGATCGTGCCGCTTGAGACGTGGCCGGAACCCGCGAGCATCCGCATCACCGAAAGCGCGGTGGTGGTTTTGCCAGATCCGCTTTCGCCGATGAAGCCCACGCGCCGCCCGGGCTCGATTGTGAGGTTGAGCTTGGAGACGGCGTGCACCACGCCCTTGGTTGTCGGGAAATCAATGCAGATATCGGTCAGTTGCAGAACCGGCATGGGTGACCTCCCTCAGATCTTGCGCAGCCGCGGGTTCGAGATTTCGTCGAGCCCGAGATTGATGAGAAGAAGCGCGATGAACATCACTGCCAGAAGCGCCGTGGGCAGGCCCCACCACCACCATAGGTTCTGGATCAGCGCGCCGGAGTTGATCGCATCATAGATCACCCGGCCCAGCGTGGGGATCCGCTGCGGCCCGAGGCCCAGCACCTCCAGCCCCACGGCGGTCACGATGGCGGTGGTGACATTCGCGATGAAGGAGCCGAAGAGATAGGGGATCAGGTTCGGCAACATCTCGCGGAACATGATATGCGCCGTCGAAGCGCCCGAAAGCTGCGCCATTTTCACATAGCCCGACTCGCGCATGGAGAGCACCTGCGCGCGGATCAGGCGGGTGGGCGATTGCCACATGAACCCCGCGATCAGAAACGCCATCAGCAATAGCGATACGTCGCCATAGACGGATTGGAACACCACGAGGATCAGCAAGGGCGGGATCGTGATCATCACATCCGACAGGATGCGGATCACATCATCGGTGCGCCCGCCGATGAAGCCCGCCGAGAAGCCCAGGATGATCCCCGTTGTCATCCCGATGAGCGAGGCCACCGCGCCGATCATCAGCGTGTTTGGCGCGCCGATGATGAGAAGGGCAAGCAGGTCGCGCCCGGCGCCATCGGTGCCCAGTGGGAAGGCGGCTTCGCCCGGCTGCCCGCGCAGGTTTTCAAAGCCCACGGGCGGCAGGCGCAGCGGCGTGGAGCCGGTGAACACAAGCTCGGTATTCCAGAGCATGCGCCCGATCAGGCCCAGCAGAACGATGCCAAGCAGGATACCGATGCCCCAAAGCAGTTTCGGGTTCAGCCACGGGTTATCGAACCGGTTGAAGCGGCCCTTCGCCTCGCCTTCGGGCGCCTGGGTTTGTGCGGATACCTCTGCCATCACGCTGCCTCCGCCTGATGCCGTATTCGGGGATCGATGAGCGGGTAGAGCATATCGACGATCAGCACGCTCAGCGCCGTCATCAAGATGATGATGAAACTGACCCCCTGTATCACGGCGAAATCCTGATCGAGGATCGCGTCGTAAAGCAGCTTGCCCATCCCGTTATAGGAAAAGATGCGCTCCACAAGGATCTGGCCCGAAACCAGCAACCCGATCTTCAACGCGAAGGCCGTCACCTGCGGCAGGATCGCGTTGCGCACCATGTATTTATAGAGGATGTAGCGCGGCTTGAGCCCCTTGGCCTTGGCAAGGTTCACATAGTCCTCACCCTGAACCGAGATCATCAGCCCGCGCATCCCCAGCGTCCAGAACCCGAAGGTGACAACCACGATGGAAAGCGCCGGCAGGAAGCCGTGGGTGAGCACTGAGGCGATGAAATCCCAGTTCCAGCCCGGCGTGACGGTCAGCCCGTATGAGCCTGTGAGCGGGAACCATCGAAGCTTCACGCTGAAGATATACATCAGCAGAAGGCCCGAGAGGATCGGCGGGATCGAGGTGAAGATCATCAGCGAGGGGATCACCACCTTCCAGGGCCTGGGCGTGCGTTCCCACACCATGAAGGCGCCAAGCGCGTTGCCGATGATGAAGGTGATGATCAGCGACAGGATCATCAGCCCAAGCGTCCAGGGCAGGGCCTGGGCGATCAGCGTCCAGACCGGCGTGGGGAAGCTGGCAACCGAGACGCCGAAATCGAACGTCACCACCGCCCACATGTATTTGAAATACTGGATCACGAGCGGATCGTTCAGCCCGAACCGTTCGCGCAGGGATTGCAGGATCTGCTCGGAGCCTTCCACGAAGGCGCCGCCGGAGGCCATGCGCCCCAGCATCACTTCCGCCGGATCCACCGGGCTCAGGCGCGGGATGATCCAGATCAGCGTCGCCGCGATCCAGACCGTGAGCAGGAACGTCACGAACCGGTTGAACAGATACGATCTGGGAATGCCGAACATGGGCCTTCCTCCCCTTAGTCGCTGGTATGGGCTGCGGGGTCTTACCCGCCCCGCATGCCCCGATCGGCCGCTTCAGGCGGCCGCTTTTTCGCGCGTCGAGTGGTAATTCCACCCTTTCAGCACGACCCCTTCATCGGGGTGAAAATTGCCGTCTTCCACACGATCCTGCCCGCTATACATCTGGCACAGAACGGTTTTCCGCGTCTGGGCCGAACGGTTGGGCATTGAGCCGTGCAGCGTGAAATAGTGGAAGAATACCACATCACCGGCCTCTGCCTCGATGATTTCGGCGGATTCGATGGGGTATTGATCGAGCACATCGTTTTGCTGGCGGCCATCGGCGCCTTCGATGCGGCCCAAACGGTGGCTGCCGGGATAGACCCGCAGGCAGCCCATCTCGTCGGTCGCATCGCTCACATGAATGATGCCCGCGATCATGGTGTCATTCACCGTGGGGAAATAGGGCCAGTCCTGATGCATCGGGAACGGAGAGCCGTTCTCCGAAGGCTTCTGAAACAGCTTGGAGTGATGGAGGATGATATCGTCGCCGATGATTTGCGAAACCACATCGAGGAACCGCTCGTGCAAAAACGCGTTCAGCCAGCGGCGCGAATATTTCTGAACGTTATGCGTGTGCAGGATCACGTCTGAGCTGCGGGCCAGGCGTTCGGTCTCGGCCCCGCCCCATGTTGCATCGATCTGTTCACCGGATTTGGTGAGCTGCGCCACGATGCGATCGAAATCGCTTTCGAGGCTGGCAATGTCTGCCGCTGAGAACACGCCCTTTGCGTGGTAGTATCCGTGTTCGGCGAACTGGTCCGCTATGAGGGACATTGGTCCTATTCCTGAGATTGAGAAAAAAGGCCCGGGCAGTGCGCCTGCCCGGGCCGTGAGCCGCTAGTTGGCCTTTTCCAGATTGTGAATGATCTGGTGTGTGTGACCCCACCAATGGGCGGGATGGTTGTAGTTGTTTTCCTCGGTCGGCCAGCCCGTCCAATAGGTTGTGTTGAAGGGCAGAAGCTTCGAGGCCTGAACGATCGGGATGAAGGGCACTTCGGCGAAGTAGTGCTGGTAGGCATCCACCACGAGCGCGGGTGCGGCGCTGTCGCCGGGCGCAAGGCCCTGAAGCTTGGCCACCGCATCGGTATAGGCCGCCGTCGCATCGGTATCCCAGCGGCCCGTGTTGTTGAAGCCCGGCGCCCGCTCGCCAATCGGCACGATCGACTCGTTGGTATAGCGCCCCATCGTGGCCCAGGGTTCGTTCACCGAACCGCAGGACAGCCAGGTATAGGCCAGCTCATATTCGCCCAGCGGCAGCGCGGTGCCCCAGAAGACAGAGTTCTCAACCGGCACCGCGCGCGCATCGATCCCGGCGCGGATCAGCTGCTCGATGATGATATCGACCGCGCGGGTCAGCTCCGTTGAGGCCGAGTTCACCGTGATGTTGGCCGAAAGCGTCTGGCCATCCTTCTCGAAGAACCCGCCGGAGCCCATGGCCCAGCCTTCGCCCTCGATCATCGCCTGACCGGCGGCCACATCGCCTTCGGGGGTGAAGCCGTAGCCCGCATCCACCACCGCATCGATGAAGGGCGCCATCGCACCATATTGCACGAACATCGAACGCGAGGCTTCCGTGGTGCCCTCATAGGCCACGTTCACGATCTGGTTGCGATCGATGATCGCTTCCACCGCCTTGCGCATATTGGCGCTGCCCCAGGGCTCGATCGTGGTGTTGAACTCGATCTGGCGCGCGCAAGGGTCTGACCACGCATAGGGCAGATCGGCCTTCCAGGAGATGATGTTGGGGTTCTGGAACCGCATCGCCTCGAAGGTTCCCAGCGTAACCGTCTGGCCCGCATCCATCTGGTTTGAGGCCAGAAGCTGGGCGCGGTTCTCCTCGCCGCCCGATTCAAGCCAGATCAGGCGCTGCGGCGCGGGCAGATCCATGAACCCGGTCTTGGCGCCCCACCAATCATCGTTGCGGTCCCAGATCGCGCGGTTGGTGGCGGCAGAGTTGAAGGTATAGGGCCCGGTGCCGATGGGCGGGTTGAAGGCGAAAGAGGCCGCCTCCTGCCCCGTCCAGAGATGCTCGGGCATCACCAGGAACGAGCCGAAGATCCGGTTGCCGAAGTTTTCCACCACGAAGCGGGGATTCGGCGCGGTCAGCGCGAAAGTCACCGTGAGATCATCCACCTTGGTGACCGAGGCCACCTGCGCCCGGACCGTGGCCGCCTCGCGCGATGTCAGATCCTCGTTGCCCATGGCCAGTTCGACCGAGAACACCACATCATCGGCATTGAACGCCTCACCGTCAGACCATTCAACACCCTCGCGGATCGAAATCGTCCATTCGCTGAAATCGTCGTTCGAGTCCGCGCCGGTGGCGAGCCAGGGTTCAAGATCGCCGGTTTCGTAGTTGAGAATGAAAAGCGGCTCCCACATCGCCTGATGCGCGCCGTGCAGGCGCTTCACGCCGGGGGTGAACCAGTTGAAGTTGCCGGGGTCGCGGATCGTCCGGTCGATATCGAATATAACGGTATCCTCGCGCGGCACATCCTGGGCCGTGGCGGGGCCCATGGCCGTTGCCAGGGCCAGGGCCGAGGCCAGCGCCAATCGTGTTCCAGTTCGCATGTTCGTCTTCCTCCCAATTCTGCGGCCGCTGGCGCGGCCCTTCATTGAAGACAAGGGCAGGCTACCGTAGGTAGTCCATCACGAGAACCCTTGTCTTATCAGTCAGTTGCCCTAGCCCCACCTCGGCATGGGGGCCAAAGGCGAAATCCACCTGCTCGTCCCGGAAATGGGCCAGAAACGCCTCGATCCACATCGTGTTGCGGGGCCGGTAGGCGAGCGTGCGGAAGTGCATCGGGATCACCAGTTTCGGCCGCGTGCGGTGGATCATCTCCATCAGATCGGGCAGCTCGATCGTGAGGTAGCCGCCGGCAAGCGCGAAAAGCACATCCACCCCCTCGAAGAAGGCGATCTGGTCATCGGTCAGCGGGTTGCCGACATCGCCCATATGGGCGATCTGCATCCCGTCCATCTCAAACCGGTACATGCCGTTCTGGCCGGGGATTTCGTGCTCGGGGTGGTGATCCCACTCCGCGGCTTCAATCGCGCGGATCTCCCGCCCCGCATGGGTGGCCGTGCCGCCCGATTGCGCAACGCTCAGCGCGTTGCACACCGCGGGCGTGCCGGGGATCAGATCGGCGCGGCAATGGGCGCTGTCATCATCCGATGAGATCACGACGAGATCGGCGCTTTCGGTGATCGGCGCATAGCCCACACCGTCCGGCGTGTAGGGATCGGTGATCACACCGAACCCCGACGCATCGGTCAGCTTGAACGCCGCGTGGCCGAACCACGTGATCTTCATAGTCCTCCCCTGCCCGGCCGGTTTCCGGGCCCGTCGCAGCTTTCAGCCGCTTTTTGCATACCTATGCATAATCATTAACCGGCGCGGTGAACCCGCGCAACGAAAATCGCGCTTCAGTTTCCGCCAAGGTTCCGCGGGCTGTTTTCGGCGCTCACGTCATCGCCCTCAGGCCGCTGGTGATGGCGCCAGGTTCCGCTGGGGTCTTCACCCCGGCACAGGATGGCCTCGATGCCCCGGGCCCAGACCTCATCGGTGATGCGCACCTCGGGCGGGCAGTAGCGGATTGTCAGGCCGCAGCGGCGCCGGCTGCTCAGATTGGCGGCAGAGCCATGGGCGAGCATATCGGCGTGTAACGAAAGCTGGCCTGCGCGCAGGGTGTTGACGACGGGCGCGCCCATCTCCTCCCACCCCACAATCTCACGGTCGAGCACATTGCCCGCGGCATCGGGCTTTTCCCAGGCCAGCGCACCCTTGTCATGGGTGCGCGGGATGAACTGCATCGCGGCGTTTCCGGCATCGGCATCATCGATGGCCAGCCAGACAGTGACGGTGCGGGCGGGCGCGAGGCTCCAGAACGCCGCATCCTGATGCCAGGGCACGGCTTTAGGATCGCCCGGCATCTTGCAGAAGAAATGCGAGGCCCAGCAGATCACGTTCGGCCCGATCAGATCCTCCACGTAGTCGAGGATCCCGGGATGCGTGCAAAGATCCCAGATGCCCGCGGCCCGCGCCTGGTAGCAGTTCAACGCATAGCCATCGCCCTCGCGCGCCTTCAGCAGGCGGTCGAAATACGCGCGGGCGTCTGACGTTTCCCGCGCCGTGAAGGCATTGAGCGGAGTGATGTAGCCCTCGCGATTGTAGTGATCGATCTGGGCGCGGCTTAGCGTGCGGGGGTCCGCGTTTTTCACCGGCCGGAAGGCGAGATCTTCAAAGCTGTCAAGCATGGGTTTGTCTCCTCTCCGCCACCCTAGCTGCCGATCTTTGCCCAATCCTCTCGAAATTTGGGTTTTTTCTGCTCTATTTTGATGCCATGGCGATTCCCGTATTCAAGTGTGAGACTTATCTGCCAGGCAGCGACCAGTTCCATTTTGCTCGGCTGAAAGTGCCGACAGACCGGCCCCGCCGCCTGCACCGTCAGGATTTTCACGAACTGTTCTGGATTCAGAACGGCGGTGCCCGCCATCTGCTTTTGGGCGGTGAGCAACGGCTGAGCGAAGGCGATCTCGTCTTCATCCGCCCCGACGATGCCCATGGTCTGCAGGGGCTGGGGCCCGAAACCTGGCTTGTGAATATCCTGCCCCACCCCGCGATTGTGGCCGATATCGCGCGCCGCCATCCCGAGGCCGCCGCCCGCAGTTTCCATCACGGCGGCAATCTGCCGGTGGTCTTCCCCCGCTCGATCCGCCAGCTGGCCGATCTTTCCCAAGCCGCGATCCGGCTTGAGGCCGGTGCCCGCAGCGCGTTGCGGATCGAGGCGTTTCTAACCGGGCTTCTGGCGGATCTCACCGATGCGGGCCCCGATCTGCCCGCCGGCGCGCCCGGATGGCTCGCTGAAGCGCTGCGCGCGGCCGAGGACAAAGAGGTGTTTCGGGAAGGGGCGGCGGGCTTTGTGCGGGTGGCGGGGCGGCAGCACGCCCATGTTTCCCGCGTCTGCCGCGATGTGCTGGGGCAAACCCCCACCGAGATCGTGAACGCGATCCGGATGGATCACGCCGCCCGGCGGCTGACCGGCAGCCCCGACAGCCTGGCCGAGATTGCCTTTGATTGCGGGTTCGAGACGCTTAGCCACTTTCACAAGCTCTTCAAGGCGCGCCACGGGATGACCCCGCGCGCCTGGCGGGCGCGTTACCAGCGGAATGTTATTCGCCCCGTTTGATTGCAGCCCGTTTGTCTGCGGCCCAAGACGCGCCCCCATTGGCCGCGCGCTGCCCGATCGCCAGCTTGCCAATACCGGGCCCCCGTGACACCCTTCGCCAAACGCCCGCCCAGAGGCCGCTGATGGATACGCTCGACCCCACCGCCACCGGCACTTCACCCGCCCAGCTGCCCCAGGTGCAGACCCCGCGCAACCCCGGCCTGGCGCTTGATCTCGATTGGGTGCGCGGCGCGCAGGCCAATACCTCGGCCATCGAACGGCGCGCGGCCACGATCGGCACGCGGCGCTCGGTCAAGAAAGATCATCAGGCCGCCTGGCTCGCGCGCGCGATCACGCTGATCGATCTGACCACGCTTGCGGGCGATGATACCGAGGGCCGCGTGCGCCGGCTCTGCGCAAAGGCCGCAAGCCCGGTACGCGCCGATCTGCTGGCCGCGCTCGGGCTTGAGGGGCTCACCACGGGTGCCGTTTGCGTTTACCACGACATGGTGGAAACGGCCGTCGATGCGCTACGCGGCACCGGTATTCCGGTGGCCGCCGTCTCCACGGGCTTTCCCGCAGGGCTCTCGCCCTTCCATTTGCGCGTGGCCGAGATCGGCGAAAGCGTGGCCGCGGGGGCCCATGAGATCGATATCGTGATCTCGCGCCGGCATGTGCTGACCGGCGACTGGGCCGCGCTCTATGACGAGATGAAAACCTTCCGCGAGGCCTGCGGCGAGGCCCATGTGAAGGCGATCCTCGCCACGGGCGAGCTTGGCACGCTGCGCAACGTCGCGCGCGCAAGCCTTGTCTGCATGATGGCAGGGGCGGATTTCATCAAAACCTCCACCGGCAAGGAGCCGGTAAATGCCACCCTGCCCGTGAGCCTCGTGATGATGCGCGCGATCCGCGATTATCATCAGCGCACCGGCATCCGCGTGGGCTACAAGCCCGCCGGCGGCATCTCGAAGGCGAAAGACGCGCTGACCTACCTGGCGCTGGTGAAGGATGAGCTGGGCGACCGGTGGCTCAGGCCCGATCTCTTCCGCTTCGGCGCCTCATCGCTTCTGGGCGATATCGAGCGGCAGTTGGAGCATCACGTGAGCGGCCATTACTCCGCCGCGCACCGGCATGCGATCGGGTGAGGCCGGGAGCATGAGTATTTTTGCCAAGATGAAGAGGCGGGCCTGGGCATGAATGTGCGCGATATCTTCGAGAGCATGGACTATGGCGCCGCGCCCGAGGCGGCGGGAGAGGCACGGGCCTGGATCGACGGGCACGGGGGGCGCTTCGGCCAGTTCATCGGCGGCGCTTTCACGAAGCCGGGCCGCGGGTTCGAAAGCCGCAACCCCGCCACCGGCGCGGTGCTGGCCCGCATCACCCAGGCGACGGAGAAAGATGTCGATGCCGCCGTGGCCGCCGCGCGCAAGGCGCAGAAGGCCTGGGCCGGGCAATCGGGGCATGGGCGCGCGCGGGTGCTCTATGCCCTGGCGCGGCTGATCCAGAAGCAATCGCGGCTTTTCGCGGTTCTGGAGACGCTTGATAACGGCAAGCCGATCCGCGAGGCGCGGGATATCGATATCCCGCTGGCCGCTCGGCATTTCTACTATCACGCCGGGATGGCGCAGCTTCAGGAGGCCGAACTGCCGGGCCGCGAAGCGCTTGGCGTTTGCGGCCAGATCATCCCCTGGAACTTCCCACTGCTGATGCTGGCCTGGAAGATCGCGCCCGCCATCGCCATGGGCAACACGGTGGTGCTGAAGCCCGCCGAGTACACCTCGCTCACAGCGCTTCTGTTCGCCGATCTCTGCCGGGAAGCGGGCGTGCCGAAAGGCGTGATCAATATCGTGACGGGCGACGGCCGGGTGGGTGAGCGGATCGTAGGGCATCCGGGGATCGACAAGATCGCCTTTACCGGATCCACCGAGGTGGGCCGCGCGATCCGGCGCGCCACCGCAGGGACCGGCACCGCGCTCACGCTGGAGCTCGGCGGCAAATCCCCCTACATCGTGTTCGATGACGCCGATCTCGACAGTGCGATCGAGGGGCTCGTCGATGCGATCTGGTTCAACCAGGGCCAGGTTTGCTGCGCGGGCTCGCGCCTTCTGGTGCAGGAAGGGATCGCCGAGCGGTTCTATGACAAGCTTCGCGCGCGGATGGGCAAGCTTAGGGTGGGCGATCCGCTCGACAAATCCATCGATGTGGGCGCAGTGGTCGATCCCGTGCAGCGTGAGGCGATCGCGGCCAAGGTGGCGGGCAGTGCGGGCACCGTGTTTCAGCCCGAGATCGCGATGCCGGAGACGGGCTGTTATTACCCGCCAACGCTGATCACCGGGCTCGCGCCCGCCGACCCGCTGATGCAGGAAGAAATCTTCGGCCCCGTGCTTGTGGGCACCACCTTCCGCACGCCGGGGGAGGCGGTGGCGCTGGCCAACAACACCCGCTACGGGCTTGCGGCCACGGTGTGGAGCGAAAATGTGAACCTCGCCCTCGATATCGCGCCGAAACTGGCCGCGGGCGTTGTGTGGGTGAATGCGACGAACCTCTTCGATGCCGCCGCGGGCTTTGGCGGGGTGCGCGAAAGCGGGTTCGGGCGCGAAGGCGGCTGGGAGGGGCTTTTGGCCTATACCAAGCCCCGGCGCAAAGCGAAGGCCCTGGCGCCGGTGGCCCCCTACCCCGCCCCGAAGGATGCTGCCGCGCATCTGCTGGACCGGACGGCCAAGCTTTACATCGGCGGCAAGCAGGCACGGCCCGATGGCGGCTATTCCCGAGCCATCTGGGGGCCGAAAGGCGCGCTTTGCGGCCATGCCTCGCTTGCCAACCGCAAGGATATCCGCAATGCCGTGGAGGCCGCGCGCGGCGCTGGCGCCTGGGGGCGCAGCACCGGGCATCTGCGCGCCCAGATCCTTTACTATATCGGCGAAAACCTCTCTGCCCGCGCCGGCGAGTTTGCCGAACGCCTGCGGGGGATGACGGGCGCGAGCGCCGCGAAGGCCGAAGCGGAAGTGGCGCGTTCGGTGGACCGGCTCTTCACCTATGCCGCCTGGGCCGACAAATACGATGGCGCGGCCAAGGGCGTGCCGCTCAGGGGCCTTGCACTCGCCGTGCATGAGCCCGTGGGCGTGATCGGCCTCCTTTGCCCCGATGAGGCGCCGCTTCTGGGCCTGGTCTCCACCGCCGCGCCGGCGATTGCGATGGGCAACCGGGTGGTGGCGGTCGCGTCAGAGCCCTTTCCGCTGGCGGCCACGGATTTCTATCAGGTGCTGGAAACCTCAGATGTGCCCGCAGGGGTGTTCAACATCCTCACCGGATCGCATGGGGAGCTTGCGCCGCATCTGGCAGGCCACCTCGATATCGATGCGGTCTGGAGCTTCTCGTCAACTGATCTTTCGGGGGGGATCGAGCGGGAGGCGGCGGGCAACCTCAAGCGCACATGGGTGAATTACGGCACGGCGCGCGATTGGGCCGGAAGCGACGGCGAAGGCCGCGCCTTCCTTGAGGCGGCAACGGAGACGAAGACGACCTGGGTGCCTTACGGCGAGTAGCGGTGCGCGCCTATTCCGCTGCCGCCAGCGTCACGAGAGACAGGCAGACCTGCGTCGAGGCCGCCATATCCTGCACGCTGATCCATTCAAGCGGCCCGTGAAGTTCCTGCTGGCCGGTGAAAATATTCGGGCAGGGCACGCCCAGTTCGGTGAGCAGCGATCCGTCGGTGCCGCCGCGGATCGGCTCAAGCTCCGGCTCGATCCCGTTGGCGCGGTAGGCGGCCATGGCAAGCTCCAGCGGCCGGGGATCTTTATCGAGCCAATAGCGCATGTTGCGGTACTGCGGCGCGATCTCGCAGGTGATCGTGGCGCGGGGCTCGGTGGCCGCAACGGTTTCGCAGACCTGGCGCAGAAGCGCGCCCTTGGCCTCAAGCCCCTGAAGCTCATAATCGCGGAGGATGAACTTCACCTCCGCCTCCGCCGCGCCGCCTGTGCAGCCATAGGCATGGATGAAGCCTTCGCGCCCCTCGGTTGTCTCCGGCGTGAGGGTGGCCTGCGGCAGCGTGTCGATGATCTTGGCGGCCAGGTGCAGGGCGTTGACGAGCATGCCCTTGGCGGTGCCGGTATGGATCGAAACGCCCGAGATCTTCACCACCGCGCCATCGGCCGAAAACGTCTCGGCATTCAGCCGCCCCCTGGCGCCGCCATCGAGCGTATAGGCAAAATCCACGCCGAAATCGCGGGCGAGCTGCGGATCAACGCCAAGCCCGATCTCCTCATCGGGCGTAAAGGCCACGCGGATCTTGCCATGGGGGATTTCTGGGTTGGCCAGAAGGTGGCGCGCCATCGCCATGATCACGGCCACGCCCGATTTGTCATCGGCACCCAGAAGCGTTGTGCCGCTGGCGGTAATGATATCGTCGCCCGCCTTGGTGCCGAGATAGGGCGAGATTTCGGGCGAAAGCACCAGATCGGGATTGTCAGGGTAATGGATCTCGCCGCCATTGTAGCCGTGATGCACGCGCGGCTTCACACCGGTCGCGTGGAAAGCGGGCGCTGTATCCACATGGGCGCAAAAGCCGATGGCGGGCGCATCGCTGGTGACCGTTGCGGGGATCGTGGCCACAACCGCGGCGTAGGGCGTCAGTTCCACATCCTCCGCCCCGATCTCGCGCAGCTCTTCCACCAGCAGGTTCAGAAGATCGAACTGAATCGCGGTGCTGGGCGTCACCCCCGTTGTCTCATCGCTTTGGGTATCGATCGCGGCGTAGCGCAGGAGCCGCGCCTCAAGTTCCGCTTCCAGATCGCTGCGCATCTTCAGCGCCCCGTCAGGCGGCGCCACCAGCCGGTGGCGCGGCTGCGCACCTCGTCAGACGCCTCGTCGATATCCTCCAGCACCGGATCGATCCGCCGTTCGCGGAACCGCACCCAAAGCCGCCAGACCCAGAGAAGAAACACGGCAAAGAGCACGAAGAAGACGATGTTGAACCAGGGGATCAGCGTCACATCGGGGCCGATCACGGGCCGGATGCGCACGGCATTGGGGAAGGAGGAGAAAAGTTCGCTTCGCCACCCGTAATGGGTCACCGCATACCATTCCGGCGCGGTGCGGGAGGAGACGGCATCGGCGGCCTCCGTCTGCAAGTTCGCCGTGTCGAACTTGAAATAGGGCGGCCAGCCCCAGCCGGTATCCTCATTGCGGTAGACCATCGGGTTGCCATTGGCCCGCACCGTCTGGATGAACAGCACATCGCGGTTCGGCGCCGAGGCCGCGCCTGCATTGGGGCCCGCCCAGAAGATGCTGTTCCACCCGAAATCCTGCCGTTCCTCATAGGTGTTGACGATCCGCACGATATCGCGCTGGGGCAGCGTGTAGTGAAACACCGCCCCGATGGTGAGCAGGATGAGGGCGATGAAGGTCCATTTCACATAGCGCATGGGATGCAGGCTCCGGTGGGTTGCGATCAAGATAGGCCGCCCGGCGGGCCGCCGCAATCGGGCGCGGTTCGCTTTTGCCGCCCGCCGCCCGCCCTGCGCGCTTAGCTTTTGTCCCGCGCCGCCATCGCCTCGCCCTTCAGCCGCTCGATCCTCATGGCCAGTTGCAGCCCCGTCAGCAGCAAAAGCGGCAGCCAGATCAGCGCGGTGGAAAAGCCAAGCCGCACGAAATGCCAGGCCGCGGCCAGCGGGCGCCCGGCAAGCGCGTCGGCATCGAGCCCTTCACGAAGGTAGATCACCGCAAAAACGCCGGCACCGATCACAACGAGCATCCCTGCGGTGATCACCAGCCATTGCGCCAGCGCGGTGAGGCTCAGCCCGACAAAGCGCATGAAAATGCGCGGCAGGATCACCGCCAAAGCGCCCATGAGGATCAGGGGCGGCAGGGTTTCTTGGGCCCATCCCATGGCCGCAACATGGGGGCCCCGCGGGGCGATGGCAAACCACCGGCGTAAATGGCGGGCTTCCAGCCCCCCGCCTTTCATGCAACATGATGCGCCTATGAGACTTGCCGATAAAACCGCCATCGTCACCGGCGCCGCCTCGGGCTTTGGCGCCGGGATCGCCCGCCGCTTTGCCGCCGAGGGCGCGCTTGTGGTTGTTGCCGATATCAACGAGGCCGCCGCAAAGGCCGTGGCCGATGAGATCGGCGGCGTGGCCAAAGGCGTTGACGTGGCCTCAAACGCCAGCGTCGCCGCGCTTGCAGAAACGGCGCTCGACCGGTTGGGCCGCGTCGATATCCTCGTCAACAATGCCGGGATCACCCATTTGCCTGCGCCCATGGAAGAGATCGGCGAGGAGGAGTTTGACCGCGTGCTGGCGGTCAACGCGAAATCGGTCTTCCTGACCGCGCGCCATCTTGTGCCCGCGATGAAGGCGGCGGGGCATGGTGCGATCCTCAACATCGCCTCCACGGCGGGCATTTCGCCCCGCCCCCGGCTAAACTGGTACAATGCCTCGAAGGGCTGGATGATCACCGCCACCAAGGCGATGGCGGTGGAGCTGGCGCCCCACGGCATCCGCGTGAACGCGATCAACCCGGTGGCGGGCGAAACGCCGCTGCTGAAATCCTTTATGGGGGAAGACACACCGGAGGTGCGTGCCAAGTTCATCTCCACGATCCCGCTTGGCCGCTTCTCCACCCCCGAAGATATCGCGGGCGCCGCGCTTTACCTCTGCTCTGACGAGGCCAGCATGGTGACCGGTGTGGCGATGGAAGTGGATGGCGGGCGGTGCATCTGATCGCGCGGGCACGCGGCGCATGACCCCCGGCGCACAGAACCTCATCACCGATGTCGCGGGCCTTCTCGTGGGCAATGCCGAGGACCATGCGCTGAAATCCGGCACCACGGTGCTGACGGCAGAGGCGCCCTTCACCGCCGCCGTGCATGTGATGGGCGGTGCGCCGGGCACGCGGGAAACCGATCTGCTCGCGCCGGAAAACATTGTGAGCAAGGTTGATGCGCTGGTGCTTTCCGGTGGCTCCGGCTTCGGGCTCGATGCCGCCGCAGGGGTCGTGGCCCGATGCCGCGCGGCAGGCCGCGGCTTCCCCGTTGCCGGGCACCGGGTTCCGATCGTGCCCGCGGCGATCCTCTTCGATCTGGCCAATGGGGGGCGGAAGGACTGGGGCGAAAGCCCCTATCCGGCGCTCGGGGCCAAGGCCTTCGATGCGGCGGCCGACCATTTCGCGCTCGGCACCGCGGGCGCGGGTACGGGTGCGCAGGTGGCCGGGCTCAAGGGCGGGCTGGGATCGGCCTCCTGGGTGCTGGAAAGCGGCACTACCGTGGGCGCCCTTGTGGGGGTGAACGCGCTTGGCGGGGTCACCGCGGGCGACAGCGGGCAGTTCTGGGCCGCCCCCTTCGAACAGGCGGGCGAGTTCGGAGGGCTTGGGCCTGCGCAAGAAAGCGGCCTGACCGGCGCGGTGCCCAACAGGCCGCGGCCCGGCACCGCAACAACCATTGCCATCGTCGCCACGGATGCCGATCTCACGCCATCCGAGGCCAAGCGCGTGGCCGTTGCGGCCCATGACGGCATCGCGCGCGCCGTTGTTCCGGCGCACACGCCGATGGATGGCGATCTTGTCTTCTCCGCCGCGACCGGCGCCCGCGAGATCGATGACCGGATCGCAGGCGTGGCCCAGATCGGCCATGCCGCCGCCCTCTGCCTTGCGCGCGCCATTGCCCGGGGCGTCTATGCCGCCACGCCCGCACCGGGAGATCTGCTGCCCACCTGGGCTGAGCGTTTTGGGGCCGCGCGGTTCGGGCAAGATTGATTGTCCCAACGCCGAAGCCCCGCTAGGCTTGGCATCAGATCTTTCAGGAGTACTGCGCCCATGTTCCCCCGTACCCCCCTTGCCCCGGCCCTCGCCGTCACCGCCGCCCTCGCGCTTACCGCCGCACCCGCCGCGGCTGATGACGTGACCGAGGCGATCAACAATGCGCTTGAGGCGTACGAGGAAGGCGATACCGTCTATGCCGCCGAAGAGCTGACCTTTGCGCTACAACTTCTTAACGAGATGAAGGCGGACGGGCTTGCGGGCTTCCTGCCCGATCCGATGGAAGGCTGGGAACGGCAGATGGACGAGTCCATTGCCGCCGGCATGTCGATGATGGGCGGCGGGATCGGCGCGGGCGCGGAATACGAAAATGGCGGAAGCTACTTTTCGATCACCATCATGGCCGACAGCCCGATGGTGGCCGCGCTGGGCGGCATGCTCGGCAATGCCGCGATGATCACCGCCTCGGGCGGCAAGATGGTGCGCGTGGGCCGCGAGAAATTCATGCAGCAGGATGAAGAGGTTACCGGGCTCATCGGTGGGCGCGTGCTGGTTCAGGCCTCGGGCGAGGATGTGGATGCCATCATTGCGCATCTCGAAACGATGGATTTCAACGCGCTGGAAGATTTCGGGCAGTGATCGCAGGCGCCTCGCGGCCCCGCATCGCGGCCTGTCAGGGGCCCCGCGCCGCGCCGTAATCCGCAACAAGCGCGGCCATCTCTGCCCCGCCTGCCGCCGCAAAGCCGCTCTGAACCCCGGCCCTGTCATCCGGCGCCTTGTTCTGGCTCACCTTCCAGGTGCCGGTCAGCGCCGTGATCGCGATCTCGATCCCCACGATCCCCCGCAATTGCCGCGCCACGAAGGGCTCCGGCGCAACTGACACCGCCCAGGGCGCGGGGCGATTGCCCTCCTGCGCATCGGTCAGTGCCGAAAGATGGGCGAGAAGCCAGCCGGGATCCCGCACCAAACGGATCTCGCCCCGGGCATGCACAACCACGTCGTTCCACGTTGGCACCACCTTCCCGTGCTCTGCCTTCGAGGCGTACCACGCGGGCGTGACATAGGCCTGCGGGCCCTGAAAGATCGCCAGCGCTTCCATCGGCACTTCTTCCTTCGCAAGCGGGTTGCCCGCGGCGATGTGGCCGCGCAGCATTCCGTAAGGGCCGCCTTCCGGATGCAGCACCAGAGGCAGGCGGTCGGCCGCCAGCCCGCCCGAGGCCGTCACCAGCGTTGCGAAGGGATGCGCCGCCATCAGGCCGTGCATCACCGGTATGCGGGTCTCATGAAAGATCTCGGGCTGAAACATCGCGGCCTCCGGACTGCCGCTTGGCCTGGCGCAGGGGCGATGCCCCGCAACTCACCCCAGCAGCGCGGTGATCATCGCGCTATCGGGATCGGCCAGCGCATCGATCACGTCAAAATGGTGCCGGGCGGGAAGGATGGTAAGCTCGGTCTCCGCCCAGGCCTCCGCCAGCCAGCGCGCCTGATCAATGAAAACGGGCCGTTCCCCGGCCCCCACGAAGACCGAAACCGGGATCGCCCGCGCCTTTGGCAAAAGCGCCGGGCTTTCGGCCACCGCGCTTTCGGCATCCAGCCGGAAATCGGCGTTCATCTCCGTCTCGATCAGCGGGCGCAGATCGGTGACGGGCGAGATCGGGAGGATTTTCTTGATTCGAGCAAGCGTTTCCGGTGAGAGCGCCGTATCGCCGTTGGCCATCCGCGCCACCAAATGCCCGCCCGCGGAATGCCCCGCCAGCGCGATGGGCCCCGCCACATGCGCCGCCGCGGCCTCGATCGCCGTGGCCACACTGCGCGTGATATCGGC
>JANQPC010000001.1 GCA_028285485.1 Paracoccaceae bacterium | reverse complement strand
TGCGCCCGGGCATGTTCGATGAAACGGCGGAGCGCCATCACCCGCCCGGGCCGGCCCACCAGACGGCAGTGCAGACCGATGGACATCATCGCGGGCCGCCCCGCCGCGCCCTCGGCATAGAGCGCATCGAAACTGTCAATCAGATAGCGTTCAAACTGATCGCCGGCATTAAAACCCTGCGGCGTGGCAAAGCGCATATCGTTGGCATCGAGCGTGTAGGGGATGATCAGCTGATCGCGGGCGCCAAACTTCATCCAATAGGGCAGATCATCGGCGTAACTGTCTGAGATATAATCGAACCCGCCCTCTTCTGCGGCCAGGCGCACGGTGTTCATCGAGGCGCGGCCAAGGTACCAGCCCCGGGGACGCGCGCCTGTCACCTCCTCATGCAGGCGGATCGCTTCCAGCATTTGGGAGCGTTCTTCCGCCTCGCCCATATCCTTGTATTCGATCCACTTCAGGCCGTGGCTGGCAATCTCCCACCCGCTTTCACCCATCGCGGCCACCTGTTCGGGGCTTCGCGCCAGGGCGGTGGCCACGCCGTATACGGTGGGCTGGATCGCCATCTCTTCGAACAGCCGGTGGAGCCGCCAGAATCCTGCCCGCGCGCCGTATTCGTAGATCGATTCCATGTTCCAGTGGCGCTGGCCGGGCCAGGGCGCGGCGCCGACGATCTCTGACAGAAAGGCTTCCGAGGCAGGATCGCCATGGAGCAGGTTGTTTTCGCCCCCTTCTTCGTAATTCACAACGAACTGCACCGCGATCTTCGCGCCGCCGGGCCAGCGGGCATCGGGCCGATCCGGCCCGTAGCCGATCATGTCGCGCGGGTATCGCATGGGGGTTCCTCGTTCCGTCACAGCTGCAGGATATTTTTGAAAGTGCGGGAAGGAAAAGGGCTTTTCCTCGTGGCCGCGCGGGCGCATGAACGGAAGGCCAAGGCAGGAGGCCCCTATGCCCGGATATCTGACAACCCATGTTCTTGATACCGCCCGCGGCGTTCCGGCTGCCGGGCTTGCCATCGTGCTATACCGCATCGAGGGCGGGGCGCGGCGCGAACTGGCGCGGATGGTCACCAATGCCGATGGCCGCACCGATGCGCCGATCCTGCCGGAAAGCGCGTTTGAAATCGGGCAGTACGAGCTGGAATTTCACGCAGGCGCCTATCTCGATGCCGCGGGCGTGCCGCCGGAGGCCCCGCGCTTTCTGGATGTCGTGCCGCTGCGTTTCGGCATGTCGGAACCCGCGCACTATCACGTGCCGCTTCTTCTATCGCCCTTCGGCTACTCCACCTATCGGGGCAGTTGAGCGGCGATCCGTTCGGCCATGAAATCGATGAAAAGCCGCGCTTTGGGGTCTTGCAACCGGCGATGCGCGTAGAGGAAGCCCAACTGAACGGGCAGGGGCGGCGTGGCCTCGGCCACCGGCAACAGGCGGCCCTCTTCGAGATAAGTCGCCACTTCGAAGATCGGCTTCAGCACGATCCCATGGCCCGCGAGCGCCCATTCGGTCAGCACATCGCCATCATCGGATTCGAAAGGGCCGGTCACGTCAAACCGCTTCGGGCCATCAGGTGTTTGCAACGTCCACCGGAATTCCGGCGCGCCGGGAAAGCGCAGGTTGAGGCAGGCATGGCCATCGGCCACAAGCGCCGCGCCATCGGCGGGGGCGCCGTGCCGCGCGATGTATTCGGGGGCCGCGCATAGAAGGCGCGGGCAATCCGCGATCTTCTTTAGCTTTAGCGTGGAATCCTCCGGAACGCCCAGAAAAAGAGCGATATCAAGTCCTTCCGCGGTGAGATCGATCTTCCTGTCGGACAGGCGCAGGCGCACATCGATCTCCGGATAGGCCGCCTTGAACTCCGGCACGGCAGGGGCGATGAAGCGGCGGCCCACGCCCAGCGGGGCGGCCACGAACAGCGCGCCGCGCGGAGTGCCGGTGATTTGCGTCACCGCCCCTTCGGCGGCATCGAGGGCTTCGATCACCTTCAGCGCGCCTTCGTAGAAGAGCCGCCCCTGTTCGGTGGGCCGCAGCCGCCGCGTTGTGCGCTGAAAGAGCCGCACGCCCAGATGCGATTCCAGCTGCGCGATGCGGGAGGAGGCGACGGCAGCGGAAATCCGTTGATCCCGCGCCGCGGCCGACATCGAGCCCAGATCGTAGACGCGGGTGAAGGTGCGGATGTTATCGAGGTAGGACATTTGTGCTCAGAAAAGCGGCAGGGCGGATTATCAGGGCAGTTTTGAAACTGCTCGGAGGATTTCCCGAATACCGAAGAAAATCCCGCCGGGCTACTCTTTCCGCATCTCTCTCGGTTCAGGAGCGCCCGGCACCCCATGTTCGAACTCGCGATCATCTGGGAATGGATCTCATTCGCGGTGCGCTGGCTGCATGTGATCACTGCGATCGCCTGGATCGGCTCGTCCTTCTATTTCATCGCGCTTGATCTGGGCCTGGACCGCACGATCCCCGGGCCCGCGGATGGGGAGGAATGGCAGGTGCACGGCGGAGGGTTCTACCACATCCAGAAATATCTCGTGGCCCCTGCCGCGATGCCCGAGCATCTGACGTGGTTCAAATGGGAAAGCTACGCCACCTGGCTTTCGGGCGCAGCGCTTCTGGCGGTTGTCTACTGGGTGGGGGCGGAGCTTTACCTTATCGATCCCGAGAAGGCCGATCTGCGGGTCTGGCAGGCGGTGCTGATTTCTGCGGGCTCACTGGCCGTGGGCTGGGTGATCTATGATGCGCTGTGCAAATCGCCGCTTGGAAACCGGCCTACGGTGTTGATGTTGCTGCTTTTTGCGATGCTTATCGCGATGTCCTGGGGGTATAATCAGATCTTCACGGGCCGCGCGGCGCTTCTGCATCTGGGGGCGTTTACCGCCACCATCATGTCGGCCAACGTGTTCCTGATCATCATCCCCAACCAGCATATCGTCGTGGCCGATCTCAAGGCGGGGCGGCAGCCCGATGCGAAATACGGCAAGATCGCCAAGCTGCGCTCCACCCATAACAACTACCTCACCCTGCCGGTGATTTTCCTGATGCTCTCCAACCACTACCCGCTGGCCTTTGCCACGGAGTGGAGCTGGCTGATCGCGGCGCTGGTGTTCCTGATGGGTGTTACGATCCGCCATTATTTCAATTCGATGCATGCGCGGCAGGGCCGTCCGAGCTGGACCTGGGCGATCACCGTGGTCCTTTTCATTGCCATCATGGGGCTTTCCACCGCACCGATGTTCCGTTCGGTTGAAGAGGCCGAGGCGCGCGCACTTACCCCGCGCGAGGTGGGTTTCGTGGAGGTCGCGGAGTTCGAGGAGGCCTACAACATCGTGCTGGGCCGCTGTTCAATGTGCCATGCGCGGGAGCCGGCCTGGGATGGCATCCTCTGGGCGCCGAAGGGCGTGCTGCTTGAAACCGAGGGCGATGTGGCGCGGCATGCGCGCGAGGTGATGCTGCAGGCCGGGGTGAGCCACGCGATGCCGCCGGCCAATATCACCTGGATGGAGCCTGAGGAACGCGATGCGCTTGTGCGCTGGTACCGCGCGGCGCTTGCGGGGAGCTAGGCGCCCGGGCCCGGGGCGCAGCGACTGCGCGGATCGGGAGCGTGCTGGCGAAAGGCGGTGATCGAGGGTGAAGGCGGTGGCGTCGCGGCGGTGCGGGGCGCTCTTTGAGGTGGCCCGCGTGCCTGTGAAAGGGGGCCGCCCGGGCGGTGTTGGCGCCGCCAGGTCATTCCGCCGGGAGCGCGGATCATGCTCTGCTCGCGTGGCGGCATCGGGCGGAACGCGCCGACGCACTTGGCGGGCCGGTGCAGCCCTGCGGGCCGGAGAGGTCAGAAATCCTCCCAATCGTCTTCATCAAATTCGGCTGCGCCATTATCGGTGCCGGTCGCGGCCAGGGCCGGGGCGGCAGTCGCGTCTTGCGGATCCCTCTGTTCGCCGAGAGCCCCGTCGCCAGGCACCCCATCCGCGGCGGCCTGGTCCCACACGGCGTCACCCCGGGGCAGTGCGGCGGGTGGCGCGGCGGGCGAGGCGATCGCGGCTGCGGCAGGGGCGGAGGCAACGCGAAAGCGCGCCACGGCCGCGCCAAGCTCCCCGGCAGCGCCGTTCAGCGCCTGGCTCGCAGCCGTCGTTTCCTCAAACATCGCGGCGTTCTGCTGGGTCACCTGATCGAGCTGGCTCATGGCCGTATTCACCTCGGCAAGCCCTGCCGATTGCTCCTGCGCCGATGCGGCGATGCCCGAAACATGTTCGGAGATGCCGCTGACCGATTCGACGATGTGGCGCAGCGCATCGCCTGCATTGCCAACCAGCGTCACGCCCCGCTCCACATGTTCGCCAGATGTGGAGATCAGCGCATTGATCTCGCGCGCGGCATCGGAAGAACGCTGCGCGAGCGCGCGCACTTCCGAGGCGACCACGGCGAAGCCGCGCCCTGCATCCCCGGCCCGCGCCGCCTCAACCCCCGCATTGAGCGCAAGGAGGTTCGTCTGAAAGGCGATATCGTCGATCACGCTGATGATGCTGGAAATTTTGGTGGAGCTTTCGGCGATCTCGCCCATGGCGGCAACGGCATCCTGCACCACGCCGCCGGAAGCCTCGGCATTCTCGCGCGCCTCGTTCACCACCTCATTGGCCTTGCGCGCGCCTTCGGCCGCGCTGCTGACCGAGGCGGTGATCTCAGCGATCGCGGCGGCGGTTTGCTCCAGCGTGGCGGCCTGATGCTCTGTCCGCCGCGAAAGATCGCCCGCGGCGCCGGAGATTTCGGTCACCTCGCCCTTGATCAGCCACGCGCGCTCCATCACAGCCGCAATCGCGCGGTCGAGCCCATCGATCGCGCTGTTGAAATCGAGCCTGAGCTGATCATGCTCCTCGGCAAAGGGCGTTTCCAACCGCAGGGTCAGATCCCCGTCGGACAGCCCTTCGAGCGCCCCGCGCAAAGCCTGGATCATGTGGTCCTGCGCCTACGTCAGCGCTTCGCGTTCGGCTTCCGCCCGGGCCATGGCCATGCGCATTTCGGTCACGTTATCGCCGATCACAACCAACCGCATCAAGGCGCCTTGGCGGTTGCGCACAGGGCAGACGCCGCCATGCAGCTGGCTGATCCGGCCATCGGCGCCCGTGACCGAGAAGTCGCCAAAGCGCGCCTCGGGGAGGGAAAGCGGAATTGCCCCGCCGGCATCGCGGATGGCCTGGGGGAGGGGCTGCGCCGCGCCATCGCCGATCATCGCGCGATAGGCGTCATTTGCGGCCAGAAGCGCCCCATCCGGCGCGAACTCGGCCTTCACCTGATGCGTATCGAGCGTGTCGAGAATTGCGCGGTTGAGCCGCCGCGCCGTAACATCCGCCCATTCCAGAACCGCGCCGAACACCGCGCCCTCGGGGTCGCGGATCGCGTTCACATGCACCTCAAAATGGTGATCATCGGCCACAAGATCCCGGGTGGCGGGCAAAGCTTCGACATTGGTCAGAAGCGTGGCAACGGCGCGGAAGGCGGGATTGATCTCTTCAAGGCCCACCCCTTCGATTGGCCCATCAATCGGCAGGCCCGGAAAGGCGGATGCGTGGGTTTTGGCCAGCGCCTGAAAGGCCGGGTTTGCATGCGTAATGCGGCCCTCGGGATCCACCAGAACAAGGCCGGCCGAGCTGCCTTCGAACCCGGCGCCACGAAAGAGAGCATCGCGCGACGCTGCCGCGGCATCGCGCAGTTCATCGCGAAACGTGGCCAGCGCTTCGGCAATGCCGCCGATTTCATCCGCCCGGCCCAGGGCGGGGATAGGCACTGCGTAATCGCCGCTGGCAATGCCGCGCATCGCCGCCTGCACACCCGCAAGCGGGCGGGAGATCATCGCCCGCACCGCAAAGCCGCATAGCACAAACGCGGCGAGCGCCATCAGCATGCCGCCAAGGATCTTCTCGTTCCGTGCCGCCGCGATCTCCGCAAGCGCCGCGCTGTGATCCCATAGAACTGCGACGGACCCGATCACCGTGGCCCCATCCGGCGCGAAGACCGGCTCTGCCGAAACCAGCGCTGCACGATCAAGAGTGGCCGCGCCGGTGGAGCGGGCGCGCGCCGCGGCCTCCGAAAGCGCGCGGCTTGCGGCCCCGCCATGGCGGGCCAGAAGCGCCCCTTCGCCGTTCAGAACGATGGCCGTTGTCACAGAGCCGTTCAGGCTTGTCATCGTTGACTCAAGCAGGGTTTGCAGATCGTCCCGCCTGCCGAAGCGAACGGCGCCCGCGGCGCGCTGGGCCACCATTTCTGTTGATTGTTCAGCCAGCTTGAAAAGGCCGTCGCGCGCGGTGTTCGTGGCCACGACGCTGGCCTGGTAAAGCAGCATTGCGCTGACGGCGGCGACCGTCAGCGCCATCATGGCGATGACCTTGAAGAAGACGGAACTGAAAATCCGCGCCACCCTGGGTTTGGCCATGGCCATGTCCTTCCGCGTGTTTTTCGGGGTCGGGGTTTAGAACAACGCCTCGGCGTCAACGCCCACCGTTATCGCGCCCACCACCTCGTTCGAGGCCGGGTCAACAATCGAAAGCGAGATCTGGCCCTGGTAGGTCTGGCTCGATTCATCGAACTCGATTTCGCTGAAATGCACCGCGCCGGGGCCGTTGGCGTAGGTTTCGCTGTGCTTGGCCTCATCGCCCTGCCAGTAATCCGAGGTCACCGCGCTGGCGGCCACGTTCAGCCCGCGGGCATCCATCACAAAGACTTCGGTGATCGTTCCGCCCGCGTCGGCCACGACGCCGCGCAGAAAATCCGATGCGGCGTTGTTGAGCACCGGGTCGATCGTGGGCTGTGACGAGAGCCCCACCTCGTTCCGCCAGGCTGTATCGAGCGCGTCGATATCGGCCTGGCTCAGCCCCGCGGTTTCGCCATTCTGCGCGCGGATCGCCTCCACCAGAATATCGTGATTGGCAAAGCCGCTGATCGTGCTGTCGAGATAGCTCTGCATCGCGGCGTTGAAATCCTGCGCCGAACCGGCGCTGGCGGCGAGCGAAAGGGCAAGCGCGGGCAGCAGCGCTGCGGGGCGGGCAATGAACATGGGCAATCTCCTGGGTCGCGTAACGCCGGCGCCGCCGGCGAGGCGCACCCTAGGTGCGGCGCCTTTCGGTGCCGTTAATTGCGCCTGGCGCCGGAAAACTCCGCAGTGGCTTCGAAAACCAGGGCCGGGAGGGCGGCGAACGCGCTGAAGCGCGCGCGATGCGGCAGCGCCTCAACCGGGCTCGAACGGTAGCCGTTGGTGTGCAGCAGGAAGGGCAGGCGCGCGCGTTCGGCGGTTTCCGCGTCCACGTCGCTGTCGCCCACGAACACCGCGCGTTCCGCGCCAAGGGCGGCGCGGGCCTCTTCCAACATCAGGGGGTCTGGCTTCTTGCGCGCCACGCTGTCGCCCCCGAGGGTGACGGGGAAGAAACGGTCCAGCCCAAGATGGGCCAGCACCGCGCGGGCGGGCGCCTCGGGCTTGTTGGTGCAGATCGCCATCGGATGGCCCGCGGCTTTCAGAGCCTCAAGCGCCTCGGGCGCGCCCGGGTAGGGCCGGGTCAGACCCACCGCACCGTCATACCCCCTGAGGAACGCCTCCAAGAGCCGCGGTTCCTCGGCTTCGGGGAGCCCGCGCGCCGCGCGCATCCGGGCCACGAAAGCCGGCGCCCCCCGGCCCACGAAACCGCGTGCCTCTTCAAGGCTCAGCGGCGCGGCGCCTTCGGCGGCAAGGATACGGTTGGCAAGCGCGTGAATGTCAGGCGCACTGTCAATCAACGTACCGTCAAGATCGAAGAGCACCGCCGCTGTCACGCGGCCTTCCACTTGATGGAACAGCCCATGGAGGCCACCTGCGCGGCGGGCCCCCGGCCCGTTTCGGCCACCTGAACCATGGCCTCGTAAAGATCGCGCGGCAGATCATCTGGCGCGGGCTGGGCGCGGGAGGCATCGAGCCTGCCGCGATACTGCAGCTCCAGATCGGCATTGAAGCCGAAGAAATCCGGGGTGCAGACCGCGCCATAGGCCCGGGCCACGCTTTGATCTTCGTCGTAAAGGTAGGGGAAGGGAAAGGCTTTCTCGGCGGAAAGCCTCCCCATGTTTTCGAAGCTGTCCTCGGGATAGGCCACGGCATCATTGGATGAGATCGCGGCAACGCCAACGCCCAGCGCCACCAGATCGCGCGCATCGCGCACGATCTTGCCCGTGATCGCCTTCACGTAGGGGCAATGGTTGCAGATGAACATGATCAGCGTGCCGCGCGGCCCCCGCACGCTGTCGAGCGTACATTGCTGCCCATCGGTGGCGGGCAGCGCAAAGGCCGGGGCATTCCAGCCGAAATCGCAAACGGGTGGGGCAGGCATGGCGGCTCTCCTTTCGCGGGTCGCTCGGGGCGGACCCTGCGGGCAACGCCGCCCCGCTGCAAGCGTTAAGCGCTAGGCCGCGATCGCCCCCGGTTCCTTCGCCCCCGTCATGAAGGCCACGGCATCCGACATGGTGTATTCCTTGGGGTTGATCACGCAGAGCCGGCGGCCCAGCCGATGCACGTGAATGCGGTCGGCCACCTCGAAGACATGGGGCATGTTGTGGCTGATCAGGATGATCGGGATGCCGCGCGATTTCACATCCTGGATCAGTTCCAGAACCTTGCGGCTTTCCTTCACGCCCAGCGCCGCGGTGGGTTCATCGAGGATGATCACCTTCGATCCGAAAGCCGCCGCCCGGGCCACGGCCACGCCCTGGCGCTGGCCGCCCGAAAGCGTTTCCACCGCCTGATTGATGTTCTGGATCGTCATCAGCCCCAGTTCGCTCAGCTTCTCGCGCGCGAAGGTTTCCATCGCGGGTTTGTCGAGCATCCGCAGCCAGCGGCCAAGCGGCCCTTTGCGGCGGATTTCGCGGCCCATGAACATGTTGTCGGTGATCGACAGGGCGGGGGACATGGCGAGGGTCTGATAAACCGTCTCGATCCCCGCCGCGCGGGCCTCGATGGGCGAACTGAAGCGGTAGGGCTTGCCATCGAGAGACATCTCGCCCGCATCCACCTGGATCGCGCCCGAGAGCGATTTGATCATCACCGATTTGCCTGCGCCGTTATCCCCGATCACCGCGAGGATCTCCCCCGGCATCAGATCGAAATCGCAGGAATCGAGCGCGGTTACCTTGCCGAAGCGCTTGACGAGCCCGCGCGCCTTGAGAACCGGTTCCGTCATACCGAAAGCCTCCTGATCCATTGGTCCACCGCAACGGCCGCGATGATCAGCACGCCGATCAGCAGGAACGTCCATTGCGGATCGGCGCCCTGAAGCCTGAGGCCCAGCGTGAACACCCCCACGATCAGGGCGCCGAAGAGCGAGCCCAGAATCGAGCCGCGGCCTCCGAAGAGCGAGATGCCCCCGATCACAACAGCGGTGATGCTTTCGATATTGGCCAGCAGTCCGGAGGTGGGTGAGACCGATCCGATCCGCCCGATCAGCGCCCAGCCCGCGAAGGCGCAGATGAGGCCCGAGAGCATGTAGACGGACATCAGCGTGCGATGCACGTTCACGCCCGAAAGCTCCGCCGCCTCGGGATCATCGCCCACGGCGTAGACGTGCCGCCCCCAGGCCGTGTATCGCAGCGCATAGGCGAGGCCAAACATCAGCAGAAGCAAGAACACCACGCCCACGGTGAAGACGGCGCCGCCGATTTCGAACTTGGTGCCGAATGCCTGCAGGAGCGGCGCGTTCGCCTCGATATCCTGGGATCGGATCGTTTCGTTCTTCGAATAGAGGAAATTCGCGGCTAGAACGATCTGCCACATGCCCAGCGTTACGATGAAGGGCGGCAGCTTCACGCGGCTCACAAGCCAGCCGTTAATCGCCCCGATCAACGTGCCACAGATCAGGCCGCACACGATAGAAACCTCCACGGGCAGCCCGTAGCGGAAGGTAAACTGCCCCATCACCACCGATGACAGAACCATGATCGCGCCCACCGAAAGATCGATCCCCGCTGTGAGGATCACGAGGCTTTGCGCCGCCGCCACGATGCCGACGATCTGCACCTGTTGCAGGATGAGGGTCAGCGCGAAGGGTGAGAAGAAGCGCGAGCCTTCGAGGATGCCGAAGATCACGATTGCCGCCACCAGCACGATCAGCGGCACGAGCGATGGGTTTACGTGCAGCAGATGCTGGATGTGCCCCACAATGCCGCGGCGGGTATCTTCAAATTCCGCCACTTTTTCGGGGCTCCCCGCCACCGCGCTTTCATAATCGTCACGACCAGGATCGTTCGTTGACATAGGCAATCCTCCCCCTCCCCAGGGCCTCAGAATATGCGCTTACGAATGTGATGATGGCAGAACGCGGCGCGCCTGTCGCCCTGCGTGTGGAGGGGCGCCGCGGCGCCCCTCAGGATGTGCCATTCGGGCTTAGCCCCAGCAGAGATCCATGCCTTCGGCAACGGAGATGGACTCCACACCATCGACCGCTTCGTCGGTCACCAGCGCCACGCCGGTGTCGAAGAAATCCTTGCCGGGCGTGGGCTCTGGCTTGACGTTTTCGTCGGCCCATTTCTTCACCGCCTCAACGCCGAGCGAGGCCATCAGCAGCGGATATTGCTGCGAGGTGGCGCCGATCACGCCCGCCTCAACATTGGCCACACCCGGGCAGCCGCCATCGACGGAAACGATCAGCACGTCGTTCTCCCGCCCGATGGCCTTGAGCGCCTCATAGGCCCCGGCAGCGGCGGGTTCGTTGATCGTGTGGACCACGTTGATCGTGGGATCCTGGGCCAACAGGTTCTCCATCGCGCGGCGGCCGCCTTCTTCGTTCCCATCTGTCACGTCGCTGCCCACCAGGCGCGGATCGTCTTCATCGCCGATCACATTGGGATCGGCGAGATCCACGCCGAAGCCTTCCAGGAAGCCCTGGTTGCGCAGCACATCCACGGTGGGCTGGCTCACATTGAGATCAAGCGTTGCGATCCGCGCATCGGCGGCGGCATCGCCCATCTTGGCGCGGGCCCACTGGCCGATGAGCTGGCCGGCAAGGTAGTTGTCGGTTGCAAAGGTGGCATCGGCTGAATCGATGGGCTCCAGCGGCGTGTCGAGCGCAATGACGAGGATCCCGGCATCGCGGGCCTGCTGCACGGCGGGCACGATGGAAGATGTGTCCGACGCGGTGATGAGGATGCCGCTTGCGCCATCGAGAATGCAGGTTTCAATCGCCTGCACCTGGGTTTCGTGATCGCCGTCGATCTTGCCGGCGAAGGCCTTCAGCGTCATCCCAAGCTCTTCGGCCTTGGCTTCGGCGCCTTCCTTCATCTTCACGAAGAAGGGGTTCGTATCCGTTTTTGTGATCAGGCAGACGGTCGTGCCGTGGCCTGCGGCCATGGCCGATCCCGCCATGGCCAGGCTTGCCAGAGCAGATCCGAGAAGCAGTTTTTTCATGGTGTCCTCCCTAGGAATTTGTCTCGCCGGGCTTACGCCAGCGTTAGATCAGCCTAAGCGATTCCCGCATCAGGTCAATAAATAAATAAAAGTGATTTATAAATTGACAGACGCCCCTATGCCCCTCACGATTGGAGGGGAGGACAACCGCCCCGTGCTGCAAAACGAAACGCTTATCCGGGATCCCGCTGGCGGATCAAACCAATCGGGCTTGCGCGACCAAAATGCGCGGCTTGTCCTATCTTATCTGCGTCGCCACGGGGCGATGGCAAGCGCAGAAATCGCGCGCCGCTCCGGCCTTTCGGCGCAAACGGTTTCAAACATCATCCGGGCCCTGACGGCGGAGGGGCTGATCACCCGCGGGGCCGCGATCAAGGGGAAGGTGGGCAAGCCGTCGATCCCCGTGGCGCTCAACCCCGAAGGCGTTCTGTCACTGGGGCTCAGCATCGGGCGGCGGGCAGCGGAACTTGTTCTGGTGGATTTCGATGGGGCCGTGATCGACAGTCGCGCGACCGCCTACCCCTATCCGGTGATCGACAACGTCTTTGCGTTTCTGGCCGAAAGCAGCGCCGCGATCACCGCTGCCCGCCCGGGCGCGCGGGAGCTTCTGGCGGGCATCGGCGTGGCGCGGCCGAACCAGATCTGGCAGTGGCTTGAGCTTGTCAACGCACCGCCCGCCGCGCTCAGGGCCTGGCGCGACCTTGATCTTGGGGAGGCCGTGGCGGATGCCGCCGGGCTAGAGGCTTTCATCGAGAACGATGCAACCTCGGCCTGCGTGGCCGAGCATTTGCAGGGCCGGGGATCGGAGTTCTCGGATTTTGCCTATATCTTCATGGGCGCTTTTGTGGGCGGCGGGCTGGTGCTGAATGGCAAGGTTGTCTCCGGCGCCGCGCGCAACGCCGCAGCGCTGGGGCCGTTCCCGGTGCCGATGCCCGGCGGCGGGGTAACGCAGCTTCTGAACGTGGCCTCGCTGCATGTGCTCGAGTCAGCGCTTCTGGCCCGCGGCGAGGCACCGGGCGCGCTTCGGGCCAGCCCCAGCGACTGGTCCGCCTTCGAGGCCGATCTTGGCCCGTGGATCGATGAGACCGCGCGCTACCTCGCCCTTGTTGCCGCGGCTATCGGTTCGATTGTGGAGGTTGAAGCGGTGCTCGTTGACGGGGCGATGCCCGAAGATGTTCGCGCGCGCCTCACCGCGGCAACGCGCGCGGCCTTTGGCGGGCTCGATGCCACGGGCATCGAACCCCTGCGGATCGAAGAGGCCGCCGTGGGCCGCCGCGCCCGATCGATCGGCGCCGCCCTGCTGCCGATTCACGCACGCTACTTCGTGGCCTGATCCGGCGCGAAAAGGCCGCCATGTTCGGCGCGAAGCGCGTTTTTCTGAACCTTGCCCATTGTGTTGCGGGGCAGGGCATCGGTGAAGAGGATCTTCCGGGGCTGCTTGAACCGAGCGAGCGCCCCAGAACAGGCCGAAAGAAGCGCCTGTTCCTCTGGCGCCGCACCCGCCTTTGCCACGATCACCGCCACCACGGTTTCCCCGAAATCGGGATGCGGCACGCCGATCACCGCGCTTTCCAGAACACCGGGCTGAGTATCGAGCACCAGCTCGATCTCCTTGGGGTAGATGTTATAGCCGCCCGAGATGATCAGGTCCTTGCTGCGGCCCACGATCTGCAGGTAGCCCTCGCCGTCAAAACGCCCCAGATCGCCGGTTAGAAAGAAGCCGCTCTCGCGCAGCTCTGCCGCGGTTTTCTCCGGCATCTCCCAATAGCCCGCAAACACGTTGGGGCCGCGCACCTCGATCTGGCCCACTTCGCCCCGGGGCAGCGCCGCGCCGGTTTCGGGATCGGTGATCTTCACCTCCACCCCCGGCAGTGGGGGGCCGACCGTTCCGGCCCGGCGCGCGCCCTCATAGGGGTTGGAGGTGTTCATATTCGTCTCCGTCATCCCGTAGCGTTCGAGAATCCGGTGCCCCGTGCGCGCCTCGAACTGCCGGTGCGTTTCTTCCAGAAGCGGGGCACTGCCGGAGACGAATAGGCGCATGTGTTCTGCAGCCTCGCGGGTGAAGCGGGGCTCGCCCAGAAGGCGGGTGTAGAAGGTGGGCACGCCCATCATCGCCGTGGCGCGGGGCAGGGCGGCCAGCACCGCATCAGGATCGAATTTCGGCAGGAAAAACATCGATCCGCCCGCCACAAGCGTGATGTTGGTGGCCACAAAAAGCCCATGGGTGTGAAAGATCGGAAGCGCGTGAAGCAGAACGTCGTCGGCGGTGAAGCGCCACGCCTTTGCCAGCACCTGCGCATTGGAGATCAGGTTGCTTTGCGTCAGCATCGCGCCTTTGGACCGGCCCGTCGTGCCGGAGGTGTAAAGAAGCGCGGCCAGATCGCCCGCGTTACGGCCCGCCGTGTCAAAGGATGGCGCGGCCCCGATGGCGGCGGCGGCGAGGCTTCCGCCACCGGTATCGTCAAGCGTAAGAAGCGCCGCCCCCACCGCCCCGGCGACCGGCGCCAAAGCCGGGGCATTCGCCGGGTCGCAAACCAGCACCTTCGCGCGGCTGTTTTCAACGAAATAGCCAAGCTCCCCAACGGTGTAGGCGGTGTTGAGCGGCAGGAACACGGCGCCTGCCTGCACCGTGGCCGCAAAGAGGGCGAGCGCATCTGGGGATTTCGCGATCTGTGCCGCCACGCGATCCCCCGCCACCACGCCTTCTGCCGCAAGAACATGGGCGAATTGCGCCGCGCGGGCGAGGAACGTGGCGTAGGAAAGCGTGCTGCCGTCAGCTAAGTGCAGAAACGGGGTGTCGCGGCCCATGTGGGGCGCGAAGAGCGTGTCAAACAACGGGTTCGGCATCGGCGGCTAGTCTTGCGGGATTTCCTTGGCCTCGTAGAAGCGCTCGGCAATCGCGCGCACCCGGCCCGTGCGGAAGATCTGTGGCATCTCCCATTCCGGATCATCGCCCGCGAAGAGATCGAGAAAGGCAATGGCCAGCGAAGGATCCTTGGCCACGTTTTCGCGAAAGCTCCACCAGGTGCGCGCATCGGTCAGCGCATCGCCGGGGTGCTGGATCTCGTGAAACTCGTTTTCCAGCACAAGCCCGCGCACATTCAGGCAGAAGGCCACGTACAGATAGCCTTCGGGCCAGAAATAGGCGGGGTTCGACTGGTCGGCCCCCTCAGGCGTGGCCTCGATTGCCACGGGCTTCTGCGCCACGAGCGTGCGCAGCATCAGCCCGGCGGCAAAGCCCACATAGGCCACCTTGTCATCCGCCGAGGCGGGCTTTTGCGCGTTGAACGCCTTCAGCCAATCCACAAAAACCGCGGCAAGCTTATCCTGATCCACCGCGTAGCGATTGCCGGTTTCCTCCTCGGTGCGCGCCACCTGGCCTTCAAACGCGCCCAGAAACCAGCGCAGGCGCTGGGCTGCCTTGTGCAGCGGCTGATCGGCAAGGGAAAGATCTTGGCTGGCCATGGGCGCACCCTACAGGTGGGCCGACAGTTGCTGCAACTGCCGCGCCAGTTGGACGGGCTCTTCCACCGCGCTCAGCACCTCATCCTGAAGCGCACGGGTGAGGGCCAGCGACAGGTCGAGAAGCCGCTCTTCCTCTTCCAGCGTTTCGCCGCGGATCGCCAGAAGCCAGACCATGGCGGCCACAAGCGCGATATCGATCTCGCGCTGTTCTTCCGAGGAATGGTGACGCGTCATCCCCGGCGCCCGGCCAATGGCGCCGGAGCTTCGGATCGATCCCAAAAGGCTTGCGGCCCGTTCCGCGGCTGTTTCGCCGGCAATTGCGGGCGCGGCGGCAAGCTGCGCGGCGAGGATCGTCTCGCTTATCATCTGGTGATGCGGCAGATCGCAGGCCTGGCGCACCCGTTCCCAGGCAAATGCCAGCACCATCGCGCAGGTCTCGGCCCGGGTGCCATCGCCTTCCTTGCCCATCAGCACATCGGAGGCGACCGAGATTTCCTCCATCCCGATGGCCCCACTGATGAACCGGTGGCCCGCATCATCCAGCGCCTTGAGCGCGCCCTCGAACGGGCGGCGAAGGGGGCCGGGCAGAAGGTTTGCCACCGGCTCCAGCACATCCTCGGTGAGATCGGCCAGCGTGGCCACCCCGCGCATCGCATCGCGCAGCGGCATCTGGAAGGCCGAGGCGGGCGGAAAGGGGGAGGGCGGGCGCATGGCGGGCTCTTCGGTCAGGGCAGTTCGCCCGTTGTCTTATCACCGGGTGGGGGTGTTTTCCATGAAGGCCAGCGTGGTTGCGAGATCGGCCACAACCGCCTGGCTGCCAAGCCCCATGGCGTTTTGCGCCGAAGAGGCCTGGCCAAGCCGGATGCATTCTTCGATCGAACGGCCAAGATGCAGCCCGGTTGCAAACCCCGCATTGAAGCAATCGCCGCAACCGCAGGTGCAGATCACGTCGATCCGATAAGCGGGAATGTCGATCTTCGTGCCCGCCTGATCGCGATACATCGCGCCGTCTGCGCCAAGGGTCAGGATCACCGCGCCCGCGCCCTGATCCAGAAGGAAGCGCGCGATATCCTCAAAATCGGTCAGCCCCGAAAGCGCCATCGCCTCTTCTTCCGACGGCATGAAGTAATCTGTGCTGGCCAGAAGCGGCTTGATGAGCGGCAGATCATCGGGGGTGGAGGCGAATACATCGAGCGTTGTGGTGCAGCCCCGGCGCCGCGCCTCGGCCATCACCTCGGCGTTGCGCCCGGCATCCATCGCATCCATGAGGCCCACGCCGCCCACATGGAAGATCTTGGTATCAAGCACGTCATCCAGGGCCGCGTCATCCACGAAGAACCCTGCCGTTGCCCCGCGTTTGTGAAGCGCAGGCCGCGCGCCATCGGGCCGGGTGGTTACGATGCTCGAAGAGGTCATGTGATCGGCGCAGCGCTGCATGTGCTTGGCATCAACGCCGAAGTCACCGAGCCGCCGCAGCACCCAATCGCCCATGAGATCCTCGCCCACGCCGCCCACGGCCTGCACCTTGAGCCCGTGCTTTGCGGCCACGATGGCGGCTGATCCGGCGGCGCCGGAGACGGCGAGCGCGAAATCCTCCACGAAGAAGGTATCGCCGCCGGGCGGGATCTCCGTCACCGGCCGGCAGAGGGCATCGAATGTGTAAAACCCCATCGAGGTATAATCGAACCGCATCGCCCGCTCCCGTCCGCTAGCGCAACCGCGCGCCGGTTGCTGAATCGAAGAGGTATATGTGCGCGGGATCGAAGGCCACCGTCTCGGGGCTGTCGAGACCGGCGCGGTAAGTGCGAGGGGCCTTGATTTCCAGAAGCTTATCGCCCGCCTTCAGCGTGAGATAGGTCATATCCCCCGTTGGCTCCACGCCATAGACGGTGCCGCTGGCATGGCTGGTCTCGCCGCCCACGCGGCAATCCTCGGGCCGCACGCCCAAGGTAACGGGCCCGCCATGGGCGCCGCCAAGCCCCGGCACGGTCACGCCCGGTGCGGTGAAGGTACCCTCAGCCAAAGTGCCTTCAATCAGGTTCATCGGCGGCGCGCCGATGAAGCCCGCCACGAAGGTGTTCGCGGGATCGGAATAGATCTCATCGGGCGTGCCGATCTGCTGGATCGCGCCCGATTGCATGATCACGATCCGGTCGGCGAGCGTCATCGCCTCGATCTGATCGTGGGTCACGTAAACGGTGGTGATCCTGAGTTCGCGCTGGATATGCTTGATCTGCACCCGCATCGCCTGGCGCAGCTTGGCATCAAGGTTCGAAAGCGGTTCGTCCATCAAAAACGCCTGCGGCTGGCGCACGATGGCGCGGGCAAGCGCGGCGCGCTGCCGCTGGCCGCCCGAAAGCGCGCCGGGCTTGCGATCGAGGTACTCCGATAGCTCTGTCATCCCCGCCGCTTCACGCACCAGCCGATCCTGTTCGGCCTTGGCCACACCCCGCATCCGCAGGGGGAAGCGGATGTTTTCGTAGATCGACATGTTGGGGTAGAGCGCATAGCCCTGAAACACCATCGCCACGTCGCGATCGCGCGCGTCGATCTCGTTCATCACCTCGCCATCCATGCGCACTTCGCCTTCGCTGGGGTCTTCGAGCCCCGCGATCATGCGCATCGTGGTTGTCTTGCCGCAGCCCGAGGGGCCGAGGAAGACGACGAATTCCTCATCGGCGATGTCGATATTTACATCGCGCACGCCCCACACATCGCCCCATCGCTTCTGGATGCCCTCAAGCTCGATCCGCGCCATTCCCTGCTCCCTCACGCCCGCTTGCGGGCGCCTTACCTTAACTGTGCCGCCCCCGGCGCTTATCCTTTCACCGCGCCCATGGTGAGGCCGCGGCTGAGGTGTTTCTGGATCGCCACGACAACCAGGAACACTGGCACGAAGGCCAGGAAGGCCACGAGGGCGATGGCGTTGTAGATCACGCCATCCGACCCACCGGTGAAATTCGCCAGCGCAACAGACATGGTGTAGGCATCCGGTGTTGAGGCGATCAGCAGCGTGAAAAGAAATTCGTTGATCGCAAAGATCATCGCGATGACAGAGGCGGTGATGATCCCCGGAAGCACCGCGGGAATGATGATCTCCCACAAGATCCGCAGGTCGGATGCGCCATCGGTGCGCGCGGCATCTTCAAGCTCTTTGGGGATATCCAGCATGTAGGATCGGATGATCCACGTGACGACGCTGAGATTGATGGCGGCGTATACGAACATCAGCGCCCAGATCGTATCGAGCAGCCCCGCATTCCGGAACAGGAAGAAGATCGGGATCGCCACGATTGCGGGCGCCATCATCCGGGTGGAAAGGATGTAGAAGGCGATATCGTCACGCCCCCGGAACTGGTAGCGCGAGAGCGCGAAGGCGGCGGGGATCGCAAGCACCAGATCGATCAGCACCGAGCCGAAGATCGCGAGAACCGAGTTCCGCAGGTATTTCCCCATCGGCCAGTCTTCCCAGATCATATGCCAGGCATCGAGCGAGAAGGTGGGCCAGTAGATCGGGCGCGGGGTGATGATCTCCACCCGCGGGCGCAGGCCGATGGAAAGGAACCAGATCACGGGCAGCAGGCAGAAGAGCGCCCAGGCCCCGAGGATCAGGTAGCGGATGAACCGGCTTTCGCCCTTTGATCTGCGCGCGGTCGCCATACCCTACGCCCTCGCCGAAACGAAGGCGCGCTTCACAAGCACCTGCGCCACGATGATGGTGAGGATCAGCATGATCACGGAGGCCGCCGAGGCATAGCCGAAATTGAAGAACTTAAACCCGGTTCGGTAGATGAAGTAGCTGATCGTTTCGGTGCCAAAGGCCGGGCCGCCCTTGGTGATGATGAAGACGTTGGTGAACATCGTGGTGATGTCGATCCCCCGCAGGATCAGCGCGACCGCGATCACCGGTTTGATCAGCGGCAGCGAGATGTTCCAGAAGATTGCAAACCACGAGGCGCCATCGAGCCGCGCGGCTTCCTCCACCTCTTCATCCTGCGCCTGAAGCGCGGCAACGAAGATGATGAACAAGAACGGTGTCCACTGCCAGACATCGGCGAGGATCAGAAGCCCGCGGCTCATCCAGACCGAGGACTGGATCGCAAGGTTACTGTCGATCAGCCCGATCCGGATCAGGAGATCCGAGAACACCCGGCCGTCGAGGAAGAAGAGCTTGTAGATGAAGGCCACCGCCGATGGCATGAACAGCATCGGGATCAGGAAGATGATCCGCCAGCCCTGCACCCAGGGGTCGCGATAGGCGTGATAGGCGAGGGTGAGCGCCAGAAGGCACTGCAATGTCAGCGAAATCGAGCCGATAACCAAGGTGTTCCAGAGCGCGTTCCAGAACTGCCAATCGTTGAAAAGATTAATATAATTGTCAAAGCCGACGGGCCGCCAGGGCCCGAACTTCACGGCGTAGAAGCTTTGAACGATGGCGAAAATGCCCGGGTAGAGCGTGATCACCAGAAGGTAGAGCACGGCAGGCGCAACGAGCAGATAGGGGAACCAGGCCTTCAGCCGCTTGCTCCGGCGCTTGAAGCTGCGCCGGGCGCGGGCTGCCGGGGCGGCTGAGGCCGCCCCGGCATTCGGCAGGGAGGAATCCGTCATTCCTGATACCTGTTTCGCGTTCGTTTCCCGCGGGCGGGATCAGAAGGGCAGGGGTTTGCCTTCCCCAACGTAGAGCCCCGGTGCCGCTGCGGCATAGTCTACCGGATCGTTGCCCGCGTAGAAGCCATTGTCGGTCATGATCTGCTTCACGGCCGCGGCGGCGTTGTCGAGCGCCTCCTTGCCCGTGATCTGGCCCACAACGGCGCGGTTGATCTCGTTGCCGATGGCCTGCTCGATGGGGAAGGCCCCGGGCAGGCGCGGGCTGCACCATGCGTGATCCAGGCTGTCGCCCCACACCTTCGCCGGCTGAGACACGGCCTGCAGGTTCTCGTTGGTGAGGATCGAGCGGTAGCCGGGTGCCACGCCGTTCGCATTGGCCTCGTTCATCGCCATGATCGAGGCGGTGGTGAGGAAGCCCAGCATCAGGAACGCACCCTCGGGGTTCTGGGCCGAGGCCGAAACGCAGGAGGTTGAGCCCGCGATATTCGGCGGTGCGAACCGCCCGCCCTCGATGCGCGGTTCGTAGATGGTTACGAAATCATCCACGATCTGCGATTGGTCGGGCCGCATCGCCTGGGTGCCGCTATCCTGCCAGCTAATATTAGTGGCCACCTGGCCGCCAAGCCAGGCCGCGCGGTTTTCCGGCCAGCCGGCGCCCGCATGCCCTTCATTGGCGTGCTTGGCCAGTTCGAGGATGATCTCCATCCCCTTCATGCCTTCCTCGCCGTTGAAGATCGGCTCCCAGTTTTCGTCAAAGAGCATCATGCCCGCCTGGGCCGCGATATGCTCCCACGTGTAGGTGGACCAGAAGCCGGGCGCCACCATCAGGCCCACGCCGGACACGCCGGGCTCCACCTGGTTGAGCTCCGCCGCCACGCGGATCAGCTCATCATAGGTGGGTACCGAGTTCACCTTGTCGATCTCACCGCCGAGGATCTGCTCCATATACCCCTTGCGCAGATGCACCATCTGGATGTCGCAATCGAACGGGATGCCAAACATCTGGCCGTTGAAGAAGCCGTAGTTCAGGCGATAGGTGTCATAGAAGTCATCAAGCGGCAGGCCCCATTTCGCCGCGAAATCATCGAGCGGGAAGAGGAAACCGGGGGCCGCGAAATCGCCCAGCCATGGCGAGAAGAACTGCAGCGCATCGAACGAGGCGTTGCCGGAGATGAACTCGGCCAGCGCCTTGTCGTAAAAGCTGTCATCGGGGATCGGCACGAGTTCCACTTCAATGCCGGAAAGCTGCTTGAAGGGCTCAAGGCCCTCGGCGGCAGATTCCTGGTCCGCCGCGCCGATGGCGAAGCGCACGGTGGAGCCGGAGAGTTCCGAGCGCACCTGCTCCCAGTCAACCGTGCGGATCCAGTCCTTCGAACTGTCCCAGATCGGCTTGTCGTCGGACATGCCGTAAAGCTCACGGTAATCCTCGCGCACGTAGCCTGCGATCGAGATCTGATCGAGCACGCTTTGCGGATCGGGCAGGTGCGAGGCGGCCAGAGCGGGGCGCGCAAGGCCGGATGCGCCGAGCGCTGCGCCCGCGGCGGCACCGGATCTCAGGAACGAGCGCCGGGATAGATTGGGTTTAAATGCCATCGAGTATCCTCCCATGATGGTGTGTGCTTCTTGCGCCGGGGTTAAGCGGGCGGTTGCCGCCTGACGCGCCGAACCGTGAACACTTTGAACTGTACCACAACTTTTGTTCGCATCTGGTTACCTGTCAAGCCTTTATCATATCGCGCGGGCGACGCAATGATACTTGGAAAGTCGCTGCGGCGCAGCAATCGTGCGCGGGGCGCAAGAACAAAACAATTGACTTGCGAACATAAGTTCAACAGACTCGCGCCGACCGAAGCGTAGGGTTTGCACAATGGCATCCAACATCGCTCTTACCGGGCTGGCGAGGGATCTTGCGGCGCGCGCCGCAGCGGGCGCGCCGGTGCGCGTGGGCCTGATCGGCTCGGGCGAGATGGGCACCGATATCGTAACGCGCGCAGGCATGATGGATGGGGTAGATGTTGCGGCAATTGCGGATATCAACCCGGCCGCCGCCCATCGCGCCGTTGAAATCGCCCGCCGCGGCGCGGGCGGCAGTGCCGATGCGGCAAGCGCCGATGCGCTCAACGCGGCGATCGAGGGCGGGCAGACGGCCATTGCCGACAGCGCCGATCACATCCTTGAGTCAGGGTTGATCGACGTTGTGATCGATGCCACCGGCGTTCCCGCCGTAGGCGCCGAGATCGGCCTGCGCGCGATGGAGCGCGGCAAGCATCTGGTGATGATGAATGTGGAGGCCGATGTCACGATCGGCGCCTATCTGCGCCGCGAGGCCGATCGTCTGGGCGTTGTCTACTCTCTCGGCGCTGGCGATGAGCCCTCCTCCTGCATGGAGCTGATCGAATTTGCCTCGGCTATGGGCCACCGGATCGTCTGCGCAGGCAAGGGCAAGAACAATCCGCTTAACTTCGACGCCACGCCCGATGCGTATGTGGAAGAGGCCACGCGGCGAAACATGAACCCGCGGCTTCTCGTTGAATTCGTGGATGGCTCGAAGACGATGGTTGAAATGTGCGCCATCGGCAATGCCACCGGCCTGATCCCCGATTGCGATGGCATGCATGGGCCCGCCGCAGGGCCGAAAGAGCTCGCCAAAACCCTGATACCGATGAAGGATGGCGGGCTTTTGAGCGATATTGGCCGCGTCGATTACTCGGTGGGGCAGGGGCTGGCGCCGGGCGTGTTCGTGATCGTCGAAGCCGAGCATCCGCGCGTGCATGAGCGGATGACCGATCTCAAGATGGGCGAGGGCCCCTATTTCAGCTTCATCCGCCCCTATCACCTCACCTCGCTGGAAGTTCCGCTGACCTGCGCGCGGGCGGTGCTGTATGGCAAGGCCGATATGGTGCCGCTTGATAAGCCCGTCGCGGAAGTATGCGCCGTGGCCAAGCGCGATCTGAGCCCCGGCGAAACGCTCGATCAGATCGGCGAATACACCTATCGCGCCTGGGCGATGGAAGTCTCCCGCGCCCGCGCTGCCGAGGCGCACCCGGCAGGGCTGCTTACGGGCGCGACGGTGACGCAACCTATCGCCAAAGGCGCGCTTATCACCGCCGCCAACACGGCGCTGCCCGATGCGCCCATCGTGGCGATGCGGCAGCGGCAGGATGAGATGATCTATGGCCGGGAACCCGCAGATGCTTGATGCCAACACGCCCTATGCGGTGCGCAGCTATAGCCCGGAGGCGCTGATCGAAGCGCTGCGCAAGATGTATCTCATCCGCCGCTTCGAGGAGGGTGCCGAAGATAGTTACATGCGCGGCCTGATCCACGGCACGATGCATCTGAGCATCGGGCAGGAGGCTTCGGCGGTTGGCTCCTGCATGGCGCTGAGCGATAATGACAAGATCACCTCCACCCATCGCGGCCATGGCCATTGCGTGGCCAAGGGCGCCGATCTCGGCAAGATGTTTGCAGAGTTCTTCGGCAAGGAGACCGGCTATTGCCGGGGGCGCGGCGGCTCGATGCACATCGCCGATGTCGAAAAGGGCAATCTTGGCGCGAATGGCATCGTGGGCGGCGGGCTGCCCATCGCCGTGGGCGCCGCTCTTTCGGCCAAGCGGCTGGGCACCGGCGCCGTGACCGTATGTTTCTTCGGTGACGGGGCGAATAACGAAGGCGCCTTCCATGAGGCGCTCAATATGGCGGCGGTCTGGAAGCTTCCGGTCGTCTTCGTCTGCGAGAACAACAAATATGGGATGTCGACATCCACCGAACGGTCGACAGCCGTGAAGAATGTGGCCGAGCGCGCCGCGGCCTATGCGATGCCGGGCGAAACGGTGGATGGCAACGATTTCTCCGCCGTCACCGAGGCGGTGGATGCCGCCGTGGCGCGGGCCCGGGCCGGCGAGGGGCCGAGCCTGATCGAAAACGTGACCTACCGATGGCGCGGACATTCGAAATCGGATCGGAACCGCTACCGCACCAAGGAAGAGATTGCGGAATGGCAGGCGAAAGACCCGATCGCGCGGATGGGCCGGATGCTGATCGATCACGGCATTCTCACCGAGACCGATCTGCCGAAGATCGAAGAAGAGGTGGCCGAAACCGTGGCCGAGGCAATCGCCTTTGCCAAGGAGAGCCCCGATCCGAAGATCGCGGAGGCCACGCGTGACGTCTACACCCCCGCCACTGCCCGAGGCGCCGCCGCATGAATGCGGAAAACACGCCCGAGGTGCGCACGCTGAGCTATGCCGAGGCGATCCGAGAGGCGATGGATATCGCGCTCGCCGAGGATGAGCGCGTGGTGCTGATGGGCGAGGATATCGGCGTCTACGGCGGCGCGTTCCAGGTGACGGGCGATCTGGTAGAGAAATACGGCGAGACCCGTGTGATGGACACGCCGATTTCCGAGCTTGGCGGGGCGGGTGTGGCCGTGGGCGCGGCGCTGACGGGCTTGCGGCCGATCTTTGAGTTCCAGTTTTCCGATTTCGCCACGCTCGCGATGGAGCAGATCGTGAACCAGGCCGCCAAGCTACGCTACATGCTGGGCGGCGCGGTTTCCGTACCGGTGGTGATGCGCTTTCCGGCGGGCTCCGGCACCGGTGCGGCGGCCCAGCATTCGCAAAGCCTGGAGGCGTGGCTGGGCCACGTGCCGGGGCTGAAGGTTGTTCAACCCTCCACGCCTGAAGATGCCAAGGGCCTGCTTCTGGCCGCGCTCGATGATCCTGACCCGGTGATGATTTTCGAGCATAAGCTGCTCTACAAGATGCAGGGCCCGGTGCCAGAGGGCCGCTACCACACGCCCATCGGCAAGGCCGCAATCAGGCGGGTGGGCAGCGATCTGTCAATCGTGGCAACCTCGATCATGGCGCAGAAGGCGATTGCGGCGGCCGATGAGCTTGGCAAAAGCGGGGTTGAGGCTGAGGTGATCGATCTGCGCACCGTGCGCCCGATGGATCGCGAAACCGTGCTGGCCTCGGTGCGGAAAACCGGGCGGCTTCTCTGCGTTTACGAAGGGGTGAAAACCCTTGGTGTGGGCGCCGAGGTGAGCGCGATGGTGGCCGAAAGCGATGCCTTCGATTTCCTGGATGCGCCCATCGTGCGGCTGGGTGGGGCCGACGCGCCGATCCCCTACAACCCCGAGCTTGAGAAAGCCGTGGTGCCGCAGGTACCCGATATCGTTGAAGCCGCTGCGGCGCTGGCGCAAGGCCGAACCTGATGCCCACCGAAGTGATCATGCCGAAGGTCGATATGGATATGGCCTCCGGCACCATCATGGCGTGGCACGCGGAGGCTGGCCAGATGGTGGACGCGGGCGATCCGCTTTTCGATATCGAAACCGATAAGGCCGCGATGGAGGTGGAGGCGCCCGCATCGGGCATCCTGCATCACCTGGCGCCCGAAGGCACGAAAATCGCGATTGGGGAGCCTGTGGCCTGGCTTTATGCCGAGGGCGAAGAGGTGGGCGCGCCGCCCTCTGCCGCACCCGCCGCTGAGGAGGTGCCTGCCGCGCCCGCCCCAAAGGAAGAGGCCGCGCCCGAACCCGCCCACGCTGCGGCGATCCCGGCCGCCGAGGGCCTGCGCGCAACGCCCCGTGCCCGGGGCCTCGCGCGGGAGGGTGGTATCGATCTGGCCGCCGTTGCGGGCACCGGCCCCCGGGGCCGCATCCAGGCGGGCGATGTGGCCGCGCTGCTGAAAGCCTCTGCCGCGCCTGCGCAAGGCGGCGCGCTCTCGATCACCCGCGCGAAGGGGGGCACCGGCACGCCGGTGATCCTGCTCCACGGTTTTGCCAGCGATGCGGCATCCTGGGCGCCGCTGGAACCGGCGCTGAGGCACCGCCCGCTGATCCGGATCGATCTGCCGGGCCACGGCGGCTCGCCTACCCTGCCGATCCCGGATTTTGCCGCGCTGGCGGCGCTGATCCGGCGCACCTTTACCGAGCTTGATCTTGCCCGCGCGCATCTTGTCGGCCACAGCCTTGGCGGCGCGCTTGCCCTGGCCCTCGCCGATACCCGCCCGCGCAACATCGAAAGCCTCACCCTGATCGCGCCTGCGGGGCTTGGGCCCGAGATCGATGGCGCGGCGCTCACCGGTATCACCCGCGCCACCCGGCTGGAAAGCCTCGCACCCTGGCTGCGCCGCCTTGTGCATGACGAAACGATTGTAACCGATGGCTATGCCCGCGCGGTGATGACCGCCCGCGCCGATCCCGGCTTGCGCGCCGCGCAGGCGGGGATGGCAGAGGCGCTGTTTCCCGATGGCGTTCAGGCCTTCGATCTCCGCGCGGCGCTCGCGCGCCTTCAGGCGCCTACCCGCATCCTCTGGGGGAGGCGCGACCGCATTATCCCATGGCGCCATGCGCTGGAGGCCAAGGGTGCGGTGGCGCTTCATCTCTTCGAGAATATCGGCCACCTGCCGCAGATCGAGGCGCCGGAAGAGATTGGCAAATTGCTCGCAGCGCACCTATGATGCGCGCCCTGAGGCAGGATGCAGGGCAGCGCATGGCCGCGAAGGATCACGACGAAAAAGATGCCGGGCCGCGACCCGCGCGCGATCCGCATAAAGAGCTGCGGGTACGGGCGGCATGGCTCTATTACGTGGAGGGCCTCACGCAATCGGATGTCGCGGCCCGGCTCGGCGCCAACCGGGTAATGATCACCCGTCTTCTCTCTGACGCGCGAGCGCGCGGCGAAGTCGTGATCCGCATCAAATCCGATATCACGCCGCTGGTGGAGCTTGAGCGCACGCTCGAAGATCGCTTCGGGCTTACCCGCGCCATCGTTGCCCCGTTTTCTGACCCCGAGGGCGATCCCACCCGCGCGATCGCCTCGGCCGCAGGGGCCTTTGTGACGGGCTGCATGGCCAATGACATGACCGTGGGGGTGGGCTGGGGCCGCACGTTGCAGGCGATGTTGCCCTTCGTGGAGGAACGCCCGCTTAGCGGCGTGCGCGTGATTTCGCTTTTGGGCGGGATCACCCAGGCCCGCCGCTTTAACCCCGCCGAATTCGCCTGGCAGTTTGCCGAGCTCTTCAATGCAGAGGGCTTTTTGATCCCGGCCCCCGCAATTGTCGATTCGCCCCAGACCAAGGAGGCGTTGCTGGAACAATGCGGGCTTGAGCAGATCCTTGAGATGGCCGAAGGCTGCGATCTTGTGCTGCTGTCCTGCGGCGGGATCACATCGCTCACCACATCCTACCGCGTGGGCCATGTAACAGAGGCCGAACGCCAGGCGATGATCGATGCGGGCGTTGTGGGCGACGTGCTCTACAACTTCCTCGATCGCGAAGGGCGGCTGGTGGATACCCCAGTTAACGCCCGCTCGATCGCCATGCCGGTGGGGCGGCTCGCGCGTATCTCCGGCAAAGTCTTGATTTCTGGCGGGCCGGAGAAAACGGTGATCCTGCCAGCCACTCTCAAAGCGCTCGCGCCGGAAACCCTGATCACCGATGAGATCACGGCCCGCGCTTTGCTCGACGCCTAGAATTTCGGCAGCTCGGGGAATGTGACGCGCCTGTAAAGGGTGTCATCCCCCTGTAGGCCCCGCGTTTCAAAATCTTCACAAAACCTACAGGAAACTGTCTTGCAGCGCCCGTAGCCCGTGCCGGCAACTTGGGGGTGCATGCATGCTGGCAATCGATGGGCTGACGAAACGGTTCGGTTCCAAAACCGCCGTCGATGCGGCCACGTTCAACGTATCTCAACCAGCGATGATCGGCGTGATCGGGCGCTCGGGCGCAGGCAAATCCACGATGCTGCGGATGCTCAATCGCCTGACCTCGGAAACCGAGGGCACCATCACCTTCGAGGGCCGCGAGATCACCGCGCTGACGGGAGCCGCCAAGCGCGCCTGGCAATCCGAATGCGCGATGATCTTCCAGCAGTTCAACCTCGTCCCGCGGATGGATGTGGTCTCCAACGTGTTGCACGGCACGCTGAACAAGCGCTCGACATTCGCGACGATGTTTAACCTGTATCCCACCGAGGATATTCACCGCGCCATCGAAATTCTCGATCGGCTTGGCATCTCCGAACAGGCGGCCAAGCGCGCCGAGGCGCTCTCGGGCGGCCAGCAACAGCGCGTGGCCATCGCCCGGGCGCTAATGCAGGATCCCAAGATCATCCTTGCCGATGAACCCATCGCCTCGCTTGACCCGATGAACGCCCAGATCGTGATGGAGGCCCTGCGCCGCATTCACGAAGAAGACGGGCGCATGATCATCGCCAACCTTCACACGCTCGACACAGCGCGCCGTTACTGTGACCGCGTGATCGGGATGCGCGATGGACGCATCGTGTTCGATGGCACGCCGGCGCAGCTTACCGCCGGGGTGGCCCGCGATATCTACGGGGCCGGGGCGGATTTTTCCGAGGCCGCGACCTCAACCGAAATCGGTGCGCTCAACCGCACTGAGCCACACGCCGCAACGGCGTAACCAACTGTCCAACCAAGAAAAAGCGTGGGCGTTCCCCGCGCGATCATGGAGAGAGAACGAAATGAAACGCACCCTTGCTCTTGCCCTTGCCGCCTCGACAGCGCTTTCGACCGGCGCGCTTGCCGACGGCATTGAAGAGTTCCGCATCGGCATCCTCGGCGGCGAAAATGCGCAGGACCGTCTGAACAGCTACAGCTGCCTGCAAGGCTATGCCGAAGAGGCGCTGGGCGTGCCGACCAAGCTCTTTGCCCCCGCCGACTATAACGGCGTGATCCAGGGCCTGCTGGGCGGCACGATCGATATGGCCTGGCTCGGCGCCTCGTCCTACGCCGCCACCTATCTGGAAGATCCCGAAGCGGTTGAGCCGGTGCTTGTGAAGGTGAACATGGATGGCTCGATCGGCTATCACTCCATCGGTTTTGCCCGCACCGAAAGCGGTATTGCTTCGCTTGAAGACATGCAGGGCAAAGTCTTCGGGTTCGGTGACCCAAATTCGACCTCCGGCTACCTCATCCCCTCGATCGAGATCCCCGAAGCCACGGGCGCCACGATGGAATCGGGCGACTATTTCGGTGAGGTCACCTTCACCGGCGGCCATGAGCAGACCATCGTCGCGGTCTTCAACGGCGATATCGATGCCGGCGTGACCTGGGCCGATGGCCAGGGCAACTGGGAAGATGGCTACAATTCCGGCGCGCTGCGCAAGGCGGTTGATGCGGGGCTTGTGGACATGAACGAGCTCACCCAGATCTGGAAATCGAAGGTGATCCCCGAGGGCCCGATCGTTCTGCGCAAGGCCCTGCCGGACGATGTGCGCGCCACCATGACCGAACTGGTCGACGGCCTGCACGAGCGGGATCAGGATTGCGCCTATGGCGTGGCGGCCGGCGAAACGCTGGGCTTCCAGCCGGTTGATCACGAGACCTACCTTTCGGTCATCGAAGCGCGCAAAGCCAAAATCGGCGGTTAAGCGGCTGAAAAGATTGACGGCGGGGGCCAAGGCGCCCCCGCCGTTCACGTTGCGAGGGGCGAACGGGGCATGACAGATATTTCGGCGGGTCCGGGCGGCACCGGCAGTCGCCCGGCAAGCGTAGATGCGGTGCAGGCGGCCTATCTTGAGCTGACGCAGCGCAAGCGCCTGTATGGCGGGCTCACCCTGCTGATCTTCGTTCTCCTGATGGTTGCCGGCTTCATGGTTGCCGATGAGCGCAACGCGGGCGGTTTTTGGGACGGCATTGCCAATATCGGCGATTATCCGGAATCGGTGCTGAGCGAGGCGTGGGAACAGCGCGCCAACCTGCCGGGCTACATGGCCAAGTTCTTCCCCGCGCTGATCGAAACGATCAATATCGCGGCCGTCTCCACCCTGATCGGCGTGCTCGCGGGGTTCCTTCTGGCGATGCATGGCACACGGGGGCTTGCGCGCTACCCCCGGCTGATCCCGCTGGTGCGCCGCTTCACCGATGTGATGCGCGCCATACCCGAAATCGTGATCGCGCTGGTCCTGATCTTTGTCATGGGTGGCGGGCCCGTGCCCGCGATGATCGCCATCGCCATCCACACCGCAGGCGCCATCGGCAAGCTCTTCTCGGAAGTCGCCGAAAACGCCGACCTCAAACCTGTTGAGGGCCTGGCTTCCGTGGGCGCGAACTGGAACCAGCGGATTCTCCTGGGCGTCGTCCCCCAGGTCGCCCCCAACTACCTCAGCTACGCGCTCTTGCGGTTCGAGATCAACATTCGCGCCTCGGCCATCCTCGGCTTCGTCGGGGCGGGGGGTATCGGATACGAGCTGCGCAACGCCATGGCCTGGGGGCAGGGGCGGTTCGATGAGGCCGCGGCGATCTTCCTCTTGCTCTTCGGCACCATCGTGCTG
>JANQPC010000090.1 GCA_028285485.1 Paracoccaceae bacterium | reverse complement strand
TCTGATCGATCCCGACCGGGATTTCGATCCCGATTGAGGTTGCGCTTCCGGTTACGCATGCTGCAATTCGTGCGAACGGCCTTGCGCCAGACGCGGTTCCTTGGCTATGACGTCCAAACCGGAGAGGTGGCCGAGTGGTCGAAGGCGCACGCCTGGAACGCGTGTAGGCGGGAAACCGTCTCCAGGGTTCGAATCCCTGTCTCTCCGCCAGACACACCAGACAGTGGGTCCGATGCCACGGTTGCCTGCGCGCGACCGTTAGGTGCGGCGCGCGCGGCGTTGCGCGATGGGCGCCGGCATCCTCCCCGGGTGCCGAACCTGTGTCAGCCACAAGCGCAACGGCGCCTGCCCGCGCCAAGCGAAAGGCACGCTCCGACCGGCCGCGCACCAACCAGATCCTGCGGGGGCCGTGCGCAAGCCCAGTCGCGCCCGGCATTTGGCCCCGCAAAGCCAAAACGCGCGCGGTGTGGCCAGGGTGCCAACCTCTATCTGCAGCCCGCCCAATGCCCGCTTGAAGCCACGCGGTGACTTTGCGATAAAACTGGCATGACTTCTGAACCATCGCCGATCCGCCGGAAAAAGCTGGCCGATCAGGTCGAAGAGCGGATCCTGGCCTTCATCCGGGATAAACGGTTGAAGCCGGGCGACACGCTGCCGTCGGAACGGGAACTGATGGCTCAGTATCAAGTGGGCCGGCCGGCCATTCGGGAAGCCATGCAGAATCTGCAGCGCATGGGCGTTGCGGAAATCAAGCATGGGGAACGCCCGCGCGTGGCGGAGCCTTCCTTCGATATGATGGCCGCACAGATGGCGCTGACGATGCGGCATTTGCTGTCAAACAACGCCACGACGATGGAACATCTCAAGGAGGCGCGGGCAACGTTTGAAACCCAGATGGCCCGGATTGCCGCAACCCGCTCAAGGCCCGGTGATATCGTGAATCTCAAGCACATCCTTGTGCTTCAGACCAATAATCAGGACGATCCGCATCGCTTTATGGAACTGGATGCCAATTTCCATGCCGCGATTGCGGCGATCAGCGGAAACCCGATCTTTGCCTCCCTCAGCCAGGCGCTGTTCGAATGGCTTGCGCAGTTTCACATCGAGATGGTGCAGCGGCAGGGACTCGAAAAACTGACGCTGGCGGAGCATGAAGCAATCCTGAGGGCCATCGAGGCGCGCGATGCCGATCTTGCCGCCCAGGAGATGGCCGATCATCTGAACCGCGCCAATACCCTTTATCATCAGGATAATCTGACCGGCTAAGCGGGCCGGCCTGCGGTTCTTGCGGGGGTGACGACGAGCTCGCTTGACAAGCTTAAACTGGTATAATCAGTATAACATATCTGGCGCCTGGGGAGCGCGCCATGATCCGGGGAGGGGAGCATTTTGGCTCTGGGTGAGATTCAAGCGCCATCACTGGCTGCGGCAGCGGCCAGCGCCGGCCATCCGGTTGCGTGCGGGCCGCTCTCAGCCCTGATTTCCGATGGGGCGATCCGGCAGATCAGCTATCGGGGGATAGAAATCGTGCGTGGCGTGGACTGTCCCATTCGGGACGCCAATTGGGGCACCGCCGTTCCGGAGAATGTGCAAGAGCATGTGGAGCAGCAGGATGGCGCCATCCGGTACCGGCGCCACTTTTCCGTTTTTCAAGGTGCGCTCGAGGCCGATCTGGATGTGCAACTCACGCCCGGCGGCCTGCACCTCGCATTGACACTCACGGCCATCCGAACGGTGGAGACCAATCGCGCGGGCTTCACGCTCCTCCATCCGCTTGACGGCGTTGCGGGCGGCCCCCTGACGGTTCTGCATGCGAACGGAACCGAGGAGCAAACTGCGTTTCCAGCAAACATCATGGCGGGCCAGCCTGCCTTCGATATCGCTGGCCTGAAATACACCGTCCACGGCGTTTCGGTGGAGATCGCGTTCTCCGGCGAAACCTTCGAGATGGAAGATCAGCGGAACTGGACCGATGCGTCTTTCAAAACCTATTGCCGCCCGCTGAGCCTGCCGTTTCCCTATGCCATCGAAGCGGGGAAGAGCCTCACCCAAACAATCGAGCTCGCGGTAGCGGGCGTCGCCTCCGCCGCGCCATTGCAGCCCGCGAAGGAAGCGTTCGCGGCAACTCTGCCCGAACTCGCCCTGGCCGCAACACCCGATTGGCTGGCGCGCGCGGGGGGCGCGCTGTTCGATCACCTGCCGCAGGCAACACGGCTGATCCGCATAGATCTTGCCCAGGACGATCTTGCGGCCACGGTTCACAGCATGGCTGCGCTCGGCGGGCCGTTCGAGTTGGAACTGGTCGTGGATGATGAGGGGGATAGCGAGGGGCAACTCGCCGAACTGGCCAACCGCATGCGAGATGCGTCGCTAGAGGCATCGAGCGTCGTCGCGCTGCCCCGGGCCTTTCTGAAAAGCTATCAGCCAAGCGGCCCCTGGCCGACCGGCCGCACCATAGAGCAGGCGGCAGGCAGCGCGGGCGCGCATTTTCCGGATGCGCGCCTTGGCGCTGGCATGCTCACCAATTTCACGGAGCTGAACCGGCACGCACCGCCGACGGGCCTGGGGTCTTTCGTGACATATTCCACAACGGCGATCGTGCATGCGGCCGATGATATGTCGGTATTCGAAACGCTTGAGGCGCTGCCCTTCGTCCATGCCAGCGCAACAGCGCTTGCGGGCACCCGTTCGCTTCGCCTAGGGCTGGCCAGTATCGGCATGCGTTCCAACCCCTACGGTGCGGATGTGGCCGACAATCCGGGCCTCGATCGCCTGGCCATGGCGATGGACGATCCGCGCCAGCGCAGCGCTTTCGGCGCAGCATTTGCGGTGGGGGCCTACGCGATTGCGGCAGATAGCGCTGTGGCCCGGATCGCGCTGGCGGGCATCGGGGGGCCGTTTGCCACAGGTGCGGTTGAAGCGGGCCGCTTTGCCGCCTGGCCGATCCACCATGTTGTGCAGGCGCTTGCGTCGATGGCATCCGGACGGCGCCTGCCCACGCGACCGCTGCCGAAATCAGTCTATGGCATCGAGGTGGAAGCGGCCGGTCGCCACACCGGCATCTTTGCCAATTGCGGGCTGGCCCAGGCCACTCTGCCGCTGGGGGGCCAGAGCGCGATCACCATGGCCCCGGGCACCGATGTCTCCGCCCCTGATTGGCGTTCGCAAGCCGCGCCGGTCACAACCCCAGAAATCACGCTGCCACCGGCAGCGGTTGCCTTCACCATCGGGGAGGCTGCGTGATGGCGGGGGGTGTCAAACGCGGCGCGCTGATCGGATGTGGCTTCTTTGCGCGCAACCACCTGCATGGCTGGCAGGATGTAGAGGGCGCCGAGATCGTTGCCGTCTGCGATCTCGATCACGAGAAAGCGCAAGCGGTTGGGCGGGAGTTCGGCATCGCAGGCGTTTTTGACGATGCCGCGCGGATGCTGGCGGAGACGGATCTTGATTTCGTTGATATCGCAACAACGCCGCCCTCCCATCGCAGCTTGGTGGAACTGGTGTGCCGCCACGGTCTCGCGGTGATCTGCCAAAAGCCTATTGCAGACACCTATGCCGAAGCCCGCGCCATGGTCGAGGCGGCAGAGGCTGCAGGCGTTCCGTTCCTCATTCACGAGAACTTCCGCTGGCAGCTCGGCTTTGTTCGCATCAAGGCCGCGCTCGATGCGGGCCGCATCGGGGCGCCGCGGTTTGCGCGGCTCAGCTTCAGGCACGGTTTCGATGTTTACGCCACCCAGCCGTATCTGGCGACGATCGAGCGGTTCGTTCTGATGGATGTGGGCATCCATCTCTATGACGTGCTGCGTCATCTCATGGGCGAGGTGAGCCACCTGGCCTGCGAAACCGCCAGCCTCAGGCCCGGCGTTGCGGGCGAGGATAGCTTTACATCGCTACTGCGGCACAGCTCCGGCGCCGTGTCGGTTGTTGATTGCTCTTTCGCATCCACGATTCATCCAGAGCCCTTTCCGGCAACGCTCGCCTGGATTGAAGGCAGCACGGGAACCCTGGAACTCACCACGGATCTGCGCCTGCACATTCACGCGGCGGGCGAAAAGGTGGTTGAAAGCGCCGATCCCGAGGTGCCCGCCTGGGGTGCGCGGCCCTGGCACACGATTCAGGATTCGGTGATCCGGTTCCAGGCCCATGTGGTGGACGTTCTGAACGGCCGCGCCGAACCGCAGCCGTCCGGGCGGGACAATCTGAACACGCTCGCGCTGACGCTGGCCTCCTATGACGCGATGCGGGAGCGCCAGCTGATCGATATCGCCCAGTGGCAGGAGCGGCAGTGATGGGCGAACGCATCGAGGCCGATTACCTGATCGAAACCGCCTTCGATCCGCGCGCGGCCGCCGAGGTGATGGCCGGTGAGCAATCCTCCGGCACCTTCGTCAAGGTTCCGGGCGAAACGGCGGAGCTGAAGGCCCGGTCCGCCGCGACCGTGGACAAGCTGACGGTGCTGAAAACGGTGGGCGAGCCGGGATTGCCGGGCGCCCGGCGGCCCGATGGCGCCCAGATCCAGCGGGCGCATGTGACCCTGTCCTGGCCGCTTGCCAATCTGGGGCCATCCCTGCCGAACCTGATGGCCACTGTGGCGGGCAACCTTTTCGAACTTGGGCAGTTTTCCGGTTTGCGCCTGCTCGATATCCGCTTGCCGCAGGCGTTCGCCGAAAGATATGCGGGGCCGCAATTCGGCGTGGCCGGCACCCGAGAATTGACCGGGGTTTCCGAAGGCCCCGTCATCGGCACGATCATAAAGCCCAGTGTGGGCCTCGATGCAGGGCAAACCGCCGAGCTCGTCAAGACGCTGGTCGAGGCGGGAATAGACTTCATCAAGGATGACGAGTTGCAGGCAGACGGCCCGGCATGCCCGTTCGAAGACCGCGTGGGCGCCGTGATGGCCGTGATCAACGCGCATGCGGAAAAGACCGGCAAGAAGGTGATGTACGCCTTCAACCTGACCGGCGAAATGGATGAGATGAGGCGCCGCCATGATCTTGTGCGCGAGAGCGGCGGCACCTGCATCATGGCCAGCCTCAATTCGGTTGGCCTCACGGCATTCATCGAACTGGCGCGCATCTCCGAACTCCCGATCCACGCGCATCGCAATGGCTGGGGCGCGCTGTCGCGGCACCCGCTTCTGGGGTGGTCCTACGTGGCGTGGCAGAAGGTCTGGCGGCTGGCGGGCGCCGACCACATGCATGTCAACGGGCTCGACAACAAGTTTTGCGAGCCGAATGAAAGCGTGATCGCCTCTGCCCGGGCGTGCCTGACGCCGATGTTCGAGAGCGCACCCTGCCTCTCCATGCCCGTCTTTTCTTCGGGCCAGTCCGCGCTTCAGCCGCCCGAAACATTTCGCCAGCTGGGTTCCGCCGATCTCATCTATGCCGCCGGCGGTGGCATCATGGGGCATCCGGACGGGCCTGCCGCCGGGATCGAAGCCCTGCGCGAAAGCTGGCACGCAGCGATGGCCGGTATCGGGCTTTCAGAGCATGCGGCCCGGCACCCAAGCCTTGCCGCCGCGTTGAAGGCGTACGGCTGATGGCGCCCCCCCGGTCTTTGCCCGATGGGCTGCTCGTTGCCTGGTATGGAGATGATTACACCGGCGCCGCCGCGGTGATGGAGGTGCTCACCTTCGCGGGCCTGGCTTCGGTTCTGTTTCTCAACGTGCCAACGCCCGAGCAATTGCAGCGGTTCACCAATGTCCGGGGCATCGGCATCGCCGGTTCGGCCCGGTCGCGCAGCCCGGCCTGGATGGGCGAGGAGCTTCCTCCCGTCTTCGCCTTCTTGGCCGGGCTGAATGCGCAGCTCTTTCACTACAAGATCTGCTCAACGCTGGATTCCTCGCCCGCGATCGGATCGATCGGGCGGGCGGCGGAGCTTGCCTTTGCAGCCACCGGCGCGCCCTGGGCCGCCATTTATCCGGCCGCGCCCGCAATCGGCAGATACCAGGCGTTCGGCAACCTCTTTGCGATCTCCGGCGAAGATGTGCACCGGCTCGATCGCCACCCGGTTATGGCCCATCATCCGGTTACGCCGATGGATGAGGCCGACATAGGCGGGCACCTCTCCCGGCAGACCGGCCTGCCCTTTGGCCTCGTCGGCCTCGATGCGCTCACATCGGCGCCCGAGGCAACCGAGCGGCTCGCGCGCGAACGGGATCGGGGCGCGCGGATGATCGCCATAGACACGGTCGATGACCGCACGCTCTCCCATGCCGGGCACCTGATCTGGCAGGCCGACGGCCAACCCAGGCTCGCGATAGGATCGCAAGGGGTTGAATACGCGCTTGTGCGGTATTGGCAGGATCAAGGCCTTTTGCCCGAAACACAGCCGACACCGCGCGCCGAACCCGTTGATCGGATCGTGGCCGTGGCAGGGTCGGCCTCCGCCACCACGGGGGCTCAGATCGAATGGGCAGAAGCCAACGGGTTCACCGCCACACGGGTTGATCCGCGCGGCGCGCTGGAGATGGGCGCGGCCTATGAAAACTGGGTGCAATCCGCTGTGAATGCGGCACTGGCGGCGGCGGGAAGCCCGATTGTGTTCAGCGCCCGCGGGCCCGACGACGCCTCCATCGCCGCCTTCAAAGGCGCGGGCGAAGCCGCTGGCATGGCGCCCGAGCAGGCCAATGAACGGCTGGGCGCCGGGCTGGGGGATATTCTGGCCCGGCTCATCGAACGCACCGGTTGCCGGCGCGCGGCCATCGCGGGGGGCGACACGTCAAGCCACGCCGCGCAGCGCCTCGGCATCTTCGCGCTGACGGCCCAGGCGGCAACCGTGCCGGGCGCCGCGCTCTGCCAGGCGCATCGCGATCACGCAGAGACCGCCCCGCTCGAGGTCGCGCTGAAGGGCGGGCAAATGGGCACGCTGGAGTACTTCGGCCAGATCCGAAACGGCGGCGCCACGAACCAAGGGAGCAAGTCATGACCAAGATTGCACTGATGGGTGCTGGAGGCAAAATGGGCGTCCGCCTGGCGACCAACCTGAAAAGCTCTCAGTTCGATGTCGATCATGTCGAGGTTTCAGAAGAGGGGCGCGCGCGCCTGAAGGCGGAGGTGGGCGCGGAGGCGGTTGAAGAAGGGCAGGCGGTGTCCGGCGCCGATGTCATCGTGATGGCCACGCCCGATCGGCTGATCGGCCAGATCACCCACCAGATTATCGGCAAGGTGCAATCCGGTGCAGCCATCGTCATGCTCGATGCCGCCGCGCCGCATGCCGGCAAGCTGCCCGAACGCGATGACGTGTCATACTTCGTGACCCATCCGTGCCACCCGCCCATTTTCAACGATGAAACCGAGCCCGCGGCGAAATCGGATTTCTTCGGCGGGATCCATGCCAAGCAGCATATCGTCTGCGCCCTGATGCAGGGGCCGGAAGAGGATTACGCGCGTTGCGAGGAAGTGGCGCGCACGATCTACGCGCCCGTGATGCGCTCCCATCGATGCACGGTGGAGCAGATCGCAATCCTTGAGCCCGCCCTGTCCGAAACAATCGGCGCCACGTTCGCGCTGGCGCTGCGCGAGGCAACCGACGAAGCCGTGCGGCGCGGCGTGCCCGAACAGGCCGCGCATGATTTCATGCTCGGCCACCTGAATATCGAACTGGCCATCGCCTTCGGCATCTTCCCCGGCGTTTTCTCCGACGGCGCCCTGCATGCCATCGATAAGGCCCGCCCCGTCATCTTCAAGGAGGGCTGGATGAACGACGTGTTCGACCCCGATGCGGTGATGCAGTCGGTCAAAGACATCTGTGACCCAACGTGATCCCAGAACGAATTTCGCGGCCGGAGTGAGCCGGTCTGAACCCGTGCCCATGGGCACAAACCCAAAGGGAGTGAGCAATGAGAACAGTCTCGACACTATTTGCCGGAGCCGCGTTTGCGGCCGCCAGCCTGGGCGTGGCAGCGCCGGCATCTGCCGCAACGATCTGCTTTGCGTTCCAGGATCTTGAAACCGAGTTCTGGGTTGCCGGGCACACGGCGATCACGCGCACGCTTGAAGAAGCCGGGCATACCGTCATCGAGCGCAATGCCAACGAGGATGCCAACCGCCAGCTTGAGCAGGTGCGCGACTGCATCGCCCAAGGGGTAGATGGTATCATCATCATCCCACAGGATGGCGAGAGCGCCGTGACCATCGTTAACGAGGCGCAGGACAACGATGTGCCGATCGCGGTTTTCAACCGGCCGCCATCGGATCTCTCGAAAGGCATCATCGTGGTTGCCGACAACGCGTCGATCGCGAGCCAGGCGGTTGATTTCCTGGCCCAGGAGGCGATTGCCAATCGTGAGGGTGACGGGAAGCTGACGCCGATGATCATCGTGGGCGATCTGGGCGATCCCAACGCCGTCGGCCGGAAGGATGGCTTCTACGCCGCACTCGAAAACTATCCGGACGATTTCAATACCCCGATCGAGGTGGCATCGGAATGGGATGCGGCCACGGCGCTGGCCAATCTTGAAGCCGCGGTTACCGCGAACCCCGAAATCGACCTTCTTTTCACCTCGTCGGATTTTCTGTTCCCCACCATCCGTTCGGTCTTTGAACCGCGCGGTATGTGGGTTCCCCGAGGCGAAGCAGGCCATGTTGTGATGGGCGGCCTCGATGGTGATGCAACAGCCTGCCAGCTTCTGAAAGAAGGCTTCATCGATTCAACCGGCGTTCAGGATCTCTACTTTGAGGCGGAGGCAGCCCTGAACGCCATCCTTGCGGCGATTGAGGCGGGGGAGGCCCAGCCAAACGAAGTGATCGAAGATCCGGGCTTCGCGCTGACCTCGGCCAATCTTGGTGAGCGGGAGATGGATATGTGGGGCTGCGTGCTCCTCTCCGAAGGGTTCCTGGATCAGTAGCCCGCGGGGCTCTCAAACAAGGCCGGGCCGGCGGGTTCGCCCCGCCGACCCGGCGCCCTCAGAAACAGCAAGGTGAGGTACCATGACCGATAGCGGCCCGCTCCCGGCCACGGCCGAGCGTGAAGAGCCCGCGCTCGCCCCCACCGTTGGTCAGCGCGCCAAGCGGATTTTCTTGTCCGACTATTTCGTTCTCTATCTGTCTCTGGCCTACTTCCTGGTTCTGATGCCGTTTCTGCCGACGCTTTCGAACCCGGCGAACCTGGCGAACATCCTTTCCAACATGTGGCCGCTGCTGGTGGTGGCGATCGGTCAGACCTTTGTGTTGACGATTGCGGGCATCGATCTCTCCCAAGGTTCGGTCGTCGGGTTTACAAGCGTTGTCGGCGCGATGCTTCTGGCGGCGACGGCATCGCCGGACGTGCTGTCCAACGCGCCCATTTGGGGGCTTATCATCGATGAAACCGGTGGGCCGCTGGCGGGAGTGCCGGGGGGCATCGCGCTTGCCATTGCGGCGATGATAGCGGCGGGCGGGCTGATCGGCGCGGCGAACGGGCTGGCGATTGCGCATTTCCGCATGCCGCCCTTCATGGTGACCCTGGTCACGATGATCGTGATTTCGGCCTTCGCGATTTTCCTCACCCAGTCGGAAAACATCCGCAACCTGCCCGAGGCCTATATCCAGCTCGGCAAGGGCGATATCGTGTCGGTGTATTTTGGCGAACAGGATGAATCCCGCATCCCGCGCCGCGAGATCTATTCCTTCATAACCTATCCGATGATCATCGCCGTGACCGTGGCGATCATCGCCCATATCGCGCTGAGCCGCACGGTGTTCGGGCGGCAGGTCTTTGCCATAGGCACAAACCGCCGGGCCGCGGAAATCTCCGGCGTGCCCGTCAAGCGGGTCATCGTTTTGGTGTTCACGATCTCCGCCGTCTGCGCCACGATCGGCGCTTTGCTCTATTCAACGCGGCTCGAAGCCGGGCGGCCAACCCTGGGCGATGGCAACTTCCTGCTCGATGTCATCGGCGCCACCGTGATCGGCGGCACAAGCCTCTTCGGCGGAAAGGGCAAGATTATCTGGACTGTGTTCGGCGTGTTCTTCTTCGTTCTGCTCTCGAACACGCTCAACCTCATGAACCTCTCGTCATTCCACATCGATATGGTGAAGGGCGCGGTGATCGTGGCCGCAGCGCTTCTCGATGTCTTGCGAACCCGGTTGATCAGGGGGGGCATCTGATGGCGGTGCTTTTGTCTTTCGAGGCCCTGCGCAAGGAGTATTTCGGCGTGCCCGCGCTGCGCGATCTCACGCTCGACATCCGCAGGGGCGAAGTTGTGGGTGTGATTGGAGAGAACGGTGCGGGCAAATCAACCCTGATGAACATGATCGGCGGGGTCGTGGCGCCCACCAGCGGCGAAATGCGTTGGCTTGGCGAGCCTTACCATCCCCGCATGCCCAGCGATGCAACGGCGCGCGGGGTTGCCTTCATCCATCAGGAACTGAACCTCTTCACCAATCTGACCATTGCCGAAAACATCTTCGTTGACGATTTTCCCGCGCGCTTCGGCATGATCGATCGAGCCGCCATGCGCCAGCGCACCGCCGAGCTCTTGAGCCAACTGGCCTTGGAGGTTGCGCCCGACACCAGCGTTGACAGTCTTGCGCCGGGCGAACGCCAGCTTGTTGAGATCGCGAAGGCGCTCCACCGGGATGCCGAACTGATCATCTTCGATGAGCCCACAACATCGCTCACCCCGCGGGAGACTGCCAAGCTGTTTGAGACGATCGAGCGCCTTCGGGCAGACGGCAAAACGATCCTCTTCATTTCGCACATTCTGGGGGATGTGAAGCGGCTGAGCGATACGGTCGTGGTGCTGCGCGACGGTCAGCTCGTCGCACAGGAACCCGCGGCGGGTTTCGATGTGCCCGACATGATCACCGCAATGATAGGCCGCGCGCTGGGCGGCCTTTACCCCGATCGCACCGCCGCGCCGCGCGATGAGATCGCATTTTCAGCCAAGGCGCTGAGCCAGCCCGGCATTCTTGAAGATGTATCATTTGACATTCGTGCCGGGGAAATCCTGGGCCTTTTTGGCCTTATGGGATCGGGCCGGTCCGAGATGGCGCGGATCATATTCGGCCTCGATCCGCTTGAGGAGGGGGCCCTCACATTGAAGAACCAGCCGCTGACGGGCGGGGTCCGCGATCGCATCGCCAGGGGCGTAGCTTTTGTGACAGAGGACAGGCGCGCCGAGGGCCTGCTCATGGATGCGCCGATTGCCGAGAACCTCAGCCTGGTCTCGATTGAAGAGTTTGGGCGGGCTCCGCTCGCGCTGCTCGATCACGCGCGGCTCGATCACCGCACCGAGCAGCTGAAAACCGATATGATCATCAAGGCGGGGGATATCAAAACGCAGCCCGCGCGCGCGCTTTCGGGCGGCAATCAGCAGAAGGTGGTCATCGGCAAGTGGCTGATGCGCCATTCCGATCTGTTCATCCTGGATGAGCCCACGCGGGGCGTGGATGTCGGGGCGAAATTCGAGATCTACGCGCTTGCCGATCGTCTGGCCGCCGCGGGCAGCAGCGTTCTGTTCATCTCCTCGGAACTCGAAGAACTGATGGGCATGTGCGACCGCATCATGGTCATGAACCGCGGCGAAGTGATGGGCATGTTCGACCGGGCCGATTTTTCCGAGCGCGCCATCCTTGCAATGGCCTTCGGCAAGCAGGCCGCCGGCAAAGAGGTGGCGGCATGACCGGCTCTGCCCGCGACCGTGCGATGGCACTGGTAACAAACCACGGCACGCTCCTGCTGTTCGTGCTGATCATCCTCGTTTTCGGCACGCAGGCCCCGGCCTTCGTCGGGCCGGAAAACCTTGGCAACATCATCAAGCAGGCCTCCTTCATCGGTATTGCCGCGGTCGGCATGGTGTTCGTTCTGCTGACCGCCGGGATCGATCTATCCGTAGGATCGGTGATGTATCTCGGCCCGCTGATTGCGGGCTTCGCGATGCGCGACTTCGGCGTTGGCGTTGCGGGCGGGCTTTTGGTGGCCGTCGCGGCAGGTGCGATCATGGGCGGGATCAATGCTTTCCTGATCGTCGTTCTGAAGGTTGTCCCCTTCATCGTCACCCTTTCGACGCTGTTCTTTTTTCGCGGGTTCGGCGCGTTTCTGACAAGCTCAAGGCAGTTCGACTTTCCCGAAGAGATCCGCGCCTTCGGCCTGTCGTCCGTTTTCGGAGTTCCAACGCCGATCCTCTTCTTTGCCGCGGTGGGCGTGGCGGCCCATATCGTGCTGTCGCGCACCGCCTTTGGTAGGCAGGTCTATGCCGTGGGCAATGATGAGGCCGCCGCCGCCAAGGCGGGTATCCGTGTGGGCCGCGTCAAGGCGAGCGTCTATGTCATATGCTCTTCGTTGGCGGCACTGGCGGGCTTCATTCTCATTGCGCAGATCGGCCGGCTCGATACCGGTTTCGGCGAGGGGCGCGAGTTCGATGTGATCGCTGCGGCGGTGCTTGGCGGTGCGAGCCTTTTTGGCGGAATCGGTACTGCCTTTAGCGCCGTGATTGGGGCAACCATGATCCAGGCGGTCAAAACCGGGCTCGTGTTCACCGGAACCAATCTGTACCTCCAGCCGATGCTGCAGGGCCTGATCATCTTCGCTGCTGTCTTCCTGGATTCCGTGCGCGCCGCACGGTTGGAAACGCTACGCCGGCGGTTCATTCGCCCGCGCTAGGCAAGGGGGCCGCGATGAGGGTTTCGCGATGGCGCCAAACTGGTATAATCAGTAATCCAGAGAGAAAACATACCTTCGGAGGAGTGAAAGGGGAGGAAATGGCAAACTTGAACTCGGTCCGCCACATGCTTGCGGCTGGCGCGATGAGCATCTTCGCGCTTGGCCCTGTTGCAGCGGCCGCGCAGAGCGCAGCCGAAACCGCCGTTGAAGCGGCCCAACAGTATTCCGGCATCACGCTGAACGTTCTGTACGAGGCGGGCCTGCAACCGCTGGATCCAAAGAACTTCAGCGGCCCGCTTTGGGAAGAGCTCACGGGCATCAAGATCAACGTCATCGAATCCCCGGTCGATCAGATCTTCACGAAGACCATGCAGGCGCATCTCGCCGATACCGGGGCCTATGATGTGCTGAACGTCATCCCCAACCAGATGCCCGATCTTGCGCTCGCAGGGGCGCTTGAGCCGCTTGATGCCTTTGTTGAAAAGCACGGCTACGGGCCGGAGTTGGAGATGATCGCGCCGGTCTACCGGGATAATCAGATGCGGGTCGAGGGAACGATCTACGGCCTGCCCGATGATGGCGACGTGCTGATCCTCTACTATCGCCGCGACATCTTTGAAGACCCCGAAAACAAGGCGGCGTTCATGGAGATGCACGGTTATGAACTGGCGCCTCCAACCACGTGGGAACAGTTCTCCCAGATCGGCCAGTTCATCACCGATAAATATGCGCCCGAGCTCTACGGCGCCGGGATGCTGCGCCAGCCAGGCAATACGCAGTATCTGTTTCAGGAGCGTTTTCGCGTAGAAGGGGGCCGGTTCTTCGATCCCGAAACGATGAAGGCCACGGTGAACTCGGAAACCGGCGTTGCCGTCTTTGAGGCGATGCGGGCCGAGAATGATTTCATGCCGCCTGGCGTCGAACAATGGGGCTTCATCGAGGCGTTCAACGCCTTTCTTGCAGGCGACATCGCGATGACCGTTTCCTGGCCCCCGGTCGGGCGCTGGGCGGCGGGATATGGCAAGGGCACCGAAGCGCTGAACTGGATCCCCGAAACCACGGTGGCCGATACGATCGGTTATGCGCTCCCGCCTGGCGGGCGCCCCGAACTTGCGGTTGGCTTCTCGCTTGCCGTTGCATCGGGCTCACGCAACAAGGAGGCCGCCTACCTCTTCGCGCAGTGGATGAACTCCGAGGAAATCAGTCTCCAGCGCGTGCAGCTGCCCTACGCCCTGCGCGATCCGTTCCGCACCAGCCATTTTGAAAGCGAGGAGTATCGCAACCGGTGGCCCAATGCGGGCGATTACCTCGATACGCTCAAGGCGGGGTCCGAAACTGGCTTGCTGGATCTGTCTCTGATCCAGACCGACCGGTATGAGGAGGGCATCCGTCAGGCGCTCAGCCGGTTGTGGGGCGGGGAAGAACCGCAGATCATCCTCGATGATCTGGCGGAGCAATGGGATGCGCTGACCGAACGCATCGGGGTAGACAAGCAGCGCCGCGCCTATCTCGATTGGTCCAGCAAGCCCAACGCCTACCCGAACTGAAGCAACGCGTCGGCCCGGTGCATGCCGGGCCGGCCCTGCGCCTTTGCCTATGCCCCACCGCGCCAACAAGCTGGCCGATAATCCAACGGTATTGCGATACGCGCTTGTCGCGCCCGCTGTCTTCGTGATTTTGCTGATCGGGCTCTACCCGCTCATCAAACTGGCGGTCACCAGCGTGCAGAACGTCACCATGTTCGGCACCGATACGAGCTTCCATGGCGCCGTGCATTATGCGCGGCTGTTCGGCGACGAACGGCTGTGGGCGGCCCTTTGGAACACGATCTGGTTTACCGCCATCGCCCTGCCGATCGAACTGGTTCTGGGCTACCTACTTGCCCTGTTGTTTCTGCATCCAATCCCGTTCCGGCGCACGCTGATCGCGATCATTCTGCTGCCAACCGTGATCTCCCCCATAGTGGCCGGGGCGACCTGGCGCCTGATGCTTGACCAGCGGTTTGGGCCGGTCAACCAGATCATTGGCTGGATCGTAGGGCGCGACGTGGAGATCTTGTGGACGATCAACCCCTCGCTTGTCTGGCCCGCCGTTCTTGTTGCCGAGGTTTGGCAGTGGACGCCGTTCATGTTCCTCATCCTGCTTGCCGCACTTTCCAACATGGATCGGGAGCAGCTTGAGGCTGCGGAGGTTGACGGGGCAGGTGCCTGGACCGTTTTCCGCAAGATCGTGCTGCCCGCGATCATGCCGGTTGTGTTCATCGCGGTTCTGATCCGGGGTTTGGACCTTTTCCGCGTCTTCGACGTGATCTGGACGATGACCCAGGGGGGGCCCGGCACCCGCACCGAAACAATCTCGATCTACGCCTATCAGATGGCGTTCCGGGAATTTGAGATCAGCTATTCCGCGGCCATCGCGTTTCTCGTGATTGTGCTGCTGACCGTTGCGGTCATCTGGGCGCTGCGCCGGGTCGAGGTGGCGCGATGAGGCGGTGGGAACATGGCTGGCGCCTCGTGCTGCGGATGATCCTTGCGCTCGCGATTGCATTGTTCTTTGTGTTCCCGATCTACTGGCTTGCATCGATCTCCTTCAAATCGCCGGAAGAGATCTTTGCCTATCCGCCCGTGTGGGTTCCCGCCGAGCTAAACGTCTCGGCATATATCGCGCTCTTTCGGGATGGCGATGCCTGGGCGGTCTGGAACAGCCTCGTTACCGCTGGCCTCAGCACAGTGATCGCGATGATCCTCGGAACTCTGGCGGCCTACGGGATCGTGCGCTATCGCACTGGGGGCGAGAACCTCACCATCTGGATCATCTCGCAACGCATGATCCCGCCCATCTGCGTGGCATTTCCGATCTTCCTGTTATTCGTGGCGCTGGGGCTCATCGATACCTTTGTGGGGCTCATCACGCTCTACACCGCGTTCAACCTGCCCTACGTGATCTGGATGATGCGCGGCTACATCCAGGATATTCCCCTGGAGCTTGAGCAAAGCGCGCTTGTCGATGGCCTCTCGCGCTGGGCAGTCATCACCAAAGTTATCATTCCGATGGCGCGCGGCGGGTTTTTCGCCACCGCCGTTTTCACCTTCATCTTCGCATGGAACGATTTTCTCTTTGCATTGGTGCTCACGCGTTCCGAGGTCGTGACCTATCCGGTTCAGGTCACGGGGTACTTTGGCTCGCAATCCACGTTCTGGTCGCAGATCGGCGCGATGAGCATGCTGGGCGTGCTGCCGATGATGGTGGTTGTTGCAACGATGCAAAGGTTCATCGTCCGCGGCATGTCGATGGGCGCGGTCAAAGGGTAGGGGGCCACATTGGCGGATCTCGAACTTGCCAATATCGAAAAACACTATGGCGCGGTTCATGCCGTGCGCGATGTGTCGCTCACCGTTCAAAGCGGGGCATTCGTTGTTCTGGTGGGGCCATCGGGCTGCGGGAAAAGCACGCTTCTGCGCGCGATCGCGGGTTTGGAAGATATCACATCGGGTGACATACGCATCGGCGGTCAAAGCGTGACCCGCCTTGCGCCGCGCGCCCGCAATGTCGCCATGGTGTTCCAAAGCTATGCGCTCTACCCCTACCTGACGGTCTACGAGAACATCGCATTCGGGCTCCGCGCGCGCGGTGAGCCAGAGCAGCGCCTTGATGAGCGGGTGCGATGGGCGGCAGACACCCTTTCGATTACCGACTATCTCGAACGGCATCCCCGCGAGCTGTCAGGCGGGCAGCGCCAGCGGGTGGCAATCGGGCGCGCGATCGTGCGTGAGGCCGATCTCTATCTTTTTGACGAGCCGCTTTCCAACCTCGACGCGAAGCTGCGCGATGGCATGCGCGAGGAACTCAAGCGCCTCCATGCCCGGCTGGGCCGAACCTTCATCTACGTCACTCATGATCAGATTGAGGCGATGACTTTGGCTGACCGGATCGTGCTGCTGCGCGACGGCATGATCGAGCAGGATGGCACGCCGCTGGAGCTTTTCGAAGAACCCGCAAGCCGCTTTGTGGCAGGTTTTTTGGGGTCGCCGCCAATGAACATGCTGAACGTGCGCCTCGCGGAGGCGGGCAAGCAGATCCACCTGTCGCAGGATCTGATGCTGCCGATTGCCGGCGGTGCAGCGCCCGCGCAGGATGGTGAGTATGTATGGGGGATCCGGCCCGAACAGGTGCGGCTCGCTGAAGCGGGCGCGCCTGCGCTGAAAGGCACGGTCGATGTTCTGCAGCCCACGGGCAGCCGGCTTCTGGCAACCGTGCTGATCGGCGCGCAGAAGCTGACGGCGGAGCTTGACGCCCATTGCGGCGTTTCACCCGGGCAGGAGATTGCGCTGTCGGTGGCGATCTCCCGAACGGTTTTCTTCGATGGGGAAGGGCGACGGGTTGGCCCGGCGACGGCGGGCTGACGGCTTCGCACCGCTGCCCGGTGGTTGACTGGCATTGGCCGGTTCAAAGCGCCCCGGCCCGGGCTCTGCCAGCCAGCCCCCGGGCGCCGCCCCCCGGCGCAGGGCGACGCCCCTAGATCTCCAGCCCGCGCAGGTAGCCCGCGAGGTGATCGTAGACCAGCCGGATGCGGCGCGACGTGCGCAGCTCGCGGTGGGTTACCAGCCAGATCGGAACGGTGATCGGCGGCATCTCGGGCCAGACAATCTCCAACTCACCGTGCTTGCGCGCCATGTCGCGGGTGAGAAAGCTGATCCCCAACCCCTTGCGCATCAGCTCAACGATCACGTCGCCCGCCGGGCTGGCGGCACGGATGTTCTCGCGCCGGATGGTGATCCCAACACTTGCCAGCGTGGCAACCATTTGCGCGTGATCATCAAAGCCGATGTAATCGGCAGTGGCCAGCACCTCGGGCGTAACCGGTTGGTCAAGCCGCGCCACGTAATCGGCCCGCGCAAACAAGTGCGCGGTGATCTCGCCCAGCTTCTGCGCGATGAGTTCAGGCTCAGTGGGCTGCGCATGGCGAATGGCGATATCGGCTTCGCGGCGGCGCAGATCGCGCACATCGTTAGATGGCAGGATATCCACAAGGATGCCGGGCGCGATCTGGCGAAGTTGCGCCACCGCTTCGGGCAGGTAATTGGTGGCGAAGGTCAGGGTTGAGGTGATCGTCACATGGCCCTCTACCTCCTGCGACCGGCCCGATGCGGTGAGCGCCGCCGATCGCGCGGCTTCGCCCATGCCGCGGAAATGCTCCAGAACGTCGAGCCCGGTTTCGGTGAGTTCCAGCGCCTTGCCCACGCGTTCAAACAGGGTCACCCCCAGCGCGGCCTCCAGCCCCGCCACCTGGCGCGACAGGGTGGGCTGGGTTTGCCCCAGCGCCCGGGCGGCGGCAGACAGCGATCCTTCCTCGGCGGTGACAAGAAACGCCCGCGCCTGGTTCCAATCGAATGTCACATCCTTCCAGTTCATGGATTTCCGTATATCCGATGCACGGATTTCGGCAATTCTCCTTCGAACGGCGTATGGGTAGATCGGCGGCGAAAGGACGATGACGATGACCGAGACTTCGCACACACCCGCAATACACCTTCTCACCCGCACGCTGGGATCCTGGGAAGTCACCCTGCGCCGCCACCCGCTGAACCGGGCCCAGGCCGTGCGCCGCTACGATGCGGCGGGCCCCGGCTGGCACGGGGCGCTTGGCCGCCTCGGCGTTCCCCAGGCCTACGGCGCTCTCTGGCGCGATGTCTTCGCGGCCTATGCGCCGGGCCCGGGGCCGTTGCGGTTTCTCGATTGCGGTATCGGCACCGGCGCGTTCTCGGAAGCCTTCGCGGCAAATGCGAGCGCTCCGGTTGCGGTCAGCGGCATCGATCTGTCGCCCGCGATGCTGGGCGAGGCGCAGGCGCGGCTCGGCGCAACCTTGCGCCCAAGCCTTTGCCTTGGCGATATCCGCGCCCTTGAGGCCGAAACCGGCAGCTATCACGTGACAGGCGCCGCGCATCTTCTGGAACATCTCGCCGATCCTGCGGACGGGTTGGCCGAGATGGTGCGCGCCACGAAGCCCGGCGGGCTCGTCGTGGCCTGCCTCACGCGGGCAAGCCTGCCCGGCGCGCTGATCTCGATGCGCTGGCGCACCCATCTTTTCACTCTGCGCTCCGCGCGCGCGCTTTTTGAGGCCGCGGGGCTCGTCGATGTGCGCGCCCGCCCGCTTGGCCCCGGCCTGCCGGGCCGGTTAAGCCTCGCGGTTACCGGCCGGACCCCTCTGGAGGATCGAACATGAATGCGATGACACCTGCCCGCGACATCCGGTTTTGGGATCGGATCTCGGAAAAATACGCCAAGAAGCCCGTGCCCGATGAGGCGGTCTACCAGGAGAAGCTGAGGATCACCCGCAGCTTTCTGCCGCCCGAGGCGCAGATCCTCGAAGTGGGCTGCGGCACCGGCACCACCGCGGTGGCCCATGCCCCCTACGCCGCCCATGTGCATGCGACCGATCTTTCGCCCGAGATGATCCGGATCGCAGAAGGCCGTGCGCGCGAAGCCGGGGTCACGAATGTGACCTTCGAGGCGTTGGGCGTTGAAGCGCTTGAAGGCGCGCCCGAACGCTACGATGCGATCCTTGCGCTGTCGTTGCTGCATCTGGTGGCCGATCGCGGCGCGGTGCTGAAAAAGCTCGATAGCATGCTGAAGCCCGGGGGCGTGCTCATCACATCCACAGCCTGCCTGACGGGCGCTTTGCGGATCTTCGGGCTGATCGCCCCGATCGGCCGGGCGCTGGGCTACCTGCCGTTGCTGCGCACGTTTTCGCCCGATCAGCTTACCCGCGAGATCGAGGGGCTGGGGCTGAAAACCGAGCATCGCTGGCTGCCGGGCAACGGGCACACCCTGTTCCTCGTCTCTCGCAAGGCCGGCGGCCCCGGCTGATCCGGCTTCACACCCGCGCTGTGCCTCCCTTGGCACGGCGCGGTTGGGGCGGATTTTAAGCGAAAAACACGGCGTGCTTGACCCATGTCAACATAACTTGACGCAGTTTGTGTCAGGTAAATTAGACATATCGGGGAGAGCTTCACATGCGCATTTTGTTCGTTCATCCCAATTACCGCTCCGGCGGCGCAGAGATTGCCGGTACCTGGCCGCCCGCCTGGGTGGCCTATCTCACCGGGCATCTGCGGCAGGCGGGCTTTGACGACATCCATTTCATCGATGCGATGACCGATGAAATGACGGATGTGGATCTGGCCAGGCGCATGGAGGCGCTTGCGCCCGATGTCGTGGGTGTTACGGCGATCACCCCCTCAATCTACCGCGCCGAGGATGTGCTGAAGATCGCGCGCGATGTTGTGCCCAACGCCGTGCGCGTGATGGGCGGCGTGCATGCAACCTTCATGTATAAACAGGTGCTCTCCGAAGCGCCGTGGATCGATGTGATCGTGCGGGGCGAGGGCGAAGAGATCTGCACGGAACTGATGCTGGCCATCGAAGACGGGCGCTTCCCGGCCGACCGGCATAAGATCAAGGGCATCGCCTTCACCGAGGGCGATCAGATCGTGGCCACCGAAGCCGCCTCCACCGTGAAGGATCTCAGCAAGATCCGGCCGGACTGGACAGTGCTTGACTGGGCGAAATACATCTACATCCCGCTTGGCACGCGCGTGGCGATCCCCAACCTTGCGCGCGGCTGCCCCTTCACCTGCTCTTTCTGCAGCCAGTGGAAGTTCTGGCGCGATTACCGGGTGCGCGAGCCCAAGGATGTGGTCGATGAGATCGAAGATCTTGTTGAAAACCACGGCGTCGGCTTCTTCATCCTCGCCGATGAAGAGCCCACCATAAACAAGAAGAAATTCGTGGCCTTCTGTCAGGAGCTGATCGATCGCGGCCTGCCGAAGCGCGTGAAATGGGGCATCAACACCCGCGTCACCGATATCTACCGCGATAAGGATCTTCTGAAGTTCTATCGCAAGGCGGGGCTTGTGCATGTGAGCCTGGGCACCGAGGCCGCGGCGCAGATGAAGCTCGATATCTTCAACAAGGAAACCAAGGTCGAAGAAAACAAAACCGCGATCCGGCTCTTGCGCGAAGCCGATATCCTTGTGGAGGCCCAGTTCATCGTGGGGCTCGATAACGAAACGCCCGAAACACTGGAAGAAACCTACCGTATGGCGTGGGATTGGCAGCCCGATCTTGCGAACTGGTCGATGTATACGCCCTGGCCCTTCACGCCGCTTTTTCAGGAGTTGAAGGATCAGGTCGAGATCTACGACTTCTCGAAATACAACTTCGTCACCCCGATCATGAAGCCCGCGGCGATGGAGCGGGGGGAATTGCTCGATGGCGTGATGAACAATTACCGCCGCTTCTACAGCAAGAAGGCGCTCTTCCATTACCCCTGGCGCGGCACCGGCTTCCGCCGCCGCTACCTTCTGGGGTGCCTCTACGCCTTCCTCAAGGCCGGGTTCCAGCGCACCTTCTATGATCTGGGGAAGGCGGGCTATTGGGGGCCACAAACCAAGGGCTCGGTCGATTTCCACTTCGATGAAAGCCGCCAGATCGCCGAAGCCCAGATGGCGGATTGGGAGGCGGCGGCTGATAAGGCCGCCCGGGCGGCCGAACGCCGCGAGGCCCTGCGCGCCCAGGGCAAGGAACGCGCGGTTTTGCGCAACCAATCCTTCAGGATGCCGAACGGGGCTGAGGTGCGCGCCTGCGGCGGCGGCGATCAGCAGATGGAGGATGTTTGACGCCAACCTGTCTGAGGGCGGCGCCTCTGGTGGCGGCCGCTCGGGCGCCGTTCTCTCGGGCGGGGGCCTGATTGGCCCCAACGCCATCCTGCAGCTTCTGCCGGTGCTCGATCGGTTCGGCGGGCCCGTCTGGCGCGGGGGCGTTCTGGCAGAGGCCGGGATCGCCGTGCCCGATGGTAATGCGATGATCCCCGAAGCGGAGGCCGCGCGCCTCCACCGCCACCTCCGCATGGTTGCGCCCGAAGCCGCCGCGCAGCTGGCAAGGGAAGCCGGGGTGGAAACGGCCAATTACATCCTTGCCTACCGCATCCCGCCATTGGCGCAGTGGCTGCTGAAGGGTTTGCCGCCCTGGGCGGCGGCCCGCGCGCTGGCCCGCGCAATCGAGCGGCATGCGTGGACATTCGCGGGCTCCGGCGCCTTCCGCGTGGTTACCCCGTGGGTTTTCGAGATCGCCCGGAACCCGCTGATTGCGGGGGAAGAGAGCGAAGGCTGCCTTTGCCACTGGCATAGGGGTGTTTTCACCCAGCTCTACCGCACCCTCGTGGCGGCGGATTGCATGTGCGAAGAAACCCAATGCGGCGCGCAGCCCGGAGCCGCGTGCTGCCGCTTTGAGCTTCGCCGCGCGCCGCTGGCGGGCGGGGCCCGCCGGCCCTAGGCCGCGATCCCGCGCATCAGCGCCTTGAGTTTCTGCACATCCGCCTGCGGCAGGGGCGCGACAAGCTCGCCAATCGTTTCGGCCAGCGCGGCCTCCAGGCGCGCAACCACCGCCTTGCCCCGTTCGGTCAGATACACCACGCTGGCCCGCTGATCGCGCGGGGAGGGGCGGCGGGCCAGAAGCCCCTTGGCCTCCAGCGTGCGCACCACCCGGGTCATCTGCGATTTGTCCCGCGCGAAGCGTTCGGTCAGCGCGTGAAGCTCGGGCTGGCCCATCTCCGCCAGGGTCAGCAAAAGCATCCCGCCCGCCGGCCCCACATTCTCGGTATCAAACTCCGCCGCCTTGGCCTGTAGCGAGGTGTGGATGCGCCGCATGAAACGGTCAATCAGAAGCGCGAGTTCAGTATCCGCCATGGGCCCGGCTTAGTTGACTTTGCGGGGGAGGTCGAGAATAGTTGATAAAGTCCACATAATTCGCAACCGGCGCGGCCCGTGCCCGCCTTGCCGCAGCCCTTTCATCGGGAGATCAGTGCATGACACCGGCCAATATGACGCTTCTGAAAATTGCCGCAGGGCTCTGGGTGATCTGGGGCCTTGTTCACGTTCTCGCGGGCGTGATCGTTCTGACAAGCGATGCCTCCGGCGGCTTTCAGGCGATTGCCGATGCGGTCGATCCCGCCGCGCTTCAGGGCGAATACGCCGCGGCGGTGGGCGGGATCCTCAAACAGCATGGCTGGAACCTAGGCTGGTTCGGCATCGCCACCATCATCGGGGCGCTCTTTATCTGGCGCGGCAATGTCACCGCGATCTGGGTCACGGGTCTGATCGGCGGGCTGGCCGATCTCGGATATCTGATGTTCGTCGATCTGCCGGGCTACGTGAATTTCTTCCCCGGCACGGTGATGACGATCGTCTCTGCCAGCGCCATCGCGCTCAGCTTCTGGGTCTGGCTTTCAACGCGGGGCCGCGGCGAAACCGCGTGAGGCCGGGCGCACGGCGCGCCGCCTCCCGGGTCGCTTACGGTGGCCCGCCTAGCGGCGGAGCAACGTGGGCCACCCCATCATTTTCGAGAAGGAGAACCCGGCGCGCTCGCCCGCCGCCGCTGGCTCCTCCCGCCGGATCACGAGCGGCAGGAACATATCCGCCATCCGCCCATGCCGCGGGATTGCCGAACCCGTATAGGGTTTGCGGTTGCTCAAAAGCGGGATCGGGAAGTTGGCCATCCGCGCGTGGCGGCTGAAGATCGATCCGGTATAGGGCTTGCGGCCGCTCAAAAGCCGGATCGGGAAATTGGCCATCCGGGGCCCGCCCGGCATGAGCGAATTCGTCCCCGTCTTGCCATTGATCAGATGCGGGAACGGCCAGTTCGCCATCCGCGCATGGCGCGCGATGATCGAGCCCGTATAGGGCTTCCGGCGGCTGATCAGGGGAAGGGGAAAGTTCGCCATCCGGGCGTGGCGGGGGAAGATCGATTCCGTATAGGGCTTCCGGTCGCTCAGCAGCGGGATCGGGAAATTCGCCATCCGGGCGTGGCGCGGGAAGATCGATTCCGTATAGGGCTTGCGATCGTCCAGCAGCGGCATCGGGAAGTTGGCCATCCGCGCGTGGCGCGGAAAGACAGTTCCGTCGAAGGGCTTGCGCCGGATGATCAGCGGCCAGGGCCAGTTGGCCATATGGAAGGTCGTGCTATGGGGATCGGCCCGCCGGGTCAGGAAATGCGGATGATCGGGCAGAATGTTCAGATCCGATCCCCGCTCATCCTTGATATAGACCTCTTCGGTCAGCGGCCCGAGATCCGCCGCGCCCATCTCGCGCAACACATCGCGCGTTGTCTGCGCCACGCCGAGGGGCTTGTAGGTGGCCCGCACCAGCACCACGGCGCCGCCGGATTGCGCGAGGCGCTCCTCATAGGCCCGCGCCGTTTCGCCGGTAACCTTGGCATCCGTCAGCGTGCCCGCAAGCCCGTCTGCGCTTTCGTAAAGATCGATGATCCGGGCAGAAAGCCCGCGCCGGTTGATCAGTTCGTGCTTGGCGGCGCGGGCGGCCTGCGTGCTCTCGAAATACCGGGTGATGATATTGGTCATGATACCTCCGCTGGGTCTCTATGTGGGGCGGCGGCGCCCAATGTCTGCCCTCTGCGGGCGAAAAGCGGGATGGCCACCAGGATGGCCAGAGCGAGGAACAGGATTTCAATCGCAAAAACAGCGTTATAGGGCGTGTGTACGGCGAGGCCGGAAAAGGCCGGCAGGGCAACAAGGATATCCCGCACCAGCCCGCCAAGCGCCACCCCGATGCCTGCGCAGGTGGCCTGCACCGCGCCCCAGGCCCCAAGCGAAAGGCCGATCTGTTCGGCAGGCGCGCCGCGGATTGTGGCCGTGAGCGTGGCATGGCCAAAGAGGCCCGCGCCCAGCCCGGTGGCAAGCGTGCCCAGCACGAAGAGCGTGGGGCCCCCGGCAATGGCGGACAAGATGATCGCCAGAAAACCCGGAATGCCAATCAGCGCGCCAAGCCCCGCCAGCCGCGCGGGCGATCCGCCCGCCGAAAGCGCGTTGGAGGCATAGGCGAAGCCCAGCAGCGTGCCGCCTGCCAGAACGGCGGTCAGCCGCGTGGTTTCGGCCACCGAGAAGCCAAGCGCCTGGCCCCCGTAGGGCTCCAAAAGCACATCCGCCATGCCAAAGCCGAAGGTGCCGAGCCCGATTACGCAGAGCAGGCGCATCGTGCCCGGGCGTGCGATCAGGGCGCCCCAGGCATCGCGGAACCGGATCACCGGGGCAACCTCCATCTGGCGCGCGCGTTCGCGGTTGCGGCCTTCCTGCTTCCACAGCGCCAGAAGGTTCAGCGCCACTGTCACGACCGCGGTGCCCTGGATCACCTGGATCAGCCGCCCCGGCGTGTAGTTGGCCAGAAGCGCGCCGTAGATGAGCGCGCTGATCACCATGCCGAAGAGAAGCATGACATACATCAGCCCCACCACCTTCGGCTGGTCTTCCTGCTTCACAAGGTCGGTCGCCAGTGCCAACCCCACGGTCTGCACCATATGCACGCCGGCGCCCACCAGCAGGAATGAAAGTGCCGCCGATGACAGCCCCACCCAGCGCGGCGCATCCACCGCCTCGCCATAGCCCGATAGCACCAGCAGCGCGAAAGGCATGATCGCGAAGCCGCCGAACTGATACATTGTGCCCTTCCAGATATAGGGCACGCGGCGCAGGCCCAGGGCCGAACGGTAGGTATCGGATTTGAAGCCGATCAGGGTGCGGAACGGTGCGAAAAGCAGCGGCAGGGCCAGCATGCCCGCCACAAGCGTGGCCGGTACCGCAAGCTCCACGATCATCACGCGGTTCAGTGTGCCGACAAGCAGCACCAGAGCCATGCCCACGGTGACCTGGAAGAGCGACAGGCGCAGAAGCCGCAGCAGGGGTACGTCTTTCGTCGCGACATCTGCGAAGGGCAGGTAGCGCGGCGCAAGCGAGGTCAGTCTGCGTATGGCGAATGCGCGATAATCAAACATCGGTCTCTCACGTCCGCCGGCCCCTTGACCGCCCTGTTGCCAAGGCGGTCTCAGGAATCCGGAGGTGGTGCCCATGGGCGAAGGCCGCCCCGGGCCAGGATCGCTAGTCGCTTGCGATCAAAGGTGGGGCCGAAGCCTGCGCCATAACCTCATCGGTCTGAAGCACGGCACGCGCCATCGTCCCGTCAGGCAGGATCACAGTCAGCTCCCGCCCGCCTGCATCGAGGTCGAGCGCATAGCTCGCCTGAGCAGCCTCTGCGTTCGGCGCAACCGCCGCCGCAGCCATTTCATCGCCCGTTCCCAGCGGCTGGCCGGACAAGAAGTCCGATACCCAGGACGTATTGCTCAGCACTGCCACGTGAACTGCGAACGAGCCCACGGCGACCGCGCCAAGAAACACGGGAACCCCTACTGCTGGTGGAACGACAAGCCACATCTTTGCATTGTTCATGACGTCACCTTCCTTAGCCGAGCCAAGGCGTCGAGAACGCCACAAGGATGTGGGCAAGAAGCGCGATGGCACCGAACACGCGCGTGCCATCGATGAGGTAGCTATGCACTTCCTCAGCCTCTTTCAGGCTTAGACCGGTAGGCCAAACCTTATCTGGATCGTCGGACATGTCCGATCTCCTCCTTAGTTGAATTCAGGAGCAAGGCGCGACCGAACGGAGTAAGACGGCCACACACCCGCGCCCGCGACAACGCCGGGAAGCGACGCCGCCACATAAAATGTGTCAACTCAGGATTACAGGGTCAACAGTAAAGTTAGGTTGACACCTTATGTTGGCGGCTACGCTCCAATCGCGGCCCAGGGCCCGGCGGCGGCCGAGCCCTCCGCTGTGCCGCACCCGCGGGTCAGGCGCTTGGATTCGCTTCACGAACCGGGGCAGGGGTGCCCACAAGCCCGCCAAGCTCAGAACGGCGCGGCCCCTCGTGGCCACCGGCTAAAATTTAGGCGCCCGGTCGCTGCACCCGCGCGCATGGCCGAAAAGGGGAGTCGCGGCGCGGGGCCGTCGGGCGGCTAGCCCGCGCGCCGGGCACCGGGATCTCCTTGCATTCCCATCGCCGCCAGCACCGCCGCAAAGGCCAGGGCGGAAGAGGCGAGCATCAGCGCGAGCAGCGCGAGGGCCGGGGCCTCGGCGGGCAGAAGCGCGCCCGTCAGCGTTGTCAGAACGGCGCCACCTGCCACCGTGAGCGCACCGGTCAGCCCCGCCGCGCTGCCCGCGCTTTCGGGGCGGACCGACATGGCCGCCGCGCTGCTGCTGGGGGTGGTGAGCCCGTTGCCGATCCCCACTGCGATGGTTGCGCCGAAAAAGAGCGCGGGCGAGACATGGCCGAGAAGCGCCAGTGCAATCGCCACAGCGGGGCCGGCGCAGGCCACGACCCGGCCCGCGATCATTATCGTGAGCGGCTGGGTGCGCGGGGCCAGGCGGCCCGAGAGAAAGGTGCCCAGGATGAACCCGGCGGTGATCACGCCGATATAGACGCCAAGCGCGGCGGTGGAGACGCCGAACTGCACCTGCGCCACCAGCGGCGCCCCCGTGATAAAGATGTAAAATGCGCCCCGTGAGAACGCCTCGCACAGCGCGAAGGCCCAGAAGCGCGGCGCGCTGAGAAGGCGCGCAAGCGCCCGGCGCTGATCGGGCACCCGGGCCTGCGGCGGTTTCGTTTCGCCAAGATCGACCCAGCACAAGGCAAGCAGGCCGAAGCCTGCCGCCGCATAGAACAGAAAATTGGCGCGCCAGCCAAACGCGGCATCGAGCACCCCGCCCAGCATCGGCCCCAGAAGCGGCGCAATCGCCATCACCATGCTGATGTAGCCGATCAGCCCTGCCGCCGCCTGCTCCCCCCGCGTATCGCGGACGATGGCGAGCGAAAGGACGTAGCCCGAAACGATACCGCCCTGAAGCATCCGGAAGCCCAGAAACACCCAGATGTTCGGCGCCAGCGCGCAGCCGATCGAGGCAAGCGTAAAGGTTAGAAGCGCGCCCAGCATCACCGGGCGACGCCCGAGCCTATCCGAGAGCGGGCCGATGATCAGTTGCAGCACCGCCGCAATTGCCAGGTAGCCCCCGATGGCCAGACTGGCCTGCGCGTAGCTGACCTCAAACGCGCGCGCGATATTGGCGAGCGAGGGCAGGAACATCTGCAATGACAGCGTGGAAATCGCCGTCAGCAGGATCAGCGTGGTCAGGCGTGGGGGCGTGAGCGGGCTCGGCATGATCTCTGGCAATGTGTTCGAAAAAAAAACGCCCCCGGCGGTGAGCGGGGGCGCATGGAAACGGATATGGGCTCCGTTATCGGACCATGCGCCTGAGCGGTACCACCACGATAAGAAGCGTTCTGTTCATCGGATCTCTCTCGTCTCCGCCAAAGCTAGCCCGCGCGCAGCGGCCCGCAAGCGGTGTGCGACGTTGCCCTGCCTTTGGTGCGGGCGTCAATAGCCGCGGTTGATCGCGTCCAGCCGCTCAAGGTTCACGATGGTGGAAAGCATCAGCCGATCCTGGCTCCAATCCCCGGGCTGGCGCACAGAGGCCGCGGCCAGTACGATGCCCACCCCCAGCACCAGCGCCAGAACCGGCACCGCACGGCGCGCCTGGCCAAGGGCGCGGGTATGTTCCAGCGCGCGCACCCGCGTTTCCAGCGCCCGCCGCGCCGCGCGTGAGCCGCTGCGCACGAAGGCCACGTTCATGATCCGCGGCCAGCGGCCCGTGACGCGCCGTTCGCAGAACGAAAGCAGGCATTCGGCATAGGCCCGCGGCGTGATCCGGTGCGAGGCGATCACCGCCTGATCGCAGGAAAGCTCCCGCAGCCTGTCAAAGGCGCGCTTCCAAAGCCGGTAGACGGGGTTCCAGAACAAGAGCGGGCGCAGGAGTTCAAAGGCCAGCTCCCATTCCACATCGCCCTGGCGGAGGTGCTGGAACTCATGCGCCAGAACCACGCGCAGATCCTCGCGGTTCGTCAGGATGCTTGTGGGCAGAACCACATGGCGCCGGAACACCCCGCGCGTTGCAAAGGGGATCGATACGGAATCGGACAGGCGAATGTCCGTCGTCGGTGTGCGGCGCCAGAGATAGCTGCCCGCGATCACGCGTGAGACGCGCCGGGCCGAGCGCACTGTGAGCCCGGCCTGAACGATCACGCCTGCCGCAAGAACCGCGAAGAGCGCCGTGAGCAACGGCATCTCGCCCGAAAGAACCATGTCGATCACCCGGCTGCGGGTGTTCAGAAGCGCCTCGAACTCCAGCGCGGGGATTGCGATCTCGCCGCGCAGATAGGCGGCCACCGCCAGATCGGCCACCGTGATCGGGGTCTTCGGCCAGAGGAACTGGCTCGCCGCCACCGCGAAAAACGAAAGGAGCGGGCTGAGCAGCACCACCAGAAGCACCACCCGCAAGAGGCGCAGCTGGGTGGTGTAATCGGCGGCCAGCGGGCTGCGGGCCATCGCCGCCTGCACCAGCCACCACAGGCCGAACGCCAGTAGGAACACAACGTTGGCGTCTATGATGAGATCAAGAACCGGTTTCATCGCTGTCATCCTGGAGCCTCCTCTCCACCAGCGCCCGAATGTCCTCGAGATCCGCCTCCGTCAGCCCCGCATCGTCAACGAGCCGGGCCACCAGCGTGGCAGGCGTGTCGTCAAACAGTGTGCGGGACAGGTTCTGCAGAGATCGCGTCTGATACTGATCCTTGCCCAGAAGCGGGGTGTAGATCAGCGATTTCCCCTCCTTACGGCTTTTCACAAACCCCTTGTCTTCCAGGATCCTCAGGATCGTGGCGCCGGATGTATAGGCAAGGTCTCTCTCCTCCGGGAGACGCGCCAGCACATCGCGCACCGAACCCTCGCGAAGCGCCCAAAGCTCATTCATGAACTCCAGTTCAACTTCGGTAAGCAGGTGCCGGGTTTTCTTCTTTCGCATGGGGCCGTGTTGTGTTGGTGTTCTTGGTTCGCTGACCGGGTTCAGTGAAGCCCGGCCGCAAGGGGCAGAGCAAGCTAAACCTTCCAGAAAACGAAAATTCCCCAGCCGATCGCGATGAAAAGCGGAATCCAGATCGGCTGGCCCACAAGGCCGAGCCAGGCCAGAAAGATCCAGGCCGAGCCCAGAAGCGAGATGAAAAGCCGGTCACCCAGCGTGGTGGTAAGCCCGAGGATGCCCTTGCGTTCAATCCCGTCGCGGTAGCGGAAGCCTTCGAGAAGGCCGATCACCGCGATGGCCGAAAAGATCCCGATGAACACCGCGAGCGTGGCCGGTGTCCACGCCATCCAGAAGCTCGGCCAAAGCGGATCGGTCCAGGAAAACCCGGTTTCCTCCTGCTGGCCCACATTGCCCCAGCCCGCCTGTTGGGCCAGCGCGGCGCCGGGAAGAAGGAGGAGGGGAACAAGTACCTTGCGCATGTCTCAGACCCTTCCCATCGCAAAGCCGCGGGCGATGTAGTTGCGCACGAACCAGATCACGATCGCGCCCGGGATGATCGTAAGCGTGCCGGCGGCGGCCAGAAGGCCCAGCTCATAGCCCGCGGAGGAGGCCGTACGCGTCATCACTGCCGCGATGGGCTTGGCTTCCACGGCCGTCAGCGTTTTGGCCAGAAGCATCTCGACCCAGGAGAACATGAAGCAGAAGAACGCCGCCACCCCCACGCCCGCGCCGATATTGGGCAGGAAGATCTTGATGAAGAACCGCGGGAAGGAATAGCCGTCCACATAGGCAGTCTCGTCCAGCTCCTTCGGGATCGAGCGCATGAACCCTTCCAGGATCCAGACGGCGAGCGGAACGTTGAACAGCGTGTGCGCGAGCGCCACCGCCAGATGCGTGTCAAAGATCTGGATCGAGGAATAAAGCTGGAAGAAGGGCAGCGCGAACACGGCCGCGGGCGCCATCCGGTTCGTCAGAAGCCAGAAGAACAGCTGCTTGTCGCCCAGAAAGCGGTAGCGCGAGAAGGCGTAGGCGGCCGGCAGCGCAACCGCCACCGAAAGCACCGTGTTCAGAGACACATAGATGATCGAGTTGATGTAACCCCAATACCAGGTGGGATCGGTGAAGATCGCCACATAGCTATCCACTGTGAAGGTTTCGGGGAAAAGCGAGAAGCCCGCGAGAATATCGTTCGTGGTCTTGAAGCTCATGGTGACGAGCCAGTAGATCGGCAACATCAGAAAGATGATGTAGACGATTGGGATGATGGCGCGTTTTTTCATCGGTGGTCATCCTTCGTCATCACCACGTAGAACACCCAGCTGACCGCAAGTGTGATCGCGAAGTAGATCAGGCTCATCGCCGCCGCCGGGCCAAGATCGAACTGTCCAAGTGCGATTTTCACCAGATCGATGGAAAGAAGCGTTGTGGAATTTCCCGGGCCCCCGCCTGTGAGAACAAAGGGTTCGGTATAGATATTGAAGCTGTCCATGAACCGCAGAAGGATCGCGATCGTCAGCACGGTTTTCATCTTTGGCAGCTGGATGTAGCGGAACACGGCCCAGGGCGAGGCGCCATCGATCTTCGCGGCCTGGTAATAGGCATCGGGGATCGAGACGAGGCCCGCATAGCACAACAGCACCACAAGCGATGTCCAGTGCCAGACATCCATCACGATGATGGTGATCCATGCGGCCAGCGGATCCTGGGTCATGTCATAGCGGATGCCCAGAACATCGTTCATGAAGTAGCCCAGCATCCCGATCTTCGGCAGCGCGAAGATGTTCCACATCGCGCCCACCACGTTCCACGGGATCAGCATCGGCAGCGCCATCAGCACAAGGCAGACCGAGACCCAGATGCCTTTCCGCGGCATCGAAAGCGCGATGATGATGCCAAGCGGCACTTCGATGGCGAGGATGATGGCGGTGAACAGGAATTGCCGCCCGAGCGCGGCCTGGAAGCGTTCCGATCGCAGGATCTGCTCGAACCAATCGAGCCCCTGCCAGAAGAACTGGTTGTTGCCGAAGGTTTCCTGCACCGAGTAGTTGACCACCGTCATCATCGGCACGAGCGCGTTGAACGCCACAAGGATCAGCACGGGCAGAACGAAGAACCAAGCCTTCTGGTTTTCGGTTCTCATGGGCGGGCCTCCGTGGCGATCCAGCCGTTGCGGTAGACGCGGGTTTGTTCGGGGCGGAAGGCGAGGTGGACGCTTTCGCCAGGGTTCGGCGCGCCATGTTCGCTTACCGCCTTCAGCGCCGTGTTGCCCACCACCGCATCGATCACGAAATGCCGGCCCACATCGGCCACTTTCGTGATCGTCGCAGGCAGCCCGGCCTCGGCGACAGAGATGTATTCGGGCCGGATGCCCAGCATGGGCGTGCCGTCCCCGCCCGTCACCGGGCCTTCCAGCGCCACCTCATGGCCTTCGAACACCGCATGGTCGCCCTTGAGATCGCAAGGCAGCACGTTCATGCCCGGCGATCCGATGAAATGGCCCACAAACGTATGCTGGGGGCGTTCGAACAGCTCCACCGGCGTGCCGGTCTGCACGACCACGCCTTCCTGCATAACCACCACCTCATCGGCGAAGGTCAGCGCCTCGGTCTGATCGTGGGTGACATAGATCATCGTGGCGCGCACGCGCTGATGCAGCTCTTTCAGCTTTGAGCGCAGCTTCCACTTCAGATGCGGATCGATCACGGTGAGCGGTTCGTCGAACATCACCACGTTCACATCGTCACGCACCAGGCCGCGGCCCATGGAGATCTTCTGCTTGTTGTCAGGGCTGAGCCCGGCGGCGCGGGTCTCCAGCATCTCGGTCACTTCCAGCATCTCAGCGATGGCCGAGACACGGGCTTCGATCTTGGCGGGATCGACGCCGCGGTTCTTCAGCGGGAAGGCCAGGTTTTCGCGCACCGTCATCGTGTCGTAAATCACCGGGAACTGGAATACCTGCGCGATGTTGCGTTCGTTCGGCGCAAGCTGCGTCACGTCGCGATCGCCGAAGAGCACCTTGCCTTCCGAAGGGGTCACAAGCCCCGAGATGATGTTGAGCAGGGTGGACTTGCCGCATCCCGAGGGGCCCAGCAGCGCGTAGGCGCCGCCATCGCGCCAGGTCACGTCAATTTCCTTCAGCGCATAGTCATCGGGGCCCGCGGGGTTCGGGTAGTAGCTGTGGCGCAGGTGCGAAAGGGTGATCTCAGCCATCTCAGGCCACCCGCGCGCCATCGGCGCCAAAGTAGCGGCAGTGTGTGGGATCCATGAAGAAGGTGTGATCCTCGCCCACCTCGTAGGGGTGTACGCCCGACGAGAGCGAAACCCAATCCACGTTGCCCAGCCGGAAATGCGCGCTGGAATCCGAGCCCGAAAGCTCAGTCACAAGCACCGTGCCCTTCAGCGCCACATCCCGTTCGCCGGCGCGGGTGGGGAGCACGCGATGGGGGCGCACGGCCACGGTGTAACGCCCGTCGGGCAATTGCGCAGCGGCGCCCTCAAGGGGCCAGCTTGCGCCAGAGGGCAGAGCGGCCTCGGCGCCCGCCTTGGTGATCTCGGCGGCATTGATCGGCGGGTCGGAAAAAACCCGCGCCGCGGTCAGGTTGGCCGGATGGCGGTAGATCTCTGCAGTGGGGCCAAACTGGGTCACCGCGCCATTATCCATCAGCGCGGTATGCCCGCCCAGCATCAGGGCTTCTTCCGGCTCTGAGGTGGCGTAAACGACCACGGCGCCCCGGCCCGCGAAAAGCTCCGGCAGTTGCTCGCGCAATTCCTCGCGCAGTTTGTAATCGAGGTTCGCCAGCGGCTCATCTAGAAACACCGCGCGGCTGTCTTTCGCAATCGCCCGGGCAAGTGCCGTGCGCTGCTGCTGGCCACCCGAAAGCTCGCTGGGCTTGCGGTTCAGCATCGGGCGCAGCTGCAGAAGATCGGCCGCCTCTTCCACCCGGCCTGCAATCTCGGATTTCGGCACACCCGCCACCCGCAGGGGCGAAGCGATGTTTTCGAACACGCTCATATGCGGGTAGTTGACGAAGAACTGATGCACCAGGCTGATGCGGCGCTTCTGCGTATTCATCCGCGTGACGTCCTCGCCATCGAAGAATATCCTGCCGCTGGCCATCGGATCGAGACCGGCCATCAGCTTGATCAGCGAGGTCTTGCCCGCGCCGGTGGCGCCGAGAAGCACGTTAAACTCGCCCGCCTTCAGCTTCAGGCTCGTGGGCTTGATATGGGTGACGGTGCCGACACGCTTCGTCACATCCTGAAGTTCGATCATGTGGAGAGCTTTCCCAAACCGTCCGGGCGAAATGCCCGGCGCCCCTCACCCCTTGGGAACGGGCCGCCGCGGCAGATGCACGGCGGCCCGAAGGTTTCTGCGCTTACTGCTGCCAGCGCGCGACGAGTTCGTCGTAGTTCACGGTCTCGCCCTGCGGCTTCTCGTTTTCGAGCTTGGCCTTGGGCGCGCCGGGCTGGCTGAGCCAGAATTCGGCATCCTGCTCATCGTTCAGCCGCGGGCCGCAGCCCCCGTAAACGTTTGCGCCCTCATCGGCGGCCTGCATCCGCGCCATGGTGATATCCATCTCTTCGGCGAGACGGTCCATCGCTTCCTGCGGCGTGAAGGCACCTGAGTTCACATCCCCGATCTGCTGCCACCAGATTTGGGCGAGCTTGGGATAATCCGGCACGTTGATGCCGGTGGGCGACCAGGCCACGCGATCGGGCGAGCGGTAGAACTCGACCAGACCGCCCAGCTTCGGCGCGCGCTCTGTGAAGCTTTCGTGGTTGACCGAACTGTCACGAATGAAGGTCAGGCCCACATGCGATTTCTTCACATCCACCGTTTTCGAGGTGACGAACTGGGCATATAGCCAGGCGGCCTGCGCCCGGTCCGACGGCGTGGATTTCAGGAAGGTCCACGAGCCCACATCCTGGTAGCCCACTTTCTGGCCTTCTTCCCAATAGGGGCCGTGGGGCGAGGGCGCCATCCGCCAGAGCGGGTTGCCATCGGCATCCACGGTGTTGTTGCCTTCCGATTGGGGCTTCACCATGTCCGCGGTAAAGGCGGTGTACCAGAAGATCTGCTGGGCCACGTTGCCCTGGCTGAGCGCCGGAAGCGACTGGTAGAAATCATAGCTCGCCGCGCCCGGAGGGGCGTAGTTGCGCAGCCATTCATCCCATTTGCGGATGGCGTAGACGGCAGCGGGGCCGTTGGCCGCACCACCGCGTGACACGCTTGCGCCCACCGGGTTGCAGGTGCCGGGCTCCATCCGGATGCCCCATTCATCCACGGGAACACCATTGGGTTCACCCACATCGCCCGCGCCGGCCATGGAAAGCCATGCATCGGTCATCCGCCAGCCCAGATCCGGCGCACGCTTGCCGTAATCCATGTGGCCGTAGATGCGCACACCGTCGATTTCCTGCACGTCATTGGTGAAGAACTCGGCGATATCCTCATAGGCCGACCAGTTCACCGGAACGCCCAGATCGTAGCCGTACTTCTCCTTGAACGCGGCCTTGTTGGCCTCGTCATCGAACCAGTCTTTGCGGAACCAGTAGAGGTTGGCGAATTGCTGATCGGGCAGCTGGTAGAGATTGCCATCGGGCCCGGTGGTGAACTGGATGCCCATGAAATCATCGAGATCCAGGGTGGGCGAGGTGGTACCGGCCCAGTCGCCGGCCATCTGCTCGGTCAGGTTATAGGCAAGCTGCAGGCGCGAATGGGTGCCGATCAGATCGCTGTCATTGACATAGCCATCATAAAGGTTCCGGCCCGTCTGCATCTGCGTTTGGACGGCCTGAACAACCTCACCCTCGCCGAGGATCTGGTGGTTCACCTTGATGCCGGTGATTTCCTCGAACGCGCGCGTCAGCACTTCTGATTCGTAGGAATGGGTGGGGATGCCTTCGGAGAGCACGTTGATCTCCATCCCCGAAAACGGCTCTGCTGCCTGGATGAACCATTGCATCTCGGCAAGCTGGTCTTCCTTGGTCAGCGTAGACGGCTGAAATTCGTCGTCGATCCACCGCTGGGCGGCGGCTTCGTCTGCCCACGCGCCCGTGGACCCCGCAATGACGGCACCCGCCGCCACTGCGGAAAGCAGATGTTTCCGCATGAGTTTCCTCCCTGGAATATGGCGCACCCGGCTTTGGCCGGTGTGCGCCTACAAGATGCGTAACGGATTCGTGAGTTGTCAAACTAAAAGTTTAGTAATGTTGCAGCGCTTTGTTTTTGCTTGAAAAACGCAACCTGGGAATAAGCCTAAGGCTCTGGCACCTGAAGCGCGTGGCGCAGGAAGGCGATGCCAAGCGCCTGTTCCTGCGCGGTCTCCCAGGTTGCGCCGCCGCCGCCATGGCCGCCGGCACGGGTGTGAAAATAGGCAGGCTGGCCCGCCGCAATCAGCGCCGCGGCGAAGCGGCGTGAATGGGAAGGGTCCACGCGATCATCGCTGTCATTGGTGCTTACAAAGATCGGCGGGTAGGGCCGTTCCGCAGCCGGGGCCACGTTGTGAACGGGCGAATAGGCGAGAAGCGCGGTGCGGTCGCCCGCATCCCCGGGATCGCCGTATTCATCGATCCAGCCCGCGCCCGCGGGAAAAAGCGGGAAGCGCAGCATGTCGGCCACCGCCACATCGGGCCAGATCGCGCCGAAGTTTTCGGGGAAGCGCGTTGCCATGACGGCGCAGAGAAGCCCGCCGTTTGAGCCGCCGTGGCAGCCGATCCGGGCGGGCGTGCTGATCCCCCGGCGGGCGAGATCGGCAGCAACGGCGGCGAAATCCTCAAAGGCGCGCAGGCGGTTCCGGCCCTTGGCGGCCAGATGCCAGTCTTTCCCGAACTCGCCGCCGCCGCGGATATAGGCCAGGACATAGGCGCCCCCGCGCATGAGCCAGAGGGGGCCCTTCAGCATCGGGTAGCCCGGCGCCATCGCGGCGCCAAAGCCGCCATAGGCATATTGCAGCACCGGCAGAGGCCCCGCGCGATCCCTCGGCAGGACGATGTGATAGGGGATTTCGGTGCCGTCTTCCGAGATTGCGCTGAGAAGCTGCACCTCCATCCCCGTGGCATCGAAGGTCTCGGGCTCTGCCGAAAGCGCCTCATAACGCACCGCGCCCGCGCCCTGCCGGATATCAAAGAGCCAGGTCGTGGCCGGGGTGAGAAACCCGCCGGTGACCATCTGCAGCGGCCCGTCTTCATTGGGCGCGGCATCGTGTGGGAAGATCGAAACCGTCTGTGCCTCGCAGGGCAGGGGAACGGTTTCGGGCACCGCCTCCTCGTTTTCGAGGTTCAGAAGCCGCAGCGTGGGCACCGTGCGATCAAGCTCAACCCAGAGCATCCACGAATGCCCCAGGAAGAGCTGGTTCGCGGCGACAGACCGGTAGGGCGCGGGTGTGAATAGCACCCGGCGCTCGTCCGTGCCGATGCGGCCCAGAACCAGCGTGCCTGCGGGATGCTCCCCATGATCGGCGGCGAGATAGGCGTAGTGGGTGCTGGAGTAGCTGGCATAGGTGTTCTGCGGTGTCTCGATCGGCTGGGCGGGGCCCTCGGGCCCCTCCAGATACAGCGTGGCTGTACTGTCGCCGATCACCCGCAGCCGCACATGGGCCTCAACCGTCTGGCCACCCGGGGCGCGGAAGGCATGGGCATAGCCCAGAAGATCCTCATGCCCCACGCCGAACACGCAAGGCGCCTCGGCAGGCGCCATCCCGCGGCTGAGGCGCAGCACCCGGCGCGGCCAGCCTGAACGCGTGCCGCCGCCATCGCCCGATGATGTGGCGTAGAAGATCGTATCGGCATCGATCCAGGAGGCGCTGTTGCGCTCGGGCCCAAGATCGAACCCGCCCGGCACCGGCGCGCAGCGCGCGAGATCCCATTCCAGGTAGCGCTGCTGATCAGATCCCTGCCAGGAGAGCGCGAGGAGAAGCTTTTCGGGATCGAAGAAGGCGGTTTCTGCCCCGCGCCAATGCCAATCCTCGCCCGTCTCTGCGCAAAAGGCATCGAGATCGAAAACCACCTCCCAGGGCGCGTCCACGGTGAGCGGGGCGCCCTCGGGCAGGCGGCGCCAGAGGCCCTTCGGCCGCTCGGCCGTGCGCAGGTAGCTGTAGATCCAGCGCCCGCGGCGGCGCAGGCCGGGCAGGTAGCTGTCATCTTCAAGGATCTCGCGGGCGCGGGCCGCATCGGCCTCAAAGACCGCATCGCAAAACGCGGCTTCGGCGCGCGCGGTTTCGCGGGCGGAAAAGGCGGCGATGGCGGCGGGATCGGCTTCAAGCTCGGGGAAGGGGAAAGGATCGGCCATGGCGCGCAGCGTGGCGCGGGGCGGCGGGCTTGGCCAGCGGGCAGTTTGCCCGTGGCGGAATTCCACCGGCCCGCGCGCTCTGGGCGGCAGGGTGGCGGTGGGATATGACGGAGCAGGGAGGCGCGAGATGACAGGCAGATTGAACGGAAAGCGCGTGGTGGTGACCGCCGCGGCGCAGGGGATCGGGCGCGCGGTGGCCGAGCGGGCGCTGGAAGAGGGCGCGGAGGTCTTCGCCTCCGATCTCAACGCTGCGGGCCTCGCCGGGCTGGAGGGCGCCGAATGCGCACTGCTCGACGCCACTGATACGGCGGCGGTTTCGGAGTACATGGCAGGCCTGCCGGGGATTGACGGGCTCGTTCATGCGGTGGGCTACGTGCATCAGGGCACACTTGAGGAATGCGGGCCCGAGGACTGGCGGCGCACCATGACGATCACGCTCGACAGCGCCTACTTGGTGCTCCGCGCCGCCCTGCCGCGCATGACGGAGGCGGGGGGAAGCATCGTGACCATCGCCTCGGTTGTCTCATCCGTGAAGGGGCTGCCCAAGCGAGCGGCTTACGGTGCCGCGAAGGCCGGCGTGATCGGGCTGACCAAATCGGTTGCCGCCGATTACCTGCGCCACGGGATCCGCGCCAATGCGGTTTGCCCGGGAACGGTGGAAACGCCCTCTTTGCACGACCGGATCGATGCGTTGGCTGAGGAGTTCGGAAGCCGCGAGAAGGCGTTGGCCTTCTTTCTTGATCGCCAGCCAACGGGGCGTCTGGGCACGTCGGGTGAGATCGCCGGGCTTTGCGCGTATCTGCTGGCCGACGAGTCTGCGCTGATCACCGGGCAGGCGCTGTCGATTGACGGGGGGATAACGGTGTAAGGTGCTTGGCGCGGCTTTGCACGACGGGCCATTTGCCACGCCGCCGCGCCCGGCGCCGCCAAAGCCGCAGGCCGGTTCTCGCAACGCTCGCTTTGTATCAGGAAGGCGGGCCCGCCGGGGCCATGGCATCGCCGTCGGGGTTTCCCCCGATGTCCTGGTGTTGCACCCTGCCGGGTGCCTCGCGCTGGGCGGACAGCCCCGCTTCTTGGGGCCGGCTGCCACGGGATCAAGCGCGCCGGTGTATAGGCCCGGTCGCGCAGGGATGCATCGGGGCGGGTTCTACTGGCGCCGCCTCACCAACCGGTAACCTTAGCGCGCGCCCCGCCCGTAAAGCGCTACGCGCGCCACCGAAAGATCGGCCCGATGCGCCCGCCCATAGGCCACGAAGCCAAGGCTGCGCACATCCCCGTGGCGGAAGGTTTCCGCGATTTCGGCGTGGGAGCGGGTGAAGCCCGCAAAAGGCAGCCGATGCGTTTCCCACTCCGCCCCAGTGCCGAAGGCCGCGCGGTAGGAATGCCAGGGGCGCCGGAGCTGCCGGGTTTTCAGAAACACATAGTAGATCTCGCCATTGCCGCGCACGGTCAGTTCCAACCCGTCCGCCGCTGCGGGCCAGGGCGCCTCGAACCGGTGGCGCACCTGCAGAAAGCCGCCGTTGTTTTCGGTGCTGACATCGCCTGCGAGCCTCAGCGCGGCGTTCTGTTCCGCGAACCCTTCAGAAACGCCGCCCATCACGCCATCGGCCACGAACACCCAGCCGGGCACCGGGCCCTTGGTGAAATCGGCGATGATCCGGTCTGCCTCGCGCATGGTGGGGGAGGTATGGCGTTGCCCCGGCCACGGCAAGGGCTCCAACCGGGCGCGGCAGGGTGCGACGCTTTCCCCGCCCCCGCAACTGATGTACCCCTTGGAAACCCAACAAGGATCCGCGCCGCCGATGAGCCTCCTCGATATCAAGAATCTCACGGTGGAGTTCCCCACCCGGCACCAAACCTTCGTGGCCGTCAATGGCGCGAACCTCACCGTGGGCCCGGGCGAAATTCATGGGCTGGTGGGCGAATCCGGGGCGGGAAAATCCACCATCGGGGCTGCCGTGATGGGGCTTCTCGACAGGCCGGGCCGCATTGCGGGCGGCGAGATCGATCTTGAGGGGTCCGCGATCAGCGGGCTCGATGCCGAAGCGATGCGCGGGCTTCGGGGCCGCAAGATCAGCATGATCTTTCAGGATCCGCTGACCTCGCTAAACCCGCTTCTCACCGTGCGCGATCAGATCGTAGAGACGATCCTCGCCCATCTCGATGTAAGCCGCGCCGAGGCCAATACGCGCGCCCGCGATCTGATCGCGCGCGTGGGCATCCCCGATCCCGAAACCCGCCTCGATCAGTACCCCCACCAGTTTTCCGGGGGCATGCGCCAGCGCGTTGTGATCGCGCTTGCGCTGTGTTCGGAACCCGATGTGATCATTGCCGATGAGCCCACCACGGCGCTTGATGTTTCGGTGCAGGCGCAGATCCTTGATCTGATCAAGGAACTGGCGCGCGAACGGCAGGTGGGGGTGATCCTGATCACCCACGATATCGGCGTGATCGCGGATACGACCGACCGTGTGACGGTGATGTATATGGGCGAGGTCGTTGAAAGCGGGCCGACCGCGCAGGTGATGGGCGCGCCCGAACACGCTTACACGAAATCGCTGATCGCCGCTGTGCCGCGCCCCACGATCAAGCTCAAGCGCTTTCCCCAGATCAGCTATGGCGGGCGGGAGACGCGCTTTGCCATCGAGGATCTGAGCCGCGACTGGCCGGCGGTGAAAAGCTATCCCGCGAACCCGCTGGTTGAGGTGCGCGGGATCTCCAAGCGCTTTCGCCTGCGCCAGAGCATTTTGCCGTGGCTGCGCAAGGATTTGACGGCCGTTGATGATGTAAGTTTCGATATCTGGCCCGGCGAGGTATTCGGGCTTGTGGGCGAATCCGGTTCCGGTAAATCCACGATCGCGCGGATGATCAGCGGGCTTTACGGCGTGGACGGCGGCACGGTGAGCTTTGAGGGTACGATTGTCAGCGATCCCGCCGACAAGGCGGCGCAGGAAGACTATCGCCGCAAGATCCAGATGATCTTTCAGGATCCGTTCTCATCGCTCAATCCGCGGATGCGGGTGGATGCGATCGTGGCCGAGCCGATTCGCCACCACAAGCTGCTTGAAGGTGCCGCCGTCGCCCGCCGGGTGGACGAACTGCTGGAACGGGTCGGGCTAGGCGCAGAGGCGGGGCGCAAGTATCCGCATGAGTTTTCCGGCGGCCAGCGGCAGCGGATTTCCATCGCCCGCGCGCTGGCCACCCAGCCGCGCTTTTTGATCTGCGATGAGCCCACCAGCGCGCTCGACGTTTCGATTCAGGCCCAGATCCTCAACATCCTGAAGGATATTCAGGAACATCTGGGGCTGACGATGCTGTTTATCAGCCACGATCTGCCCGTGGTGCGCCAGATGTGCGATCGCGTGGCGGTGCTGAAGGGTGGCAAGATGGTGGAACTGCAGAAAACAGACGATCTGTTTGCCAATCCGCAGACGGCCTATGCCAAAGAGCTGCTCGATCTGATGCCGCGGCTGGAAGATCTGTCCACCGAAGGGCTCGAAGGCCAGGCCGCGGCGGGCGCTTAGGCGTAGTGCTTCTTTTTTGACATCTTGCCGATGCCCGGGTTCAGGCTGTTGGTGGGATCGCAGGTTTTGTAGAAACCCGCCATCTCGTCGCTCGCCGCGTAAAGGTGGCCCACGTTGTGTTCGGCAGGGTAGCGTGCGCCGCGTCTTTCCAGAATCTCCAGCATCTTGGCCTTGATCTCTTTGGGGTCATACCCCGCCTTGACCACGTAATCCTGATGCAGGACGTGGCAGAAAAAATGGCCGTAATAGAGCTTGTGGCTGATCGCCTCATCAATCTCCGGCGGCAGCACTTCAAACCAGTCGCGATCGTTCCGGCGCAGCGCGATATCGAGCGCCAGAATGTCTGACACCCGCCCGGTATTCACGTTCTGATAGCGCACCGCCGCTCCTGCTGCCGCAAAGCGGTGCAGGCCCGCGATCTTGCCCTCCCGGGGCGTGCAGGCGAACCAGTCCGACGTTGTTTCGTCGAAGCTCTGGCTGAGATAGCGCTCGGCCTCCGCGATCCCATCATCGCGCATCTTCAGGATCAGGTGGTGATCGAAGCGCTGGCGGAAGCTTTCCATCCGTTTCGGCAGTGCGTTAGGCCAGATCGCAGCCAGTACCTGCATGAACCGGTCGGTAAGATACTTGGGCAGGATCGGCAGTTTGTTGAGCCGCGCATCCACCCAGCCCTTCAGCGCGAAGATCGCGGGCAGCCTGTCGGTGCCCAGCTTGTCGATCATCACCAGCGTGTCTTTGCCGTAGCGCTTAGAGATATCGTAGCACTCGGCATGCATGTATTCGCCGGAAACCGGCAGATGCTTGAAATCCTGGAGAATATCGCGGCGTAGCTTGGTGAAGACATCCGGGTTTGAGGTGCCGAGATAAAACACCTGCTCCTGCGTATTCTTGGGGTAGGTATCGAGCCGCACGGCAAACACCGCGAGCTTGCCCGCGCAACCCGCCGCCTCGTAAAGCCGCCGCGTATCGGCGTTGAAGCGGGCGGGCGTATCTTCATCCACTTCGCGCACCCGGCGGTGATACTCGGTGTCGGATGCTTTGAGGTTTGTCTCTTCCACATCCGCTTCGCTGTAATCGCCCGCTTCCAGCCGGGTGAGGATGGTTTCGGGATCATCGCCCAGCGCAAGGCCGAGATGGTTCACCAGCTCCAAGGTACCGTCTTCCGCGATCCGGGCGTGCAGCGAAAGCTCGGTATAGGAGGGGCCCCGTTCGATCAGCGCGCCGCCGGAATTGTTGCACACGCCGCCGATGATCGAGGCGCCGATACAGGAGGAACCGATCACGGAATGGGGCTGGCGGTTGAGCGGATCGAGCAGCTTCTCAAGGGCGAAAAGCGTGGCGCCCGGAAAGCTCAAGATCTGCTTTCCCTCACTCAAAAGCTGGATCTGATCCATCCGGTTGGTTGAGATCACCACCGCATCGCGATCATAGGTGCCGCTGGGCGTGGAGCCCTCGGTGAGCCCGGTATTGGCGGCTTGCATGATGACGATCTTGTCGGCCGCCACGCAGGCTTTCAGCACCTGCCACTGTTCAAGAAGCGTGCCGGGCCGCACCACGGCCAGCGCGGTGCCGCCGCCGGAGCGGAAGCCCTTGCAGAAACGCTCCATCGAGCGGGGATTGGTGATCACATAACGCGGGCCGACGATCTTTCGAATCGTCTCGATAAGCTGATCGTCTGCCATGGCGCGTGGCCTCCCTGATATGTGCGTAGCGGTTACGCGGCCCTGTTGTGAAACCGCAGATTGTCGCGGCTCAGCTGATCCAGCGAGGTGATCCCCATGAGCTTCATGTCGCGCTCGATCTCCACCTTGAGATTGCCAAGCGCTTTCTCGACACCGGCCTGGCCTGCGGCGGCCAGCGCATAGAGGTAGAGCCGCCCGCCCGAGCAGGCTTTCGCGCCCACGGAGAGCGCCTTGAGGATATGGGTGCCGCGCTGGATGCCGCCTTCGCAGATCACATCGATCTTGTCCCCCACCGCATCGCAGATCTCGGCAAGCTGATCGAAGGGGGCGCGGGAGCCGTCAAGCTGCCGCCCGCCATGGTTTGACACCATGATGCCCGTACAGCCGATATCGACGGCGCGCTTGGCATCCTCAACGCTCATCACGCCCTTGAGCGCGAATTGCCCATCCCATTTCTTGCAGAGATCCTCGGCATCCTTCCAGTTCATCGACTGGTCGAGCATGGTGGAGAAGTAATCGCCCACCGAAACCGCGAGGTTCGTGCCCTCGCTCACATAGCCGGAGAGGTGCGGCATATCGAACTTCTCTTTCGTCAGGAAGTTCCACGCCCACATCGGGTGGGTGGCGAAGCTGAACAGCGATGACGGCGTGAGCTTCGGGGGCGAGGTGAAACCGGTGCGTAGATCGCGCTCACGGTTGCCGCCGGTGATTGTATCGACGGTTAGCGCCAGCACGTTGAAATTCGCGGCCTTCGCGCGTTCCAGCAGCGCATCGTTCAGCCCGCGATCCTTGTGGAAGTAGAACTGGAACATCTTGGGCGTATCCACGAGGGCCGAGATCTCTTCCACCGTGGTGGTGGCCAGCGAGGATACCCCGAACATCGTGCCGTATTTGCTTGCAGCCTTCGCCACGGCGCGTTCGCCTTCATGGTGAAAGAGGCGCTGAAGTGCTGTGGGCGCGCAGTATACCGGCAGGTCCAGCTTCTGGCCCATCACCTCCACGCTCATATCCACCTCGGCCACCCCGGCCAGCACGTTCGGCACGAGATCTACATCGGCATATGCTTCGGTATTGCGCTTGTAAGTGATCTCATCGTCGGCGGCGCCGTCGATGTAGTGAAAGATCGGGCTTGGCAGCCGGCGTTTGGCCAGCTTCCGGAAATCCTGAAAGTTGTGGCAGTTGTTCAGACCCATGTCTTCGATCCCATATCTCGGCTCCTCCGCGCGGGCCGGGGCTTTGCCGGCCTCCCCAAGATTGGTAAAAATATATTACCAATTTATGCGTTCTAGCCGGAGGGGCCGGGCGCCGTCAACCCTCATCTGCCGCGGCTGGGGCGGGTATGGCGGGGCCAAAGGCGCGGCGGTTGTGGTGAGACGGTGGGCGCAATCGCTGGGTATTGTGCCGGTTCGCGAAACCGTGTTCGCGCCAGGGGCCGCCAGGGGCCCAATCGAACGCCTTTTAGGCCTCTATCGCTTGGCGCGCGCGGGTGCTTTGCGTTAGCATCCCGCCAGCGCCCCCGGGGGATGGGGGCGGCTTGGGGAATTGTACTGAGGACCAGTTATGCACTTCACATTTAAACTTGCGGCCGGGCTTGCGGCTGCTCTTTCGGTGGCCGGATGTGCCGACAGCGTGCGCAAGCAGGCCTCCTACGTGGCGCCCATGGCGGGCGAGTTCGAGGAAGCCGGCAAGTTCACCGGCACCTTCGCCTTTGTTGCCGATTACGATGCCGGCACCTTCACTGGTGAAATCCGGGATATGGAGTTCACTCGGCCGGAGCTTGCCACCACGCGCGGCGTGGTGCCGATGTCGGGCACGATTACCGAGACGGCGCCGAACGAATATGCGTTCCAGGCCACCGGCCAGGGCCGCCTGGCCAATGGCAGCCGCAACTACAACCTCGGCATCGAGATGGAGAGTTCCTTCATCGACGAGGATCGCCGCCGGGTGACCGGCTGGTATTTCGGCGGCGGTGAGTTCAACCGCGGCACAACCTATGTGGATTGGCTCACGATGCGCGGCCAGTTCGAGGCCAGCCTTGTCTGCAAGACGGGCCTCTTCAACGACACGCCGTGCCCGATGCCACCGCTTTCCGAGACGGCGGGGCTTGCACCGGATATCGCCACGGTTGAGCTGCCGGAGCGGTAAGCACCTGATCGGCCTTCGGGCCTTCCAGATCGAAGCGGGCGCGGGAAACTGCGCCCGTTTTCTTTTGTGATTGGCGGAAGTGGAAAGGGGCGCATCCGAAGGGCTGACTTTCTTGGGATCGATAGAGGCCGGCGGATCAGCCGCGCGGCGCGCTGTCAGTCTCGGGCCGTGGCACCGGCGCCAGGCGCGCTTACACCCGTGCGGGCCGCTCTGCGCTGGCGCCTGCCGCGCCGCCGGCGCGTTTGGCATCCAAATCCTCGGCCAGCACGCGGCCCATGGTGCCCGCCACCGCCGACCAGCTGAAATGCGCCTCGGAATGATCGTGCCCGGCCTGGCCCAGCCGGGCGGCAAGCGCGGGATCGTCAATCACCCGGTCCATCGCCGCGGCCAGCGCGCCCGCATCGCGCGGCGGCACGATCAGCCCTGTTTCACCATCGCGCACATCCTCGGCAAGCCCGCCGAGCCGCGTAACGATCGGCGCCTGTGCATAGGCGAAGCTCTGGTGCAGGACGCCGCTGGCGGCCGCAGTGCGGTAGGGCAGCACGACGGCGCGGGCAAGCTGGAAGATCGGGTAGACCTCTTCGTTATCGATATAGCGGTTGGCGACGATCACGCGATCACCCAGCCCGTGTTCGGCGATCTGGCGGCGCAGGCCCGCCATATCCATGTTCTTCGTTGCGCGCCCCGTGATAAGCAGCTGCGCGCTTTCCCGCGCGCGCGCCTGGGCGAAAGCGTCGACAAGATCGTTCACGCCCTTCGAGGGCCAGAGATTGCCGAAGAACAGCAAAACCGGCGCCTCCGGCTCCAGCCCCAACCGGGCGCGCATCTCAGGCTCCGCAATCTGTGTTTCGCGGAAGAATTGCGGGCGCGGGTGCGGGATGCGCGTGGTGCGCGCCTCGGGAAAGATCGTGCGGGCCAGAAAATCGTCGCGCACCGAGGAGGCCAGGAAGAAGATGCGATCGAAGCGCTCCATCAGCGGGTCGCGGCGGCGCCGGGCCTCCTTGCCGCGATCCTCCACATGGGTGGCTTCATGGCAGAGCTGGGCGAAGATGCGGTTCGGCGTGGCAAGCCGCGCGGCGATCCTCAGGATGTGCCGGTGCGCCATGATCGAAAGGATCACCACATCGGGATCCATCCGCTCTACCGCTCGCACCGTGCGCCACCAGACGACGGTGAGCCGCGCCGCGCGCCAGCCCCGCTGCGCCAGGCGCGCGATCTTGTGGAGCACCGTCTGGTTCGAATTGTCCGACGGCTGGTTGCGCTTCCAGAGCCGCATGATCGGCGCGAGCGTGTAGCCGCGGGCCTCGCGAAGCTCCGGTGCGCTATCGGTCACCAGCGTGACGTCATTGCCCTCAGCCCCCAGCGCCTCGCCCATCTGATGGGCGAAGTGAAAGAGGCCGCCTTGGCCATCGGGCTCGATTATGACGATCTTCATCGATCAACTGCCTCTCTTTGGCCTGCGCTCGCTGCGCCGGGCCCGAACACCGCCTATCCTATGCGCGTGGCATAAACGGTGTGTCTCTCCTGCGGTACCGGCTTCGCCGCGTGCCGCCAAGGGCGGGCCGGCCATTGTGCGCGCGATGTGGCCAAGGGCCGGGCAGGGGGCGCGTTGTTCTCATCACGCCGTTAAACGGCACGGGCCCGATCACGGCAGCGATCGGGCCCGGCGAATTCTGTGCGTTGCCCGCGCGTCGCTCAGACGCCCGAGCCGCCCCGGATGAAATGCACCGCCGTCAGGAACAGGATCCGCAGATCGTAGAAGGCGTGCTTGTTGCGGATGTATTCCAAATCCATCTCGCAGCGCACATCGAACTCGTAGGCGCGTTCGGCCGAGATCTGCCACACGCCGGTAATGCCGGGCTTCACCAGCAGGCGCAGGCGTTGCCAGGGCTCATATTCCTCGGGCGGGTAGGAGTTGGGGCGCGGGCCCACGATCGCCATTTCGCCGTTCAGCACGTTCAGAATCTGCGGCATCTCATCGATATGCGTTTTGCGCAGGATGCGCCCGATGCGGGTGACGCGGGGATCGCGTTCCATCTTGAAGCCGGGGGTGTTGGCCACGCCATCGCGTTCGCAGATCTCGGCCTTCATCTTGTCGGCGCCCACAACCATGCTGCGGAGCTTCCAGATCTTGAACGGTTTGCCGTTCAGGCCATAGCGGATCTGCGAATAGAAGATCGGGCCGCGCCAATCCTGGATTTTGAGCGCCACAGCGGCGATCAGAATCATCGGAACCACGATCGGAAGAACCGCGATGCCCAGGATCAGATCGATCGCGCGGGAGGCCGCATCGGTGGCCGCGCTGGGGCGGCTGACGGAATAGGGGTTATTGCGCGCGCGGGGCGCAACAGGCTCCGCCGCAGCCGTCGAAAAAGCGCCCGCGAACGGGGCCGTTTCGGAAAGAAGTTCAGTACTTGCGTTCCCGCCAAACGTAATATTGCGGTCCATTTACCTACACACCCAAAACTCACGGCACGCGTTACAAACAACGCTTCGCGCACCTACCACACTGATAGAGGACTCAGTTCAGCTGCTGCCGTGAGGCCCCCGTTACCCACTCTCTTGCTACGGTATCGGGGGCGGGGCTGTCCACAATCATGGCTGGACTGTGGCGGTTTCCGGGCCAATCCGGCCCGGAAAAGAGGCATTATTGTGGCAGAATTGCCTCAGCGCTCGGCGCGTTCCCATGCGACGGGGCGCGAACGGCCCGCCCAGGCGAAGAACCCGGAGAGAATCGACAGATTCGAGCGCAGGAGGAACCAGCAAAGCCGCGCGAGCTTCCCGAAGGGGCCCGCGGCGGATTCCCGGCTCTTGCCGAAGGCGGCCACCGCGTAGAAGGCCAGTTGCGCGGCCAGAAGCAGCGTTGCGACAAGGCCGCCGGGATTGGCCGCCACCGCAAGGGCCGTGGATGCCAACGCAATAATCAGTAGAAACGGCGTGATAAGCCGCAACCACTTGTGTGAGATGAGCTGAAGCATCGCGAAGGGCCGTTTCGCAGGCCAGAGCGCGGGGCGCGACACAAGCTCCCACCGCCCCACCGCGATCCGGGCGCGCCGCTTGGCCTCATCCTCATCTTTCAGCGAGGCAAGTTCGCAACTTGCGGCGCCTTCGGCGTAGCGCACGTTCTGGCCCGCGCGCAGCACGTGAAGCGTGAGATACGCATCGTCGTTCACCACCCAGCGCGGGAAATTGGGGAAGAGATCGCGGCGTACGGCGAGCATTTCGCCCACGGTTGCCACAGTATTGCCCAATTTGTCTTCCGACCGGCGGATCAGGTTCTCGTACTTCCAGTAGAGCCCCTCGTTCTTGGCAAAGCCCCGGTCGCCATCGGCGGCGCCGCGGGCCATCACCGTTTTGCAGCCGCTTACCAGCCCCACGTCGGGATCGCTGAAGGCATCGGCGATCTCGGTCAGCGCATCGACGTTGTAGAGCGCGTTGGCATCGGAGAAGACGATGATATCGGCATCGCTGGCCGCGACGCCCCGGTTCATCGCCGGGGCCTTCCCGGCGCGTTCGGGATCGTGCAGGTGGGTCACCTTGCGGCCCGGCACCGCCATTTCAAGCGTTTCGCTGCCGTCGTCCGACCCATCGGTCACAACGATCACATCGAAGGGCTCGTACCGGATCTGGCCGGTATTCTGCAGCTTTTCGGGCAGAATACGCGCCTCGTTATAGCCCGCGATCACCAGCGAAATCTTGGGCCGGTGGGCGGCGGGGCGTGCCTGCGCCGAGCGCCCGAAGAGCTTCGCGGCGAGAATGATCGCTGCGGGATAGAGCACATATTGATACGCCGCGATGAACAGGCATCCGATCGCGAGAGACACTAAGAACGTGTACACGGGAAATGCCTTTCCTATTCCGCCGCCGTGCGATGGGCCGTGCCGGGCACAAGCGCGCTGTGCAGGGCCGCAAGCCCCTCGTGAAGCGAGGTTTCGGCGGCCACACCCAGGGTGCCCACGGCATGGGCGGCATCGCCCAGCGAATGGCGGATATCGCCGCGGCGGGCGGGCCCGAAAGTCATCTCCGAAGGGCTGCCAAACAGGCCCTGCATCGTCTGGATCAGTTCCAGAAGCGATGTTGCCTTGCCGGTGGCCACGTTGAAGATATCGGCCTCGGCCCGGCCCGCGGCCTTATCGGCGCGCGCCTTGCCCATGGCCGCCATGCAGAAGCGCACCACATCGCCCACATAGATGAAATCGCGCGATTGCTTGCCATCGCCGTGAACGCAGATCGGCGCGCCGCGGTTCAGCCGGTCGGCAAAGAGCGTGATCACCCCGCTATAGGGCGAACCCGCATTCTGGCCGGGGCCGAAGACATTGAAGAAGCGCATCCCAGCGGTGGGCACGCCAAAGATCTCGGCGGCCACGCGCGCGTGAAGCTCGCTGCCATACTTGTCCACGCCATAGGCGGAGATCGGTGCGATCTCGGCGCTTTCCTGCACCGGCACGGTTTTCACCGCCCCGTAGATCGCGGCGGATGAGGCGTAGACAACCGGCACACCGCCTTCGGCGCGCGCAGCGTCAAGCACGTTGACCGTGCCGCCCACGTTCACCCGGTGGCTTGCGCCCCATTCCTGGGTGCATTGCTCGACCGAGGCGATGGCGGCGAGGTGATAGCACCCCGTCACACCCGCCATGCATTCGGCCACCGTTGCGGCCTCGGCCACATCGCCCACGATCAGTTCGCAGCCCTCGGGCAGCGGCTCATCGGTGATCGATGACAGATCGTCGAGGATCCGCACGGCGTGGCCCTCCGCAAGGAGGGCGCGCGCCAGATGCTTGCCGATGAACCCGTGGCCACCGGTGATCAGATAGGTCTCAGCCATCGGTCAGCTCCGCGGCGCGGTGCTGCCGCTTGCCCAGGCGGTGCCTTCGGGCGCGGGTTCGGGCGTGGCCGGCTTCCGCATCCGGAAGCTTTCCCGGATCACCGAGATCAGGTAGCCGATCAGCGCGCCGATGATGGCGGCCAACGCGGTGCGCATGTTGGGGCTGAGCCCCACGGCGCCCGGCGCAGGCGCCGGTTCCTGGATCACCGCGATCGGGTGGCCGACTTCGCTGGCAAAGGTGTTGGCCAGCTCATATTCCCGCAGAAGGCCCGCAACCTGGCGCAGCTCGTCTTCGTAAACGCCACGCTCGCGCGCAAGATCCCGAAGCTGGGCGGCAATGCCTTCCATCTGGTCGAGACGGCCGCGCAGTTCCGCAATCTCCACCTCCGGATCGGGGGTGACGGCCACGTTGGAGGGCACGATCACCGAACCGGGCACAGCGGCGGTGGGCGCCGGCGGCGGCGCGGTTTCAAGCGCGGCGATCCGGGCAAGGATGGTGCTGCGTTGAGTGGCTTCGTCGAACACCCCGTTTTCCAGCCGCAGCGCGGTTTCCTCCTCGCGGATCCGGTCAATATTCGCCCGGGCCGCATCGCGCGTGGCTTCAAGCGAGGCAATCGGCTGGCGGGTCAGGATATCGTCGCGCTCGGCAATATAGGTGTCGAGCAGCGTTTCCAGCGTGACCACGGCCTGTTCCACATCGGGGTTCAGGGCTGCGATACGCACCATATTGGTGCCCTGGATCCGGCGGATCGAGATCTGTTCGCGGAACGCGGCAAGCTGCTCGGCTGCGCTCAGATCCGGCACACCCGGCTCAAGGAACTGCAGCGCGATCTCCTGATTGGCGGGATCGACGGTGCCAAGCGCCTCAAGCGTTTTGGCCAAAACCGTGCGGCTGCCCATGATTTCCAGATCGTTGTTGATCGCAAGATCCACGTTCAGGCGGATGCCATCGCCGCGCCACGTCGTATCCACAACGTTGTCGTTGTAGTATTCGCGGCCAAAGCGATAGAGCAGCATCGCGTTTGCCTCGTAGACAGCGGTTTCACGCTGCCCCTGATAGTGGCTCGCCGCGCCGAACCCGACGGCGACCGCGAGGATGATCCAAATGCCGCCCAGGGCACGCAAAAGAAGTCCGAATTCCATATCCCGGCCCTTTCCGTTCACTTGTTATAGACCTGCGCGCCATCGGAGCCAAACGCCCCCGATCCAGCAAAACGCGCAACCATCACCGGCGCGGCCATCAATGCGGCTGCCGTGATCCAGAAATAATTCTTGTAGCTGTCATGCAGCAATGCGGATGCTGCGAGATAGCCGACGAACCCGAAGATCACCCCGCGAAGCATCGTGGCTTCCACGGTGCGGCCTTCGGCGCCAAGCGCGCGGAGGGCAACGCCGCCGCGGGCAAAGGCAAAGAGGATGAGGCCCAGAACCGCAAAGCCGCCGATCAGCCCGCGTTCGGAGAGGATCTCAAGATAAAGGCTATGGGCCTGCCTGTCGGATTCCCGCGCCATCAGCCCGTAGCGCTGCGCGGTATCCTGATAGTAGCTTTCGAACTGGCCGTAGCCCACGCCCGCAACCGGGTGTTCGAGGAAGAGTTTCCAGGCCGCGATCATCTCGGCCAGCCGGCCGTTGGCGGCAGGATCCACCACATAGCCATCGCCGGTGACAACGGCGGTGACATCGCGCACCGAAACCATCACGCGATCGGTATATTCGGGCGGCATCACCTGCGGCACGAACCAGGCGGCCAGCAGCACGGGGATCACGGCGAAAAGCGCGAGGCGGCGGAGATACCAGAAATAGGCCGCGAGCGCGATCAGAGCGGCGGCAAGCGTGCCGCGCGAGAAGGTGAGCAGGATCGCCCAGACCACAAGGCCCAGCGCCACAATCCCGATCACGCGCCAGATCAGGCCCGGCCCGATGATCGCGCGCGAGATTGCAATCGGTAGCACGATCAGCAGGATCTGCCCGAAGTGGTTGCTGTCGGACAGCGGGCCACTGGCACGCCAGCTCGAGGTTTCGCCCGCGATATGGTGCACCGTCGCTTCGGCGAACCCGCCCCAATCGCTGTAGTAGGACCCTGTGAGATACTGCGCCACCGCGATGCCCGAGAGCACGATGCCGCCGAACAGCAGCCCGTTGGCCAGCGCCAGGAAGCGCTCGGCATTGGTGATCATCGCCACCACGAGAAAGGCCACCACCATGATTTCAATGGTGTCGATCAGTTCCTCCTGCGCGATCAACGGGTCGCGCGCGTGCAGGATCGTGATCACCAGCGTCACGCCATAGGCCAGAAGCACAAGAAAGCTCAGCCGCGCCTCGGCCCCGAATTCGCGCCGCGTGAGGTAGCGCAAAACCAGCACACCGCCCACAAGCATCAGGAGAAGCTCGGTGAAGAAGCCGATATTGTGTTCCTCGGCCAGCGTGGCGCCGAGGTTCATGTAAAGCGCTGCGGCAGTGAAGAAGACAACAAATTCAGGCCGTGCAATCGAGATCGCAAGCACCGCTGCCGCGATCAGCCCGAAGGCCGTGAGCGTGGGCGACATCGCCGCGCCCGCGCCAATGGCCAGCGTGCCCAGCAAGAGCGCCAGCGCCACGCCCGCAAGCGTGAGCGCGTTCGGGCGCGTGTCTATGCCAAGGTCAGACATCTGCCTGGCCTCCACGCCCGAGGGCCCGCGCGGCGCGCGCGTGATATGAGCCACGGCTCAGGATCATTCCGCTGGATCGCCCGCCTGCAGGGGTTCGGCGAACCCGGTGTAGTTATAAACGTCAAGCGTTTCGGCCATCATGCGGCGCACGTTGAGGCGGCGATCCACAAGGGCGCGGGCGCCTGCGCCAAGGGTTTCCAGCGTCTCCGGCCGTTCAAAGGCCATGCGCAGGGCCGACACAAGCTCGGGAATATTTCCCGGCTTGGTGAAAAGGATGTTCGCGCCATGCTCGAAGAGGTTCGGCGCCGCGCCCACTTCCGACATGATCGTCGGCGTGGAAACCTCGCTGGCTTCGAGCAGCGCGTAGGGCAGGCCCTCGCTGAGAGACGGCATGACATGGGCATCCGCGGCGGCGAGGATGTTTTTCACATCGCGCCGGAAGCCCGCGAAATGCACGCGGTCAGACATCCCGAACACATCGACCAACCGCTTGAGGCGCGCCTCGTCAGGGCCGCGGCCCGCAATGAAGAGGTGCAGATCGCCCCAGCCCTCGGCCCGGATGCGCGCAAGCGCGTCGATCAGCAGGGCATGGCCCTTGTTTTCATCGAGCCGTCCGATGGTGGCGACAACCTTGGCATCCGCCGCCCAGCCCGCTTCGGTGCGGATCGAGGCCGGTTCGGGCCGGGTTTTCGGGGGTTCAACGCCATTCCAGCTTGTGCGTACGCGCGCTTCGGGCACGCCCATCGCGCGCAGGCCCTTGGTGATCGCGCTCGATACCGCGATGAAGCTCGCGCCCGCCCCGTTGCAGGCGCGGATCGCGCCCAGGCGCCGGCGGCGCTGATCGAAGCGGCTGTTGCGATCGCCGTAATCGGAATGAATCGTCGCCACGAGGCCCCGGCCCGGCATCGCCTGTGCGGCAAGCGCCGACCAGTATTGCGATTGCACGTTGTGGGCATCCACGATGGTGGCATCGATGGCGCGTGCCGCGCGCACGATATCCAGCGCCAGAAGCGGGTTCCACCGCCGCCGCGCCACGGGCACAACGTTAAGCCCCTGATCGGCCAGCCGGCGCGCCAAGGGGCCGCCTTTCAGCGCGAGTACGGCATAGTCATGCCGGGTGTCGTGCAAATGGCGCGCGGTCTGGATCACGCGCACATCGGCGCCGCCGAATTCCTTCGACAGGCAGACCAACAGCACTCTCGGGGGACTGAATTTGAAACGATCCACAGGCTACTCGCAGGTACTAAACTCGAAAATCAACACCGCTCAGACGGTACATCATCGTGGGGGTCGATCCCAGTAAAAAAGGGCGGATGCAAGCCCTGCGCCGGTTTAGCTGCGCCGCAGCGGGGGATTGTACGCAATACGATTACAAAACGTAATATTTCGCCAATCAGGCAACGGATCCGGGGCAATTCGGGGCGAATCCTTGGCGGCGCCCGAAACGGCGCCGCCGGGGCGATCAATACTGATCGCTGGGCACGATTGCATAGATGTTGTCGGCGGTGATGAGGCCATCCAGCATGTCGCGCGGATAGAACTTGTTGCCGATCTTGCGGTTTGAAACGCCAAGCGCCTCCCACTCCGCGCCCGCGCTCACGGTGCTTTCGAACTGAAGCGTGGGGCTTCCGGCCGTATCGGTGACAAACCAGCCGTAATCGCGCAGCGCGCGCGCCACGATCCGCCCGAAGCGCTTCATC
>JANQPC010000083.1 GCA_028285485.1 Paracoccaceae bacterium | reverse complement strand
CCGCGCCCGGCGCACGCATCTGCCCTACCTGCGCAACCTGCTGAACCGCACCCATATCGAGGATCGCGATTTCCTCGTTGCGCTGCTTTGCCGGGCGGTGCTGCGCACCACGCCCGCGCCGCGCTTCAAGCATCACCTTGAGCTTGCGCGCCAGCGCCTGGCCAATGAAGGCCGCGCGCTGCCCGCAGAACAGCGCAAGCGCCGCGCGGCAGAGCGGCTGCCGGAACTTCGCTGATCAAAGCCCGCCTTCCGCGCGCAGGAAAGCCACGATTTCATCCACGCCGGTGCCCTGTTTGAGCGCGGCCATAACGAAGGGCCGTCCATCCCGCGCCTTGCGGGCATCGGTTTCCAGAAGATCACGGTCCACCCCCACATGCGGGGCAAGATCGGTCTTGTTGATGATCAGAAGGTCAGACCGGGCAAGCCCCGGGCCCTTCTTGCGCGGAATGTCCTGCCCGGCGGCGGTATCGATCACATAGAGCGTCAGGTCCGCCAGTTCCGGGCTGAAGGTCGCGGCAAGATTGTCGCCGCCCGATTCAATGAAGATCACGTCGAGATCGGGAATCTTCTCCCGAAACTCCGCCACCGCCGCAAGGTTGATCGAGGCATCTTCGCGGATCGCGGTATGCGGGCACCCGCCTGTTTCCACCCCGCGAATGCGCTCTTCCGGCAGCGCCTGGACCCGCAGCAGGTATTCAGCATCCTCGCGCGTGTAGATATCGTTGGTGATCACCGCCACGGAATGGTCAGCCGCCATCTTGCGGCAAAGCTGTTCTGTCAGCGTGGTCTTCCCGGCGCCAACCGGGCCGCCGATACCCACGCGCAACGGGCCGTTTGGTGAGCTCATGTTTTGAAGATCCTCACATCCAGGGTTTCATGGGCCATCGCCGCGAGATCCGCCCCGAGCGCCGCGTTGGTGATTGCATCGGGCCCCAGGTCTACGGCCTCCGCCGCCACCCGTTCGATCAGCGGGTGGAGGGCCGCGAGCGCCGCCTGCCCCTCTGTCTGCCCCAACGGGATAAAGCGCACCGCACCGGAGACGAGATTCGAGGCGAAGGCGTGAAGGTAGAGCGCCGCCACCTGCGCGGGCGCAAGATCGAGCATCCGCGCGGCATGGCCCACCGCAATGGCAAGGGGCGCCTCCGGCTGGGCCTGCCCTGTTACGGCGGCAACGGTATCTGCAAAGGCGCGGCCCTGAGACAGCGCCTCCTCCCAGCGTTCGCGGCTGGCAGCAAGCGCGGCGGTCAGATCGGTCAGTTCCGCGACATCCCCGCCCCGCTGGGTGGCGACGAGCAGGATCGCATCCGAGCGCCCCGCCCCAAGCGCAATCACATCGGAAAGCCAGGCCTGAAGCGCACCCGCATCCGCAACATCGCCCGCCGCGATCGCCGCCTCAAGCCCGTGCGAATACGCAAACCCGCCCACGGGGAATGCAGGCGACAGCCATTGCGTGAGCTTCAAAAGATCGCCGTCGCTCATCGCCCGCTACTCATGCGCATGGGAATGCCGGTGCCCGGAGCCGTGATCATGCCCGTGCTCATGGCCGTGGCTGTGGCCCATGGTGCGCCCATGGCCATAGGCGCCGCCTTCTGGCGAGAATGGGCCGCGCACGTGCCGCGTTTCGGCCCCAAGCTGCCGAAGCATGGCCGCCAGCACATGATCATCGCGGATCAAAAGCCGGTCGCGCTCGATCCGGCAGGGGGTGTGGCGGTTTCCGATATGCCAGGCCAGCCGCGGCAGATCACCGGTTACTTCGATAAGCGCCTCATCGGCCGCGCGCACCTCTACATGCCGCCCATCCTCCAGCACAAAGCTATCGCCTGCGTTCATCGAAACGGTTTCGGCGAGGTCCACGAGGAAAGCGGTGCCGGATAGCGCCACCAGCCGCTTGCGGCGCAAAAGCCGCGCCTCATAATCCAGCGCAACACTCTCTGCGCCAGGGGTTTTGCGGGCAATTTCGGTGGCGCGGGGCAACGGGGCATCGTTCGGGCTCATGGCCGGATCAAACGCGCCGCGCTTGGGCTTTGCAAGGCCCCCTAATGCCCAAAAAGATCGCGAAACACGAAGGCCGGGATATCGGGCCGTGCCAACCCCATCAGGGCAAGCTCCGCATCGCTCTTGGCATTGAGCCAGCAGAGAATTTCGCGGCGCTCCTGCTTCAGGCTATAGGCGTTTACGCCCATCCCCATGGTGACGAAGAACTGATCCACCCGCGCCTCAAGCGGCGGGGCGAAAGACAGGTTAATCTGATGCTGCTCGGCCATTGGAAACCTCTTTTCCTCTCGGTCAGGTTTCCTCCCATGAGCGCCATCCTAGCAGAATTGCTGCGGCGCAGAAAAGCTGGATAGAGAAAATTGTCATCAACTCGCGCAGGTCAGGCAAGGCTTTGCCTAGCAGACATACCCGCGCGCCCGAACGATCAGCGCTTCGGCATCATCGGGGCCGCCTTCAAGGAAGAACATGGTGTTCGACCCATCTTCCTGCGCATTGGCAAGCGTTTGATTGCGCGCAAATTCAAGGGCTTGCTGGCCGACAACCCCGCCAAAGGCCCCGGGCGTAGTGGTATAGATCTTCGTCGGCGTGCAGGCGGCGACTTCGGCCTCGGTGCTCACGATGCGCATACCCGGGGCACCAACAAGGCCCGGAGAGGGCTCGCAACCCGCAAGCCCCAAAGCCACAAGAAACAATCCCGCACGTCGCATATCCGCCCCCTCGGCCACATCGCGCAAACCATGGCGGCTGCCGGGGCGGCTGGCAAGCGCAAGGCCCGGCTTCGGCAAGCGTCTGCCAGCCTTGCCCCACAAGCTCACGCGCGGAACCTGCGTGTTACTGAGCGCCGAGCCCGGCAATGTAGCTGCGCTGAAGCGCCTCTCGCGACAGGCCGCGCCGCGCCAGTTCGGCATCCGACATTGAGAAGAGCGCAGCAAACGCGTTGCTGGTCGTAACGCTCCGGGCAAAGGCGCCAAGGCGGGAAAGGGCGATCATGTTGGGCTCCGTGGTTCACTGCTCGCGCTATGCCCGCCACATCGGGCCTCTACCGCCCCGCTTCAACCGCCATCTCGGCATGCCCGCCCTGCGCGCCACGCATGGGTGCGGCATGTCAGAACAGGAAGTACCGCTGCGCCATCGGAAGCTCGGTTGCGGGCTCACAGGTCAGCAAATCGCCATCGGCGCGCACTTCGTAGGTTTCGGGATCCACCTCAACCTCCGGCGTGAGATCATTGAGAACCATGTCTTTCTTACCGATCCCGCGCGTGTTCGCCACGGGCGCGGTGGCTTTGGCGAGCCCAAGCGCAGCGCCAAGCCCCGCCGCCTCGGCCGCCGCCGAGACAAAGGTTACCGAAGAGTTTTCGAGCGACCGCCCGAAGGCGCCGAACATGGGCCGCGAATACACCGGCTGCGGCGTTGGGATCGAGGCGTTGGGATCGCCCATCTGCGCCATCGCAATCGTACCGCCAACCAGAACCATCTCGGGCTTCACGCCGAAAAACGCAGGGCTCCACAGGCAAAGGTCTGCCCGCTTGCCCACTTCCACCGATCCGATATGGCCCGAAAGCCCATGCGCGATGGCGGGGTTGATCGTGTATTTTGCGATATAGCGGCGCACACGCAGATTGTCGTTCTCGCCGGTTTCTTCCGCGAGTCGCCCGCGCTGCTTCTTCATCTTGTCGGCGGTCTGCCAGGTGCGGATGATCACCTCGCCCACCCGGCCCATCGCCTGACTATCGGATGCGATGATCGAAAACGCACCCATGTCGTGCAGAATATCCTCTGCTGCAATGGTTTCCTTGCGGATACGGCTTTCAGCAAAGGCCACATCCTCGGGGATCGCCTTGTCGAGATGGTGGCACACCATCAGCATATCGAGATGCTCTTCGAGCGTGTTCACAGTGTAGGGCCGCGTGGGGTTCGTCGAAGACGGCAGAACGTGATCCAGCCCGCAGACCTTGATGATGTCCGGCGCATGGCCCCCGCCCGCGCCTTCGGTGTGGAAGGCATGGATCGTGCGCCCCTTCATGGCGGCGATGGTGTTCTCCACAAAGCCCGATTCATTCAGCGTGTCGGTGTGGATCATCACCTGCACGTCCATCTCATCGGCCACCGAAAGGCAGCAATCGATGGCGCCGGGCGTGGTGCCCCAATCCTCGTGCAGCTTCATCGCGCAGGCCCCGGCCTCGACCATCTCGTAAAGCGCTGCGGGTTGCGAGGCATTGCCTTTGCAGGAGAGGCCGAAATTCAGCGGGAAGGCATCAAGCGCCTGCAGCATCCGCCCGATATGCCAGGGCCCCGGCGTGCAGGTTGTGGCAAGCGTGCCATGGGCCGGCCCGGTTCCGCCGCCAAGCATCGTGGTCAGGCCCGAATGCAGCGCGTCTTCGATCTGCTGCGGGCAAATGAAGTGAATATGCGCATCGAACCCGCCCGCCGTGAGGATGCGCCCTTCGCCCGCGAGCGCCTCTGTGCCGGGCCCGATCACGATATCTACGCCGGGCTGGGTATCGGGGTTGCCCGCCTTGCCGATCTTTTCGATCACCCCGTCTTTCAGCCCCACATCGGCCTTGTAGATGCCGGTGTGATCCACGATCAGCGCATTGGTGATCACGGTATCCACCGCACCCTCCGCGCGGGTGGCCTGGCCTTGCCCCATCCCATCACGGATCACCTTGCCGCCGCCGAACTTCACCTCTTCCCCGTAGGATGTGAGATCCTTCTCAACCTCGATGATCAGATCGGTATCGGCGAGGCGCACCTTATCCCCTGTTGTGGGGCCATACATATCGGCATAGGCGGCGCGGGAAATCGTGGCGGGCATCGGCGTTCCTTCGTGGGGGCGTCTAACGCCGCGCGAGGCGGCGGGAGTTGGATCGGGTCTTGCGGCGGTAGGGCTTGAGCGCGGCTGCCGCCACCTGTTCGGGCGCCTTGCCCGCCAGCGTGGCATTGGCCACGGCGCCAGCGGAGCTGAGAAAGGCCGCGGGCTTTTCCGCAACCATCCGCATCGGTTCGCTTGGATGCATCCGCCAGAGGCCCGCGAGCCCAAGCATCCGCATCGCAACAACCGATTGCGCTTCGAAGACCAGCGCGCCGGTTTCGGCCCCCAACCGCCACATCCGAAATGCAGCGGCGGGGGAAAACCCGGGTAGCATCATGCGCCCTTACCCGAAGCGTTCGCGGGAAGATCAGGCGCAAGCGAAACCGTCTTGCGCCGCGCGGTGCCGGGTTTCGGCGCCGTGGCCGCGGCGGCGGGTTTAGGGGCCGGTGCCTTGGCCGCGGCGGGTTTCGGCGCTGGCGCTTTTTCGGCAGCGGGCTTTGCCGGGGCCTTCGCCACCGCGGGCTTTGCGGCAACAGGCTGGGCGGGCTTCGGCGCCGGTTTCGGTGAAACGGGTGCCGCCGCCTTGGCGGCAGGTTTTGCCGCAGCCGCCGCAGGCTTTGCCGTTGCCTGAGCGGCAGGCTTCGGCGCCGCTTTTGCTGCAGGCTTCGCAGCGGGCTTCTTCACCGCCGTTTTGGTAGCCGCTGCCTTCTTCGCAGCCGCGGGTTTTGCCGCTACTTTCGGCTTCGCCGCCACGGCGGCCTTCTCGGCGACCGCCGGCTTCGGGG
>JANQPC010000075.1 GCA_028285485.1 Paracoccaceae bacterium | reverse complement strand
GGCCGCTGAGGGGCGTAAATGAGCGGGCGGGCCGGGTCAAGCATCTAGCCCCCATGCGGCGCATTCGAGCCATCGGCCCCTTGCGCCCGGCTCTGTTTTTCGCTGTCTGGCGCCATGGAGGCCGCGCCACCCCTCACCGCCGTGTTCGACGCCCGCCCCTGGGCGGCGCTGACCGATGCCGATCTCGGCGCCGCAGCGGCGGTGCCCTCGATGCTTTCGCCCGGCGAGCGGCGCTTCTACCTTTGGCTGGCCGAACATTGGGCCACCGGCGCCGGGGCAATTGTGGATCTTGGCTGCTACGTGGGCGGCTCCACCGCCTATCTCGCCGAGGGCCTGCGGCGTGCGGGCCGGGCGCAGCCGATCCATGCCTATGACCGGTTTCGTACCAGCGAGGCGCTGAAACGCGATTTCCTCTACCCCGTCGGGATCGCGCCCTTCTCCGGCGAAGACATCGGCGCGCTGGCCGCGGGGCTCCTCGCCCCCTGGCAACCGGGCATCGCCCTGCATCCGGGCGAGATTGCAGAGGCCAGCTGGGGCGGCGAACCGATCGAGATCCTTGCCATCGATGCGGCGAAAACCGCCGCGGATGCCGATGCGATGGCCGAGATCTTCTTTCCGCACCTCATCCCCGGCCGCTCGATCGTGGTGCAGCAGGATTACCTGCATTGGAAAGCGCCCTGGATCCCGCTGCAAATGGAAGGGATGGCAGACTGCTTCGCCCCGCTCGCCTTCTGCCCGCGCGATACGGTGGCCTTTCTTTGCACCGCGCCCGTGGATGCGGCAGCCCGGGCGGCAGGCCGCGCGCGCGGGCGGCGGGATCGCGAGGTTCAGGCCGCTCTTGCGGCGGCCGCGGCGCGGCTTGCGCCCCTTGGCCTTGGCGCGCGGCTCGAAAAAACCGCCGAGGGGCTGCGCCGCAACCCGCATAAACGCCGCGCCAAGGATTTCACGCATAAGCCTTAAGGGCCTTCGCCTCTCGCGGATGTGAGCGCGCGCGCGGATTCCCTCACGCCGCTTTGCATCGCGCGTCATCGGGCCGCGGGCCTAGTGTTGATCCATAGTCAGGAGACGCCCCATGCAACACCCCAGCTTGAGACGACGCGCCTTCCTCAGCGGCACCGCCGCTGCGGCGCTTGGCGCGGGCGCGCTGGCCCAACCCCGGGCCGCCGCCGCCAACGACCCCGGCGCCGAATTTACCTTCGAGGTCACCCGCAGCGAAGAAGAGTGGCGCGCGCGCCTCACCGATGAGGAATACGTCATCCTTCGCAAGGGCAGCACCGAGCTGCCCAACACGAGCCCGCTTGTGAACGAAACCGCCGAGGGCATCTATTGCTGCCGCGGCTGCGATCTCACCGTTTATACCTCTACCTGGAAAGTACCGCTTGAGATCGGGTGGGTCTTCTTCTCCCATGCCGAGCCGCGCAGCGTGCTGACCTCGATCGATGGCGAACCGCCCGACGGGATGGGGGATGACGAGGGCCCCGGCGCGATGATCGAAGTGCATTGCCGCCGCTGCGCCAGCCATCTCGGCCATGTTGTCATCGCCGAAGGCCAGCTTGTGCATTGCATCAACGGCACCGCGCTTCAGTTCCGAGAACTGCCCACCTGAGTCCCCCGGGGCCTATCTTCGCAACCCCGGCCCACTCACCCCGGGGGCCCCCTCAGGCGGCAGGAATGCCCGGCCCAAATGACCCTTCGGTCAGGGCCGGGCATTTGTTTTGGCGGCCCAGGGTTTTGGGCGCCCTCCACACGATGCGCTCACGGGCGCGGGAGCGGCGGGCCCCTCCTCCATCACTCACCTGTGCTGCACGATTTGTTGCTCTGCCCGACATGCCGCGCCCGGGCCCCCATCGCGCCCCTGCCGATCACGGCAACCCGCAGCCGCGCACGGCGGCGCGAAGAAGGTTTCAGATAAAGGTTAACCAATTCAATATTTTACAGGTTGCATTCTAGAGGCTTTCATCTGGAACGCGCCGGGGCCGCGGTGTAGGGCAGTCAAGTCTCATCACCGTGAGACTGTCGTGCGAATCTCGTGATTTCACTCGAGCCGCCGCGGTTTCGATAGTGCCCCCACCGGCCCAATGCCGGGATTGCAACTCAAGAGAAGACCTTCAGAAGGAGACATCCCATGAAACGTACGATGACCGCTCTTGCGATCGCCGCCGCTGCCGCCACGACGGGCGGAACCGCGGCTGTTGCGATGGACATGGAGTTCAACATGCTCACCGGCGCCGTGTTCAATGAGCTGCGGTCGCGCAACCTGCCCACGGAGAATATCGACAAGCTCTCCCTGAGCCAGATCGCGATCATCAAGGGCATCGTTGACGGCGACGAAAGCGAAGGCGAGAAGACCAATCGCATTCAGGCGATCCTCGCCCGCGTCGAGTAATCCATAGGAAGGGGCCGCGCCCGCGCGCGGCCCCGTTCCTCCCTCAGGGCGCGGCGGCCTCAAGTGCCGCGATATCGCCCCCGCAGATCGCCGCCTCCGCCGCGAGGATCGCCGCGATCGGCCAATTCCACCACGCCAGTGCCTTCAGCCGCGCAACCGTTTCTGCCGGAAAGCGGTGCCGCACCACGCGGGCCGGGCTCCCGGCGAGAACCGAGTAGTCGGGCACCTGGCCGGCCACCACCGCCCCGGCGCCGATGATCACCCCATCGCCCACCTGCGCGCCGGGCAGGAGCCGGGCGCCCTGCCCGATCCAGACATCGTTGCCGATCACGGTATCGGGGAAGGCATCGGGCATCGACGGGCGGGCCGGGCTGAAATCATCGAAGACGGCGAAGGGAAAGGTTGAAAACCCGTCGCGCCGGTGGTTGGCCGAGGCGGTGATAAACAGCGCCCCGTCGGCGATCTGGCAGAACTTGCCGATCAGCAGCATCTCCGGCGCGCCGGGATAGAGGTAGGGCGCAAGATGGGCCGCCCAATCCTCGGGCGGGATATGGGCGCTGGCATAGCTGTAATCGCCCACGGCCCAGCGCGGATGATCAATTGCAGGTTTGAGGAACACGGTGCCGGAATGCGGGGTGCCATCCGGCAGGATGATCGGGTGCCGGGTATCCGGCTTGGGGAAACGGGCGGGCATGACGGGGCCTCTCTGATCGGATCTCAGCGTGAACTCTCAGAGCTGCGTGATCATCGGGCCCTCCCTCGGCTGCGCGGGCCCTATCAGACGCCGCGCGGGGCCGCAACGAAAGCGGGCGCGCAAAGAAAAAGGCCGCTCCGAAGAGCGGCCGAGGAACACGTAGGGATATCCCCCCATAGTGTTTCAAAGTTAGCGCGCGGTTAAAGCGCGCGCCGTTCTTTCATGCACCGCGCGCGGATCACTCGATGATCTTTGAGACCACGCCTGCGCCGACGGTGCGGCCGCCTTCGCGGATGGCGAAGCGCAGCCCGTCTTCCATCGCGA
>JANQPC010000043.1 GCA_028285485.1 Paracoccaceae bacterium | reverse complement strand
CGCCGCCGGACGCTATGAACCAGCGGGCCAGCGCCAGCGCGAGGGCAACGGCGCCTTCCGCATCGGTGAACGCCCGCCCGTGAGCGTGGCCATCGGGGCGCACGATCAGGCCGCCTGCGCCCGCCTCGATCCGGATATCGGCGCTCACATCGGCCAGATGCCGCTTGGGGCCGGGATCGACGGCAAAACCGAATTTCGAGGGCAGCGCCGCGAAACCCGGCGATGCAAGGCCGCGCGCCAGGGCTTCTGCGATCCGCGCGCTCTCCGCACCGCCAAGGCGGAACGGGTCCACCACGATGTTGCGCCGCCCCTCAACCTCCGGCGCGGCGTCAAGAAGGTCGAGGGATGCCAAGCCTTCAAGCAGCGGCCCATGGCCCTCCGGGCCGACACCGCGGATTTGCAGGTTGGCGCGATTTGTGAGGTCAACAAGCCCGTTGCCAAGCCGCTCCGCCAGATCCGCGAGCCCTTCGGCCTGTTCGGGCGTGATCTCGCCCTGTGGCGGGCGCACCCGCACAACAAGCCCATCGCCCGATTGCATGGGCCGGTGGGCGCCGGGGCACCAGCCGCGGATTTCAGGCGCGCTCAAGCGCCTGCCTCCAGCGCTGGCGCCTCAAGCGCGGCCAGAATTGAGTTGCGGCGGGATTGCCAGAGGCCCGCGGCGTGAAGTTCGGCGAAGCGCGCCCGCATGGCGGCCAGCGCTTCGGGGTTTTCTTCGTTGAGAAACTCGGCCACGGCCTCATCGCCCAGCGTGGCCTGCCAGAACTGATCGAAAAGATGCGGGCCGACGACCCCGGCCAGATGCGCAAAGGCCGCCATATGTTCCAGCGTCGAGGCGATCTCTGCCGCACCGCGGAAGCCGTGCCGCCGCATCCCGGCAATCCAGCCAGGATGCGCCGCGCGGGCCTGCACCACACGGGCGATCTCCTCGGCCAGCGCCCGGGCGCGCGGGCGCGAAGGATCGGTGTTATCAAAGTGATAGAGCCGCGCTGCGCCGCCGGTGATGGCCTGCGCAGCGGCAAAGCCCGCCTCGTGGCTTGCATAGTCTTCCGCCAGAAGCAGATCGGTTTCCGGCAGGTCCTGAAGATGCACAAAGGCATCCGCCCCCGCCACGCGCGCCTTCAGCCCCTCGATATCGGGGCTTTGGCGATCGCCATCGAGCGCCCAGCTTGAGGCGGCCAGCCAGGCCTCGCCCGCCGCGCGGCGCCCTTCCTTGGAATAGGCGCCCAGAGACGGGCCCATGCCAAGCCCGAAGCTGCCCGGTGCGGGCCCGTAAACGCGGGGGCCTTCACGGCCCAGGTAAGGGTTCCAATCCGGCGCCTCATCCCGCGCCGCAAGCGCGCGCACCGCCTGCTGGAAAAGCGCCGAGAGCGTTGGGAAGACATCGCGGAAGAGGCCCGAGACCCGGAGGGTTACGTCAATCCGCGGGCGGTCAAGCTCCGCCACCGGCACCACCTCTATGCCAGATACCCGTTCGGACCCTTCATCCCAAACCGGCCTGACGCCGAGAAGCGCAAGCGCCATGGCAAACTCCTCCCCAGCGGTGCGCATGGTGGCCGAGCCCCAGAGATCGACGATCAGCCCCTTCGGCCAATCGCCTTCCTCCTGCAGGTGGCGGCGGATCAATTCCACTGCCAGCGCAACACCCTGCCGGAACGCGGCGCGGGTGGGCACGCTGCGCGGATCGGTTGTGAACAGGTTGCGGCCCGTGGGCAGAACATCCGTGCGCCCGCGATAGGGCGAGCCCGAGGGGCCGGGTTCAATGCGGCGGCCCGCCAGAGCTTCGAGCAACGCGTGGCGTTCGGCCTCGGCGGCGGTGGCCGTATCGAATGGGCCTTGCGCCGCCGGGGCGCGGCCCCAGACATGCAGACCATCCCCGAACTGGCTTTCTTTCACATCGCAGACAAAGCGATCGATCCGGGTGATGGCCTCTGCCGGGCAGGCGGCGGCGCTGATGCCCAGATCGCTTTCGACGCCCAGCGCCTGCGCCTCGTCGCGGATATCGGCCGTCAACCGGTCGCGGCGGCGCGGGTCGAGACCATCGGCATTGGAAAACTCGTCGAGCAGCGCTTCGAGCCGGGTAAGGCGTTCGGGGGTGCCGGAGGCCTTCATGGGCGGGGGGATATGGCCAAGCGTGACGGCGCCGATGCGCCGCTTGGCCTGCGCGGCTTCGCCGGGATCGTTCACGATAAACGGGTAGATCACCGGCAGATCACCGATCAGCGCCTCGGGCCAGCAGGCGCCGGAAAGCGCCACGGATTTGCCCGGAAGCCATTCCAGGGTGCCATGGGCGCCGATGTGGATGAGCGCTTCCGCCTGTTCGCGCAGCCAGAGATAGAAGGCCACATAGGCATGGCGCGGCACGCGGGAGAGATCGTGATATTCGTCTTCCCGCGCCCTGGGCAGGCCGCGTTCAGGTTGCAGCGCCACAAGGGCGGCGCCGCGGCGCACGGCGGCAAAGGCAAAGCCGCCGGGGCCCGCATCCGGATCGGCCTCGGGCGCGCCCCATGCCGCCTGAAGATCTTCGCGAAGAGCCTGCGGCAAGCGGGCGAGCGCAGCGCGGTACGCCGCCAGGGGCCAGTGGATCCGGTCCGTCGAAAGCGCGGACTGAAGCGGTGCGCCGGGCGCGATGCCGTGGCCTGCCCCGGCCAGATCGCCAAGGATCGCCTCGGCGGAGGCCAGCGCATCGAGGCCCACGGCATGGGCCATGTTCCAGCCCCGCCCGGGATAGGTGGAAAGCACAAGCGCGGTTCTGCGCTGCGCCGCCGGGGTGACCGAGAGCCGGTGCCAGGCGGCGACACGATCGGCAATGGCCTCGACGCGGGAGGGATCGGGCGCATGGGCAAAGCGGGAAAACTGCAGATCGGCATCGCGCTCGCCGGGTTCTTTGAACGAAGCGACCCCGGCGAAGAGCCGCCCGTCAACCTCCGGCAGAACCACATGCATGGCCAGATCGGCGGGCGAGAGCCCGCGATCTGCCTTGGCCCAGGCGGCGCGGGTTGAGGTGGCCAGAGCCACCTGAAACACGGGCACGCCGCCCGCATCGAGGGGCGAAAACCCGGCATCGCCCCGGCCGGAGAAGGACGTGGCGTTGACGATGGCCGCGGGGGCGAGGTGGCGGACCTGGCCTGCCAGCCATTCGCGCGCGCCCGGGGCTTTGAGCGACGGCGCAAAAAGGCCCAGCGCGCGAAAACCCCGCGCGCGAAGCGCGGCAAAAAGCGCCTCCACCGGCGCGAGGTCCGCGGACACGAGGTAGGAGCGGTAGAAGACGATCAGAACAAGCGGCGCGGACCCATGGCCGTTTTCAAACCGGGCGGGCGCGGGGCAGGCAACGCCCGCCTCCGGGGTCCACCCCCCAACCTCGGGCAGGGTTTTTGCGCCCGGAACCGGGCCGGCATAGAGCCCGGCCGCCAGCGCCAGTTGCGCGAGTGCGGCCTGCGCGGCCACCGCGCCACCGGTATCGCAAAGATGCGCAAGGCGCCGAAGCGTGGAGGCCGGCACGGTTGAGACCGCATCAAGCCGGGTATCGGGCCGCCCATCCGCGGGGAGAACGGCGAGGGCGAGCCCCTTCTCCCGCGCAAGCGCTTCGATCTGTTGCAGACCGTAAGGCCAGTAGGGCACGCCGCCGATCAGGCGGATCAGGATGCCTTTCGCGCCCGCCAGCGTTTGTTCCACATAGGTATCCACCGAAAGCGGGTGTTTGAGCGCGGCGATATTGGCCAGCCGCAGCGTGGGCAGCCGCCCCTCCGGCCCGCCGCCCCGATGCCATCCCGCCGCGAAAGCGCCAAGATCGCTATCGGAGAACGAAAGCACCACCAGATCCGCGGGCGATTGCCCCAGATCGGTGGGCGTTTCCGTCTCGTCCAGCCCATGGCTTTCGCGGAAGATGACATGCATGGGGGTGGTCCGCCGTTACTCCGCCGCCTGCGCGCCCGGCACCAGCATACCGAGGATGGCGGTCGCGTCGACATCCTCATGTTCGGCGATTACCACGAGCCGCCCGCGCCGGCCTTCTTCCGGCGCCCAGGGCCGATCATATTGATGGCGCACCCGCGCGCCGACGGCCTGCAGCAACAGCCGCATCGGCTTGCCCGCAATCGCGGCGTAGCCCTTAACGCGCAGGATGTTCTGCGCCTTGGCCAGCGCCTCGACCCGCGCGGCCAGTTCGGTGGGATCCGCAAATTCCGGGATATCGATGATGACGCTCGCAAAATCATCATGTTCATGATCGTCATGCCCGTCATGGTGGCTGGGCCGCGCGGCCATATCCTCTTCCGCCGCGGCCTCGAGGCCAAGGATCACGCGCGGGTCCACCGCCCCCTCGGCGACCTCGATCACCGGCAGCTTGCGCGGCGCTTCCGCCTGGATCACAGCCTTCGCCCGGGCCACGCCTTCCGGGCCCGCGAGATCGGGTTTGGTAAGCAGCACGATATCGGCGCAGGAAATCTGATCTTCGAACACTTCGGAGAGCGGCGTCTCGTGATCGATGCTTTCATCGGCCAGCCGCTGGGCATCGACGGCGGCGATATCGGGCGCAAACCGGCCTGAGGCTACCGCCTCGGCATCGGCAAGCGCGATCACACCATCGACGGTGATCTTCGAACGGATATCGGGCCAGTCAAACGCCTTCAGAAGCGGCTTCGGCAGGGCAAGCCCCGACGTTTCGATCAGGATGTGATCCGGCCGAGGCTCCAGCGCCATCAGCGCCTCGATCGTTGGGATGAAATCATCGGCAACGGTGCAGC
>JANQPC010000025.1 GCA_028285485.1 Paracoccaceae bacterium | reverse complement strand
CTGGGGTGAGCCCTTCGATGCCGATGGCAAGCGGGCGCGGGCCGGCACAGTGGCAGAGGCCGTTGTCGCGCGCATGCTGGAGGCGCCGCTGGCGTTTCTGAACCTCGGGGGGGTGGGCAACCTCACCTGGGTTGACCCGCGGTTGGAGGCGCCCGAGATGGCGGGCGCATGCCTGGCCTTCGATACCGGGCCCGCAAACGCGCCCATCGATGATCTGGTGGCCCGAAGCTGGGGTGAGCCCTTCGATGCCGATGGCAAGCGGGCGCGGGCCGGCACAGTGGCAGAGGCCGTTGTCGCGCGCATGCTGGAGGCGCCGTTTTTTCTGAAGATGCCGCCGAAATCGCTGGACCGGAACGATTTTGCGGGGCTTGCGGAAGATGTGGCGGGCCTGTCGCCCGAAGATGCCGCCGCCACGCTCACCGCCTGCGCCGCTGCGGCGGTGGCTGCGGGGATGGCACATTGCCCGGCACCGCCCGCGCGCGTGCTTGTCACCGGCGGCGGGCGCAAGAACCCGGTGCTGATGGAGATGCTGCAGGCCCGGCTTTGCTGCGCGGTCGATCCCGTGGATGCGGTGGGGCTTGATGGCGATATGCTCGAAGCGCAGGCCTTCGCATATCTCGCGGTGCGGGTGCTTAAGGGCCTGCCCACCTCGGCCCCGGGCACAACCGGGGTGGCGGCGCCCGTGGGCGGCGGGGAGGTCAGCCGACCCGTTCGCCAGCGGCGCGTGACCGGTCGGAGCTAGCCGAAATCCCGAAAAAGCCGGGTGGTGGAAAACATCGATTCCAGTTCCTCCAGCCGGGTGCGGCTTTCGCCTTCGCGTGCGGCCTGGGCGCGGGCGATGAGCGCCTCGACGATCAGCATGATCGCAATCGTGGAATCCCAGCTCGACGGCGCTTCGACCCGCGCGTGAAACACATGTGCCGCGTGCTTGGCGATGGGCGATCCCCATTGATCGGTGAAGAGCACGATTGCCGCGCCGCGGGCGCGCGCAAGCTCCGCAAGGCGCAGGAGATCGCGCTCATAACGGCGGATATCGAAGATCACGAGCGCGGCTTCATCGCCCATATCAAGCAGGTATTGGGGCCAGACATTGGGCGTTTGGCTCATCAGCGTTACGCCGGGTCGGATGATCTGAAGGTGGTTGAAGAGGTAATCGGCGTTTGAGCGCGTGATGCGGCCCCCGGCGAGGAAGAGCGGGCGCGCGGTATCGGCAAAAAGGCGCGCCACAGCCTCGAAGGTCTTTGGGTCGATTCCGGCCAGTGTGCCGGTGATATTGGCGCCCACGGCCTCGGCAAACCGGTCAAGCGCATGGGCCGGGCCGCTGCCCTTCCCCCGGGCGCCGCCCTTGGCGAGCGGCCTGCGCATCTGTTCAGAGGCTTCAGAGCGCAGCGCCTCCTGCATCGCGGGAAATCCCCCGAAGCCGAGCTTCCGCGCCATCCGGATCACCGTGGGGGTGGAAACGCCCCCCGCCTCCGCCAGCCGCGTGATCGATTGCAGCCCCGCAACGGGGTAGTCATCAAGCAGCACGGTGGCGAGCGTTTGCTCCGACGGCGTGAGCTCCGCCATCTTCGCGCGCAGCCTGTCTTTCACGATTGCCGGTTCATTGGGCATGGCGGCACCCTTCTGCCGGGCCTTTTGACGGGATCGCGACAGCCTAGGGTCGCGATGTAGCAAAGTCTACAAAAATGCGTTGACGGGGGTGGGGCGCTGGTGTTCGCTGGCGGGGATGGTGGACACGGCGCATGCCCCTCTTCTCAGCGAAGACGAACGCCCTTCGGTGGAGGTTCTGAACCCCGGCGGTGCAGGCGGGATCGTGTTTGTATGCGAACATGCCAGCCGCGTTCTGCCGCGCAGCCTGGGCGATCTGGGCCTCAGCGATGCGGTGCGGGCGGGGCATTGGGCCTGGGATATCGGCGCGCTCGACGTGGCGCGCGGGATGAGCGCGGCATTTGATGCGCCGCTTGTGGCAGGGCGGATCTCGCGCCTCGCCTATGATTGCAACCGCCCGCCAAGTTCGCCCACCGCCATCGTGGAAACCGCCGAATACGATCCCGTTCCGGGCAATCGCGGGCTCACGCCAGATCAGCGTGCGCAACGGGTGGCCGAGGTTTACGCCCCGTTTCAGGCCGAGCTTTCGCGCACGCTCGATGCCCATCCGGGCGCAGTGCTCGTCACCATCCACAGCTTCACGCCGATCAATTTCGGCATGCGGCGGGAGGTTGAGCTTGGGTTCCTGCACGATGACGATCCGCGCCTTGCACTGGCGATGCTGGCCGCGGCGGGCGAGGCGCCGCGCTACGACACCCGCCTCAACGAGCCCTATGATGCGGGCGATGGCGTCACCCATACCCTGCGCGAACATGCGTTGCCGCGCGGGCTTGTGAACGCGATGATCGAACTCCGGAGCGATCTGATCAACACGCCCGCCACCGCCGCCGAGGCCGCGGGCTACCTCAGCGGCCTTCTGAAGGCCGCGCTGGTGGAGGTGGCCCTGTGACCGCGATGCGCCGGTACATCCATGCCGTCGATGGGGTCAACCGCTGGATCGGGCGCATCGTGATGTACGGCATCTTCGTGATGATGGGCATCCTGCTCTGGTCCTCGATCTCGAAAACCTTTTTCGTGCCGTCGCTCTGGACGCTTGAGATGGCCCAGTTCGCGATGGTGGCCTATTACATCCTCGGCGGGCCCTATTCGATCCAGCTTGGATCGAACGTGCGGATGGATCTGCTGTATGGCAACTGGTCGGATCGCCGGAAGGCGTGGACCGATGCGATCACCGTGTTGTTCTTGATCTTCTACCTTGCGGTGCTGCTGCGCGGCGGGATCGACAGCACGATCTATTCCTTCCAATACGGCGGCGAGCGCAGCCCAACGGCCTGGCGACCGTACCTCTGGCCGATCAAGGTGATCATGATCACCGGCATCACGCTGATGCTGCTGCAGGCGATATCGGAGCTGTTCAAGGATATCCTGCGCATCCGGGGCGAAGAGATCTGATGCCCTATGAGTTGATCGCCATCCTGATGTTTTCCACGATGATGCTGATGCTGCTGACCGGGCAGCGCGTGTTCGGCGCCATCGGATTTGTCGCGGTGGTGGCGGCGCTGCTCCTTTGGGGCGATCGCGGCGGGTACGATCTGGGCTTCTCGGCGGCGATGAAGCTGATGAAGTGGTACCCGCTGCTCACGCTGCCGATGTTTATCTTTATGGGCTACGTGCTTTCGGAAAGCCGGATCGCCGACGATCTTTACCGCATGTTCCATGTCTGGATGGGCAGGCTGAAGGGCGGGCTGGCGATTGGCACGATCCTTCTGATGGTGCTGATCTCGGCGATGAACGGGCTCTCGGTTGCGGGCATGGCCATCGGCGCCACCATCGCGCTGCCCGAGCTTCTCAAACGCGGCTACGATAAACGCATGGTCACCGGGGTGGTGCAGGCGGGCTCATCGCTCGGCATCCTCGTGCCGCCGTCGGTGGTGCTGGTGCTTTACGCGATGATCGCGCGCCAGCCGGTGGGGCAGCTCTGGCTCGCGGGCATCGTTCCGGGGCTGATGATGGCGGCGATGTTCGTGATCTACATCGTGATCCGCTGCCGCTGGCAACCCGAACTGGGCCCGGCGCTGGCGCCCGAAGAGCGCGATGTGCCCCGCGCCGAAAAGCTGCGCCTGCTGCGCGCCGGGCTTCTGCCGCTGGGGATTTTCGCGGTGATGATGGTGCCCTTTGTGAATGGGTGGACCTCGCTTGTCGAAAGCTCCGCCATCGGCGCGCTTGCGGCCTTTCTCGCCGCCGTCTTCAAGGGCCGGATGACGTGGGAGGTGTTTGAGACCTCGGTGCGCAGCACGCTTGGGATCACCTGCATGTTCATGTGGATCATTCTCGCCGCGCTCGCCTTCGGCGCGGTGTTTGACGGGCTTGGCGCGGTGCGCGCGATCGAGGCGCTTTTCACCGAACGGCTGGATCTGAACCCCTGGGTGATCCTGATCCTGATGCAGCTGAGCTTCATCGTGATGGGCACGTTTCTGGATGATACTGCCATGCTGGTGATCGTGGCGCCGCTCTACGTGCCGCTTGTGGCCGAGCTTGGCTTCGATCTGATCTGGTATGGTGTGCTCTACACGATCACCACGCAGATTGCCTACATGACCCCGCCCTTCGGCTACAACCTGTTCCTGATGCGCGCGATGGCGCCGCCCGAGATTGCGCTGAGCGATATCTACCGCTCGATCATCCCCTTCGTGCTGGTGATGGCCACGGCGCTCGCGATCGTGATGGCGGTGCCGGAGATCGCGACCTGGCTGCCCGATTACGTTTACGGATTGAATGAATAGACCCCGGGGAAACCGGGGCGAAGCTGAACCCCCCGTCCAACAAGGAGAGAGTGATATGACCACCAGACGCAAGTTCCTCACCGCCGCGGCGGCCACGCCCGCGGCTGCACTCGCGGCCCCCGCGATTGCGCAATCGACGATCCGCTGGCGGATGCAAACCTATGCGGGCCCCGCGCTGGCCGAACATGTGATCGACCCCGCGATTGAGATGTTCAACAAAATCGCGGGCGACCGGATGCAGATCGAGCTTTTCTATGCCGATCAGCTGGTGCCCACGGGCGAGCTGTTCCAGGCGCTTCAGCGCGGCACGATCGATGCGGTGCAATCGGATGATGACTCCATGGCCTCGCCCACCGAAGTAACGGTATTCGGCGGCTACTTCCCCTTCGGTTCGCGCTACTCGCTCGATGTGCCGGTGCTGTTCAACCAGTACGGTCTGAAAGAGATCTGGGCGGCCGAATACGAAAAGGTCGGCGTGAAGCACGTCTCCGCAGGCGCCTGGGATCCGTGCCACTTTGCCACGAAAGATCCGATCCGCTCGCTCGCCGATATGCAGGGCAAGCGCGTCTTCACCTTCCCCACGGCCGGGCGCTTCCTCAGCCAGTTCGGCGTGGTGCCGGTAACGCTGCCCTGGGAAGATATCGAAGTGGCGGTGCAGACGGGCGAGCTTGACGGCATCGCCTGGTCGGGCATCACGGAAGACTACACCGTGGGCTGGGCCGATGTGACGAACTACTTCCTCACCAACAACATTTCCGGCGCCTGGATCGGATCGTTCTTCGCAAATATGGAGCGCTGGAACGAGTTGCCCGAAGATCTGCAAACCCTCTTCAACGTGTGCTGCGAGCAATCGCACTATTACCGCCAGTGGTGGTACTGGGGCGGCGAAGCGGCGCTGCGCGTGAACGGCACCAAGATGGAGCTTACCTCGATTCCCGATGAGGAATGGGCCACCGTTGAAGCCGCGGCGCGGGAATTCTGGGATGAGATTGCGGCGGAAAGCGAGATCAAGGCGCAGGTCGTGGAGATCTTCAAGCAGTACAACGCCGATATGGAAAAGGCGGGGCGGCCCTACCGCTACACCTAAGGGGCAGGGCAAGAGAGATGGGGCAGGGGCGTTTCGGCGCCCTTGCCACCCCAAAAACGATAACGGGAGGGACAGGCCATGCCGGGAAACCTGACATTCGAGGCGCTGAGCGAGCATGTCGCGGTCGGCACGATCGACACGGTGCTGGTTTGCATGGTGGATATGCAGGGCCGCCTGATGGGCAAGCGCTTCCACGCGCAGGAATTTGTCGACCGCGCCTGGGCAGAAACCCATTGCTGCAACTATCTTCTGGCCACTGATCTGGAGATGGGCACGCCCGATGGCTATGCCGCCACAAGCTGGCGCGCGGGCTACGGCGATTACGTGATGAAGCCCGATCTCGGCACGCTGCGGCTAACCCCCTGGCTTGAAGGCACCGCGATGGTGCTCTGCGATGTTCTTGATCACCACACCCACGCGCCCGTTCCCCATTCCCCCCGCGCGATCCTGAAGCGCCAGGTGGAACGCGCCGAGGCCATGGGCCTAACGCCGATGATGGCCACCGAGATCGAGTTCTTTCTCTTCGAGAAAGGCTACCGCGAGATCGCCCAATCGGGCTTCCGCGATCTCACCCCGATCAGCGCCTATAACGAGGATTACCATATCCTGCAGACCACCAAGGAAGAGGGGATCATGCGGTCGCTCCGCAATCACCTCTATGCCGCAGGCGTGCCGGTGGAGAATACCAAGGGTGAGGCTGAGACTGGGCAGGAAGAACTGAATATTCGCTACGCCGATGCGCTTTCGTGCGCCGATCACCACACCATCGCCAAACACGCGACGAAAGAGATCGCCTGGGCGAACGGCCATGCCGCAAGCTTCCTCGCCAAGTGGCACCATGCGAAGGTTGGGAGCGCCAGCCATGTGCATCTTTCGCTCTGGAAAGACGGGGCGAACGCCTTCTACGAAGAGGGCGCCGATCTCGCCATGTCTGCCCTGATGCAGCAGGCCGTGGCCGGCATGATCGCCTATGCGCCCGACTATACCGTGCTGCTTGCGCCTTACGTGAACAGCTACAAGCGCTTCCAGAAGGGCAGCTTCGCGCCCACCAAAACAGTCTGGTCGGTAGACAATCGCACGGCCGGCTTCCGCCTTGTGGGCGACGGCACCAAGGGCGTGCGGATCGAATGCCGGATCGGCGGATCTGATATGAATCCCTATCTCGCCCAGGCCGCACTGATTGCTGCGGGGCTCAAGGGCATCGAGGAGGGGCTTGAGCTTGCCCCGCCCACCCAGGGCGATGTTTACGAGGATGAGGGCGCCCGCGAGATCCCGGTGACCCTGCGCGCGGCAACCGAAACGTTCCGCGGCTCTGCCATGCTGCGCGCTGCGATGGGAGAGGATGTGGTGGATCACTACACCCGCTGCGCAGAGATCGAGCAGGAGGAATTTGACGCCGTGGTCACCGATTGGGAAGTCGCGCGCGGGTTTGAGCGCGCGTGATGGCCATGATCCGCTGCATCTCGCCCATCGATGGGTCGGTCTATGCCGAGCGCAGCACGCTGCCTTTGGAAGAGGCCGAGGCCGCTGCGGCGCGCGCGCGCAGGGCGCAGCCCGCCTGGGCCGCCCGCCCGCTGGCCGAGCGCATCGCGCTTGTGAACGCCGCGGTGGCCGAGGTCGGGCGCACGACCGACCGGATGGTTACCGAACTCGCCCATCAGATGGGCCGCCCGATCCGCTATGGCGGAGAGTTCGGGGGCTTTGAGGAACGCGCGCAGCACATGGCCGCCATCGCAGAAGAGGCCCTGGCCGATCTGATCGTGGAAGACAGCGCCAGCTTCGTTCGCAAGATCAAGCGCGAGCCACAAGGCGTTGTTTTCGTTGTGGCGCCGTGGAATTACCCCTACATGACGGCGATCAACACGGTGGCGCCCGCGCTGATTGCCGGGAACACGGTGATCCTGAAACACGCCGCGCAAACGATCCTCGTGGGCGAACATCTGGCCGAAGCTTTCGCGGCGGCGGGCGTGCCGGGCGACGTGTTCCAGAACGTCGCGCTGGATCACGAAACCACCTCAGCGCTGATCGCGGCGCGGGCCTTCGATTTCGTGAATTTCACGGGCTCCGTGCCGGGCGGGCAGGCGATGGAACGCGCGGCGGCAGGCACGTTCACGGCGGTTTCCACCGAACTTGGCGGGAAGGATCCGGGCTATGTGCGCGCCGATGCCGATCTTGACCCGGCGGTCGACACGCTGATTGACGGGGCGATGTTCAATTCCGGCCAGTGCTGCTGCGGGATCGAGCGGATCTATGTGCATGAAAGCCTTTACGAGACCTTCGTGGAAAAGGCCGTAGCGCTGGTGAACACTTACAAGCTTGGCAATCCGCTTGATCCCGAAACAACCCTGGGCCCCATGGCGCAGCCCCGCTTTGCGGCGCTGGTGCGGGGCCAGATTGCCGAGGCTTTGGCGGCAGGGGCCACCGCGCATGTCGCGCCCTTCCCGGAAGACGATGGCGGCGCCTATCTCACGCCGCAAATCCTTACCGGGGTGAGCCATGACATGGCGATCATGCGCGCCGAAAGCTTCGGGCCGGTTGTGGGCATCATGCCTGTGCGCGACGATGAAGAAGCGATCCGGCTAATGAATGACAGCAGCTTTGGCCTTACCGCCTCGATCTGGACGGCCGATGCCGGGGCCGCCGAAGAGATTGGCGCGCGGCTGGAAACCGGCACGGTGTTCATGAACCGCTGCGATTACCTCGATCCGGGGCTTTGCTGGACGGGGTGCAAGGATACCGGGCGCGGCGCGGGGCTTTCGGTTCTTGGCTATCACGCGCTGACGCGTCCGAAATCCTACCATCTGAAGAAGAAGACCTAAGCCTATGACGTTGAACGCAAACTGGTCATACCCCACTGCCGTCCGCTTCGGCGCGGGGCGGATTGCCGAGATCGGTGATGCCGCGCGCGCGGCAGGCATGGCCAAGCCACTTTTGGTCACCGATCGGGGGCTTGCGGGGATGGAGATCACCGCCCGCACGCTGGATCTGATGGAGGCCGCTGGGCTGGGCCGGGGGCTCTTTTCGGAAGTTGATCCGAACCCAAGTGAGGCCAACCTCGGCGAGGGGCTGAGGGTGCTGCGCGAGGGCGGTTATGACGGTGTGATTGCCTTTGGCGGCGGCTCGGGGCTCGATCTCGGCAAGGCGCTGGCCATCATGGCGGGGCAAACCCGGCCCGTCTGGGATTTTGAGGATATCGGCGATTGGTGGACGCGGGCGGATTCGGACGCGATCCTGCCCATCGTTGCGGTGCCCACAACGGCAGGGACGGGATCGGAGGTGGGCCGCGCCTCGGTGATCACCAATTCCGAGACGCAGGAAAAGAAGATCATCTTCCACCCGAAGATCCTGCCCTCGGTGGTGATTGCCGATCCCGAACTCACGGTGGGCATGCCGCCTCATATCACTGCGGGAACCGGCATGGATGCCTTTGCCCATTGCCTCGAAGCCTATTCTTCGCCGCATTACCACCCGATGAGCCACGGCATCGCGCTGGAGGGTATGCGGCTTGTGAAGAATTATCTGCCCCGCGCCTATGCCGACGGCGGCGATATCGAGGCGCGTGCGCAGATGATGAGCGCTGCGGCGATGGGGGCAGTGGCGTTCCAGAAGGGCCTAGGGGCGATTCACGCGCTGAGCCACCCCATTGGCGCCCATCACCACACCCATCACGGCACCACAAATGCGGTGGTGATGCCCGCGGTGTTGCAGTTCAACCGCCCCGCCATCGAAAAGCGCATTCAGCGCGCGGCGGCCTATCTGGGCATCAGCGGGGGCTTTGCCGGGTTTGCTGCCTTCGTCGATGGGCTGAACGCCCAACTCAAGATCCCCCGCACACTCACGGCCCTGGGCGTGGAGGCGCCGGATCTGGAGGTGCTGACGGCCTCGGCGCTGAAAGATCCCAGCGTAGGCGGCAATCCGGTGGAGATGACGGCGGAGAATACCCGGGCGCTTCTTGAGGCGTGTCTATAAGAACGCTGCTTCCGGCGCCCCCAAGGCGCCCGCATTGCTCTTTTTCGCGATGGGCGCCTCTCCGGCGATGATGGAAACGAGCGGTTGCTGCAATGGCGCAGTCCGACTGTCCGGCCGATCCTCAAGGGTGCGTCAGTCCTACGAAGCCCTCTGGCGCATTCTCAAGTGCATCAGTGGCGGGGATCGGGCCGTTGCCCGGGCCCGCGCGAATGAGATGCTCCTTTGCCAATCCCGTGCCGCAAAGCCCGGCGGGATCGTCGAGATTGGCCTTTGATGCCACGTTTCGCGACTGGGGCCGCAACAGTGCCCCGCGCAGAGGTCGGACTGTTTCGGCCATAAAAACAAGGGCGATCACCTATCCACAACTTTCTGAGCTCTGTGGTTAATCTGCACATCGGGCCTGAGCGCTTTGTAAACGCGAGGTTAATCGCGCCCGAGGAGGGGCCGGATCGCCGCCCGGTTGAAACAATAAGCGGATTTCCGCTTTCCTGTCGGCGGGAATCGGCTTAGCCCATCCTCATCGGCGGTGCCTTGGGGCGGGTGACGCGGATGTGTCAGTAACCAGTTATCGGGAGTTGCCCCATGGACCTCTCCATCATCACCTTCGCTTTGCCGCTTGTTTTCGCGGCCTTGCAGCTCGAAGCGCTGCGGAACATGACCGGCCGTTGGAAAGTGGCCGCCTTCGTGCCGCTGGCGCTTATGATGGCCGGGTTTGTCGGCCTCTTCTACGTGGCCCAGCTTTTGCCGGAGGCGCTTGTGGCGCTTCCCACCTGGGGGCTGGCCGCGTCTGTAGCCTACCTGATCGGCCTGCATCTTGTTCACCATGCCGCCACCCGGCGGGAATGGACGGATGCGCCGGAATGGGAGGTTCTGCTGCCGGAAGAGGGCGATGATGAGGAAAATGTCGTATCGCTGTGCGCATATCGCCAGGATGCGGCGCAAGGGTAGAGTTTTGAACCAACGGTGGGTTGCGTTCGGGGGCGGTCGGAAACGGCCGCCCTTCGACGTTCAGCGCCGCGTGGGCCTACATGAAGCCCAGTTCGAGCCGCGCCTCATCGCTCATCATGTCCATCCCCCAGGGCGGATCCCAGGTGATCTCCACATTCACCGTTTTGACCCCGGGCAGGGGTTCGATCGCATCGGCCAACCATCCCGGCATCTCGCCCGCCACCGGGCAGCCGGGTGCCGTAAGCGTCATCACCACGCCCACTTCGCCTTCTTCCGAGATATCGATCGTGTAGACGAGCCCGAGATCGTAGATGTTCACCGGGATCTCGGGGTCAAACACCGTGCGGCAGGCCTCCACCACGCTGTCATAGAGCGGATGATCGGTGGATGATGGCCGGATCATCGGCGCGCCTTCCATTTGAGATGCAGTGTCGGTCATCGATCGCCCGTTCGCCTATACTTGACCAATCATATAAGAAATAAGCCCGCCGGGTAAAGGGAGGCGCCGTGCCTACCGTTTCGCCGCCCGGGCCCGGCGCGCGGGCTGCGGGCGCACGTGCTTTTCGATCTCATCATAAAGAACGCCCGCCAGATCCTTCTGGCTGGCCTTCTCGATCCCTTCGAGGCCGGGGGAGCTGTTGACCTCCAGAACCTTGGGCCCGCTTTCGGAGCGCAGGAGATCCACGCCGGCAATTCCAAGCCGGAACGCCCGCGCCGCGGCAATGGCCACAGCGCGCTCATCCCGGCTGATCCGCACCCGTTCGGCCACGCCGCCCTGATGGAGGTTCGAACGGAACTCTCCCGCAGGCGCCTTCCGGCGCATCGAGGCCACAACCTTGCCGCCGATCACCAGGCAGCGGATATCTTCGCCCGCGGCTTCCTTCACGAAATCCTGCACCAGAAAGCTTGCGCGCAGGCCGCGAAAGGCCGAGATCACCGATTGCGCGGCCTTTTTGGTTTCGGCCAGCACCACACCCTTGCCTTGTGTGGATTCCAAAAGCTTCACGATCAGCGGCGCGGTGCCGACGATCTCGATCAGATTGTCGGTATCCTTGGGGCTGGCGGCAAAGGCCGTGGTGGGCATCCCGATCCTGTGGCGCGCGAGGATCTGATGCGCCTGCAGCTTGTCGCGGCTCGCGGTGATGCCCTCGGAGCCGTTCACGCAATGGGTGCCGATGGTTTCGAACTGCCGGATCACGGCGGCGCCATAGGCGGTGATCGAGGCGCCGATCCGCGGGATCACCGCATCATAGCGGGGCAGGCGCTTGCCGTCATAGTAAACCTCGGGCGCCGTTGCGTTGATCGCCATGTAGCAGCGCGTGGTATCGATCACCTCGATCCCATGGCCGCGCTCGGTTCCGGCCTCAACCAGCCTGCGGGTGGAGTAGTTGTCTTCCCGGCTCAGGATCGCGATGCGCAGCGCGCGCCGCGGCGCGCTCTGGCGCACCCGCGCCGTTGAATAGACATCGAAGCTCAGTTCCGGCTGAAGATGCCGCTCGGTAGGCTGGATCGAGATGTGATCGAGCAGCGCCTGCCGCCCCAAAAGCATGCGCGACGCCATGCTGGTGCGGTTGGTCAGCGTAACCTCGATGGGCCAGCTATGCCCGCCCACGGAAAGCAGCGTGCCGATCACATAGCGCATTTCGGTTTCGCCGTTGGAGGAGGTTACCTCGCGCCGATCCACGATATCGGCAGAACAGGCGATGCCCACATCATCGCGCCCCGGAATGGGGTTCACCGTGAAGCGCAGCTTTGGCTTATCGGCGGGCCCGAAGACCTCGATGTTATCGGCGTGAAGCGCCGAAGTGCGCGCCCCGGTATCCACCTTGGCGCTGATCGCGGGCAGCCCCAGATCAGGCAGCGCGATCCATTCCTCCCACCCGAAGGTGAGGTTTTCCAGTTCCGGCGTTTGTTCCAAAGCGTCCCCATCCCCCCGTTGCGCGCAAAGCGCCGCTGAGCTTTTGCATTTTGCCGGCAAGCCACTTATCGGGGCAGCATGCCAGATCAATTCGATTTTACGCTCACCGCAACCGACGGTACCGCGCGTACGGGGCGGATCACAACACCGCGGGGCGAGATCCGGACACCGGCCTTCATGCCCGTGGGCACGGCCGCGACCGTGAAGGCAATGCTGCCCGAAAGCGTGGCAGCCACCGGGGCCGACATTCTGCTTGGCAACACCTACCACCTGATGCTGCGCCCGGGGGCAGAGCGGGTGGCCCGCCTTGGCGGGCTGCACCGGTTCATGAACTGGGAGAAGCCGATCCTCACCGATAGCGGCGGCTTTCAGGTGATGAGCCTCGCGGGGCTTCGCAAACTCACCGAAGAGGGCGTGCGCTTCAAAAGCCATATCGATGGGTCCGAACACATGCTCTCGCCCGAACGGTCGATGGAGATCCAGGCGCATCTCGGCTCTGACATCGTGATGTGCTTCGATGAATGCCCCGCGCTTCCGGCGGAGCGTGGCCGGATTGCCGAAAGCATGGCCCTGTCCATGCGCTGGGCGGCGCGGTCGCGCGCAGCCTTTGGCGAACGGCCGGGGCACGCGCTTTTCGGCATCCAGCAGGGTGGGCTTGAAGAGGATCTGCGCGCGGAAAGCGCGGAGGCCCTGCGCGCGATCGGGTTTGAAGGCTACGCGGTGGGCGGGCTCGCGGTGGGCGAGGGGCAGGAGGCGATGTTCGGCGTGCTTGATTATGCGCCGGGTCAGCTGCCGGTGAACAAACCGCGCTACCTCATGGGCGTGGGCAAGCCCGATGATATCGTGGGCGCGGTCAAACGCGGGATCGACATGATGGATTGCGTGCTGCCCTCGCGGTCAGGCCGCACCGGGCAGGTGTTTACCCGCCGCGGCGTTCTGAACATCAAAAATGCGCGGCACCAGGACGATCCGCGCCCGGTGGATGACGCTTGCGCGTGCCCGGCCTGCCGGGGCTATTCCCGCGCCTATCTGCACCATGTGTTCCGCAGCAATGAAATCATCGCCTCGATGCTGCTGACCTGGCACAACCTGCACTATTTTCAGGATCTGATGGCGGAAATGCGCGCCGCAATCGCAGAGGGCCGCTTCGCCGACTGGGAAAAAACCTTCCACAAAGCCCGCGAAGAGGGCGATATTGCGCCGCTTTAGCCCCCGCACCTGTTCGCCCCGGCGAAACAACGCCTGCCGATCCGCCGTGCCGCCAATTTTCTGTGGGCAATCCGATCTGTCTGCTTGCGTCCGGCCGCCCAAAGCCGCAGGTTGTGGCCACAGGCCGGGCGTGGCCCTTTGCTTGAACGCAGCAAGGCACACCCCACATAGGTAAGCCATGACCGGAGAAGGCCGGCGTTGCCGCAAAGCGGGACGGGCGCCTTCTTGCCAACAACAAGGAGCTCTCATGTCAGAGCAACTCTCCCATTCCTATCCAGTGCTGCCGCTGCGCGACATTGTCGTGTTTCCGCATATGATCGTGCCGCTGTTTGTGGGCCGAGAGAAATCGGTGCGGGCGCTGGAAGAGGTGATGCAGGACGACAAGCAGATCCTGCTGTCGAGCCAGATCGACCCCAGCATTGATGACCCGACCGCGGAGGGTATCTACCGCGCCGGGGTGCTCGCCAACGTGCTGCAGCTTCTCAAACTGCCCGATGGCACGGTGAAGGTGCTTGTTGAGGGCAAACACCGCGTGCGGATCCTCGATTACCTCCCCAACGAGGCGTATTTCGAAGCCTTCGCGGAGGTGCTGGACGAAGAGCCGGGCGATACGGCCACGGTTGAGGCGCTCACGCGCTCGGTGGGCGAGGAGTTCCAGCGCTACGCCAAGGTGAAAAAGAACATCCCCGAAGAGGCGCTGGCGGCGGTTGCCGAATCCCGCGCACCCGAGAAGCTGGCCGATCTTGTGGCCGGTCATCTGGGCGTGGATGTGGAACAAAAGCAGGATCTTCTCGAAACCCTCTCTGTCGCCGAACGGCTGGAAAAGGTGTTTGGCCTCATGCAGGGCGAAATGTCGGTTCTGCAGGTGGAAAAGAAGATCAAGACGCGCGTCAAAAGCCAGATGGAGCGCACGCAGCGCGAGTACTATCTGAATGAGCAGATGAAGGCCATTCAGAAGGAGCTGGGCGACGGCGAAGACGGCTCGAACGAAATCGCGGAGCTAGAGGCGAAGGTCGCCGACACCAAATTCTCCAAGGAAGCGCGCGAAAAGGCCGAGGCCGAGATCAAGAAGCTCAAGAACATGAGCCCGATGTCGGCTGAAGCGACTGTGGTTCGCAATTATCTCGACTGGATGCTGTCGATCCCCTGGGGCGTGAAATCGCGGGTGAAAAAGGATCTCGGCCGCGCCGAGAAGATCCTCGATGACGATCACTACGGGCTTGAGAAGGTCAAGGAACGGATCGTTGAATACCTTGCCGTGCAGCAGCGTTCGAAAAAGCTGAAAGGGCCGATCCTGTGCCTTGTCGGCCCTCCGGGCGTTGGGAAAACCTCGCTTGGCAAATCGGTTGCCAAGGCAACGGGGCGCGAGTTTATCCGCATCTCGCTCGGCGGCGTGCGTGATGAATCCGAGATCCGGGGCCACCGGCGCACCTATATCGGCTCGATGCCCGGCAAGATCATCCAGGCGCTGAAGAAGGCGAAAACGACGAACCCGCTCATCCTGCTCGATGAGATCGACAAGATGGGGCAGGATTTCCGGGGCGATCCGGCGTCTGCCATGCTCGAAGTGCTGGATCCCGAACAGAACGGCACCTTCGTCGACCACTATCTTGAGGTGGAATACGATCTGTCGAACGTGATGTTCCTGACTACGGCGAACTCCTACAACATGCCCGGCCCGCTTCTGGACCGGATGGAGATCATCTCGCTTGCAGGCTACACCGAGGATGAGAAGCGCGAAATCGCGCGTCAGCACCTGATCGACAAGCAGGTGAAGAACCACGGGCTGAAGCCTTCGGAGTTTGAGCTGACGGACGAGGCGCTTACCGAAATGGTGCGCACCTATACCCGCGAGGCGGGGGTGCGGAACCTGGAACGCGAGATCGCCAAGATCGCGCGGAAGGCGGTAACGAAACTGATCAAGAAGGAAACCGATCGCGTGGTGGTCGGCCCCGAAAACCTTGAGGAGTTTCTGGGTGTTACCAAGTTCCGCTACGGGCTTGCTGAGAAAGAGGATCAGATCGGTGTTGTTACCGGGCTGGCCTGGACTTCGGTGGGCGGCGATCTTCTATCGATCGAAGCGCTGCGGCTGCCCGGCAAGGGCCGGATGAAAACCACCGGCAAGCTTGGCGACGTGATGAAGGAATCGATCGATGCGGCCAGTTCCTTCGTGCGCTCCATCGCGCCCTCGATCGGGGTGAAGCCCCCGGCCTTCGACAAGATGGATATCCACGTGCACGTGCCCGAGGGCGCAACGCCCAAGGATGGCCCCTCTGCCGGGGTGGCGATGGTAACCTCGATCGTCTCGGTTCTGAGCCAGATCCCCGTGCGCAAGGATATCGCGATGACGGGGGAGGTAACGCTGCGCGGCAACGTGCTGGCCATCGGCGGGCTGAAGGAGAAGCTGCTGGCGGCCCTTCGGGGCGGCATCACCACGGTGCTGATCCCTGAGGAAAACGCCAAGGATCTGCCCGAGATCCCCGATAACGTGAAAGACGGGCTGACGATCATCCCCGTCGCCCATGTGTCAGACGTGCTGAAGCACGCCCTTGTGGCCGAGCCCGAGGCGATTGTCTGGGACGAAGCCGCCGAAGAGGCCGCTGCCGCGGCGGCGGCTGCGGCGGCAGGCGGAAGCGGGGCTTCGGCGCCCGCGCATTGATCGGCGCTGGCTGTGTATTGAAGCGCGCGGGGGGCCATCGGCCCCTCGCGTTCCGTTTGCGGCACATCTGAAGGGAAATGCGGGGCAGGGCGCTTGCACTACTTCGCGCGCGTTCAGGCCCTTGCGTTACCGGGGGCGCGGCGGTATCAGGCGCCCCGGCGGGTGATTAGCTCAGTGGTAGAGCGCTTCGTTCACATCGAAGATGTCGGGAGTTCGAATCTCTCATCACCCACCATCTTTTCAATGACTTATCCGGAATACGTGAAGTGGTGGGGCCCAGGGCAATCGCAGCAGCGGCGCCATGCGCAGCTCCGAAGCCGGCCCATCCAACAGAGTCGCGAAGGGCCACGGAAGAACAACCGACGCGTCGCGCCGGCGCGTTCGTCGAGAACCACAGTTGAGTGAGCAGATACATCGCCCGGATCGGCCTGGCGGCACAATCGCGGCCACATAACCCGGCGAATCCCTGGGTTGGGTGGTGGGTGATGAGAGACTCGAACTCCCGACATCTTCGGTGTAAACGAAGCGCTCTACCAACTGAGCTAATCGCCCCATATTTATGGTGCAGGGTGCACCCTTGAAT
>JANQPC010000016.1 GCA_028285485.1 Paracoccaceae bacterium | reverse complement strand
CCGCGGCGGCACTTCAGCCATGCCGAGGTCCGCCAGAAGCCGCAACGCGGTGGCAAAGATCGCACGCAGGTCACTTTCGCTCAACGGCCGGTACTGCCCGCCGCGCTGGCCGGGCGGGCACGGGTTGGCCGGGCCCGCCGCCCGCTGCAAAAGCCGATCCTGGCGGCCGCCGCTGCGCCGGCGGGGCTTTCCCATTCCCGTCACCCTCCCCATTCATTGCCCCCGAAAGAAAAGCCCGCTTCACCGCGTAAACTCAATCGCGATCAGGCGCCGCACCGCGCGATCAAACCCCGCATTCGAATTTTTCGAAACTTCTGGGCATGGGTTGATGTGCACGCCGCCTGCACCCGACAAGGGCGCCAAAAGCGGGAGGTGGCGAAGATGAAGGCACGCACACGCGTGGTGGTGATCGGCGGCGGCATCGCGGGATGCTCAACGCTTTATCACCTGACGCAGGAGGGTTGGAGCGATGTGATGCTGCTTGAGCGGGATGAGCTGACCTCCGGTACCACCTGGCATTCCGCCGCGCAGGTCACAAATTTCGGGATGACGCAGACGATGGTGGGCCTCAAGAGCCACTCCATCGCGCTTTACAAAGAGCTTTCGGAAGACCCCGATTACCCGATCAACTACCACCACGGCGATGGCGGCATCCGGCTGGCCAATACCGAAGCACAGATGGACGGGTATCGCCATTTCGCCTCTATGGCGCGCGGGATGGGGGTGGAGTTCGAGGTGATCGATGCCGCCGAATGCGCGCGGCGGCACCCGCTGATCTCCACCGAAAACCTGATTGGCGGCCTGTGGGATCCGCTCGATGGCGATATCGATCCCGCCCAGCTTTGCCAGGCCCTGGCGCGCCGCGCCCGCGCGGCGGGTGCCGAGATACACCGCAACACGCCGGTGACCGCGCTGACTCAACGTGGCGACGATACCTGGGAGGTTGAGACCCCGCGCGGCACCATCCATGCCGATATCATCGTCAACGCCTGCGGCTACCGGGTGAACGAGGTAGGCGCGATGATGGGCGTGCACCACCCGGTCGCATCGATGGAACACCAGTATTTCGTCACCGAGGAAATCCCCGCGATCCGCGAGGCCGGGCACCGGATGCCGCTTATTCGCTGCCCGATCAGCGATTTCTATTCCCGGCAGGAGAAGTTGGGGCTGCTCGTCGGGTTCTACGAGCAGGATTGCCGCACCTGGGGCATGGATGGGATCGATCCGAAATTCACCAACGCGCTCTGCCCCGATGATCTGGACAGGGTGACGGATGTGCTGGAAGGCGCCTTTGCCCGGATGCCGGCGCTGACCGAGGTTGGCATCCACACCATCGTGAACGGGCCGATCACCTACACCATCGATGGCGCGCCGCTTGTTGGCCCGATCCCGGGCAAGCGCAATGCCTATTGCATCATCGGGCTTCGGGCCGGGCTGGGCGAAGGCGGTGGCCATGGCTGGCTTCTGGCGCAGCAGATCGTGCGGGGCGAAGCCTGCTACGATACCTGGGTGATCGACCCGCGCCGCTTTACCGGCCATGCCAATGTGGAGTTAACGGCACTGAAGGCGGTTGAGGATTACCGAAACGAGTTTCGCTTCCATTTCCCGCATGAGCACCGCCCGGCGGGCCGGCCCCTGAAAACCACGCCGCTCACGCCTGTTCTGGCGGCGGAAGGCGCGGCATTCGGCCTTGTGAACGGCTGGGAACGGATCGATTACATCAAGCCCGCGCCGGAATTCGCCGAAACGCTCGGCTTCCGCTTCAACGAGGTGCACGCGCTTGTGGCCGCCGAGGTTGCCGCCGTGCAATCGGGCGTTGGGATGACAGAGGTCAACGGGTTCAACCGGTTCGAGATCACCGGAAGGGATGCCCATGATTTTCTCGATCGCATGGTGTGCGGCCGGGTGCCGCGCAAGGCAGGCCGCGTGGGCCTTGGCTACCTGCTGAACCACCACGGCGCGGTGAAATCCGAGGCGACGATGGCCACCCTGCCCGCCTCGGATCGCGGCCCGGAGCGGATCTGGTATGGCTCCGCCGCCGCCTCGGAATACCACGATATGGATTGGCTTACGGCCCATCTGCGGCCCGGTGAGGATGTGCGGATCCGCTCGCTCACCAACGAGTGGACGATCCTTGTTCTCGCGGGCCCGAAATCGCGCGACGTGCTGTCTTTGGTCACGCGCGGCGACATGTCGGCCAAGGCATTCCCCTGGCTTTCGGTGCGCGAGGCGTTCATCGGCACGGCGCCCGCCATCATCATGTCGGTCAGTTTCTCCGGCGAGCTTGCCTATGAGATCCATGTGCCCAATGCGCAGCTCTATGCGGCCTATCTTGCCCTTCGGGAGGCGGGCGACGCCCATGGCCTGCGCCTGTTCGGCAGCCGCGCGGTGGAGTCCATGCGGCTCGAAAAGGGATACATGCACTGGAAGGGTGATCTTCTGACCGAGTTCGATCCGTTCGAGACCGGGCTCGACCGCTTCGTGACGCTTGAGAAGCCCGGTTTCGTGGGGCGCGAGGCCCTTCTCGCCCGGCGCGAGGCGGGGCCCACCAAGCGCCTCGTCACGCTGTCTGTCAGCTGTGAGGATCGCGCCGCGCATTCGGGATCATCGGTGATGCGTGCGGGCCGGGTCGTCGGCACGGTCACCTCCGGCGATTGGGGCCACCGCACGGGGCTGAACCTTGCCCTGGCATTCGTGGAGCCCGCCCTGGCCAACCCCGGCACCCCCATGGCGATCGACATGCTTGGCACGGAGTTTGCCGCCACGGTCATCCCACCGTCGCCCTATGATCCCGGTTCCCTCCGGGTCCGGGCGTAAAGGGCCGGATTTCGCACGGCTCTCGGGCCAAATGCCAGAAGCACGGCGCTCACCGGCGCCTAAAGAGTTCAGCGGGACATGGAACTGGCGCACCCGAGAGGATTCGAACCTCTGGCCTCTGCCTTCGGAGGGCAGCGCTCTATCCAGCTGAGCTACGGGTGCCTGCCGCCGCTATAGCGCGGGGCGCCCCGCGCGGCAACGGCTATTCAAATAGCTCGTGGCAGAGCTCAAGCGCATCGATCAGCACGTCCACCTCGGCCTTCGTGTTGTAAAGCCCGAAGGAGGCGCGGCAGGTTGCGCTCACGCCCAGATGATCCATCAGCGGCCCGGCGCAATGATGCCCGGCGCGCACGGCGACCCCCTTCTTGTCGAGCACGGTGGAGATGTCATGGGCATGGGCCGCACCGTCGAGGGTGAAAGAGAAGATGGCCGCCTTCGTCGCGCTCGTGCCCTGCACGTTGAGCCAGTTCAGCCCGTCAAGCCGCGCGCGCGCATAATCGCGGAGGTCATCCTCATGGGCGGCAATGTTCTCCATGCCAAGCGCCATCATGTAGTCAAGCGCCACGCCGAGGCCGATTTGCTGAACGATTCCGGGCGTTCCCGCCTCGAACTTCATAGGCGGATCGGCCCAGGTCACCGCATCCTTATGCACTTCGCGGATCATGTCGCCGCCGCCGATAAACGGGCGCATCTCTGCCATCCGCTCCTCGGCAATCCAGATCGCGCCGGAGCCGGAGGGCCCGTAAAGCTTGTGCCCGGTGATCGCATAGAAATCGGCGCCGAGATCCTGCATGTCCACAGGCATATGCACTGCCGCCTGGCTGCCATCCACCAGCACGGCCACGCCCCGTTCCCGCGCCGCTGCCGTAATCGCCTTCACATCCACCTTCGTGCCCAGCACGTTCGAAAGATGCGTGATCGCGATCAGCTTCGTTTTCGGCCCGATCGCATCGATCACCTTCTGGGGATCGAGATCGCCGCGCGCATCCACATCCACCCATTTCAGCACCGCCCCCTGGCGTTCGCGCAGGAAATGCCAGGGCACGATATTGGCGTGATGTTCCATCACCGAAAGCACGATCTCATCGCCCGGCTCGAAGCGCGGCATCGCCCAGCCATAAGCCACAAGATTGATGCCCTCGGTGGTGCCCGAGTTCATGACGATCTCGTTTTCCGATTTCGCATTGAGGAACCGCGCAATGGTGCCGCGCACGGCCTCGTATTTCTCGGTCGCGAGGTTGGAAAGGTAGTGCAGGCCCCGATGCACATTGGCGTATTCCATCGAATAGGCCTGGGTCACCGCATCGATCACCGCCTGCGGCTTCTGCGCCGAGGCACCGTTATCGAGATACACCAGCGGCTTGCCATGCACCTCACGCGCGAGGATTGGAAAATCGCCGCGGATTTCGGTGACGTCGTACATCACGCACCCCCTGTCGGCATCTGCATCTCAAAGCCCAGGATCGCCAGCAGCATGGAGAATATGAAGGCAAGCGTGAAACCTGAAACGATAATCATCACAAATACTTGCGCGAGGGACCGAAAGCCGTGCAGCACGGCAACGAAGCTGGTCATCAACCAGAAAAACAGCGCCAGCGCGGCGATTCCGATAAGGCCCGCGAGCGGTGGCAGCACAAGCATGGAAAGCGTCTGCGCAACCTGAACGCAGACCATGATGAACTGCAACCATGACATCAGCAGCATCGATTCCTCGAAACTGCCGGTCCCGCCCATAGCGCGGCCGATCCAGAACACCGCAAAAATGATGATTACGAGCAAGCCGAACTGGATGCTGCCAGCCACTACGGGATTGCCGAGGATCGAATCCATCATCACTTCGCCGGGCGCTGCGATCAGCGCGGTCAGCTGCGCAAGAAGGATCGAAAGCACAACCACGATCAGCAGGATCAGCCACAGCGCCTGGCGCGGTACGCCGAGCGCCAGCACCTCTGCCGCGCCTTCGCGAGGCGATGTGATCGAACGCCAGACCATGGCGAGAAGTTGGGTGAGGGAGAGCGTCATGCTCCGGCTCCGTCTCTCATCTCTGCTTCCCAGAGACCTGCGCCCCAAATGACGAGGAATGCAAGGGTTGCCGCCAGCCCGGCCAGGTTTAAGGCGGCACCCGGCCCAATGAACCCGCCCACAAGGCCGGTAAACAGCCAAAGCGGGCTCGCGGCCAGAAGCGCCCAGAACAGCGCCATCCGGGCGCGATACCATGTGCCCTGCCCGCCGAACAGGCGCGCCAGCGCATGGGTGAAGCCAGCCACGAGGTAGAGCGCGAGCGGCGCCATGAAGAGCCAGCCCATCAGAGCGCCGCCCAGCCGCGCTTCAAGCGGGATCGTGGGCTCCAGATGCGCCGCGCGCGACAGGCCGGGCCATTGCGCCACAAACATCAGCGCGCAGCCACACATCAGCACCGCCAGCGCGCGGTCTTCCCGCGCGCCCCCGGCCATGCGGCGGCGCTGAACCTGCCGCGGGCGCACATAGCTCCGCGCGATATCGTTCGCGATACTCACCCGGTTGATTACCCCCGGCGGCGCGCCAGCCAGCCTTCGAGCCGCGAGCGGATATCATCGGCAATCGCCTCATCCTCGATCTCCTCGATCGCCTCGGCCAGGAAGGCGAGCACGAGAAGATCCTGCGCCTCGCCCGTGGGCACACCGCGGGAACGCAGGTAGAACAGAGCCGTTTCATCAATCGCACCCGAGGTCGAGCCATGGGAACAGGCCACGTCATCGGCGTAGATCTCAAGTTCGGGCTTGGCGAGGAAGGTGGAATCGTCATCGAGCAGCAGCGATTGACTGATCTGGTAGCCATCGGTTTTCTGCGCATCCGGCTTGACGAGAATCTTGCCCTGGAAGACGCCCGTAGCACCGTTGCGCAGCACCTTCTTGAACACCTGCCGGCTTTCGCAATTCACCGCGTCATGGGTCACAAACACCGTATCGTCATGGTGAAAATCGCCGTCGCCCAGGGCCGCGCCGGCCACATGGGCAACAGCGTCATCGCCCGTGATCTCCACCACCTGTTCGTTCCGGGTCATCACGCCATTGGCCGTGAGGGTGAAGCTTTTGTAGGTGCTCTCGCGCCCCAGGCGGGTGAACATATGCGTCATCGCGCGGCGCTCGTGATCGCGGCCCTGCGCGCGGATATGGTGGAAGGTGCCGCCATCGGCGATATCGATTTCCATGCACTTGTTGAAGCGCGCCGCGGCGGGCCCGTTTTCCAGAACGGTGATCTCCGCCCCGGGCTCAACCTTGATCACGTGGTGCAGCGTGGCGTCCGAGCCCGTGTCGCGATGCAGATAGGTCAAGTTCACGGGCTTTTCAGCCTTCCCCGTCACCCGGATCAGCACGCCATCGGTGGCCGTGGCGGTGTTCAGAGCCGCCAGTGGGCGCTCAACGGGATCCTGCCCGCGCGTCTCCAGCACGCCGTAGACATCACGTGCCCAGTGGATATCCACCGCCTGCGCCTCGGCAAGCCGGTCGATCTCCACCCCCGCCATGGCGGGGTCGTCGGATTGATCTGGGTCGAACACCCCATCCACGAAAACAAGGCGCAAGCGATCGATCTCGCCAAAAACGATCGATTCCGCCCTGTCTTCAAACAACGCCGCCGGGATCGCCTCTGGGGCAATCAGATCGGCGGGGTTGGTGAATTTCCAGTATTCGTCGCGCCGGGCCGGCAGGCCCATGGCACGCACGCGGGCAAGCGCGCCCGACCGGGCAGATTGCGCCCAACCCGCGCCCTGGGGCACCTCAAGCGCCGACAGCCGCGCCTCGGTGGCATCGATCTTGGTTTGCGGCAGCGCCATCACGCAACCTCCGCCAGAATATCGGCATAACCGTTGGTTTCCACTTCCAGTGCCAGATCCGGCCCACCGGATTTCACGATCCGCCCATCGGCCATGATATGCACCACGTCGGGTTTGATGTGATCGAGAAGCCGCTGGTAATGGGTGATCACAAGAAAACCCCGGCCCGCATCGCGCAGCGCGTTCACGCCGTGGGAAACCAGCTTCATCGCATCCACATCGAGGCCGGAATCCGTCTCATCAAGGATGCACATCTTCGGCTCAAGCACCGCCATCTGGAGGATTTCGTTGCGCTTCTTCTCGCCGCCCGAGAAGCCCACATTCACGGGGCGCTTCAGCATTTCGGCATCGATATTGAGCGCCTTGGCCTTCTCGCGGATCAGCTTGAGGAAGTCGGCGGCGCTGACCTCTTCTTCATCGCGGGCTTTCCGCTGCGCGTTGAGCGCGGTGCGCAGGAAGGTCATGTTGCCCACACCGGGGATTTCCACGGGGTACTGAAACGCCAGGAACAGGCCCGCCGCGGCACGCTCTTCCGGCTCCATCTCAAGGATGTCTTCGCCCTCAAGCGTGGCGCTGCCCTTGGTTACCTCATAGCCATCGCGGCCCGAAAGCACGTAGCTCAGCGTCGATTTGCCCGAACCGTTCGGGCCCATGATGGCATGCACCTTCCCGGCTTCCACCGAAAGATCCACCCCTTTCAGGATCGCCTTGTCTTCCTCCTCAAGAGAGACGTGCAAGTTTTTGATATCAAGCATCTTTTACCTCGTGTCAGATCACGCCGAAACGGGCGCCGCATCGCTGCGGCCCCCGGGCGGGCAGGTTTCGAATTTAGGTGTTTGGGTTAGAGGCCAACCAGCGCGGCGAGATCCTCGATCTGCACCAGCGGCGACGGCGGCGCGGGCGTGGCCACGGCTTCGGCCACATATTCCGGCGTATACATCGCTTCGAAGAGAAACGGCGCCTCGCGCATCATCGTGGCTTCGCCGAGCATAACGCTCAGAAGCCCCGCCATCAGAACAACGCGATGCAGGCTGCCCCACTGGAACGCCCAGGCAAACATCGTGATCAGCAGGAAGGCGATCGAGATATCCGCGTAAAGCGCGATCTGGCCAGGCGGCCAGGGCATTTCGACATCCGCGTTCAGCATGTGAAAGGCGGCCACGCGGCCCGCAAGCATCGAGGCAAAGCCGATGATGCCGGCCAGCACCAAAAGCATCAGCCAGCGGCCGATCGCGGCCATGCTGATTGGCTTGCGCTTGCGGCGCACCTTTACCTTGCCAGCGTCGCCCTCGATCTCCGCAGGGCCGATATGCATCGTGCCCACGGTGTTGACGCCGCCCTTTTCGATCCGGGCCAGACGCTCCATGAAGATATCGCGCTGGCCGTCGGCCATACTGCCGCCCATGGCATCCCACTCCACGTTCTACCGGATGTGGGGATGGCGGGGCAGTGTGACGAAATGATGGCCCGGCTGGGAAAAGTTTTAAGCGATCCATGGCTAGGTCTCTTCGCCTTCCCAGTAATCGCGCCCGTCTTCGCGGCGTGCGACGACCCGCAGATGCGCATCGAAGAAGGAACTGCCGGGCCAGATCGCCATGGCCGCGAACTTCCCGCTATCGGGGTATTCCACGATCTCGGGATCGTTCCGCGTGGAAATACCAATATATTTCAGGGTGCTATCGCCCGTATTAATAATCTGATGCGCGGTCTCCGGCCCGCCCTTCGGGGCGGCACAGATATCGCCGGGCTTCACGGGATGCTCATTTGTGCCGAAGCGGTAGGTGCCGGTGCCTTCCAGAATGATGAACGCCTCATCATTGGCGAGGTGGTTGTGGAACGGAAAGCCGCGTTTGCCGGGCGCCACCTCAATCACCGTCAGGCCAAGCCTGGTCAGCCCCAGGGCCTGGCCCACGGGCGAGATCTGCGCACCGAAGATATCCGACCCGCCTTCGGGCGCCATTGGGAAGCGGTCGGGCGCATCGATATGGATCACCGGGGCGCCCATGTCAGACCACCGTCACCGCGGTGCCGGAGGCCGAGACCATGAGCATGTTGTTGATCACCTCGTAATCGAGGTCGACACCCACGACGGCATTTGCGCCCTTGGCCGCCGCCCGCTCTTCCAGCTCGCGGATCGCCGTTTCCCGCGCCTCGCCCAGTGATTGCTCATAGGCCGCCGAACGCCCTCCCACGATATCGGTGATCGAGGCGAAGACATCGCGGAAGATATTCGCGCCAAGGATCGCCTCGCCCACCACCACGCCGTGATAGCCGGTGATCGATTTGCCTTCGATCGAGGGGGTGGTGGTGACGATCATGTCTGTGGTCTCCCAGGGGCTCACTTCCGGCCATCCCGCCAGCGGCCCAGAACGGTTTGCGCGAAGAGGCTTCCCAGAAAGCCGGAGGCAAAGCTCACCGTGATCACCTGCCGGCTTTCAAGCATGTCCGTCAGAAAATCGATCGCCACGGCAAACACCGCGCAGAACGCGCCGGTGAGCGCGGCGGTCAAAACGATGGGCCGCCACATCAGTTCAACCGACACTGCCCTCAAGCGAGATCGCCACGAGCTGCTGCGCTTCCATTGCAAACTCCATCGGCAGGGCCTGGAGCACCTCCTTGCAGAAGCCGTTGACCACGAGCGCCACGGCCTCTTCCTCATCCATCCCGCGCTGGCGGCAGTAGAAGAGCTGGTCGTCATCCACCTTCGAGGTGGTCGCCTCGTGTTCCACCCGCGAGGAATTGTTCTTCACCTCGATATAGGGAACCGTGTGGGCCCCGCATTTATCGCCGATCAGAAGGCTGTCGCACTGGGTGTAGTTGCGCCCGTTCACCGCCTTTTTGTGCATCGAAACCAGGCCGCGATAGGTGTTCTGCGCGCGGCCCGCGCTGATGCCTTTGGAGACGATGCGGCTTTTGGTGTCTTTCCCAAGATGGATCATCTTGGTGCCGGTATCGGCCTGCTGGGCGTTGTTGGCGATGGCGATCGAGTAGAACTCGCCCTGGCTTTCATTGCCGCGCAGGATGCACGAGGGGTATTTCCAGGTGATCGCCGATCCGGTTTCCACCTGCGTCCACATCACCTTCGAACGGTCGCCCCGGCAATCGGCGCGCTTGGTTACGAAGTTGTAGATCCCGCCCTTGCCGTTCTCATCGCCCGGATACCAGTTCTGCACCGTGGAATACTTGATCTCGGCATCCTCAAGCGCCACCAGCTCCACCACAGCCGCATGCAGCTGGTGGGTGTCGCGCATCGGCGCGGTGCAGCCTTCGAGATAGCTCACGTAAGAGCCCTTATCGGCAATGATCAGCGTGCGCTCGAACTGCCCGGTGTTTTCGGCATTGATGCGGAAATAGGTGGAAAGCTCCATCGGGCAGCGCACGCCGGGCGGTACGTAAACGAACGAGCCATCGGAGAAGACGGCGGAGTTCAACGTGGCAAAGAAGTTGTCGGATTGCGGCACAACGCTGCCCAGATACTTCTTCACAAGGTCGGGGTGTTCGCGGATCGCCTCGGAGATCGAGCAGAATATCACGCCCGCCTTCTTCAGCTCTTCCTGGAAGGTCGTGCCCACGCTCACACTGTCAAACACCGCATCAACCGCCACCTTGCGGCCCTCGGCGGGCGCGTCTTCGGCGCCTTCCACACCCGCGAGGATCATCTGTTCCTTCAGCGGGATGCCCAGCTTGGAATAGGTCTCCAAAAGCTTGGGATCGACCTCATCGAGCGATTTCGGCTTTTCCTCCATGCTCTTGGGGCGGGCATAGTAATACTGATCCTGGTAGTCGATGGGCGGGTAATCCACCATCGCCCATTGCGGCTCATCCATCTGCTTCCAGCGGCGGAAGGCATCGAGCCGCCATTCCGTCATCCACTCGGGCTCTTCGTTCTTTTCCGAGATCAGGCGCACAATGTCTTCGCTCACGCCCTTAGGCGCGTATTCCATCTCGATCTCGGTTTCCCAGCCGTATTTGTATGTGCCGGAAAGCGATTTGACGGCATCCACCGTTTCCTGATCAACGCCTTCCTTAACGGTCGTGGTATCCAATGCAGCCATCGGCCCCTGATCCTTTTCGCCTGTTATGCCGCGCGGCGGCGGAACTTTTCGTGTTGGGCGAGCCACGCTTCGCAAAAGCGCAGCACCTCGTCTTCCGTTGTCGTCGGCCCGAGGGAGACGCGCAGCGCCCCCTGAGCCACCGCATCTTCCAGCCCCATGGCCTTCAAAACGCGGCTGGAGCGCACCTTGCCGCTGGAACAGGCCGAACCGCTTGAAACCGCGAAACCGGCCAGATCCATCTGCATCACCTGAGTCTCGCCTTTCCACCCTGGCGTGGCGAAGCAAGAGGTGTTTGGCAGACGCTCCCTGTCTTTCCCGACAAAAATAGTCTCTCTCGCGCCGGAGGCCAGAGTTATTTCTAGAATATTTCTAAATCGGGCCACATCGTCCCAGATCCCCGCCTCCAGATCGGCCATCGCGGCGGTGATCGCGGCGCCGAATCCAGCGATGCCGATCACATTCTCGGTGCCCGAACGGAGGCCCATCTCCTGCCCGCCGCCCGCCAAAAGGGGCGTGATATCAAGCCCGTCGCGCAGGATCAGCGCGCCCACGCCCTTGGGCCCGCCAAGCTTGTGGGCGCTGAGAATGGCGAAATCGGCCCCGCTCCAGGCAAAGGAGAACGGGATCCGCCCCACCGCCTGGGTGATATCCAGGAAAAGCCACTCGCACCCGATCGCGCCGTAAGGATAGCGGCCATCCACCTTTTGCGGCACATCGAGGAGGACCCCGGTTTCGGAGTTGGCAAGGCCAAGGGCGAGGGTGTGGCCCGCGCCGCCCGCGGCCTCTTCCGCGCCCGTCAGATCGTGATGCGCCCAGACCGCCTCATGCGCGGTTTCCTCCACACAGACCGCCGCGCCATCCGGCAGGCCCGCAAGCACCCGCGCAGCTTCCGTGGCGCCGGAGGTAAAGATCACCTCAGCGGGCTTGCACCCCACCGCCTCGGCCACCTGGGCCCGCGCGCGTTCCACAAGGCCGCGGGCCGCGCGGCCCTCACCATGAACGGCGGAAGGGTTTCCCACCACATCCATGGCGGCGATCATTGCATCCCGGGCCTCGGGGCGAAGAGGTGCGGTGGCGTTCCAATCGAGATATGCGCGTGCGCTCATGCCTCGGCGGCAAGGCTGGCGCGCGCCTCGTCGAGCGCCGCGATGGCGGCAGCGATGGCACGGCGCCGGATGTCTGCGGCATCGCCCGCGGCCTCAAGCGGCACGGTGACCTGAACATGGGGCGGGCGCAGAACGGCGCCCTCCGCCTCATCGAGATCGCCGAAAAGGCCAAGCGAAGCGCTGCCGCCCTCCAGATCCACCATCGTGGAGGTAAGCCGCATCGTCACGCCTCATCCACCACGGTCAGTAGCGAGGGCACCGCCGGGCATGGCGTGAGATCGTTCTTCACCACATCCGAGAGCCGCGTCTGATGCAGAAACACATAAACATGGGCCGAGAGCCCTTCCCAAAGCCGGTTCGCCATGGATTGCGCGCGGGTGCCCGACAGCCCGCCCGAGGCCCCCGCCCCGGTTTCGAGCGCGCTCAACGTCTCATCCACCGCCGAGAGGATCTCTGACACCCGGATCTCTGAAGCCGGCCGCGCAAGGCGGTAACCGCCGCCCGGGCCGCGCACGCTATCCACCAACCCCGCGCGGCGCAGCTTCACGAAAAGCTGTTCAAGATAGGGCAGCGAGATATCCTGCCGCTGGCTGAGCGCCGACAGAGAAACCAGATCTTCCCCGGTCTGCCCGGCCAGATCGGCCAACGCGACCATTGCGTAACGCCCTTTGGTGCTGAGTTTCACCCCGTGGAACCCCCGGAAAACGTTGACGCCGCGCGACGGGGCGCTTAGGTGCATGCAGCCTTGAGAACCCGGCTCGGCACCGGCTTAGAATAATTCTAAAGATCCTCTCCAAACCCGTCAAGCCGCGGGCGGAGGGGGGCGCAGCGAAGGAACGGCCCGTAGATGCCTGAGGTCATATTCCCCGGCCCCGAGGGGCGGCTTGAAGGCCGCTACCACGCCCAGAAAATCAAAGACGCCCCGATCGCGATCATCCTGCACCCGCACCCTCAGTTCGGCGGCACGATGAACAACCGTGTCGTCTACAACCTGCACTACGCCTTCCACGCGATGGGCTTCACGGTGCTGCGGTTCAACTTCCGCGGCGTGGGGCGCAGCCAGGGAGAATACGATCAGGGCATCGGAGAACTCTCCGATGCCGCCTCGGCGCTCGATTACCTGCAATCGATGAACCAGAATTCCAAGCATTGCTGGGTGGCGGGCTTTTCGTTCGGCGCGTGGATCGGCATGCAGCTTCTGATGCGGCGGCCCGAGATCACCGGGTTCATCAGCGTCTCGCCGCCCGCGAACATGTATGATTTCTCATTCCTCGCGCCCTGCCCTTCCTCAGGCCTGATCATCAATGGCGCAGCAGATCGCGTGGCCCCGCCGCGCGATACCCATGTGCTGGTGGACAAGCTCCATGAGCAGAAGGGCATCACGATCACGCATCAGGAAATTCCCGGCGCGGGCCACTTCTTTGAAGACCCGTATATGGAGCAGATGATCGGCAACGTGACCGAATATGTGGAACGGCGGCTTACCGAGACCACGCGCTAGGGCCCCGGGGTGGATCGCCTTGCCGCCCAGATTGCATTTCTTGACGAGGCCGACCGGCTGAAATCGGTTCTGCGCGCGGGCACTCTGCACGACCGGTCGCGGGCCGAAAACTCTGCCGAGCATAGCTGGCACGTGATGCTTTATGCGCTCACGCTCGCCGAACATGCCACCAGGCCCGTCGATATCACCCGCGTTTTGCGAATGCTGCTGCTGCACGATCTGGTGGAAATCGATGCGGGCGATGCGCCGATCCACGGCGATCACGATCCCGCGGCGCAGGAGGCCGCGGAACGCGCCGCGGCCGATCGCATCTTCGGGCTTCTGCCCCCCGATCAGGCCGCCGGCTACCGCGCGCTTTGGGATGAATTCGAAGCGGCCGAAAGCGACGATGCGATCTTTGCCAAGGCGATCGATCGGGTGCAGCCGGTGATCGGCAACCTGCGCACCGAAGGCGGCACCTGGCCCGAATACAACGTCACGCAAGAGATGCTTGAGGCCCGCGTGGGCGCCAAGGTGCGCCGCGGCGCGCCCGCGCTTTGGGCGCATCTGTCCGGCGAGATAGCATCATGGTTCAGGGGCCGGAGCTGAGATGGTGCGACAAATCGGTATACACTTGCATACCGTTCTTTCCCGAACCCCACCAATCCGGTATGACCCGCGCAACCCCACACTCGCTTTCGCAGGAGCCCGCCCATGTCCAAGATCAAGGTAGAAAACCCCGTTGTCGAACTCGATGGCGATGAGATGACCCGCATCATCTGGGATTTCATCAAGAAGAAGCTGATCCAGCCATATCTTGATGTGGATCTGCTCTACTACGATCTGGGTATCGAAGAGCGCGATCGCACCGACGATCAGATCACCATCGATGCCGCCGAGAAGATCAAGGAAGTGGGCGTGGGCGTGAAATGCGCCACGATCACGCCCGATGAGGCGCGGGTCGAGGAATTCAATCTCAAGAAGATGTGGCGTTCCCCCAACGGCACGATCCGCAACATCCTGGGTGGCGTGGTCTTCCGCGCCCCGATCATCTGCCAGAACGTGCCGCGCCTGGTTCCGGGCTGGACCCAGCCGATTGTGATCGGCCGTCACGCTTTTGGCGATCAGTATCGCGCGACCGACATGAAGTTCCCCGGCCCCGGCAAACTGACGATGAAATTCGTGGGCGCCGATGGCACGGTGGATGAGCGCGAGGTGTTCGATGCCCCGGCGGGCGGCGTGTTCATGGGCATGTATAACCTCGACGATTCCATCGCCGATTTCGCCCGCGCCTCGCTGAACTACGGCCTCAACCTTGGCTGGCCCGTCTACCTTTCCACCAAGAACACGATCATGAAGGTTTATGACGGCCGCTTCAAAGACATCTTCCAGGAGATCTTTGATGCCGAGTTCAAGGAGCAGTTCGAGGCCAAGGGCATCACCTACGAACACCGCCTGATCGATGATATGGTGGCCGCGGCCATGAAGTGGTCCGGCGGCTTCGTCTGGGCCTGTAAGAACTACGATGGCGATGTGCAGTCCGATACCGTTGCGCAGGGCTTCGGCTCGCTTGGGCTTATGACCTCGCAGCTGATGACCCCCGATGGCAAGATTGTAGAGGCCGAGGCGGCGCACGGCACCGTCACGCGCCACTACCGCCAGCATCAGGCGGGCAAGGAAACCTCCACGAACTCCATCGCCTCGATCTTTGCCTGGACAGGCGGGCTGAAGCACCGCGCCAAGCTTGATGACAACGCCGCGCTCGCAAACTTCGCCGAGACGCTGGAGAAGGTGGTCGTCGATACCGTGGAAAGCGGGTTCATGACGAAAGACCTCGCGCTGCTCGTGGGCCCAGATCAGAAGTGGCTTACCACGATGGGCTTCCTCGAAAAGGTGGACGAAAACCTGAACGCCGCGCTCGCCGGCTAAGGCACAGAGGTTTGCCAAACGGGGCCGGCCACGCGCCGGCCCTTTGCATTTCCGCCCGGCCCTTCGCAGAGTGCGGCCATGCTTCTGCGCGCCCTTCTGCTTTTGGTCCTCGTGGCCGGGGCCTCGATCTGGCTCACGCTCTACTTCGGGCAGGAGGTGCTGCTGGCGCTGGGGCTTATCCTGCTACAGCTTCAGATCATCGGGAAGAAGATCGTCTCGATCGAGCTGCCCGCGATCCTTGTCTGGCTGAAAACCCAGGCCTCGGTGTTCTTCCGTGTCGAGCTTCTGAAGAAATGGGTGATGACAACGGCGCTGCCGCTTCTTGTCGGCAATGCCCTTTTGCGGCAGATCGAGCGCTTCGTGGGCCAGTATCGCGAAGCTGTCGCCGTGCAATACGAGGCCATCCTCGGCTGGTACGGCAAGCTCGCATGGTACGAAAAAACCGTGGCCGCGCTGATCCTGATCTTCGCCACGCTCGGCCTTTCCGTCGCCTCGCTGGGGCTCTGGCTGATCCTCTTCTCGGTGAAGCTGCCGATCTGGCTTCTGGCCGCCGTCACCTCTCTCGGCCGGATGATCTGGGTCTCGGCGCAGAAGATGGCCTTCCGCGCCGTGGCGTTCTTGCAGCTTGGCTGGCTCTGGCGCATCGTGCGCCGCCGCCTGCCGCAGGAATATCTCGATCGCAAGCGCCGCTTCGATTTTCGCGTGGCCCGGATGGTGGTGCGCAAGCGGCGGATGACGGTGCGCCAGCTTGCCCAGCAGAAAGACAGCCTTGGCATGCGCCTCGCCCTCATCCGCGGCTATTTTCAGCAGCCGCGCCCCGAACCGCCTGATCGTCTGCGCCCCCGTCCGGGCGAGGACAGCGCGGGGTAGACAAGCCAGGCCGCCCGTGCCACGCGGGCGCCCATGGCAGAACCCCACAAGCGCCTGGAACACCGGCTTTACGAAGATGCGATGGCCTTCGTGCTCGGCACGGCCATGTGCGCCCTCGGCGTGCAGTTTCTTACCCATAACGGTCTGATCACCGGGCAGACGGCGGGGCTGGGCGTGCTTCTCAGCTACCTCACGCCCCTGTCCTTCGGCCTCGTCTTCTTCCTTGTGAACCTGCCCTTCTACATCCTCGCCTGGCTGCGCATGGGCCCGCGCTTCACGATCAAGAGCTTCGTGGCCGTGGCCATGGTGTCTGCCTTCTCCGAGCTGATCCCGGGGGCTTTTGAGATCGCCGCGCTCGACCCCGCCCTTGGCGCGGCACTCTCCGGCGCGATGATCGGGCTCGGGCTGATCGTGCTCTTTCGCCACGGCGCCTCACTGGGCGGTGTCGGTGTGCTGGCGCTCTATCTGCAGGATCGGATCGGCTTTCAGGCCGGGTGGACCCAGCTTATCTTCGATGCGCTGCTCTTCGGCGCGGCACTTTTCGTGCTCGATCCGGTGCTCGTGATCTACTCGCTGGCCGGTTCCTTCGTCGTCAATCTCATCATCGCGGTGAACCACCGCAAGGATCGCTATATCGGGCGCTGATTGGCACTGGCCATTCCGCACCCGGCAAGCTACCTGCGCCCCGAGCAGTCAGGACGGCCCCATGGATCTTCGCAATATCGCCATCATCGCCCATGTCGATCATGGCAAAACCACACTTGTGGACGAGCTTCTCAAGCAATCGGGCGCATTTCGCGCCGGGCAAGCCGTGGCCGAGCGCGCGCTGGATTCGAACGATCTTGAGCGCGAGCGCGGCATCACGATTCTCGCCAAATGCACCTCCGTTGAATGGAAGGGCACGCGGATCAATATCGTCGACACCCCCGGCCACGCCGATTTCGGCGGCGAGGTGGAACGCATCCTCTCCATGGTCGATGGCGTGTGCCTGCTGGTCGATGCCGCCGAGGGCCCGATGCCGCAAACGAAGTTCGTCACCTCCAAGGCGCTGGCGCTGGGGCTGCGGCCCATCGTGGTGCTCAACAAGGTTGATAAACCCGATGCCGAGCCCGACCGTGCGCTTGATGAGGTGTTCGATCTGTTCGCAGCGCTCGATGCCAATGAAGATCAGCTCGATTTCCCGCATCTCTACGCCTCGGGCCGATCCGGCTGGGCGGATGCGGAGCTTGATGGCCCGCGCGCCGATCTTGCCGCGCTGTTTGAACTGATCACGCGCCACGTGCCGCCGCCGAAGCAGATCGCGCGCGAGGATCAGCCCTTCCGCATGCTCGCCACCACCCTTGGCAGCGATCCCTTCGTAGGACGGGAACTTACGGGCCGGGTGGAAAGCGGCACGCTCAAGGTAGGCGCCACGGTGCAGGCGCTTTCGCGGATCGGGCAGAAGATCGAACAGTTCCGGGTGACCCGCATCCAGGCCTTCCGCGGGCTCGCGCAGCAGGAGATCGAGGTTGCCCAGGCGGGCGATATCGTGAGCCTTGCGGGCATGGCCAAGGCCACCGTCGCCGATACAATCGCAGCCCTGGCCGTGGACGAGCCCCTGCCCGCACAGCCGATCGATCCGCCCACGATCTCCGTCACGTTCGGGATCAATGACAGCCCGCTTGCGGGGCGCGACGGCAAGAAAGTGCAAAGCCGGGTGATCCGCGAGCGGCTCATGAAAGAGGCCGAACAAAACGTGGCGATCCGGGTCTCCGATACGCCCGGCGGCGAGGCGTTCGAGGTTGCAGGCCGCGGTGAATTGCAGATGGGCGTGTTGATCGAAAACATGCGGCGCGAGGGCTTTGAGCTTTCGATCTCCCGCCCCCAGGTGATCTTCCGCGAAGAAGAGGGCGCGCGGATGGAGCCCATCGAAGAGGTTACCATCGATGTGGATGATGATTATTCCGGCGCGGTGATCGAAAAACTCACCGGCGCGCGGAAGGGCGAGCTTCTGGAAATGCGGCCGGCGGGCGCGGGCAAAACGCGGATCGTGGCCCATGTGCCCGCCCGCGGGCTGATCGGCTATCACGGCGAGTTTCTGACAGACACGCGCGGCACCGGCGTGCTGAACCGCGTGTTCCACGGCTGGGCGCCGTTCAAGGGCGCAATCCCCGGCCGCCGCGCGGGCGTTCTGATTTCGATGGAAGACGGCACCTCCGTGGCCTACGCGCTCTTCAACCTCGAAGATCGCGGGCGGCTTTTTATCGGCGCGCAGGAGCAGGTCTATCAGGGCATGGTGATCGGCGAGCACAGCCGCGACAACGATCTGGAGGTCAATCCCCTCAAGGGCAAGAAGCTCACCAATGTGCGCGCCTCTGGAAAGGACGATGCGGTGGTGCTCACCCCGCCCGTGCGCTTCTCGCTGGAAGAGGCGATTGCCTATATCGATGATGATGAGCTTGTCGAGGTCACGCCGGGCGCAATACGCCTCAGGAAGCGGTATCTCGACCCCCATGAACGCAAACGCAAGGCCCGGGCCGAGGCTTAGGAGGGGGCGCTGCCCCCGCCGCCCATGGGGCGGCCCCCCGGAGTATTTTGGCCAAGATGAAGCGGCGCGCGGCCTACCGGAGCAGGGCCCTCTGATCTTACCGCCATCGGCGCGCGCGCCTGTACCGCGACGCGCGCTTCCTAATGATGGTTAGTGCTCCGCCACTTTTTTCGGGAACGCAGCCGCTCGGCGCGCTAAGTCTCCATCCGCACGGGGCGGACAGGATCGCCGATGCGGATCCGCCCCGGAGTGATGACCGCCGCACAGACCCCGCCGTGGTTGCGCATCGCGGTATAGCCGCCGGGCCCCAGCGCCTCTTCCATCCGTGAACAGGGATGGGCGGGCCCGGTGATCTCGATCACCGCATCGCCGATGGAGAGTTGCGCCTTGCGGAAGGCGATGAGGTTGAGGCCCGAGACAACGATGTTGCGGCGCATCAGCTCCGGCGGCGCGCTTTCCCGCCCGGCAAGCGCTGCGATCACCGGCAGGTGTTCGGCCTGAATGAGGGTAAGCGCGCGTTTGCCCGGGCGGGCATGATCGCCACGAAGCCCGGCTTCGGTCAGCTCTGCCTCAGCGGCCTCGCGCATCCCCCCGCGCCGCTCGGGCCGGAGCCCGATCCACGCCACCCGGCCATCCCGGGCATGGCGGGCCATCATCGCGGCAAGATCGCTCAGCCCCCGATCTCCTCAACCACCATGAGATCGCGTTCGCTGGCGCCCCTGGCAAAAGCCAGCGCCTCCTGATAACGGGGCGAGTTGTAGCAGGCCACGGCCTCTTCCAGCGAGGGGAAGCGCGCCACCACGTTGCGCGCCCTGTCCTTGCCTTCAAGCTGCACATAGCGGCCGCCGCGGGCGAGGAACACGCCGCCATGGGCGGCGATCGCTTCGGTCGCGATGGCCGCGTATTTGCCATAGGCGTCCTCGTCGGTCACTTCCACATGGGCGATCCAGAGCGCGCTCATGCCAAACCCTCCAGGTGCTGTTCCGCCGCCGCGATGGCCTCGCGCGCGCGGCTGGGATCGGGGCCACCGCCCTGCGCCATATCGGGCCGCCCGCCACCACCTTTGCCGCCAAGCTCGGCCACTGCCGCCCGCACGAGATCCACGGCAGAGACCCGTTCTGTCAGATCAGGGGTGACACCCGCGGCCACCGCAGCCTTGCCCCCGGCATCGGCCACAAGCAGCACGGCGCCGGAGCCGAGCCGTGCCTTATGCTCATCGATCAGCGCGGGTAGATCGCGGCCCGAGACGCCCTCAACAACTTGAGCCGTGAAGCTCACACCGCTGATATCCTTGGCGGTTTCGCCTTCGCCACCGCCGCCCATGGCAAGCTTCCGGCGCAGTTCGGCCACTTCCGTTTGCAACGCCTTGCGTTCATCGATGAGCGCGCGCACCCGGTCGGGCACCTCCGCGGGCTGCGCCTTCAGCGCCAGCGCGGCGGCGGCCAGCCGGTGATCCTGCGCCGCGAGATAGTCAAACGCCGCAGCGCCCGTCAGCGCCTCGATGCGCCGAACGCCCGCGGACGAGGCCGCCTCGCCCACGGTGACGAACACGCCGATATCGCCCGTGCGCGCCACATGGGTTCCGCCGCAAAGCTCGATCGAATAGGTATCGCCGCCCGCGCCCTTGCCCGTGGGCGCGGTGCCCATCGAGACCACGCGCACCTCGTCGCCGTATTTCTCGCCAAAGAGCGCCTGAGCGCCGATCTCGCGCGCCTCGTCGGGCGTCATGATCCGCGTCTCCACCGCCGCGTTCTGGCGCACATAGGCATTAACCTCCGCCTCCACGCGCGAAAGCTCCTCCAGCGACAGCGCCTTTGAATGGCTGAAATCAAAGCGCAGCCGGTCGGGCGCATTGAGCGAGCCGCGCTGGGCGACGTGATCGCCAAGCGCCTGGCGCAGCGCTTCGTGCAGCAGATGGGTGGCCGAATGGTTGGCGTGGATCGCGCCGCGCCGCCCATGATCCACCGTCAGATGCACCGCATCGCCTACCGCCAGCGTGCCGCTTTCAAGCGCCGTCTCATGGCCGAAAACCGCCCCGGCCGCAAAGCGCTTGGTATCGCCCACGGTGCCGCACACATCGCGGTCTTCAAGCTTCACCAGGAAGCCCGCATCGCCCACCTGGCCACCGGCCTCGCCGTAAAACGGGGTCTGGTTCGTGACGATCCAGGCGGTGCCGGGGCCCGAGATCTCCGCCACAGCCGTGCCATCCTGCACGATGCCCACGATCTGCGCCTCGGCCACTTCGGTATCATAGCCCAGAAATTCCGTGGCTTCGTTGGCTTCGGCCAGATCGAACCACACCGAGGCATCCGCCGTCTCGCCCGAACCGGCCCAGGCCGCGCGGGCCTTGGCGCGCTGTTCGGCCATCGCCGTCTCAAACCCCGCCACATCCACCGCACGGCCCTTCTCGCGCAAGGCATCCTGGGTGAGATCGAGCGGGAAACCGTAAGTGTCATAAAGCCGGAACGCCTCCTCGCCCGGCAGATCGGCGCCCTCGGCCAGGCCCGCCAGCGCATCGTCCAGCAGGTGCAGCCCGCGTTCGAGCGTTTGGCGGAAGCGCGATTCCTCCAGGTGCAGCGTTTCCGAGATCAGCGCCTGGGCGCGCCCAAGCTCCGGATAAGCCTGGCCCATCTGTTGCACGAGCGCGGGAACCAGCCGGTGCATCAACGGATCTTTCGTGCCCAGAAGATGCGCATGGCGCATCGCGCGGCGCATGATCCGGCGCAGAACATAGCCGCGGCCCTCATTCGAAGGCATCACCCCATCGGCGATCAGGAAGGCGGTCGAGCGCAGGTGATCGGCGATCACCCGGTGATGGATGTTCTTCGGCCCGTCGGGATCCACGCTTGCCGCATGGGCCGAGGCCTCGATCAGCGCGCGCATCAGATCGGTATCGTAATTGTCGTGCTTGCCCTGCAAAAGCGCACCGATCCGCTCCAGCCCCATGCCGGTATCGATCGACTGGTTGGGAAGCTCGGTGCGGCTGCCATCCTCGAACTGCTCGTACTGCATGAAGACGAGGTTCCAGATTTCGATGAAACGGTCGCCATCCTCATCGGGGCTGCCCGGGGGGCCGCCGGGGATGTGGGGCCCATGATCGTAGAAGATCTCCGATGACGGGCCGCAGGGGCCGGTTGGGCCCATCATCCAGAAATTATCATCGGTCGCGATGCGGATGATGCGCTCTTCGGGGAGGCCCGCGTATTTCTTCCAGATCTCCGCGGCATCGTCATCGGTGTGGTAGACGGTGACCAGAAGCCGGTCCTTCGGCACGCCCAGTTCCTTCGTCACCATATCCCAGGCGTAGGGGATCGCCTCTTCCTTGAAGTAATCGCCGAAGGAAAAGTTGCCGAGCATCTCGAAAAACGTGTGGTGGCGCGCGGTGTAGCCCACGTTATCGAGATCATTGTGTTTGCCGCCCGCGCGCACGCATTTCTGGCTCGTGGTTGCGCGGGTATAATCGCGATGTTCCACGCCGGTGAAGAGGTTCTTGAACTGAACCATGCCGGAATTGACGAACATCAGCGTGGGGTCATTGCGCGGCACAAGCGGGGAGCTTTCGACAACGCGGTGATCGTTCTGCTCAAAAAAGCTCAGGAAGCTGGAGCGGATATCGTTGAGGCTGGCCATGGGCGGATCGGTCTCGGGCAGGCTGACGCGGGTTCGGGGAGATGTAGCGGGGGGCCGGGGGCGTGTCCATGCCGCCTGTTGCGGAAGGGGCGATCGGCCGGGGCATCTCCGCGTGATCTGGCGCGGAAGCCCCCATGCCGGGGGGCCGCCGCTGCGGGCCGGTATCGCCCGTTTCACCCCGCGCCGCCGGTGCGGTTTAGGGGGCGGGCTGCGCATGGACAGCGGTCGCATCTCGCACGGCGGCCAGCGCGCAGCGGCGGGCGTGGTGCGCCCCGAGGGATGCGAAAACGGGCGCTGCTCCTGCAACGCCCCTCACCCTGCTTTTCCGGCTACGCGCCCCTATGCAGGGCGCCGCGCAGCG
>JANQPC010000003.1 GCA_028285485.1 Paracoccaceae bacterium | reverse complement strand
ACGCGGGCGTAGCTCAGGGGTAGAGCATTACCTTGCCAAGGTAAGGGTCGTGAGTTCGAATCTCATCGCCCGCTCCACTAAACCAAAGCCTTACAATTGGTTAGGATAGCAGGCCCGCCGGGTCGTGCGGTGCGTGCGCCCTATCCGGCTTGAACGCCCGGATCCCCGCGGCACTCGGATTCGGTATGGCACCGCATTCAGGCGCCCCCGGGGCGCCTGCGAAAGGCGCCGATCTTCCAAGCCCCGTTTACGCTGATCCGTTGCCGCCGGACGGGCGAAAACGGCGTCTGCCCGCGCGAGAAAGCCAGTCAGCAAAAGCCCCACTCGGTGTGCTCATCCTCCTAGGCGTTCCTCGAAGTGCAGAAGCGCGTTGCCCGCCCCGTCTGTCAGGACAAGCCCGGCGCCGTATCGCACGTAGGCGGCGGCGTGGGCCAAGGCGCCCAGAAAGCGCCGCTCCCGCGCTTCCACGGCCTCGGGGCAGGCCATGAGCGTGCCCGCGAAGGTGTCGGGAAACGCTATGCTGCCTTCCGATGCGATGGCTTGCACGGTAAACCTGTTACACCCGCCGAAGATCGAGACGTTCATCGCGTCGTCTATGGACAGCGTCGCCGGGCTGCTATTGCCCCAGGGCGCACCGCCAATTTCGGTAACGGCCCAGATCACGCCCGAGAGCGTTCGGGGCGGGGTCTGCGCAACCTCGGCGTGGGGCACCATCGAGAGCACGAGATCAACGGCGCCGCCACCCTCCGGAACGGGATTGGGGCGGGTTGTGCGGAAGATCTGCCTGTCGCCAGACCAGATGCTGGCAAACGCGGCATAGCGCCCCTCATCGCTGATCACCGCCGGGTCATAGGCCAGGCGCACCGTCATCGGCACGCCGGTGATCGCCACCCGTTGGGAGGAGAGCCGCGGCGCCACCGCACCGGCGCGTGAAAGATCCAAAAGTTGCACGTCAAGCTGCGCATCGGGCGGAAGCGCGATGCGTTCGCGATAGGTGACGGTGATCTCAAAGGTGCCTGACTGGGCCTCGGCGACGGGCGCCGCCATGAGGCAGGCAAGGAGGAAGATCGGATATTTCACCAGTGCGCGCATCTCAGATCTCCTCAGCTCTTCACGGGACCGGCGCACCAACCGCAAAGCAATGCGGCGCCACCATCCGACCAACGCATCAGGCCCCTTTTCTCCGGATGTGAACATCCTGTTGCGGGTAGGGAATGGAGAGCCCCGCATTCTCAAGGGCAGTCTTCATCTGGTGGGTGAGATCCCAGTAGACATCCCAGTAATCGCTCGTGCGCGCCCAGGGCCGGCAAATGAAGTTGACCGAGCTTGCCCCCAGTTCATGCACGCGGATCATCGGCGCGGGCTCCTGCAGCACGCGCGGGTGGGATCGCACGATCTGGATGATCACCCGTTCGGCATCTTCAATCGAGTCGTCGTAGGAGATGCCGAATACCAGATCGATCCGCCGCGTCTCACTCGCCGTGACGTTGGTGATCACGTTGCCCCAGACGTTTTTGTTGGGGATGACGATCACCTGATTGTCCGGCGTGATTACGGTTGTGGCCACGATGCTTACGGATTGAACGGTGCCGCCCACACCGGCAACCTGAACGTAATCCCCTTCATCGAAGGGCCGGTTGACCATGATCATCAGGCCGCTTGCCAGATTGCCCAGCGTATCCTGAAACGCGAAGGCAAGAATGAAAGAGGCGCCGCCGATCATGGCAAAAAGCGGGGTTACATTCACGCCGATGGCCGCCAGAACGAAGACCAGGCCGATAACCAAAACAACCCAGTAGATTGCGGCAACCGCGAAGGCCTGAAGCAGTTTGGATATGTTGGGAACCCGCGCGATCCATCGGGCGGTGAGGCCGCGCACCGTGCGCGACAAGATGAGAAGCGCCAGAAACGCAGCCACGATCACCCCGAGATCTAACGCAACCGCAAGGCCGCCATCCAATCGGGTCAGCCAGCTTAGGAAAGCCATTGCGATGGCGCGCGGGCTTGCAAGAATGGCCTCTTCGAAGACAACCGCATTACGATAGGCGCGCAATTCGGAGATGAAGGCTTCCTCTCCCCCTTTGCTTTGCAGCGCGTCGATCACCATCCCGTAACGCACGAAAAGCTCGGTTCGCGCGTCAATCAGGCCCGAGATGGCTGCGAAACTGGCCTCGTTTGCCCGGGATGGATCGCGAATGAGCGCGATCTGGCGTTCCGCGATCTCTTCCGTGGCGGAGCGAACGATCTCAAGCCAGGCACGGGCAAGGGGATCGAGTTCATCGCGGGTCAGCGGGACAAGCCGGTGGGAAAACTCCTCGATCGATACCTGCGTATCGATCAGCGCGGGGGCAGGCGGCGGCGCAGAAGTTTCCGCATCGCCGGCCTGCGCATGAAGCCAGCCTGATGAGCCCAGAAGGCACATGAATGCCAGCGTCCAGGCCCGAACGGGCGGCGCGCGGCGCCTTATTGTACCCCATCGCGCCCCGCCCCCGCGCTTGCGGCGAAGGGTCATTGCCGCGACATCAGGAATTCCGCAACCGCCTGGTAGGCGGGCAGCGATGTCGGGTCGATAAACCCGTTCTGGGCCTGCGGGAACGAAGCGAGCCGTACCAGAACCATCTCGGCGGTGGGATCAACATAGATCGTCTGGCCATGCACGCCGCGGGCCGCATAGGCGCCGTGATCGTTGTGAAACACCCACCACTGGCTGATATAGCTGCCCGCGCCAACGGTCGGGAATCCGCTGCCGAACTTGGCCCGGTCCCCACCGGAGCTGATCCTTTCAACAACCTCTGCCGGGAACAGCCGCTCGCCATTGATCGCGCCACCGTTCAGCATCAGTTGGCCAAGGCGGCCCAGATCGCGCAATCCCGCTGTCACACCGCCCCCGGCGAAGGGAACGCCTTTGCCATCAACGGTTTGATAGGCATCCTGTTCGGCGCCGATACGGCTCCACAACCGCTCCGATGTCAGTTCGGTGATGGATTTGCCGGTCACACGGCTGATCATCCAGCCAAGCATATCGGAGTTGATCGTTTTGTAGTGGAACTCGGCCCCGTGCTCGCCATCGGCCTGGACCTGCTGAAGATACTCCCAATACCCGTCCGGCCCCTCGTAGCCCTCTGCCTTCGGCAACGGGCTGGCAGCGGCGGAGTAAAGCCAGATATCGGCGTTGGGGTCCGAGTAATCCTCGGAATACTGCACGCCCGTGGTCATATCCATAACCTCGCGCACTGTGGCCGTGGCAAAGGCACTGTCGCCAATATCCGGGATCACGTCGCGCACCAGAAGCGTGTCGTCCAGCACCCCCTCCGCCACGAGGATTTCCCCCAACAGCCCGGTGATCGATTTCGTCATCGACATGATGGCGTGCTTGCCGTCTTCTTCGAGGCAGCCGAAGTATCGTTCGTAGACGACCTCACCCTTGTGCAGGATCAGCATGCCATCGGTGTAATTGGCAAAAAGGGAGTCTTCCCATGTCATCTCTTCGCCGCTGTTCTGTGGCGTGAAGCGGATCGCATCGATCTGCGCGCGCATCTCCGCGAATTCTGCCGGAGCGGGATAGGTCAGCGGAACCGGCGCGCCGAGACCGCGACTGATCTCTTCGGTCGGCAGAAACTCCCGAAGGTGGCAGACCGACCAGCGCAGTTTGGGAAAACTGAAATAGTTTGAATCGGGCTGGGTGATCAGCTTGTCGGGCGGCGGCGGAAAGCCCTGCATCCAGCCCATAACCTTGGGGTCGGACTCCTGCGCCGAAAGCGGCGCGGTTTGCGCAGGCGCTCCGGTTGCGGCGGCCAGAGAAAGGGTGGCCCCGAGGGCCAGTGCGATAGGGCTGCAAGTGAAATTCGGCATCGACAAAGCCTCCTGTCCAAAGGCAGGCGCCCCACCCGCGACGCTGCCCATCCGGGGTATGGAAAACGGGAACGCGGCAGGCTCGTGGCATGGCCGCCTCCCCCAATTCATTTGAATGCGAAAAATGGGTAGCGCGGTCGCGTGGCCTTTCAATGGGCCATGCGCCAATTGTTTGTGAACCTTGTTTGACGCAAGGGCGGAAGCGCCGAAAAACTTCGGCAAAACGTGGCGAAATCAATTGGCTAATGCGCCGTGGGGTTTTCTGCCGATCCCGCCGCATTTGATCGGCGCGATTACCAATTCTCGTTGCCATTTCTAGGGCCGGATCCGCATTGGGCCTCCCGCGCCCTTGTAATGCAGTTTCTTTCGTCAGGGCCTGTGGCTGGTGCGGGCGGACAGAGGCGGAAAGCGGGCCGCTCAGCGCTACCACGCCGCAAAACGCTCTCTATCGCAGATCGTTAGAGCAGCCCTGCTGAAACCCGTTGTCGCAATGCGCGATCAGGCGCGCGGTATCTGCCGCCGTCCATCCCCCCGGGTCGCTTACCTGCACCCAGGGGCCGATGTAGTCGGGCGCGTAATACGCATGGCCGTGCCCCGGCGGTGAGCCAAAGGAGAGCGCCATATCGAGCGCCAACTGGAATTGCGTAACAACCGGCATGAACACGAAATGCTCCGACATATCCTCCGCGGGCGGATCGAGCATCCATTGCGGCGCGCGCCAGAGGGAGGCTGGCTCGTAGAACACCACCGGATCGCTGGAGTATTGCAGGAACACGATGCGCATCGGGCCCCAATCCGCCGCGGCCTCCTGCGCGCCGGTCGTGTGCGAGGCGTAGCGGATGAGCGAGCCGTCCCCCACCTCGGGCAGAACCCACGGGCTGCCCGGATTGCGCTGGTTTTGCACGTAGTTCCAGAAGGCTGAAGGAAACGGGGGGCCAACCCAAAAGGCACCATTGATCGGATCGTCGAGGAGCCGAAACAGGTTGGTGGCGTACATGGACGACCATGCGCCAAGGCTGAGCCCGTGAACGTAGAGGCGCGGCCGCTGATCGGGCGGAAGCGTGCGCCAATAGCCGTGCACGGCCTCCTGCAACGCGGTTGCCTGTTCAAGCCCCGCATCCGTCTCCAGGATCAGGGCGAGCGGTGACTGGAGGTAGGAATACTGCGCCGAAACCGTCGCGATATCCCCATTATGCATGTATTCAACGGGGTCGTGGGAGCCCGGGTCCATCCAACCCGTTCCCGTTGGGCTTGTTACGATCAGCACCCCGCGCTCAAACGCGCCCAGCCGCTTCAGCTCTTCCAGCGCCAGTTCGGCCCGGTCGCGCGGCGTATCTCCATTGGCCCGCCCGACATAAACGCGAATGGGATCTAGCGCGGCGCGGCCCGTGAAGGCGGCGATCGCCTCGGCCCGGGGGCCAGAGAGGATGAATTCGCGCCCCGGCGCCCCGATCGCCCCCCAATCGATCAGAGAGCCCGCGCTGCCCACCATCATCGGGTCTTCCGGCGCGGGCGGCGCCTGATCGAAGAGGGCCTGCGCCGCCTCGTAGCTTTCGTCGAGGCCGAGGATCACGCCATCGAGGATGCCGTCACGCGTGACGATCACAAAAAGCACGAAAACGGTCAGCACCCCCAGCACATTCGCGCGCCGGGGCGGCATCACGCGGTAGAACCACCGGCGGATCAGACGAAATAGCGCGCCTACGAGCCGGCCCAAGATGAATGCCAGCGAAAAGACGATCAGGGCGATCACCACAATCCGCGCGAGATGCAGCCCATCGGCCAGCTCCATCCCCATCTTCTCGCGCAGGTCGTTCTGCCAGGTCAGGCTGGAGCCGAGAACCCAGGCAAAGAAAACACCCACCAGGGCCGAGGCGATCCAGGCGACGATGCGCGCGGGGCGCCCCGAAAGCACCGGCAGATCGGCGGCGCGCCACAGAAGGGCCACGATCCGCCCCGCCAGATAGCCAAGCGCGGTGACCAGACCGCCCAGCGCGCCCTGCAATTCGGGCCCGCGCGGGATCAGCGAAGGCGTGAGCGAGGCCGCGAAAAACACAAGGCCCAGAAGGAGGCATGGAACGGAAAATGGCCCGATCAAACGGAAAGCAAGCGTGTTTGTCATGCTCGGCTCCAAAGCGGTGCAATACCATCCAACACGGCTCCCCGTGCAAAGCAACAATTGCCTATCCACCGGCCAAGCCTTGGAATTCCGGTTTTTCTGTTTTGCAATCCGTCCGATAACGTCAGAAAGGCGTCAAACCGTTTGATGAAGGGCACAAGATGCGTGGAGCTTTGGTTGGCATCTGCCGCGCGATCTGCGCGGGCTTTCTTGCGGCCTGCTTCATGCTGCCGCTGCCGCGCGCATCAGGCGCGGAAACGGAGGTCACTGCCAGCGTGGTGCCCTTCCTGACGCTGCGCAACCAAATTGACGCCGACGATCCCGGCGACCTTTTCGGGGACGATCGCAGCACCCTTCGCGCCGGAAACTGCCATGTTCACCCGCTTGATTTTCCCGGGCTCGCATCGCTTTCCGGCGCAGCGCCGTCCTTCCTTCGGGAAGAGCTTCTGGATGTCGAGGATGTTGCGCTGTCCGATCCGGGGGAGATCTTCGGCGGCTTGGAGACGGGCGAGGAAGCCCGCGCGCCGGTGATCTATGTTCACGGCTACTACATCAGCTTCGAAAAGGGCTGCCGGCGTGCCGCGCTCCTTCAGGCCAATGCGAAGCTTTCGGATCGCTTCTTGTGGTTTAGCTGGCCATCGAACGGATCGCTTGCCTCCTACCCGCAGGACGAGGCGGATCTGTATTGGAGCGTGCCTGATCTTGCTGACGCCATCATCGGCCTTGCCGACAGGTTCGGCGATGGCGTGGTGGATGTGGCCGGGCACAGCCTCGGCGCGCGCGGGGTTGCACTGGCGCTCTATGAGGTGGCGGCCCGTGCGCCGGATATCCGCCTGGACGAAATTGTGCTTCTGGCGCCGGATATGGATTTTGAGATCTTTCAGCGCATGCTTCCGCGGATTTCCCCGATCACGGAGAACATCACCGTTTATGTAACCTCGGGGGATCGGCCTCTGGCGCTTTCGGCGCAGCTTCACGGCTATCCGCGCCTGGGTCAGGCGGGCAATGCCGTGGAAACGCTTGAGGGCGTGGAGGTGATCGATCTGAGCGATCTGCCCCCCGATAGCCTGACGGGCCACCTTTACCATATCTACAGTGCGGGCGTGGGCGACGATCTGCACCAGCTTCTGAACCAAGGCAAACACGCCGCCCAACGCCGAAATCTCTTTCAGATCGGAAGCAATCTCTGGCGCCTGCGCCAAGGCACCGCCGCTGATTAGGCCCGGGGGCGGCCCGGCGCACGGCCCTGTTCCGGCCCAGTCATAAAGGCGCCTGACGGGCATGCCCCGCCCCCTATGCTGCGCCCCACGCCATCCCCGCGAAAGCCAATCTTAAGCCGCGCTTAAGGTGCATCCGCCACACTCCTGAACGCCAAGGGGCGGCCCAGCCGTGTTGCCCGGCGGGAGCGGCCAATCCCGCCGCCCCGTTCACCGGCATGGCGGGCCGGGCCGTATCCCGGGGCGATGGAAGGGGAAGGAGCGGGCGCGTGCCACGTAAGACATATACGTTTGACAGCAGCAGCGAAGGCTGGCGGGTCTTTGACGATATCTCTGGCACCTTCATCGGAAACGCACTGCACAACAGCTTTTTTCAGGGCGCGCAGATTGCCGATAATGAAACCGGCACCTCGCCCTGGTTCGCCACCCCTGCCGATTTTGCCGGTGATAACAGCGTTCTGATCGGCGGAACGCTCAGCTTCGATTACCGGAATGCAGATGCGCAGCCCTGGGTTGATGCGCCCATAAGCAGCATCGACGTCATGCTTGTGGGTGCCGACGGCACCAAGCTGACCGCCTCGATCCCCATACCGGCGACAACAGGCACGGTTTCGCAAAACGTCAGCTTTGATCTGAATGCCTCAACCTTCGGCGTTTCGGCAGCGGATTTTGAAGCTGTCATGTCCGATCTGTCTTTCATCGGCATCAACTCCGATGCGCGCACAACCCAGGAAAGCTCGGTCATCGACAATGTGGTGATCGACGCCCCCGCCGACGGCACCGTCGACGGCGAAGATACCGGCGAGGTCATGGGCCTTGGCTATAGCGATGCGGCCGGGGCAACCGATGGTGGCGGCGACACCATCACCACAGGCAATGACATCATCGCGGGCAATGGCGGTGATGACACGATTGACGGCAACGCGGGCGACGACACGATCGATGGCGGCGCGGGCAACGATACGCTCATCGGCGGAGAGGGCTCAGACACCCTTTCGGGGGGCGCGGGAGACGATACGTTCGTTCTGGCCGATGGCTCCGGGGCCGACCGGATCGCGGATTTCGATCTGGGCGACGCGGATGGCAACGGCGCCACCAATGACCGGCTTGACCTCACCGGCCTGACCGATGGCAACGGCAATCCGGTCAAAACCTGGGATGTCGCGGTTAGCGACGATGGTTCGGGCAATGCCGTTCTGAGCTTTCCGAACGGCGAAAGCGTAACCCTTAAAGGGATCGCCCCGGCGCAGGTGAGCAGCCCCAGCCAGCGCACCGCGATGGGGATCCCCTGCTTTGCCCGGGGCACGCTGATCCGAACGCCCCGGGGCGAGGTGCCCGTGGAGGCGTTGCGTGTGGGCGATTTTGTATTGACGTTGGATCGCGGGGCGCAACCGATTGTCTGGATCGGGCATCGCCGCCTTGGCCGGGCCACGCTTGAGGCCCGCCCGGGCCTGAAGCCCATCCTCATCCCCGAAGGCGTGCTGGGCAATCACAGCCCGCTTCAGGTGTCTCCCCTCCACGCGATGCTGCTTGGCCCGGATCAGGGGCTGGAGGCCGACGCTTTTGCCCGGGCCCGGCACCTGGCCGAGGCCAAGGGGCCCATCCGCGCGGCCCGCGGGCGGCGCGAGGTGGAGTATTTTCACATCCTCTGCCCGCGCCACGAAGTTCTCTTCTCCAACGGTGCGGCCAGCGAAAGCTTCTATCCGGGCTTCGAGGCGCTGCGCCTGATGTCCGAGCCAGACAGGCGCGCGCTTTTCGCCTGCGTTCCCGGGCTGGCCGCCCAGCCAGTGGAACACGCCTACGGCCCCCGCGCGCGCAGCATGCTGCGGCGGGGGGATGCGCTGAAGCTCTTCTCGGCCCATCACGTCAGATCGCGGCCCCGGTCGCGACCCCCGGCGCGGGCCGGGCTCAGCCCGGGCGACTCCGCACGTGGGTAACGCTATGGGGGCTTCGGCGTGGGAGCTTCGGCACCGAGTGCACATCGGAGAGCGGCGCGTCACCGGCATCCGCCGCGCGGCCCGCAGCCCGGTGGGGGCCGAGATTGTTCCAGACAACGCATTGACTCAAAGCCAAAATCTGGCCCGCACTGCCGCCCGGCAAACCGGCTGAACCTGGGCTGGGAGTAAGGGGCACTCACCTGCCTTTCCGGATTGGCCCATGCCCGCAGCGCAGAGCGATGGGCCGGGCCGCCGATAACCTGGGCGGTACCCAACCCGGTTCTCCCGCCCAGGGCCACCCACACCACGCTTGGGCAAGCCAATCCGGCCCGCCGGCGCGTCCCGTCAACCGTATCCCTTGCCAAGCGCGGGCTTGGGCGCTTTCATAGCACCATAAAAATGGGAGGAGACTCATGACCTTGCGGACTCTGCAAGCCGGTGTCGCGCTTGCGCTCGTTCTGCCGGCCTTCGCCGTGCAGGCCGATACGATCCGGTTCTGGACAACCGAAGAACAACCCGAACGTCTGGCACGGCAAGAAGCGCTGGCGCAGCGCTTTGAAGAAGCCACGGGCAACGCCGTTGAGGTGATCCCGGTCACCGAAAGTGATCTTGGCACGCGCGCAACCGCGGCCTTTGCGGCGGGCGATCTGCCGGATGTGATCTATCACACGCTGCAATATGCCCTGCCCTGGGCGGAAGCCGGCATCCTCGATACCGATGCGGCCTCCGACGTGATCGATATGCTCGGAACCGGCACCTTCGCCCCCGGCGCCCTTGAAATGGCAGCCTATGAGGGAGGCTACGCCTCTGTTCCGGTGGATGGGTGGACGCAGATGCTGGTCTACCGCGCCGATCTTTTCGAAGAGGCCGGGCTTGAGCCGCCGACGAGCTATGCCAACGTGCTTGCGGCAGTGGAGGCACTGCACAGCCCGCCCGAGATGTACGGCTTCGTCGCGGCCACGAAAGTGGACGAGAACTTCATGAGCCAGGTGCTGGAGCATGTGTTCCTTGCCAACGGCGTCTCCCCGGTTGGGGCGGATGGTTTTGCCGCGCTCGATGAGGCGGCCACCACAGAGGTGCTTGAATTCTACAAGGCGATTGCCGAAGCCTCGCCACCGGGGGAGCTTTACTGGGATCAGTCGCGCTCGCTCTACTTCTCGGGCAACGCGGCGATGATCATCTGGTCACCCTTCATCCTGGATGAGCTGGCGGGGCTGCGCGACAGCGCGCCGCCCACGATCAATGACGATCCCACCTCGCCGGAACTGGCCAGCAAAACGGGCATCGTGACGAATTTCTCTGGCCCGTCGAACCCCGATGGCGCGGCCTGGGCCGATATCCGCTATTTCGGCGTGACGGCGGATGCCAACACCGATGTGGCGATGGAGTTCGTGGCCTTCTCCATGTCCGACGGCTATACCGAAACGCTGGCCATCGCGCCCGAGGGCAAATTCCCGGTACGGAACGGCACGGCGGAAAACCCCACCGAGTTTGCCGATGCCTGGGCGCAGCTTGACGTGGGCGTTGATCGCAAGGCGCCGCTCGGCGATCTCTACGATGCCGCGATGATCGAGGAAATCGTCGGCGGGCTGGATGTGGCCCAGCGCTGGGGCGTAGCCGATGGTCAGCTGGCGCTTGCCAGCCGGATGATCAACAGCCAGGCGATCAACCGGATCGTGCGCCAGTATATCGATGGTGAAATCGATGCCGCCGCTGCGGTGGCCGCGATGAACGACGAACTCGGCGCGATCGAGTGATCACAGGCGGCCCGGGCGCCTCGCCGCGCCCGGGCCTGCCCTGCCCCTTTGCGGCAGGCGTCTGAAGATCGATGACGGCAGCGCCGGAACCCACCCCGCCTAAGGGCCGCACCCGCCTTGCGCGGCGCGAGGCCAATCTTGCCTTCGGCCTTCTCGCCCCCACGCTGATCAGCGTATCGCTGGTTGTGGTTCTGCCGCTGCTTGCCATCTTCTGGATCAGTTTCAAGCCGATCGGGCTGGCCGACCTGCGCCCCACCGCCCCCGTTGTTCGGGAACAGGTGCGCGGTGATGGGGCCGATCTGCGGGTGGAATACCGCTTGCGAAATTCCAGCCAGGAGGCCGAGATCACCGATGTGGTGCTGATCGATACGTTGCCCGAAGGCGTTGAAATCGCGGGCGATCTGCCGCCCGAATGCAGCGCCGAGGGCCGCGAGATCACCTGCCGCATCGAAACGATGGAAGGCGGATATAACGAACGGCTGATCGTACCGCTTTCGGCCCCCGATGCCGATGCGGCGGAAGAGGCGGCAGAGGCCAGCGCGCCCGCACTTTCCGGCAGCGCCGACAACATCCTCTTCAACACCACCTTCACGCTGGAAAACTTCGCCGACATCTTCGATGGCAACGAATTCTGGGGCGTTCTGGGGGTGACGCTTTTCTACACCTTCTTCGGCACGATCGGGGCCATCATACTGGGCCTCTTCGCCGCCCTGCTGCTTGATCGGCAATTCAAGGGCCAGGGCATTCTGCGCGGGCTTTTCCTCTTCCCCTATGTCGCGCCGATCATCGCGGTGGCCTTTACCTGGATCATCCTATTCGATCCGTTTTCGGGCAGCGTGAATGCGCTTCTGGTGCAGATGGGCGTCACGGAAAGCAGCATCAACTTCTTCGGCCAACGCCCCTTTGCGCTGATCATGGTGACGGTCTTCGCGATGTGGGGCTACTTCCCCTTGTGCTTCCTGTTCATCCTCGCGCGGATGCAATCGATCCCGGAGGATATGTACGAGGCGGCGGAAATGGATGGGGCAAGCCCGTTCCAGCAGTTCTGGTTTCTCTCGATCCCGCAGCTGATGGGCATTCTCTCAGTCCTGTTCCTTCTGCGCTTTATCTGGACGTTCAATAAGTTCGACGACATCTTCCTGCTCACCGGCGGGAACGCGGGCACGCGAACACTTACCGTGAATGTCTACGAACAAGCCTTTGCGGTTTCAAATATCGGCGCGGGCGCGGCGGTGGCGGTTGTGATCTTCGGCTGCCTGATCCTTTTCAGCTTCCTCTTCTTCCGCTTCCTCAGCCGGGAGGAGGGCCTGTGAGCGCGCTTTATCGCGGATACATCACCGCCCCGCTTCTGGGCGCGCTCTGGATGGTGGTTCTGGCCACAACGGTGGCCGTCACGATGTCTTTCACCACCGGCGCGGCGTTCCGGCCTGTGATCTGGCTCTCGCTTCTCTGGGGCGCGGGGCTCGGGGCGGCGGTGCTTTACGGGCCGATGCGGGGCGTGGGCTCATGGCTCGGCGCGGCGCTGGTTGTGGCCGCAACGCTCGCGGGGCTGGGCCCGATGGCGGCCGACGCCCCGCTCATCCCCACCGCGATTGCCGGGGCGATCCTTGGTATCGCCTTTGCCCGCACGATGCTCACGATTATCGGCGATCTGCCGCAAAACGCGCTGACCCGCCATGAATTTGAGGCCGCCACGATCCGCTTTCTGATCGGCTTTGGCTATATCTTCTTCGTCGCCATCGTTCTTATCCCCTTCTACGTGATGGTGATGACGAGCCTGAAGAACCAGTCAGAGCTCATCCAGAACCCGCTCGATTTCTCCGTTGACCTCAGCCTTGGGTGGGAGCTTCTGCGCAGCTACCGCGAGCTTCTGACGGAGTTCGATTTCGGCGCGTATCTCTGGACATCCTTCTACGTCTCGCTGCTGACCGTGGTGATCACGCTGGCCTTTTCGATCCCCGGCGCCTACGCGGTGGCGCGCCTGCGCTTCAAAGGCCAGGCGGTGATGTCGCGCTCGATCCTGCTGATCTACATGGTGCCGATGATCGTGCTCGCCCTGCCGATCTACATCGCGTTTTCCATGACGGGCCTGCGAAATACGATCTTCGGGATCGTGCTGATCTATCCCGTCACCACCATCCCCGTCGCGCTCTACATGCTGCAAGGTTACTTCCGCGGCCTGCCGCATGAGATCGAGGAGGCGGGGCTGATGGACGGGCTAAACCGCCTGCAGGTGATCTGGAAGATCACCCTGCCCCTCTCGCTTCCCGCCCTCGCCTCCACCGGGCTTTATGTTTTCATGATCGCGTGGAACGAGTTCCTGCTGGCCTTCATGCTGCTTGACGACCCCTCGAAATTCACGCTGACCCGCGGCATTGCGAGCCTCAATTCCTCCGAGATCCCGCGCCAGCACCTGATGGCGGGATCGGTCATCGCGACCGTGCCGATCATGGCAATATTCCTTGGCCTTGAGCGCTTCCTCACCAAGGGGATGACGGCGGGATCGGTGAAGGGGTAGCGGCGATGGATCTTGATAAGCAAGCGCGCGATATCCTCACCGGCAATGACCGGGGCGGTTACACCATCCCCACCCGCGGCCTTTACCCCTATCAGTGGAACTGGGATTCCGCCTTCGCCGCCTGGGGCTTTTCCACCTTTGATGTAAACCGGGCCTGGACAGAGATCGAAACTCTGTTCTCCGCCCAATGGGATACCGGGATGGTGCCCCATATTGTGTTCTGGAAGCCCGATCCCGGCTACTTCCCCGGCCCCGACGTGTGGGGCACCGGGCGCAAACCCGCCTCTTCGGGGATCAGTCAGCCGCCCGTTGCGGCCACGCTTGTGCGCCGGATCTACGAGGCCGATCCGGAGGCGGGCTTGGCGCGGCTGAGGCCGCTCTGGCCCCAGCTTCTGGCCTCACACCGGTGGTGGCGGGATCATCGTTGCGCCTCCGGGGTGGCCGCTGTGACCCACCCTTGGGAATCGGGGCGGGATAATTGCGCGGATTGGGATCCGGGCATGGCCAATGTCGATGGCTCGGGCGTGGGCGCCTATACGCGGCGCGATACGGGCCATGTGGATGCATCCATGCGCCCATCGAAGGAGGATTACGACCGCTACCTCGCGATCCTGCAATTCGGCCGCGCCTGCGGCTGGGATCAGGCCGAGATCATTGCCAACGGCCCCTTCCTGATGGCCGACCCGGCGATGACATTCATCCTGATCCGCGCCCATCGTGATCTTGCGGCTATCGGCGAGATCCTCGGGGAAACGACGGCAGAGATCGAGGGCTGGGCCGATGATCTCGTCGCCGCCCTGCCCCAGATCTGGAATGATGAGAGCGAAGCCTATGATGCGCGCGATCTGCGCACCGGCACCTTCGCGGGCTGCCTGGGATCGGGCGCGTTTCTCGCCTGGCTCGCCGGGATCGATGCACCGAAGATGGAGGCGCGGCTCCAGGCGGTCTGGGATGGCGTGCGCTTCGGCATCCCCTCAAACGATCCGGCCGCGGCAAACTTCAACCCCCGGCGCTACTGGCGCGGGCCCACCTGGCCCGTTGTCAACGCCCTGATCGCAATGGGCTTTGCGCAAGCCGGGCGCGCGGCGGATGCCGAACGGCTCAGGCGCGAAACGGTTGCCCTGATCGAGGCAGGCGGTTTCTTCGAATATTTCGATCCGATCGACGGCACACCCTGCGGCGGCGATCATTTCACGTGGACGGCGGCGATCTGGCTGGCATGGGCCAGCCCGGCCGCAAAGCGAGGCTAGGCCATGGGCGCAATTTCCCTCAACCAGGTTGAAAAGTGGTTCGGCGACGTTCAGGTGATCAAGGGCGTGGATCTCACGATTGCCGATGGTGAGTTCGTCGTCTTTGTGGGCCCCTCGGGCTGCGGAAAATCAACGCTGCTTCGGATGATAGGCGGGCTTGAGGATATCAGCCGCGGCACGCTGACCGTGGATGGCCGCGATGCCACCGCAGAGCCGCCTTCAAAGCGCGGGCTTGCGATGGTGTTCCAGTCCTACGCGCTCTACCCGCATATGTCGGTGCGCGATAACATGGGCTTCCCGCTCAAAACCGCCGGAGCGCCGCGCGAAGAGATCGCGCGCAAGGTGGCCGAGGCCGCCGATGTGCTGAAGCTCAACGATTACCTCGATCGGCGGCCAAAGGATCTCTCCGGCGGGCAGCGCCAGCGCGTGGCCATCGGGCGCTGCATCGTGCGGGCGCCCACTGCGTTTCTCTTCGATGAGCCGCTTTCGAACCTCGATGCCGCCCTGCGGGTGGAGATGCGCTACGAGATCGCCAAGCTGCACCAGCGCCTCGGGGCAACGATGATCTATGTCACCCACGATCAGGTGGAGGCGATGACCCTGGCCGACAGGATCGTGGTGCTGGAGTTTGGCAAGATTGCGCAAGTGGGCAGCCCGCGCGAGCTCTACGAACACCCCGCGAACCTCTTCGTGGCCCAGTTCATCGGCAGCCCGAAGATGAACATTCTGCCCTGCACTGCCAAAGACGGCAGCTATGCCCTTCCCGGTGGGCGCGGGGGCGCCTTCCCGGGCGATCATGCGGCAACCCATCTCGGCATCCGGCCAGAGCACATCCAGCTTGGCGCCGCCGGCACGGGGCAGTGTGACGGAACGGTGGATATGGTCGAATATCTCGGCGCCGACAGCTTTCTGGTGATCGATTGCGGATCGCTCGGTCAGGTGACGGTGCGCACGGTGGGCGATGCCGCGGTGAAGGCCGGCGAAAGCGTTGGGCTCAGCTTTGATGAGGCCCGCCTGTCGTTCTTCGACGAAGCGGGCCACAACGTTGCTATGGTTGCGATGGCATAACGGCCGCCTAGCCCGGCCGCGTCAGGATCCAGAACCGCCACGGCAGCGCGATGGCTGCCACCGCAAGGCCAACCACGTAGCCGAGCCACACGCCCACCGCCCCATAGCCCAGCACAAAGCCCAGCAGGTAGGCCGCAGGCAGCGCCAGCGGCCAGTAGGCCAGAAGCGTGATCACGGTGGGCTTGGTATTGTCCATCATCCCCCGAAGCGCGCCGAGCGCCGTGCCTTGAATGCCGTCGGCCACCTGCAGAAGGGCGACAACGATGAAAAGCGACGTGGCCAGCGCCACGACGGCCGGATCATCGGAAAGCGCAGCCGCGAACATGCCGCCGCCAAGCACGAAGATCGCCGCCGTCACGCTTTGCCACAGCACCGAGATCAGGATCGTGGCCTTCAGGATCGGGCGCAGGCGCATCCGGTCATCGCCCCCCATCGCCATGCCGATGCGAATGGCCACGGCGCTGGCCAGCCCCATGGGGATCACATAAGCGATCCCGGCCACGGCATTGACCACCTGATGCGCGGCCAGCGCGGTGGCGCCGAGCCAGCCCAGCATGATGCCCAGAAACGCATAGGCCCCGCCCTCCCCGGCATAGCCCACGCCGATGGGCAGGCTCTCCCGAAACAGCCGGGCAACCTTGCGCCAGCGTATCTCGGCAGGTTGCCGAAACTCCGCCATCCCCGGCGCAAGCTGCCAGAACGCCCAGGCCGCGGCGAGCGAAACGGTTTGCGACAGAAGGCTCGCAAGCCCCGCGCCCAGAAGCCCGAAACCCCAGACATGGATGAAAAGGTAGTTGGCCGGGATGTTCACCACCACGCCCAGATAGCCGAAGCCCACCCCCGTCCATTCCCGGCCCACGGAATCGAACAGCGCCTTGAGCACGAAAAACACCGTGAGCGGCACGATCCATAGCGCCATTGAGGCCCAGTAGGGCAAGAGGATATCGATCACTTCATCGGGCTGGCCGATCGGGCCGAGAAGCGGGAAGACCGCAAGCATCAGAAGCGCGCCGAGGCCCCCCGTCACAAGCGCAAGCGCCACGCCGTTGCGAATATGGTCGGAAACCGCAAGCCGGTCCCCCGCCCCCTCATCGGTGGCAATGCGGACATTCACCACCGTCACCACGCCCCAAAGCGCGGAGATCAGGATGATCAGAACAGCGGTTGTGATGCCTGCCGCAGCAAGTGGCACCGTGCCCAAGGGTGCGATCATGATGGTGTCGACCACACCGATCAGGGTGGCCGAGGCAAGCCCGATCATCAGCGGCACGCCGAGCTTCAGGATCGGCTGCACCTCCGCACGGGTGGTGGGGGAAGGCATGGTTGAAACGGTCATGGTCATAACGCGGCCGGTCACCCGGCCCTCGGTTGCGAGAGAAACGGCGTGTTGGAGTGGCTCAAGGCCCGGGGCTTAGCCCAACTCTGGCATCACCATGGCGAAAGCGCCTTCGCGTTACGATTGTTCGTGCTGGCTGATTACGCAAGGCGCAGGGGCCTGTCCAGCGCCGCCGGGGTGTTTTCGCCCGAGGGTGCGATGATTGCCGACAGTTCTTGCCACGCCCGCCCGCACTGCCTGCCCATGTCAGCCATTGCATTTTTCCCGCGCCACGTCAGCATCGTGGCATTCAGCGAAAGGGGTACTCCATGACACGCATGTTTCTTTCATCCGTGGCGGCACTGGGCCTTCTCGCGGCGCCGCTTTTTGCACAGCAGACGGCGGATGCCGTGGCGCCCGAACCCGATACAGCGCTTTCGGCTTTCGCCGGGCTGTCGGACGCAGCCTCCGCCGCGCTGGCTGCGAAAAATGCCGGTACGCCGGTCACGGCAGAAAACTGGATGGTGGCCGCTGCCAACCCGCTGGCCGTGGAAGCGGGCGCTGCGGTCTTGCGCGCGGGCGGCACGGCAGCCGATGCCATGGTGGCCGTTCAGGCCGTGCTGGGGCTTGTGGAGCCGCAATCCTCGGGCCTCGGCGGCGGCGCGTTTCTTGTGTGGTACGATGCAGGTTCTGGCGAGGTCACCACCCTTGACGGGCGCGAAACGGCCCCGCTCGCGGTAACTCCCACCCTCTTCCAAACGGCGGATGGCGAACCGATGGGGTTCTGGGATGCCGTGGTTGGCGGGCGCTCGGTGGGCACGCCGGGCACACCCAAACTGATGGAAGAGGCCCATGCCCGCTGGGGCCGTGCCGCATGGGGCGGGCTCTTTGAACACGCCATCTCGCTGGCCGACGAGGGCTTCACCGTTTCCGAGCGGCTTGCGGGCTCCATCGCCGGGGGCGCGGACCTTCTGCAAACCTACGGAACGACGGCGGATTATTTCCTTCCGGGCGGCGAGCCCTTGCAGCCGGGCGCCCGGCTGGTGAACGAAGACTATGCCAACACCCTGCGCCTGATCGCGGCCCATGGCACCGATATCTTCTACACCGGCGCCATTGCCGACGATATCGTGGCCACAGTGCGCACCGCCGCGGGCAACCCCGGCACGCTCAGCGCCACCGATCTTGCGATCTACGATGTGATCGAGCGCCCTGCGGTATGCGTGCCGTATCGGGGCCGCGACGTTTGCGGTATGGGCCCGCCCTCATCCGGCGCACTCACCGTGGGCCAGATCCTCGGAATGCTTGACCGTTACGATCTTGCCGCGCTCGGCTCGGGCAACCCCGAAGCGTGGCGCCTGATCGGCGATGCCTCACGCCTCGCCTTCGCCGATCGCGGGCGCTACATGGCCGACAGTGATTTTGTACCCATGCCAACGGCAGGGCTGGTCGCGGAAGATTATCTTGATGCCCGCGCGGCGCTTCTTGGCGGCGAGGCGGCCCTCACGGATGTTGAGCCTGGGATGCCGGAATGGGATCACGCCATGCTTCTGGCCGATGATACGTCGCCCGAACGGCCCGGTACGTCGCATATCTCGATCGTGGATCAATATGGCAACGCGCTTTCGATGACGACGACCATCGAAAACGGCTTCGGCTCGCGCCTCATGGTGCGCGGCTTCCTTCTCAATAATGAGTTGACCGATTTCTCCTTCCGGAGCCACAGGGACGGGGTGCCGATCGCCAATCGGGTGGAGCCCGGGAAGCGCCCGCGTTCCTCAATGTCGCCCACCATCGTTCTGGAGGATGGCGCGCCAAGCCTTGTGATCGGCTCGCCCGGCGGCAGCCGGATCATCGGCTATGTGGCCAAGGCGATCATCGCCCATATCGATTGGGGGTTCGATGTTCAGCAGGCGGTGGCCCAGCCCCACCTCGTGAACCGCTTCGGCACCTACGATCTTGAAGACGGCACAGGCGCGCTGGCGCTCGAAGCGCCGCTGGCGGAAATGGGCTTTGAGGTCAATATCCGCGGGCTGACCTCGGGCCTGCACGCCATTGCGGTGTCCGATACCTTGAGCGGCGGCGCAGATCCCCGGCGCGAAGGCATCGCCTTGGGCGAATAGGCCGAGTGGCAAAAAAATAGCCCCGGGCCGGCGAGGGCCCGGGGCACGTGCGCTTTGGGTGGCGGGCTTAGTTCAGCGCCGCGTCCGTCACATCATGCGTCCAGGCCATGCCCTCGGGCGCCTTCGTGATCGCGGGGTTTTCGGCCGAAACCGCGCCCAGAAGCGTGGCAACGGTTTGATCGAAATCGGCCGGATCCAGCGTTCCGTCTGAATCACCGATCAGCTTGGCCACCTCACCCACCATGTAAAGCTGGTGATCGAGCGTTTGCGCACCGCTTTCATCGTTGTCGAGCACGATCTGCGCGGCCTCCTCGGGGTTGGCCACCGCATATTGCCAGCCCTGCATCGTGGCCCGCACGAAGCGCACCATCTGATCCTTGAACTCAGGGTCGGCAAGCCGGTCTTCCATCACGTAGATGCCGTCTTCCAGAACGCCGAAACCCTCTTCGAGGAAGTTGAAAGTTACCAGTTCTTCCTCGCCGATCCCGGCCTGCAGGATCTGGCGGTACTCGTTATAGGTCATCGTCGAGATACAATCCGCCTCGCCCTGAATCAGCGGCTCGGCAGAGAAGGCCTGCTTGATCACCGTCACCCCGTTGTCATCCGCCCCGTCGGTTTCGATGCCAAGCGAGGCCATCCAGGCGTAGAACGGATATTCGTTGCCGAAGAACCAGACGCCCATCGTTTTGCCCGGGAAATCGGCGGGGGTTTCAACGCCGTTCTCCTTCAGGCAGTTCACCTGAAGCCCGCCCGCCTTGAAGGGCTGGGCGATGTTGGTGAGCGGTACGCCACGTTCGCGGGCGGCCAGCGCCGCGGGCAGCCAGGTGGTGATCACGTCGGCACCCCCACCGGCGATCACCTGCTCGGGCGCGATATCTGGCCCGCCGGGGTTGATCGTCACATCCAGCCCCTCGGCTTCGTAAAAGCCCTTGTCCTTGGCCACGAAGTAACCCGCGAACTGGCCTTGGGTTACCCATTTGAGCTGCATCGTCAGGCTATCGAGATGCCCGTCCGCCAGCGCGCCGCCCGCCGTCATCCCAAGCGCCGCTAGGCTTGCAAATACTGTCTTCATACTCATGCTCCCGTTGTGAGTGTCGTCGTCACCGTCTTTGCGACGGATGCCAGAACGTCACCGCCCGCTCGGTAAGCGCGACGGCGCCGTAGAAAAGCGATCCGGCCAGTGCCGCGATCGCAATTTCGGCCCAGACCATATCCAGGGCCAAGGTTCCCACGCTTGTCGAAATCCGGAACCCCATGCCCACGATGGGTGAGCCGAAAAACTCCGCCACGATCGCGCCGATGAGCGCGAGGGTGGAGCCGATCTTGAGCCCGTTGAAGATGAATGGCATGGCCGCGGGCAGGCGCAGGCGCCAAAGCGTTTGGCCATAGCTCGCGGCGTAGGTTGCCATCAGATCGCGCTGCTGGGCCGTGGCTTCCTTCAGCCCCTGCACCGTGTTCACCAGCACCGGGAAGAACACCATCGTGAAAACAACCGCCGCCTTCGATTCCCAGTTCGAGCCGAACCACATCACGAAGATCGGCGCGGTGCCCACAATCGGCAGCGCCGCCATCATGTTGCCCACCGGCAGAAGGCCCCTGCGGAGAAAATCGAACCGATCGGCCACCAACGCCACGGCAAAGCCCGCAACAACGCCCATCGCATAGCCCGAAAGCGCGCCTTTCACGAAGGTCTGCATGAAATCGGCGTAGAGCAGATCGGTTGAGGCCGCGATCCGATCCGCCACTGCGCTTGGCGGCGGCAGGATCACGAAGGGTACGTTGAAAAGCTGCACCACCGCTTCCCAGATCGCGATCAGGGTGATCCCGAAGATCGCGGGCACAAGCCAGCGCGCGGCAGGCCCGCCCTGCTGCGCGATCCAGGCATTGGCGCCCCAGGCCGCCAGCCAGCCCGCGAGAACAAGCGCCAGGCGCGTATCGATCAGCGCGCCCAGCGCCACCACCAGCGCGGCCAATGCATATGGGGCCCGAACCGCCGTCACCGCGCCGCCATTCCCATGCGCCTCAGCGTGGCGCCCTGTACCGCGCCGATGGCGCCCACAAGCAGCGCCGCAAGGAAGGCGGCCACGAAGAGGGCAGACCAGATCTGGATCGTCTGCCCGAAGTAGCTGCCCGCAAGCAGCCGCGCACCAAGCCCCGCACCGCCCGTGGGTAGCTCCCCCACGATGGTGCCCACAAGGCTCGCCGCCGCACCGATCTTCAGCGAGGTAAAGAGGTAGGGCATCGAGGCCGGAAGGCGCAGGCGCAACAGCACCTGCATCGGGCTGGCGCTATAGGTGCGCAGAAGATCAAGCTGCATCGCATCGGGGCTGCGCAGCCCCTTCACCATGCCCACCACCACCGGAAAAAAGCTCAGGTAGGCCGCGATCAGCGCCTTGGGCAAAAGGCCCGTCAGCCCCACGCTCGCCAGCACAACGATCACCATGGGCGCGATGGCGAGGATGGGGATCGTCTGGCTCGCAATCGCCCAGGGCATCACCGAAAGATCCATCGCGCGGTTATGCACGATTCCGATGGCCAGAAGGATGCCAAGGCCCATCCCGATCAGAAAGCCTAAGGCAGTGGCCGAAAGGGTGACCCAGGCGTGGTAGATCAGCCCGCGGGGATCGTTCGGCGCGGTCAGCGCCACGGTGCGCCAGATCTCGGCTCCCACCTGGTGCGGCGCGGGCAGGCGCGGTTTCTCGGCGCTCCACACATGGGGGATGGCGGCGGGGTTCAGCGCCACAAGCTCAAATGCTCCCATGTTGCGGCGCTCGCCCCGGCTGGCCGGCACCGCCTCAAACCCGTGGGCGCGGGCCATGTTCACCGTGCCATGGATGTTCATGGGAATGCAGGCGGCATACCACAGCGCAAGGATTGCGGCGATCACGGTCAATACCGGGAGCGTGGTGCCCGCCAGCGCACGGCGCAGCAGCCCCGTGCCCGCCCCGCCCGCGCGGGGGGCGTGGCCCAGCGCCGCGTCAGCCATCAAGATGCCCCGCCTTCAGCCCTTCGCGCACCCGATGTGCAACGGCGATAAACTCCGGCGTATCACGGATATCGAGCGGGCGCTCCTTCGGCAGTGGGCTTTCGATCACATCCGTGATCCGCCCTGGCCGCGGGCTCATCACCACGATCTTGGTTGAAAGATACACTGCCTCCGGGATCGAATGGGTCACAAAGCAGATCGTCTTCTCCGTACGCGCCCAAAGGCTCAGAAGCTCTTCGTTCAACCGGTCGCGCACGATCTCATCGAGCGCGCCGAAGGGCTCGTCCATCAGAAGAATGTCGGCATCGAACGCCAGCGCGCGCGCGATCGAGGCGCGCTGCTGCATCCCGCCGGAAAGCTGCCAGGGGTATTTCTTTGCAAATTCAGAGAGTTCGACAAGGGCAAGCACCTTGTCGATCCGCGCGGCCATCTCCGAACGCGGATATCCCATGATCTCCAGCGGCAACCGGATATTGCCGGCAATCGTGCGCCAGGGGTAAAGCCCCGCGGCCTGAAACACATAGCCATAGGCGCGCGCGCGGCGGGCCTCATCGGGCGAAACGCCGTTGACCGTAAGCGTGCCGCCCGTGGGATGCTCCAGCGCAGCGATGGCCCGCAGAAGCGTGGTTTTCCCGCAGCCCGAGGGGCCGATGAAGGATACGAAATCCCCCGGCGCAACGCGCAGGTTCACATCCTTGAGCGCATGAACCGGGCCATCGGCCGTTTCGAAGGTGAGGTTCACGCCCGCCGCCGCGATGGCGGGGCGATCCCCAGCAGCGCCGAGGGCATGGCCGTGTTCGTGTGTGTGCACGTTTGTCCCGTTGTGCATGCGCGTATCAGACCTCAGCCGCGCCCGGGGCGCAACGCGAAAAGCCGCTTTCTTGGGCACCTGCCCTGCCGCAGCCAACCCATTGAGAATTCAGGGCCAAACCGCCCGCGGATCAGGCAGACCGCGCCTGACTTGCCCGTTTCTTAGGCCAAGATCCGGGGCGGCGCGGGGCCCGCCCGATTCCCGCAAGCGCCCCACCAGGCGGCGCTAGACGCCGCTTGCTGGAATACCGGTGCGCTCCACCTTCCGCGGCGCGGTCAGTTCCTTCCAGGTAGACAGCGCCTTGGTCACGGATTGGTTCGGATCGCGCTTGACGAACTTGCCGTGGCCCTCTTCGGTCTGCACCGCGCCGTCCATCACCGCAACCTTCCCGCGCGTCAGCGTGTAGCGCGGCAGCCCCTTCACATGCTTGCCCTCGAACACGTTGTAATCGATGGCCGATTGCTGGGCCTCGGCGCTGATCGTCTTTTCCTTCGAGGGATCCCACACAACCAGATCGGCATCCGCGCCAACCAGAACCGCGCCCTTCTTGGGGTACATGTTGAGGATCTTGGCGATGTTGGTGGAGGTGACGGCGACAAACTCGTTCGGCGTCAGCCGCCCGGTTTCCACCCCATGGGTCCAAAGCATCGGCATCCGGTCTTCGAGGCCCCCGGTGCCGTTGGGGATCTTCGTGAAATCGCCCACGCCGTAGCGCTTCTGCTCAGTCGTGAACGCGCAGTGATCGGTGGCCACCACGCTCAGCGAGCCCGATTGCAGGCCGGCCCAGAGATTGTCCTGATGCGTCTTGTCCCGGAACGGGGGCGACATCACGCGCCGCGCGGCGTGATCCCAATCGGGATGCGCATATTCGCTGTCATCCAGCGTGAGATGCTGGATCAGCGGCTCGCCCCAAACCCGCTTGCCAAGGCTCCGCGCGCGCCGGATCGCCTCATGCGCGTCTTCGGAAGACACGTGAACCACATAAAGCGGCACGCCCGCCATATCGGCAATCATGATCGCGCGGTTCGTGGCCTCGCCCTCCACCTGCGGCGGGCGCGAATAGGCATGCGCCTCGGGCCCGGTATTGCCCTCGGCCAGAAGCTTGGCCTGCAGATCGGCCACCACATCGCCGTTTTCGGCATGCACAAGGGGGATCGCGCCAAGCTCCGCACAGCGCTGGAAGGCGGCGAACATCTCGTCATCGTTCACCATCAGCGCGCCCTTATAGGCCATGAAATGCTTGAAGGTGTTGATGCCGCGCTCGCGCACCACCGTCTCCATTTCATTGAAGACCTGCTCGCCCCACCAGGTGACCGCCATGTGGAAGGAGTAATCGCAATTTGCGCGAGTGGATTTGTTATCCCACATCTTGATCGCGTCGAGCAGGCCCTGCCCGGGCGCGGGCAGCGCGAAATCCACTACCATCGTGGTGCCCCCCGAGAGCGCGGCGCGCGTACCGCTTTCGAAATCGTCCGATGAATAGGTGCCCATGAAGGGCATTTCGAGATGGGTGTGGGGATCGATCCCCCCGGGCATGACGTAGCAGCCCGTCGCATCAAGCACCTCGTCGCCCGAAAGGTTCGGCCCGATCTCTGCGATCGTGCCATCCTCGATCAGAACGTCTCCCGCATAGGTCAGATCGGCGGTCACGATAGTGCCGTTCTTGATGACTGTGGTCATATCCCTGTCTCCCTTGCCCGGCCGATATGCGTGCCGCATACCCGCCATTCATCTTGGTTCAAATACTCCCGGGGGTCTGGGGGCGGCGCCCCCAGCCCTGCCCCGGCAGCCTCGGCATCTCTTCGGACTATCGCACCACCTGCGCTGTCTCCACCACTGCATGCATGAGCACATCCGCGCCCGCTGCGGCCCATTCCTTTGAGATCTCTTCGGCCTCATTATGCGAGAGCCCGTCCACGCAGGGGCACATCACCATGGCAGTGGGGTAGAGATCGTTGATCCAGCAGGCATCATGCCCGGCGCCGGAGACGATATCCATGTGGCTGTAACCCAGCCGCTCCGCCGCCTCGCGCACCGCGCCCACGCAGCCCTCGTCGAAGGCCGGCGGATCGAACTGGCCCACGATCTCGCAGGAGAACTCCGTTCCGATCTCCTCGCAAAGCTGCGGCGCACGGGCCATGAATTCCGCCACCATGCCATTGAGCTTGTCGAGCAGATGGGTGCGCATATCCACGGTGAAAACGACCTTGCCCGGGATGATGTTGCGGCTGTTGGGATAGACATCGATATGCCCGATGGCGCCCACCGCGTTGGGCTGGTTCTTCATCGCGATCTCGTGGACAAGCTCGGTGATGAGGGCAAGCCCCCGCCCCGCATTCTTGCGCATATGCATGGGCGTTGAGCCTGTGTGGCTTTCCTTGCCGGTCACCGTGCATTCGATCCAGCGCAGGCCCTGGCCGTGGGTGACAACGCCGATATCCTTCCCCTCGGCCTCGAGGATCGGGCCCTGTTCGATATGCAGCTCGAAGAAGGCGTGCATCTTGCGGTCGCCGACCTTCTCTTCGCCCTTCCAGCCGATCCGCTCCAGCTCATCGCCGAAGCGCTTGCCCTCGGCATCCACCCGGTCAAACGCCCAGTCAAGCGTGTGTTTGCCGGCGAATACGCCCGAGGCCAGCATCGCAGGCGCAAAGCGCGTGCCTTCCTCATTCGTCCAGTTCGTCACCACGATGGGATGCTTGGTCTTGAGGTCCAGATCGTTGAGCGTGCGGATGATTTCGAGCCCGCCCAGCACGCCCAGCACACCATCGTATTTGCCGCCCGTGGGCTGGGTATCGAGGTGGCTGCCCACATAGACGGGCAGCGCATCGGGATCGGTGCCCTCGCGGCGGGCGAACATGTTGCCGATCTCGTCCACCCCCATGGTGAGCCCCGCCTCTTCGCACCAGCGCTGAAAGAGGTGGCGGCCCTCGCTGTCTTCATCGGTCAGCGTCTGGCGGTTATTGCCGCCGGCAATGCCCGGGCCGATCTTGGCCATTTCCATCAGGCTGTCCCAAAGCCTGTCCCCATCAATCTTGAGATTTGCGCCTGGTGACGACATGCGCGCCCTCCCTTTTCTTTTGTGGCCCGGCGCCTGCCGGGGTTCTGTGCAACGCGCGCTGCGGTTACTCGGCGGCCTTGGCCATCGGGTTGTTGGGATGCATCGTCCAGTTCGCGTATTCGTCTGAAACCACCTTGCCCGTGCGCGGATCAACCGCGCCCTCCGGCAAGCGCTCCATGGTGATGCAGTCCTCCACGGGGCAGACATCGACGCAAAGATTGCAGGCCACGCATTCTTCGTCGATCACCTCGAACACACGCCCCGGCTTGATCTCGATGGCCTGGTGCGAGGTGTCTTCGCACGCCGCGTAGCAGCGGCCGCATTTGATGCAGGCCTCCTGATCGATCCGCGCCTTGGTCACGTAGTTGAGGTTGAGGTACTGCCAGTCCGTCACATTCGGCACCGCGCGGCCAACAACCTGCGACACGCTGGTGTATCCTTGCGTGTCCATCCACTCCGAAAGCCCGCGCTTCATCTCTTCCACGATGCGGAACCCGTAGGTCATCGCCGCAGTGCAGACCTGCACGTTGCCCGCACCGAGCGAGATGAACTCCGCCGCATCGCGCCATGTCGTCACCCCGCCGATGCCAGAGATCGGCAGGCCGGCGGTTTCGGGATCGCGCGCGATTTCGGCCACCATGTTCAGCGCGATTGGCTTCACCGCGGGGCCGCAATAGCCGCCATGGCTGCCCTTCCCGTCAATCGAGGGTTCGGGGCTGAAAGTATCTAGGTTCACGCTGGTGATCGAACTGATCGTGTTGATCAGTGAAACCGCATCCGCGCCGCCGTTCTTCGCTGCGCGGGCGGGATAGCGAATATCGGTGATGTTGGGCGTGAGCTTCACGATCACGGGCGCATCGTAGTATTCCTTGCACCACCGCGTGACCATCTCGATATATTCCGGCACCTGGCCCACGGCCGATCCCATGCCGCGCTCGCTCATCCCATGCGGGCAGCCGAAGTTCAGCTCGATCCCATCGGCCCCGGTTTCCGCCACGCGCGGCAGGATCGCCTTCCACGCCGCTTCTTCGCAAGGCACCATGATCGAGGCGATCAGGGCACGATCCGGATAATCGGCCTTCACCCGCGCCATCTCTTCAAGGTTCGTCTCAAGGGGCCGGTCCGTGATCAGCTCGATATTGTTGATCCCAAGCACCTGCCTGTCGGCGCCATAAACCACGCCATAGCGCGGGCCGTTCACGTTCACGATCGGCGGGCCCTCGGCGCCGAGCGTTTTCCAGACCACGCCGCCCCAACCCGCATCGAAGGCGCGGCGCACGTTGTATTCCTTATCGGTCGGCGGCGCCGAGGCCAGCCAGAAGGGGTTTGGCGAGGTGATGCCAATGAAATCGGTCGTCAGATCAGCCATGTCGGCTCCTTTCCCACATGCGCGCGTCCGGGGCAGACCTGCTCCCCCCGGCGCGGATCAGGCCATCAGCGTGGCATGGATATCTTCGGCGGCATCGCGGCCCTCTGCCACAGCCACAACGGTAAGGTCTTCGCCCGGCGTGCAATCGCCGCCCGCCCAGACCCCGTCAACCGAGGTGCGCCCAGCGCCGGAAACCGCGATCTTGCCGCCCGAAAGCTCAAAGCCCAGATCGCTTTCAAGCACCTGCCCGATGGCGCGAAACACCTGATCGGCGGGCAGCCGCAGGGTTTCGCCCGTGCCGGTTAGCCGGCCATCCACCTCGGCGGTATATTCCAGCTCCACCTCGCGCACCGCGCCATTGCCGTGGATCGCAACCGGCATCACGTTCGTCAGGATTTGCACGCCTTTCGACGTTGCCAGATCCTGCTCGAACCCGCTGGCCGCCATCTTCGCCTTCTCCCGGCGGTAGGCGACCGTGACGAATTCGGCCCCGAGCAGCTTTGATTGCACGGCGGCGTCAATCGCCGTCATCCCGCCGCCGATCACCACGACATGGCGGCCCACGGGCAGCGCGGCGAGGTCATCGGATTGCCGAAGCTCGGCGATAAAGCGCACCGCATCCTCCACACCGGATCTCTCGCCCACGTCGATGCCAAGCGCGTTCACCCCGCCCAGGCCGATGCCGAGGAACACCGCATCAAACCCCTCGCGCAGCGCGCCGAGATCCAGATCGCGGCCCAGCGCCTTGCCGCATTCCAGCGTGATGCCGCCGATCCCGAGCAGCCAATCAAGCTCCCGCGCTGCGAAATCATCGGTGGTTTTGTAGGCGGCGATGCCGAACTCGTTCAGCCCGCCGGCCTTCTCGCGCGCCTCATACAGGGTCACGCTATGGCCATGCATGGCCAGCCGGTGCGCGCAGGCCAGGCCCGCGGGCCCGGCACCGACAACGGCGATGCGCTTGCCCGTCTCTGCCGCGCGGGCAAAGGGGTGTTCGGGCCGGGCCATAAGCCCATCGGTTGCATGGCGTTGCAGGCGCCCGATCTCTACCGGCTTGCCCTCGGCCGCCTCGCGCACGCAGGCTTCCTCGCACAGCGTTTCGGTGGGGCAGACGCGGGCGCACATGCCGCCCAGGATGTTTTGCTCAAAAATCGTCCGGGCCGCCGCATCGGGCTGGCCGGTCGCGATCTGCCGGATGAAAAGCGGAATGTCGATCTCCGTCGGGCAGGCCGTCACGCAGGGGGCGTCATAGCAGAAATAGCAGCGATCGGCGGCAACGGCGGCTTCATGCCCGTCATAGGCCGGGTGAAGATCGGAAAAGTTCTGCTCGATCTCACCCGCGGGCAGCCGCCCCGCGGCGATCTGCGGCGCGTCTTGTCGTGTCATCGATGTGTCCCGTTCAGTACCGAGAAACCGTGCCACAGCGCAGCGCCATGTCAAACAACAATTTTCCGGGCCGGGAAACAGCCCGGCCCGGCACGTTCGACGCCACTTCTTTGATCAGTGCCAGCGCACCCTGCGCGCGGGCGCTTACAGGGCGGCGGCGGGCGCCCCCGGCGCTGGGCGCAGCCGTTTGGCCGAGCGCTGCGCTGCGCCCCCGCCCGCCACGGCGGCGGCCACGATCCGGGCGGTGGCGCCCGAAAGCGTCCACCCCAGATGCCCGTGCCCGGTGTTGTAAAACACCCCCGGCGCGCCGCCCGGGCCCACGCGCGGAAGCATCGAGGGCGTCATCGGGCGCAGGCCGGCCCAAGGCGTGACCGCCTCGGTCGAAACACCGGGAAAGTGCTTTTCGCACCAGTCCACAAGCGGGCGAATGCGATCTGCGCGAATATCACGGTTGGCACCGTTGAACTCGGCGGTTCCCGCAATCCGGAAACGCTCCGCACCAAAGCGGCTCGCCACGATCTTGGCCTTATCGTCAAGCAGGCTGATCCAGGGCGCAGCTGCCTGGCTTTCGGGATCGTCAAGCTGCAGGGTGATCGAGTAACCCTTGACGGGGTAGATGTTCACCCGGTCGCCCAACTGGCGGGCAAAGCGGCGGCTTTCCACACCGGCGCAGACCACCACGGTATCAAAGATCTCCCTGCCATGCGCGCTTTCGATCCACATCCCGCCGTTCAGCGGCGCGAGCGCCCCGATATCGGTGCCGAAGCGCAGGTCCGCCCCGCGCCGTTCGCAGGCACGCGCGAGCCCCATGGTGAACTTGTGGATATCGCCCGAACTGTCGGACGGCGTGAGAAACCCGCCCACAACATCGCCCGCCAACGCGGGCTCGATGGCGCGGATCTCCTCGGGCCCCACTTCGCGCCGCTCAAGCCCGCCTTCGGCCAGTAGCGCGTTCACCTTGCGGCCATGGGCCAGATCCTTCCGGCTTTCGTAGAAATGCAGGATCCCGCGGCGTTCCAGATCAAAATCGATCCCCTCGCGTTCGGCCATCTCGAACAGCACCGCACGCGCCGCCAGCGCAAGCCGCACGGTTTCCACCGTGTTGCGCCGGTAGTTCGGGATGTTGCCCAGAAACTCTGCCATCCAGCGCAGTTTGTGAAACGTCGGCGCAGGGTTCACCAAAAGCGGCGCATCGGCCTGAAGCATCCATTTGAGGCCCTTCAGCACGGTGCCCCACTGGGTCCAGACCTCGGCGTTGGAGGCGGAAAGCTGGCCACCATTAGCAAAGCTCGTTTCCATCGCCGCATAGCGATGGCGTTCGAACACGGTCACGTCACAGCCGCGGTCAAGCAGCGCATAGGCAGTGGTCAGGCCGGTCACACCGGCCCCGATAACGGCAACATGGGTCATTTTCTGCACTCCACGCATCCGGCGGCCTGTGCCGCCATTGCCCCCTCCGTGCGTGGAACCTGAGAGCTTCGCCCGAAGCCTTCGGGCTTTCTCCTACGGTGGGCGCAGATCGGGCGCCGCTTTCCGGAGTGTTGCAGCCATACCGGTCCGGGGACCTGAGAGTTTCCGGGGCGGTTGCTCCTTCGGCGGCGGGCGGGCCCGCCTTCTCCCGGTACAGCTGTGATCTGACGGGCGCGTTAGGCCCAATCGCCGATTCGAGCAACTGAAATCGGCGGCGGGCACGAAAACGCCGGCCCGCCATGCGGACCGGCGCAAAAGATCTTGGGCGCTCAGCCGCGCGTCAGGGGCAGAATGTGCCGGCGCGCCGCCTCTTCGGTGATCATGTCGCGCCACAGGGCCACCGAGGCTTCCTTGGAAAGCTCAACATCGCTCCAGGTCACAACCTGGCCCGGCTCCACGCTGTGTTTCAGCACGCAATCTTCCATCAGGCCGATCGGCACCGCATCGGCGCATTCGGCGATCAGGCGGGCCTCGCCGCGGAAATCGAAGGTACCGATGGCCTGCGCCATGTGCTGGCCGCCAGCGACGGCGCGCTTGGCCACGGCCACAACCATGGTTTCGGGCGGCCGGCGGTGGCGCATGAGCGGCCCGCGCCCCTCGATCATCCGCGCGATCGTGACCGGGATCTCAAGATGGCCCAGGTGATAGGGCCGTTCGATCACGTAATAGGGCCCGTCGCCCAGCTTGTAGTACCGCAGCTGGTCCGGCGGCGAGGCGTGTTTGGCAACGATGAAGATTTCGCCACGCCCGCCGGGGCAAAGCACGTAATCCGAAATCGGCGCGCCCAGCGCGTCGGCCGCCTCGGCAAGCGCAAACCCGCCTTCCATCAGCGTTTCGGCCTTGGGGCCCAGAAGGCCCGGCGCCGCAATCGTGGCGCCAAGGCATTCGGCCACCAGCGATTGCTCGATCTGCACCTTGGTGCCATCGGTGAACGAGGTCACCGCACCCAGCGAGATCCCCTGCTTGCCGGACCAGAATTCCATATCCTCGCGCGAGGGGTCGAGCGCGAGGAAGCCCTTTTGCGAGGCATAGGCGACGGGCTCGAACCCCATCAGCCGCACCTCTTCATCGAGCGCCGCGATGCTGCCCGGCTGATCGCCCTGCGCCTCGGTAATCATCGGGTAATCGCGGAACGCGGCACCGATCGTGGCCTGGAATTCTGCATTCAGCGTTACGATCGGGCGGCCCGCAGCGATCGCCGCCTCCACCACCTGGCGCGCGCCATCCACCGAACCCGAACATTCGACAACAATATCGCAAGACTCGATGAACTGTTCCAAATCAGCCGTGATCGCAGGCGTTCCCGGCATGGGCGCAACCGAATCGGGCGCCCTGCGCGTCAGCGCAATGGGTACATTGTAGCGGTCCCCCATCGGAGCAAGCTGCTCCGTAAGCCCCCGTGCAATATAACCAGTACCTGAAATACCAATACGATGCGGCCGAACCCTAGCCAAACTCATAGCAACACCCCGTCACTTTTCCCCAATAATGGGATCACCTAAAACTCTTGGCGCGGTTTATCACATTCTGCGCCTGCGAGAAACGTTTCCTCTTCTTTAACGCGAGGTATGGCGCCGGGGGCACGGCCTGCGGGCGGCCATGCCGCCCCGCCTTGGATCGCCCCAAACCGCCCCCTATAAGGCGCGGGCAGACAGCGGAGACGAACGATGCGGCAGGCCACGATCACCCGCAAAACGGCGGAAACTGATATTACCGTGACCATCGATCTCGATGGCGCCGGGGCCTATGATAATGCCACCGGCGTGGGTTTCTTCGATCACATGCTGGATCAGCTTGCCCGGCACGCGCTGATTGACATGACGGTGCGCGCCGCGGGCGATACGCATATCGACGATCACCACACCGTCGAAGATACCGGGATCGCCCTTGGCCAGGCGCTCACCAAGGCGCTGGGTCAAAAGCGCGGGATCCGCCGCTACGGGGAATGCCACCTGCCGATGGATGATGCGCAGGTGCGTGCCGCGCTCGATCTCTCCGGGCGGCCCTACCTTGTGTGGAACCTCGCCCTGCCCACACCCAAGATCGGCACGTTCGATTGCGAGCTTGTGCGCGAGTTCTTCCAGGCGTTCAGCACCCATGGGGGCATCACGCTGCATGTCGATCAGATCCACGGGATCAACAGCCACCACATTGCCGAGGCAACCTTCAAGGCGGTGGCGCGGGCGCTGCGCGCCGCCGTCGAGGCCGATCCGCGCAAGGGGGATGACGTGCCCTCCACCAAGGGCACGCTCTGAGCGGGATGCTGACGGCGCTGATCGATTACGAAAGCGGCAATCTGCACTCAGCCGAAAAGGCGTTTCAGCGGATGGCGGCGGAAACCGGCGCGGGCGAGATCGTCGTCACGTCAGATCCCGCACTGGTTGCGCGGGCCGATCGCATCGTGCTTCCGGGCGACGGCGCCTTTCCCGCCTGCCGCGCGGCGCTTGTGGGGCGCACCGGGCTTTATGAGGCGATGGTCGAGGCCGTGGTGGAAAAGGGCCGCCCCTTTCTAGGCATCTGCGTGGGCATGCAGCTCATGGCCCGTACCGGCCATGAATATGAAGAAACGCCGGGGCTTGGCTGGATCGATGGCGCGGTGCGCCGCATCGCGCCAAGCGACGCCGCGCTCAAGGTGCCGCATATGGGGTGGAACGATCTGGTGATCGAAGGCGCTCATCCGGTGCTGGAAGGCGTCAAAACGGGCGATCACGCCTATTTCGTGCATTCCTACCAGATGGAAGTCGCCACCCCCGGCGCGCGCCTGGCCTATTGCGATTATGGCGGGCCGGTTACCGCAATTGTGGCCGCGGGCAATACCATCGGCACCCAGTTCCACCCCGAGAAAAGCCAGGCGGCGGGCCTGCGGCTGATCGCCAATTTCCTGACCTGGCGGCCCTGAGCCACGCGGCGGCGGGCCGTCACTCCACCCGCACCCATTGCTGGGAGCGGCAGATGCCCAGCACGCAGCCCGAAACATCCAGCCGGTCGCCCGAGAGCGCCATTTTGCTGGAATAGGTCCGGTCTCGATCCGGCGCGTAGATCTTGCCGTCGCGATAGGCGCCCTGCCCGGCTGGCACCATATCCCAGATGATGGCGCGGCCGATATCGTCGGACGGCCGCGGATTTCCTGCGCTGTCGAAGGCTGCGCGCAGCGCGCCGCAGATCGTATCCCCGCAGGCGCCGATCTGGATATGGCCGAAATTGCCGTTGTCGTCAGGCTGGGTTTTCCAAAGCCCATGCACCGGATCGGCTTCCGCCAGCGTGGCCGCGGCGATGAGCGCCCCGGCAAGTGCAACTGATCTCATGGCGTTCCTCCCGTTCTGGCGCGCGATCATGCCCCGCGGAGGGCCGCCTGCAAGTCTGACGTCGGGTCGTTCGCGCCCCCTTGGCAATCGGAAGGCGCCGGGGCAAGAAGCGCGCGTTCGCCGACCGGAGTGCCCAGATGATCCTCTACCCCGCCATCGATCTCAAAGACGGCCAATGCGTGCGCCTGCTGCGAGGCGAGATGGCCGATGCCACGGTGTTTAGTGACGATCCCGCCGCGCAGGCCCGCGCCTTCGAGGCGGCGGGAAGCGAATGGATCCATCTTGTTGATCTGAATGGCGCCTTTGCCGGCGCGCCGGTGAACGGCGCGGCGGTGGAGGCGATCCTTGCCGCAATAGGCGTGCCCGCGCAGCTTGGCGGCGGAATCCGCGATATGGCCACAATTGAGGGCTGGCTCGAAAAAGGCCTCGCACGGGTCATCCTGGGCACCGTGGCGGTGGAAAACCCCGAACTCGTGCGCAAGGCCGCCGCGGCCTTTCCCGGCCAGGTGGCCGTGGGGCTTGATGCCCGCGGCGGGCGCGTGGCCACCCGCGGCTGGGCGGAAGAAACGGAACTGGAGGTGACCGATCTGGCCCGCCGCTTCGAAGATGCCGGGATCGCGGCGATCATCTACACCGATATCGAACGCGATGGCGCCATGGCGGGCCCGAACGTGGCGGCAACCGAGGCGCTGGCACAGGCGGTCTCCGTGCCGGTGATCGCCTCGGGCGGCGTTTCCTCCCTCGCCGATCTTGCCCGCCTGCGTGACACCGGGGTGATCGCGGGCGCCATCTCGGGCCGCGCGCTCTATGACGGGGCGATCGATCTCGGCGAAGCGCTGGAGATGCTGCGGGCGGGCTAGGGATAGCACAGGCCCAACCGAAGCCCGGCGGGAACGACGGGCGCGTCGAGGCATGCGCGGAATCGAGGGCCGCAGGCCCGCCGCGCCATCGCCGGGCCCAACCGCAGCCCGGCGATGGCGCAGTTTGCCTTATTGCCCCGCTGCCGCGCCCGTCAGGTTGCCAAGCGCTCCGGTCATCCGCTGCACCACCTCGGCATCGGCGGGCACGTCAAATTCCGCAAACATATCGGCAGGGTTTTCGTAAAGCAGCACCGTTTGCCCGCCATCGTCATAAACGAGAACCCGCAAGGGCAGCACGAGCCCCGCGCGCAGATCGGCCTGAAGCGCGGGCGTGCCCAGCATCGGGTTGCCGAAGACGAGAAGCTCGGCATCGGCCAGTTCCATATCCACCGAAGCCGCGCCCCCGCCGTGATCGACCCGCGCGAAAACCCTGGCGCCCGCCTGGGTTACCGCAGCTTCCAGCCGGTCGGCGGCTTCGGCCACGGTGCCCGTGGCCTCCACGCGCACGAATTCTGCGGCGGCGGGCAATGCGGTGCCGGCAACGGCAAGACTGAGAGCGAGAATGCGCAGCATGGGTCGGGTCTCCGTGTTGAAAATGCCTGCGCGCACCATACGGCCCCCGCGATCACCGCCCAGTCACGGCTGCGCGAGCGGCGGGGGGCCGCCAACCGCGTCTGGTCACCGGCCCGCCGTTCCCCTAAAGGAAACCCCCATGCTGAAGACGCGCATCATCCCTTGCCTCGACGTGGCCGATGGCCGCGTGGTCAAGGGCGTGAACTTTGTCGATCTCATCGATGCGGGCGATCCGGTGGAAAGCGCGCGCGCCTATGACGCGGCGGGGGCAGACGAGCTCTGCTTCCTCGATATCCACGCCACCCATGAAAACCGCGGCACGATGTATGATCTGGCCACCCGCACCGCCGAGCAATGCTTCATGCCGCTCACCATCGGGGGCGGGGTGCGCACGGTGGAGGATGTGCGCAACCTGCTTCTGGCGGGGGCCGATAAGGTCAGCTTCAACTCCGCGGCGGTGGCGAACCCCGATGTGGTGGCCGCAGCGGCGGATCGCTTTGGCAGCCAATGCATCGTGGTGGCCATCGATGCCAAAACCGTGGCGCCGGGGCGGTGGGAGATCTTCACCCATGGCGGGCGCAAGCCCACTGGGATCGATGCGGTGGGCTTTGCCAAAACCGTGGCCGCCAAGGGCGCGGGCGAAATCCTTCTTACCTCGATGGATCGCGATGGCACGCGCGCGGGCTTCAACCTGCCGCTGACCCGCGCGATTTCCGATGCAGTGTCGATCCCGGTGATCGCCTCGGGCGGGGTGGGCACGCTCGATCACCTCATCGAAGGCGTCACCGAAGGGGGCGCAAGCGCGGTGCTGGCGGCCTCGATCTTCCATTTCGGCGATTTCACGATCCGCGAGGCTAAGGAACACATGGCCGCCTCGGGCATCCCGGTACGGCTCTCATGAGTGCGCTGGAACGCCTTGCGGCCACGATTGCCGCGCGCAAGGGGGCCGATCCGTCTGAATCCTGGACAGCCAGGCTTCTCGCAGCCGGGCCCGAGAAGGCGGCGGAAAAATTTGGCGAAGAGGCCATCGAGGCGATCGTCGAGGCCGTGAAGGGCGACCCCGCCGCGCTCACCCGAGAGGCGGCCGATGTGTTCTACCACCTTCTGGTGATGCTCGAAGCCCGCGATGTTTCGCTTGCCGATGTGCTGGCCGAGCTTGAGCGCCGGGAGGGCCAATCGGGGATCGCCGAGAAAGCCGCCCGAAAGCCCTGAAAACACGCCACATGGCGCGGGAAACAAGAAAAAAGCGCCCGGGCTAGCCGGGCGCAGTCACGGAACGAGGGACAGTGAAGAGAACGCGCAAGTTCCGGTTGCGCGCCCATGTTCTAAAGGTAGGGAGCGGGCCCCGCGCTTCTAGGTTTTCTTGCGAAAACGTGAAGAGCGCCCGGTCAATTCGCCAGAACAGCCGGCCAATTGCCTTCCCCGCGCGCAATATTGCCGGGAATATCGCGTTCCCAACGGCGGCGCACGCCGCGCGAGAAGTTCAGGTAGAGCTTGCCGTCATGGATCGTCCAGGCTTCCGGCACGGTCGAGGCCGTGTAACCTTCGGCCACGGCCCAGGCGCAATAACCGCCAAACTGGGGCGCATATGCCTCGGGATCGGCGGCGAAGGTGGCGCGGTTTTCTTCGGTTGAGAACTGCCAGGTCGCGCCCATCCAATCATGGGTTATCGCCGGATCGCCGGCCACGGGCTTGCTTTCGGTAAAGTAGGCCACGGGATCGGTGCCATCGATGGCGATCCCGCCTTCGGCATAGATCTCGGGCGTGGCGGCCCGGGCGCGGGTGGCCAGGGCAGCAGCGGCTGGGGCGGTGGCGAAGAGCGCCAGGGCGGAGCGGCGGGTCAGCATGGTGGGTCAGGGCCTCATCAGGGTTGCGGGTGCCCCAGACATGCGCCAGCCGCCCACGCGAGAGAAGCCTAAATACGGAAGCGTGATCGCGCGCGAGATTTGTTTCAATCGAAGATATCCTCGAGCACGTCCCACGCCTCTTCAAAGATCTTCCGCTTGAGGCTCTTGCGCTTCTTGCGGCGGCGGCGCGGCGGCGGGGCGCGGCGGCCCTCATCGCTGTATTCCGGCGGGTGGCTGCGGACCGGGGAGGGTTTGACCAGCTCGCGCCGCCCGGGATGCTGCGCTTTCAGCATTTTCAGGTTATGCAGCGGCGCGCCGCAGTTGGAGCAGGCCAGTTCATGCCTGTCGCGCCCCCGCAGAACCAGCGCGGCGCGGGTGCCGCAGTAACAGCAGGTTGCGATACGTTCGTTGGGCATGGGCGATCCGTTCAGCGGGTACGGGTGGCATATAGGGCCACCGCAGCCGCATTTGAAACATTGAGCGATCCGAAGGTGCCTGCGGCGGGGATCGTGACCAACCGGTCGCAGGTGGCCTTCGTCTTGTCGCGCAGGCCCGGGCCCTCGGCGCCGAGCACCAGCGCGATCGGCTGGTCGCCAAGGCTGGATAGCGCCGCGCCGATTGCCTCATCCCCGGTGCCATCAAGGCCCAGGAGTGCAAAACCCATCTCGCGAAGCTGTTCCATCGCCTGGGCCAGGTTGCCCACGCGGATATAGGGCTGCCGCTCCAGCGCGCCGGAGGCTGCCTTGGCCAAAGCCCCGGTTTCCGGTGCGGAGTGCCGGCGCGGGGCGATCAGCGCGGCGGCACCGAACACTTCCGCCGAGCGCAGGATGGCGCCCACATTATGCGGGTCCGTCACCCGGTCGAGCAGTAAAACCACCGGCGTACCAGTACCTTGCGCAAGCACGCCCTCAAGCCCACCCCAATCCAGCGGCTTCGTTTCCAGCGCCGCGCCCTGATGCACGGTGCCGGGATCGAAGGATACGGGAAAACGGCGGGGATCGGCGATTTCAGGCGTGATCCCTGCGGCGGCCAGCGCCTCGGCGCCCAGCCTATCGGCGGCGTTTTTCGTGACAACCAGCCGCAGTTTTTCACGCGAAGGGTTCAAAAGCGCATCGCGCACGGCGTGCAGGCCAAAAAGCCACAGCGTTTCCGCCGCCGCCGCCCGCCGCGCCTGTTCCTTCTCGATCACCCATTTCGGCTTTTTCATCGCCTGCCTTTGCCCCCGCCGAGGGGATGCACTTACTTGCGCAACTTCGCATGTGGGGCGCAAGGCGAAAGCGGGGGCCGGGGCGTGCGGAAAACGCAAGCGGCACAGGCGCCCTCGCGGGCCCCGATCCGCGCGGTAATCTCCTGATATTCATGGGCGGAAGCAGGCGCCATTTGAGGTTGACGCATTCAGGGCCCCACGCTATCCAGCGCGCTCGTGGGCGACAGGCCGCAAGGTGTGGCAGGGGACTGTAACTCCCTCGCGGAGACGCACGCCTGGTTCGATTCCAGGGTCGCCCACCACCAGCGTTTCGCAAAAGGCGCCGACAGCATTCTCCAAAAAGCGCAAGCGGCAGTCGTTTCGCCGAAATTGCGAGAGCGCCTCCCCGGTTCCGCCCCCGCCGGCCCCGCATCGGCAACACTCGCGCCGCGGGAGGCCCTTCCCGCTCGACAGCCCCCGCCCCGCGAACTATCCCGGCGCCATGACCGGCGCGCTGACGACCGTAACCATTCCGCCCTGCCCGATCCCCGCCGCCACCGTGGTGGGCGCGCGCACCTATCTGGTGGATCGCATCGTGCCGGAATGCGAGATCCTCACCCTGCCCGCACGGGGCCATGGCGGCGGCACGCTCAGCTACGGGCGCGCGCCGCTGGAAAGCCTGCCGCAACCGGCGCCCTCGGGGCGGCTGAAACGCCTCAAGCCGCGCGGAACGCTTGCGCTGAGCGACACCGCAGTGTTCGATCTGCGCCGGAACGCGCCTGAGAACTGGGCGCATTTTCTAACCAACCACCTGCCGTTGGTCTTTCACGTCTCAGCCGAACTTGGGTTGGAGCCTGAGGCCCTGCACCTCGTCACCCCCGCCGCAACCCCACGCTATATCCTCGACGCTGCCGAGTTTTTCGGCCTCCGCCTCACAGCGAGCGATGCGCAGCTTGCGGGCGCGGGCGTGGCCTATAACATGGATCCCTGGACAACGGTGCGCGCGACGCGGGCGGATTGGGTCGCCGCCCCTGCCGCCCGCGCCGCCTTCGCGCGGGGCCGCGCCGCGCAGCCTTCGGGGCCCCTGCCACGCCGCGCCTATCTTTCGCGAAAGAGCGCCCGCGCGCTTGAAAACGAAGACGAAATCTGCGCCCTCCTGGCCCAACGCGGTTTCGAGCGCGTCTTTGCGGAAACGCTCAGCGCCGCCGATCAGATCGCGCTTTTTCAGGAGGCCGAGGCAATCGTGGCGATCCACGGCGCAGCGCTCGGCCCGCTGCTCTGGCGCCAGCCCGAAAGCCCGCTGGCGCAGCTGGTCGAACTGATGCCCTGCGGGCATATGACCGATTATTATCGCGGCATGTGTGCCCAGCTCGGCGTGGGCTGGATTGGCGTGCGCGGGCGTCTGAAGCCCGAATACGTGACCCCGGCCTATGATTTCAACGCGCCCTTCAAGGCGTTCTCGCAGGATGATTTCGAGGTCGATCCCGCATCACTGACCCACGCGCTTGATCTTGCGGGGCTGTGAGATGAGCGCGCTCAAGCATCCCAAGGTCTTCGGCCTCGGTTTCCAGAAAACCGGCACCACAACCTTGGAGACGATGCTCAAACGGCTTGGCTACCGCGTGGCGGGATACAACCAGTTTCGCGATTTCGCGCAGCGGGAGGATCTGACGCTGGCCGATCTCGAGGCGCGCGCGATGGCGCTTCTGCCCGAGTATGACGCCGCGAAGGATACGCCCTGGCCGGTGCTCTACCGCCATCTCGATGCCGCCTGCCCAGGGGCGAAGTTCATCCATATCACGCGGGATACCGAGAAGTGGATCACCAGCGTGGTCAAAGACTTTGCCCACCACCCCAACGCGTTGCACAGGGTGATCTATGGGGTGCCCTTCCCGGTAGGCCATGAAGAGGTGTTTCGCGCGCGCTATGAGGCGCATAACGCCGAGGTGGCCGCCTATTTCGCGGACCGGCCCGAAGATTACCTGCATCTGCGCCTCGATGAGCTGAGCTATGAGCGGATCTGCCCGTTTCTCGGCGCCCCCGTGGTGGCCAGCGGCACGCCGAAATCAAACACCCGCTTTCGAAAGCGCCTCAAGCGCGCTTGGTGGCGCCTCACCGGCGGGGCCTGAGGCACGATGCCGTCGATCCCGAAGCACCTGCAGCCGAGGGGCGCGCCCGCCGCGCTCGGGGCCATTCCCCCGATCATCCATCAAACCTTCGAAAGCGCCGAGGTGCCCCAGGGGATGTACACCGCCGCCATGAGCTGGGTGGAGCAGAACCCGGGCTTCGAATACCGCTTTGCCGATCACGCAGACCGGCGGGCGCTGATCGAACGCCAGTTCCCGGCAAGGGTGCTGGCGGCCTATGACAGGCTCGAAAACGGGGCCTTCAAGGCCGATCTCTGGCGGCTTTGCGCGTTGATCGCCGAGGGCGGCGTTTATGCCGATCTCGATACCGTCTGCCTCTCGCCCCTCGCGGCTGCGCTGGGCCCGAACGCGCGGTTTGTGGCCAGCGAGGCGGGGCTGCCCCACGCGATATCCAACATGTTTCTCGCCGCCGCGCCCGGCCACCCGTTTCTGAACGCTGCACTGGCCTATGCGATCGAAGGCTTACGCGATCCCGGCCCGGATTTCGATGGCTTCCATGTGACCGGGCCGGGCGCTCTTGGCGTTGCGATCAACGGCGCGCTCGGCCGCGCGCCGCACACGCCGCATCCCGCCGGGCCGCAGGGAGCGGGGGCGCAGGCGTTCGAGATCTGGCCGAAGTTCCAGGGCACGCCGGAAATGCCCAGGCATGTGGCGGCAGGTGGCCAGCCGGTTTTTCTGACCGATTACGAGGGGTATCGCACCGATCTGGCCAGCGCCGGGCACCGGCACTGGACGGAAACGAAGCCCAGCCCCGCGCCGCTTGCCCGCCTGCGCCGTGCTGCGCGCCGGATCGGCAAGCGGCTCTCGGGGCGCGACTGATCGCCATCTATGTTAGCGCCCAAACGATTCGCGGTATGATTCGAAACGCTTGATAATCAAGCACGGAATATTCTTGCGCACCGAGGGAAAGATGGGCCAGAAATCAACGTACTTAAGGGAGGATAGGCGGGTTGCTCGCATGGCCCCGGGCACGGTGGAAACTCCTCTCTGGCCACGAAAGGGCCAAACTGGTAAAGAAATTTCACCAATCTGGTGAGTAGGAGGATACCCATGCATTTTAAAGCCTTGGCGGCTGCCAGCGTAATTGCGCTGTCGGCGGGCGCGGTCAAAGCCCAAGAAGCCTTCGAGATGACGACAGCGTTCGGGAAGAACCTGCCGATCCTCGGCACGGCCGCCGTTCGCTTCACCGAAAAGATCAACTCGATCTCAACGGAAGTGGAGTTCGAACATTTCGATCCCGGTGAGCTTGTGCCGGCGCTTGAAGCGCTTGATGCCGTTTCCAACGGTTCGGTCGATGCGGCATACACCACCGCGGGCTACTGGCAGGGCAAGATGAACGCCGCCGGCCTGTTCGCCGCGGTGCCCTTCGGCCCGGAGCCGGGCGAGATGCTGGCCTGGATGCTCTATGACGATGGCATGCGTCTGTTCCAGCAGATGTATGACGATAACGGCTTCAACGTGAAGGTTCTGCTCTGCGGCACCTACGCGCCGGAAACCTCGGGCTGGTTCAAGGAAGAGATCACCTCGCTTGACGATCTTGAGGGCCTCAACATGCGTTTCTTCGGCCTTGGCGCCGAGGTGATGCAGAAGCTCGGCGTCTCCACCTCGCTTCTGGCCGGTGGCGATATCTTCCCCGCGCTTGAGCGTGGCGCGATTGATGCGACCGAGTTCTCGATGCCGATCGTGGATGCGAACCTGGGCTTCTACAACATCGCCAAGTTCAACTACTTCCCCGGCTGGCACCAGCCCGCCACCATGTTCGAGCTTCTGATCAACAAGGATCGCTGGGAAGAGCTGGACGAGATCGCGCAGAACCAGATCGAGATCGCGTGCCTTGCGAACGTGACCTCGAACTTCGCCGAAGGCGAGGCGCTGAACTTCCCGGCGATGGTTGAAAACGTCGAAGAACGCGGCGTGACGATCAAGCGCTGGTCGGAAGAGCAGCTCAACGCGTTTGAATCGGCCTGGCTTGAAGTGGCTGGTGAACTGGCGGCCGAAGATCCGTTCTTCGCCGAAGTGTGGGCCGACCTGCAGGAATTCCGTGCAGGCTATGCCACCTGGTTCAACAACATCTACCTGCCGCGCCCCTACAATAGCGTGGCCAACCAATAATAACGGCCAAAAAAACGAGGGCGCGCGCCTGAGGCGCGCGCCCTGCGCATACGACAGCAGGGCCGATCGGAGGGGGACGGATGCAGCAAGCCGACGAATTGATCAAACTCAGCGATCCCGGTGAGGTTGGGCGCGCCCAACATAATCGCGCCGACAGGGTTTCGGTGATCATCTCGAACGTCTTCGCCTGGGTTTTCCCGATCCTGATGCTCGCGATCGTATCGCAGGTGTTCTTGCGCGCGGCCGGGATGAACCAGGCCTGGCTCGACGATCTGCAATGGTGGCTCTACGGCTCATCCGCCCTGATCGCCATCGGCTATGCAGTAACGACCAACAGCCATGTGCGGGTGGATATCTTCCACGAAAACTTCAGCGAGGCGAAGAAGACGCGGATCGAGATCTTCGCACTGGCCTGGCTGTTTCTGCCCTTCATCATCCTCGCCTTTGACATCACGATCCCCTACGCGCTGCAATCGATCCGGAATGATGAGGGATCGTCTTCGCCAAACGGGCTGCACAACCTGTGGATCCTGAAGGCGTTCATGGTGGCGGCGTTCCTGTTCGTTGCCTATGCCACATGGTCGGCCTACCTGCGCTTTCTGGCCAAGCTGGCGGAACCCACGCTTTGGCGCCAGATGCTCTACGCCTTTCCCTCAACGATGTTTGTGATCAATCTGGTGGTTTATTACGGGATCTGGTGGTCCCTGCGGCTGACCACGCCCGCAGAGGTGACCGATCGAGAGATCGGCCGCCACCCGATTTTCGGTGAGTTCGAAATCGGAGTGGAAGAGGTGAAGTGGACGATCCTGATCACCCTGATCCTCACCATCGCCCTCATCGGCCTGGCACGGCTGATGGATCGCAGCTCAAGCCGCAGCGGAACCTGATCCATGGCCCTTCTCGAATTCGCGGGCCAGTTTCTGACCCTTAATGAAATCGCCGTGCTGGCGATGTTCCTCACCTTCATCTTCCTGCTGTTCCGCGGCATCCCCGTGGCGTTTGCCCTGGTGGGGGTGAGCCTGATATTTGCCCTGATCGCCGAGATCTTCCTCGATCCGTTCCGTGCAAGCTTCCGCGATGTGATCGAATTCGATCGCACCGGCATCGATTATCAGCGCCTCGGCGCGCTCGCCTCCCGGCTATTCGGCAATATCGTGCAGAATCCGGTGCTTGTGGCGCTGCCGATGTTCATCTTCATGGGGCTGATGCTCGATCAATCGGGCGTGGCCCAGCGCATGATGATCTCCATGCAGCGCCTGTTCGGCAGCCTGCGGGGCGGGCTGTCGCTCACCGTGCTGCTGATCGGGATCATCCTTGCCGCCTCCACCGGCGTGATCGGCGCCTCGGTCACGCTTCTGGGCGTGATGGCGCTGCCGGCGATGATGAAGCAGAACTATTCCAAGCCCATCGCCACCGGAACCATCGCCTCTGCCGGAACGCTGGGCATCCTGATCCCGCCCTCGATCATGCTGGTGATCATGTCCGATCAGCTGGCGATTTCGCTTGGCGATCTCTTCATGGGCGCGCTCTTTCCGGGGCTGATCCTCGGCGCGCTTTACATCACCTTCATCATCCTGCTGGGCGTCTTCAGCCCCAGCTCGATGCCCGCGCCGGAACGGGCCGAAGATGTGGGCTGGGAAGCGGTGCGCGACGTGCTTCTGGCGGTGGTGCCGCCGCTCTTCCTGATCCTTTTGGTGCTGGGCTCGATCTTCGCGGGCTTCGCCACGCCCACCGAGGCGTCTGGCCTCGGCGCGCTTGGCGCCACCATCCTTGCCGGCATGAACCGCAGGCTCACCTACAAGGTCCTGAAAGAGGTGAGCCGCTCAACGCTGAACACCACCGGCTATATCGTGGGCATCTTCCTTGCGGCGAATTTCTTTGCCTTCGTGCTGCGCCGTTACGGGGGCGACGAGATCGTGGAAACCCTGGTGCTCGCCGCCTTCGACGACCCCTATATGACGGTGCTCTTCATCCTCTTCATCGTGTTCCTTCTGGGGTTCCTGCTGGATTGGATCGAAATCACCATCATCATCATGCCGCTGATGCTGCCCATCATCATCGGGCTCAACCTCGATATCCCGGGCTTCGATCAGGTGCGCGATCCGTCTGTGGTGTGGTTCGCGATCCTCGTTGCGGTCACGTTGCAGACCTCGTTCTTAACGCCACCGGTAGGGTTTGCGCTCTTCTACCTCAAGGGCGTCTGCCCGCCGGGCGTGAGCCTCGGCCATATCTATCGCGGGATCATTCCCTTCGTGATCCTGCAGATCATCGGGCTCTTCATCGTGTTCGAATTCCCCGCGCTTACAACCTGGCTGCCATCGGTGGCTTACGGGGATTAACGCCTCCGGCCGGAGTACTTGCGCCAAGATGAAGGCCGCGACAGCCCTTCATCTTGGCAAAAATACTCATCGCCGCCACCCGCCACGGGCCCCTTTCAGCACGATGGCGCGCGGCCTATAGACCGGGGCATGGGCGCGGATTTCAATATCATGGTGGTGGGGCAGCGGGGCCGGCTGGCCTATGAGGCCGTGCTTTTCGCCGCAAGCCTCCGGGCGCGCGATCCGGGCTTTTCGGGGCGGTTTATCGTGGCAGAGCCGCAGCCGGGGCCGCTTTGGAGCTTTGATCCGAGGATCACGAACCCCGAGCTTCGCGATGCGCTCGCCGATCTCGGGGCCGAGATCGTGCCGTTTGAGGCCCGGGTCTTCGGCGAGGCCTATCCCCACGGCAACAAGGCCGAAGGGCTGGCGGCGCTGCCCGAAGGCGCGCCCTTCGTGTTTTTCGATACCGATACGCTGATCCTCGGGCCCGTCAGCACCCTGCCCTTCGAATTCGCGCGCCCCTCGGCCTCGATGGCGCGCAGCAATACCTGGCCGAAGATAGAACTTTACGGGCCGGGCTACAGCGCGATCTGGCGCGCGCTTTATGCCAAGTTCGGGCTCGATTTCGAAAGCTCGCTCGATCTCAGCCACCCCGACGAATACTGGCAGCGCTATCTTTACTTCAACGCAGGCTGGTTCTTCGGCGCCTGCCCCCGGGCCTTCGGCACCTCGATGGTTGAGAAGATGGCGGCGATCCGGGCTTCGCCGCCGCCGGAGCTTGTGTGCCAGCCGCTTGACCCGTGGCTTGATCAGGTGGCCCTGCCGCTTGTGATCCACGCCCTCGGCGGCGGGCGCCCGGACGCCGCGCTGGCCGGGCTTGATGGCGCGCTCTCGGCGCATTGGCGGGTGATGCCGCTGTTTTTTGCCCGCGCGCCAGAGCCCGCGATCGAGGCGCTGGAAGAGATCGCCGCACCCAACCGGATCAAGAAGGTGCTCAAGCAATACGAGCCCTTCAAGCGGATGATCTACCAGGGCCGCGGCCGGAAGGCGCGCGCGCTTTTTGCGGAAACCGGGCTGCCGCGGAAGGAACAGGCCATCCGCAACCGGCTGAAGGCGGCCAAGCTCTGGATGCGCTGAGGCGCGATTGAATGCCACGGGGCGGCCCGGCATGATGGCGCGCGAGTCGCGCCGAACGTGGCCGCAGATGAGGGAACCGGGATGGATGCCGAACGCCAAGACACGCCCCATGAGGCTGTGGACCTGATTGCCGAAAGCCTGATGCCGGGCCGGCGGGACATTCTGCGCCGCATCTTCAACGATCACGGGGCCCGGGCGCCGATGATCATCTGGTCACCCGCCGTGGACGAGCTGCAAAGCCCGCTGATGCGCCGGTTCGCCGAGATCTGCCGCGGCTTCATGGATGATACCGGCCAGGTGCCCGCCAGCGCCTTCTCGCTTGAGGCACTGGGCCCGATCGCGGCCTGGACGATGATCGTGGAACCCGAGGGGGATGAGTTTCGCTATGCCCACTACGGCGCCGGGATTGCAGAGCATTACGGGCGCGACATGACGGGGGAAACCACGCGCGGCTTCACCACCCATATCGCGCAGTTCTTCAAGGCGCTCTACCGCGCGGCGGCGGAACGGCGCGAATGGGTCTTATCGGAACATGAGCCGCCCGCGCGGATCTTCGTGCGCTCCTGGCGGCGGCTGATCGTGCCGCTGATGGATGATGCGGGCGAAACGGTGCTGCGCTTCGCTGTCGCCAACTTCCCCGAGAACGAGCTGCGCGCGGGGCTTGAGCTGATTACCGACCCCGTCTTCGTTCTGGCCGAAGATCAGCGCGTGCAATATGCCAACCGCGCCGCGCAGCGGATGTTCGGCTTCGATACGATGCGCGCCCATGATGCCGATCTGACGGCGCTTTGCGGGGTGGAGGTGGAAACGCCGGTGAGCCCCGAAGAGATGCTCAGCCAGGGCCAGGTGGAAGACAGCCTGCGCCTCAGCCTTAGGGGCGGAATCGCCGAGCGGCTTGTTGTAACCGTGAGTGCCGCCGAACATCGCGGCACCGCCTTTTACGTGGTGGTGATGCGCCAGATTGGCGCCTGACGGGCGCCGGAAATTCTACAGGGAGAGAGAGATGTCAGACAAACCGCAAGGGTTCGATACCCTCCAGGTGCATGCGGGTGCGAGCCCCGATGCCGCCACGGGCGCCCGCCAGGTGCCCATCTATCAGAGCACGGCCTTTGTGTTCCGCGATGCCGATCACGCCGCCGCGCTCTTCAACCTGCAAGAGGTGGGATACATCTATTCCCGCCTGACCAACCCCACCGTGGCGGCGCTGGCCGATCGGATCACGGCGCTGGAAGGCGGGGCAGGCGGCATTTGCTGTTCCTCGGGCCACGCCGCGCAGATCATGGCGCTGTTCCCGCTGATGGAGCCGGGGCGCAACATCGTGGCCGCCACGAAGCTCTATGGCGGCACGGTGCAGCAATTCACCAACACGATCCGCAAGTTCGGCTGGTCGTGCAAATTCGTGGATCTCGACGATCTCGATGCCCTGAAGGCGGCGATCGATGACGATACGCGCGCGGTGTTCTGTGAAGCGATTGCCAACCCCGGCGGCTATGTGACCGATCTGCCCGCCGTTGCCGCGGTGGCCGATGCCGCGGGCGTGCCGCTGATCGTCGATAACACCTCGGCCACCCCCTATCTCTGCCGCCCGATTGAACATGGCGCGACGCTCGTGGTGCATTCCACCACCAAGTATCTCACCGGGAACGGCACGGTGACGGGCGGCGCGGTGATCGACAGCGGCAAATTCGATTGGTCGGCTTCCGGCAAATTTCCCTCGCTCAGCGCCGAGGAACCCGCCTATCACGGGCTGAAATTCCACGAAGCGCTGGGGCCGATGGCCTTCACCTTCCATTCCATCGCCGTTGGCCTGCGCGATCTCGGCATGACGATGAATCCCCAGGGCGCGCATTACACGCTTATGGGAATCGAAACGTTGAGCCTGCGCATGCGCAAGCATGTGGAGAACGCCGTGAAGGTGGCCAACTGGCTGGAAGCCGATCCGCGGATCGAAAAGGTCACCTATGCGGGGCTTGAAAGTTCGCCCTATTTCGATCGCGCCAAGCGCGTTTGCCCGGAAGGGGCGGGGGCGCTTTTCACTTTCGCGGTGAAGGGGGGCTATGACGCCTGCGTCAAGCTGGTGGATAACGTGGAACTTTTCAGCCACGTGGCAAACCTTGGCGATGCGCGCTCGCTGATCATCCACTCGGCCTCTACCACCCACCGCCAGCTGACCGATGCGCAGCGCGCGGCGGCGGGGGCAGAGCCCAATGTGGTGCGGGTCTCCATCGGGATCGAGGAGGCTGACGATATCATCGCCGATCTCGATCAGGCGCTGACGAAGGCCGCGATCCGCGCGGCCTAATCGCCGATGGCGTAAACAATTGTCACCCGGGCGCGCATCGATAGCTCGCCCGGGGCCACCGGCACACCTGCCTCGCGCGACAGCGCCATTTCGGCGCGCGCGATGGGCACGGGCGCGGCGCCGCCCCCTTCCGTGATCGTCTGGATCGGGCCAAGCGTTAGCCCCGCGGCCTCGGCATAAAGCGCGGCCTTCCGGCGCGCATCGGCCACCGCATCGGCGTGGGCGGCATCCTCTGCCGCCTCCGGGTTCTGCAACGCAAAGCTCAAGCCCTCAAACCGATTGGCGCCTTCGCTTGTCACCGCATCAAGCAGCGCGCCCAGGTTATCCAGATCGCGGGCGCGCACCGTCACGCGGTTCTCTGCGATGAACCCAGCGATCCGCGCGGCCTCGTTGGGGCGATTCTCCCATCGGGGGTAGACGTTGAACCCCGCGGTCTGCACATCGCGCTCTGCCACGCCCGCCCCGGCGATCTCGGCCAGAATATCGGCCATTGCGCGCGAATTGGCGCGCGTGGCCTCCCGCGCCGTGGCGCCCGCGCTCACCACGCCCAGCGTGATCAGCGCCATATCGGGCGCGGCCTCGGCCTGGCCTTCGCCTGTGACCGTTATCGTGCGCGTGGCCTCCGCCGCAAGCGGCGCGGAAAGCGCCATCAGGCAAATTCCAGCCAGTAGAAAAAGCGTGTGTCTCATCGGCTCTGCTCCAGATACTGTTTTCCGCCAGTTTGCCCCCTTTCGCAGGGGGCGTCACCTTTTCAGACGCGATAGGTTGGGCTACTCTTGGCGGGTGCCGCAACGGATGGGGGATGCGGTGCGCCAGCCCTTTGTGCAGTGCAGGTTGCCTGATGCCCGATTTCGCCCTTGATCTCGCCACTGACGGGATCCGCCTTCTCGCCCGCGAGGGCGCGGGATGGGTGCCGATGGGCCGGGTTGCGCTGGACGATCCCGATATGGGCGATCATATGCGCGCCCTGCGCGATGCCGCGGCCCACCGGGCGGGCGATGATTTCGAAACCGCGGTGATCATCCCGGGCAGTGAAATCCTCTACACCACGCTCGATGCGCCGGAAGGCGCCGAAGATATCACCGATGAAACGGTTGCGGGGCTGATGGATGGGCTGACGCCCTGCCCCGTGGAAGAGATGATGTTCGATTGGCGGCGCGAGGGCGATGTGATCCGGGTGGCCGCCGTGGATTCCAACACGCTGGCCGAGGCAGAGGCGTTCGCGCTTCAGTTCGCACTCAATCCGGTGGGCTTCACCTCAAGGCCCGAGGCAGACGAATTTCCCGCCGCGCCCGATTTCGGGCCCACGGCCTTTGCGCGTGATCGCGATGCGCCCGCGCCCCGGCCCGAAGCGCCGGCCCGCCCGGAAAGCGCGCCGCAGCCCCGTGCCGCGAAACTGGCCACGCCGGAGAGCTTGCGCGAATGGCGCGGGCCTGCGCTGACGGCCGCGGCCGTTCTGGCGTTTGCCGCTATTCTGATCTGGGCCGCGTTCGCGCTTGTTGCCCCCGACGATCCCGTGCCATCGGGCGAGGTTGCGCCGCCGCCCGTGGCCGAGGGGCCGGGCGAGGCGCCGGAGGATGAGGCGGCGTTACAGCCGCAGGCCACCGAAACGCCCGCGCCGGAACCCCTCGTGCCCGAACCGCAGCCCCTGCCACCGGCGCCACCCACACCGCGCGCGGCCCTCGCGCCGCAGGTTGTGGCCGCACCCTTGCCCACGGAATCGGCG
>JANQPC010000101.1 GCA_028285485.1 Paracoccaceae bacterium | reverse complement strand
GCCGCGCGGCAGCGCACGTTGCTGGAGCGGGATCAGGCCTCCGCCCAGCGCTTTGACGAGGCGCGCCTTGCCGCCGCCCGGCTTGCTGCCGAGCTCCGCCGCGCCGAGGCGGGGATCGCCGCGGTGGATATCGCGCTTTCCAAGGCCGAACTGGTTGCCCCCTTCGATGCCACGATCGCAGCGCGCCGTCTCGATGAAGGCACCCGTGCCGCGCCGGGGCAGGCCGCACTTGAGCTTTTGGAAGACCGTGCCCCCGAATTCCGGATCGGGCTGCCCGAAGATCTCGCCGCCACGCTCGCCCCCGGCGATACCCTGAGCGTGGAGATCGCAGGCCAGCCCATGCCCGCCGCCGTCGCGCGCCTGCGTCGGGATGTTGATCCCGCCACGCGCACCGTGCCCGTCATTCTTTCTCTGCCTGACGGTACCGGCCTCCTCCCCGACGGCACGCTCGGCACCGTGGCTCTCCCCCGCCAGGTGCCGGGCGCGGGCGCATGGGTGCCGATCACTGCGCTGGCCGAGGGCGTGCGCGGGCTGTGGACGGTGTTCCTTGTGACCGAGGATGGCACCGTGCGGCGCGAGGCGGTGGAACTCGTTCATGCAGAGACAGAGCGCGCCTTTGTGCGTGGCGCCTTCCCCGCAGGCGCCGCGGTGGTGTCTGACGGCACCCATCGCCTGGCCGATGGCCAGCCGGTGACGATCACGCTTGCCGGGGGCTGAGGCGCATGGAAACGCTCACTTTCCGCTCCCCCCGCATTGCAGCGCTGGCGCTGCTGGTGATCATCGCCGCGGGGCTCTCGGCCTTCCTCTCGCTCGGCCGGCAGGAAGATCCCACGATCACCAATATCAACGCCGTCGTCACCACCGTTTTCCCCGGCGCTGACCCTGCGCGCGTGGAAAGCCTCGTGACCCGCCTGATCGAGGATGAGCTGCGCACGATCCCCGAGATCAACAATATCGATTCCACCTCCTCCACCGGCGTCTCGGTCGTTTCCGTCGAGCTTGATGAAACCACCGATCCGGGCCGTATCGAGCAGATCTGGTCGGAAGCCCGCGATGCGGTGGCCGAGGCAGAGCGCAGCTTCCCCGCAGGCGTGCTCACCCCGGCTTTCGATAGTGATCGCTTCGGTGCGGTGGGCGCCATCTTCGCCCTCACGCCCACCGGCGAGGGCTTTGTGCCAGCCATTGCCACCCGATATGCCGAGGAACTGGCCGAACGCCTGCGCAACACGCCGGGCACCAAGCTTGTCACCCTTTTCGGCCTGCCCGAAGAAGAAGTGCGCGTCACCCTCGATTCCGCCCGCACCCGCGCGCTGGGCCTCACGCCCGATGCCGTGGCCGCTGCCATCGCACGCGCGGATGCCAAGGTGCAATCGGGCCGCGTGCTGGGCGGCGGCGTGGACATCCTTCTGGATGTCAGCGGCGATATCGAGGCGATTGACCGTGTACGCGAAGTTGTTCTCGCCCGAGATGGCGCGGGCACGGTGACCCGCGTTGGCGATATCGCCGATGTGATACGCGCCCCCCGCAGCCCCGCCGACAGCATCGCGATCTCCGATGGTAAGCCCGCGATCCTGATCTCGGTGATGACGGTCGATGGCCTTCAGGTGGATCGCTGGATGGGCTGGCTGCAGGACGATGCCGCCGATTTCGCCCAGATGCTGCCAGCCTCGCTCATCCTCGAACAGGTGTTCGATCAAAGCGAATACACCGCCGAACGGCTGCAGGATGTGGCCACGAACATGGCCATCGGCGTGGGCCTCGTTGTGGCCGTGCTGCTTGTCACCCTGGGCGTACGCGCGGCCCTTATCGTGGCGGTTGTGCTCCCCATCGTGAGCCTCGCCACGATTGCGAGCATGAACATCATCGGCCTGCCGATCCACCAGATGTCGGTGACCGGCCTGATCGTGGCGCTGGGCCTTCTGGTCGACGCCGCCATCGTGATGACCGATGAGATCCGCCAGCGCCTTCAGCGCGGCATGGCGCGGATCGCCGCGGTCAGCGAGGCGGTGCGCCGGCTGACCGTGCCGCTGCTGGCCTCAACGGTAACCACCGCGCTCAGCTTTGTGCCGATGATGCTTCTGCCGGGCCCTGCGGGGGATTTCGTGGGCTCCATCGCCATCGCGGTTGTGCTGATGCTCGCCTGGTCTTTCATCGTGGCCATCGCCATCACGCCAGCCATCGCGGGGCACGTTCTGCCGGGGCAGGGCGGGCGCGCGGGGCTTACCGTGCCCCCGCTTGCGCGGGCCTTCCGGGCCACCATCGTCTGGTCGGTGAAGAACCCGCTCAAATCCGTGGCGCTCGCCCTTGTGCTCCCCGCCATGGGATTTGCAAGCTTCCCCACGCTCACCGCGCAGTTCTTCCCCGGCGTGGATCGGGACCAGTTCCATATCGAGGTGGAGCTTGCGCCGGGAACGCATATCGAGCGCACCTACCGCACCGCGCGTGAGATCGACGCGCTGTTGGCCTCAACGGACGGTATCGAACAGGTAAGCTGGGTTGTCGGCCGCAGCGCGCCCGCCTTCTATTACAACATCGTGGGCGCGCGCGAGAACGCGCCCGATTTCGCCCAGGCGCTTGTCACCACAAGCGATCCCGATACCACCGCCGCGCTTCTGGAGCCGTTGCAGGACCGGCTCGATGCTGCCGTGCCCAATGCCCGCATCCTTGTGCGCGGGCTTGTGCAGGGTCCGCCCGTTGATGCGCCGGTGGAATTCCGCCTCGTCGGCCCGGATACTGCAACGTTGCGCGCGCTGGGCGATGAGGTGCGCGAGATCCTCCTCAGCCTCGATCCCGTTACCACCGTGCGCGCCGATCTCGAAGGCGGCGCGCCGAAAGTGGCGATCGATGTCAATGAACCCGCCGCCCAAAGCGCCGGGCTCGATCTGGGCAGCGTGGCGCGCCAGCTTGAAACCGCGCTTGTGGGCGCCACGGGCGGCTCGCTGATCGAGGCGGGCGAGGAACTGCCCGTGCGCATCCGCTTTGCCGACGATCTGCGCGGCGATCTCGCCCGCATCGCCGCCCTGCCGATCCTGCCGCCCGATGCTGCCGCAAGCGTGGCCATGGGCGCGCTTCCCGGCGTGCCGCTGGCCGCCATCGCCGATATCCGGCTTGAACCCTCAGAAAGCCCGATCTCGCGGCGTAACGGTGAGCGCGTGAACACCGTACAGGCGTTCCTCTCCCCCGGCGTTCTGCCCGAAGAGGCGCTCGCCTCGGCGCAAGCGGCGCTTGAAGTGGCAGGCTTCGCCCTTCCGGCGGGCTACCGGGTGGAAATCGGGGGCGACAGCGATGCGCGCTCCGAAGTTGTTGGCAATCTTCTGGCCTCGCTCGGCCTGATCGTCACGCTCTCGATCGCAACCATTGTGCTTACCTTCAACAGCTTCCGCCTGGCCACAGCCACCTTCGTGGTGGCCATTCTTTCGGCGGGGCTGTCGATCCTGTCGCTCGCCGTGTTCAACTATCCTTTCGGGATCACAGCGATCATCGGGGTGATCGGGTCCATCGGCGTCTCGATCAACGCCGCGATCATCATCCTGACGGGCCTGCAGCAGAACCCCGATGCCGCCGCGGGCGATCGCGAGGCGATGGCGGACGTGGTGCTTGGCTCAAGCCGCCACATCATTTCAACAACGCTTACCACCGCAGGGGGCTTTCTGCCGCTGATCCTGGCCGGCGGCGGCTTCTGGCCGCCCTTCGCGATGTCCATCGCCGGGGGCGTTCTGCTCTCCACCGTCGTAAGCTTCTTCTTCACGCCACAGATCTTCGCCCTGGTGCGCCCGCGGGAGTCGAAGGTGGAACCCGTGGCGCAATTGGCCGAAAGCTACCCGCGGCTTGCCGCCGAATAGATCAGAGCACGTTCAGCGGCACTTTCAGCACGGGCCGGCCCTCATCATCGGTTGGCACATCGCCCGCGCGCATGTTCACCTGAAGCGAAGGGATGATCAGCGTGGGCATCGAAAGCGTTGCATCGCGCTCGGTGCGAAGTTTCACGAACGCATCCTTTTCCGTGCCGCCGCCCACATGGATGTTATGTGCCTTCTGATCAGCCACCGTGGTTTCCCAGGCAATGGCGCGCCCGCCCGGCCCGTAATCGTGGCACATGAAAAGCCGCATCGGATCGGGCAGTGACAGCACGCGCTGGATGGAATCGTAAAGATCCTCCGCCGAGCCGCCCGGAAAATCGGCCCGCGCCGAGCCGCCATCGGGCATGAACAGCGTATCGCCCACAAAGGCCGCATCGCCCATCACATGGGTCATGCAGGCCGGGGTGTGGCCGGGCGTGTGCAGCGCAAAGCAGGTCATCGTGCCCACCTGATAGGTATCGCCATCGGCAAAAAGCGCATCGAACTGGCTGCCATCGCGCTGGAACTCGGTGCCCTCGTTGAACACCTTCCCGAACGTGTCCTGCACCTCGATGATCTGCGCCCCGATCCCGATGCGCCCACCGAGCCGTTCCTGAATGTAAGGCGCACCGCTCAGGTGATCGGCATGCACATGGGTTTCGATCAGCCACTCCAGCGTCAGCCCGCGTTCGCGCACATGGGCGATGATCTCGTCGGCATGCTCATAGGTCAGCCGCCCGGCGGCGTAATCGATATCCATCACCGGATCGACAATCGCGCAGGCCGAAGAGCCCGGGTCTTTCACCAGATAGCTGATCGTATTTGTCGCAGGGTCGAAGAACCCCGTTACGTCGGGCGCAAAGTCCATGTTCACAGGGTAATTCGTCATGCTCTCCTCCGGCCTGTGGCGATGGTCTGATCTCGGCGCAAGAGTGGCGGTATGGGGCCGATGCCGTCAAGCGGCTTGACCTTCCAGTAACTGGAAGCCCTATCTAGGGGTGGGACTCAGCCATGACACCTGCCAGAACCCTCACGCTTGATCTTGATGGCCTGCACTGCGGCAGTTGCACGGGCCGGGCCGAGGCCGCCGTAAGCGGCCTGCCGGGTGTGCGCGGGGCGGAGGTGAATCTGGCCACAGGCACGCTCCGGCTCACCCATAGCGGGGCGGATGTGGCCGCGGTTGCCGCGGCGCTCACCGCCGCCGGCACCCCGCCGCGCCGCGAAACCCACCAGATTGGTGTAACCGGGCTTCACTGCGCAAGCTGCGTGGGGCGCGCGGAACGCGCGCTTCAGGCCGTGCCCGGCATCCTAAGCGCCGAGGTCAACCTCGCGGCCGAGTCTGCCACGCTCTCGGCCTTCTCCGGGGCCAATGCGCTCGCCGCCGCTGAAGCGGCACTGGAAGACGCTGGCTTCGGGGTGGCGCCCTCCGGCCCCGAGGCCGCGCCCGAAGATCGCCATGCCGCCGAAGCCCTGCGCCTGACCCGCCGCACGATCCTGGCCGCCGCGCTCACCGCACCCGTTTTCGTGATGGAGATGGGCGGCCACGTCTTTCCCGCCCTGCATCATTTCATTGCGGGCACGATCGGTCTCGCCGCAAGCTGGTGGATCCAGCTGGTGCTTACCACGCTCGTGCTGGCAGGCCCCGGCCGCAATTTCTTCCGCCTCGGGCTGCCCGCCCTGCTTCGCCGCGCGCCCGATATGAACGCACTTGTCGCCATGGGCACCGGCGCGGCCTACCTCTATTCGCTAACCGCCACACTCGCCCCGGGCCTGCTGCCGCCCGAAGCCCGCGCCGTCTACTTCGAAGCCGCCGCGGTTATCGTGACCCTGATCCTTCTGGGCCGCACGCTTGAAGCCCGCGCCAAGGGCCGTGCAGGCGCCGCCATCGCGCGTCTCATCGCGCTTCAGCCCGATACCGCGCTTCGGGTGGATGAGGGCGCGGCGCGGGAGGTTCCGCTCGCCGCCCTGCGGGTGGGGGACAGGGTGCGCATCCTGCCCGGCGCCCGCATCGCGGTTGACGGGGCGGTGGCCAGCGGCACCTCGCATATCGATGAAAGCATGGTGACGGGAGAGCCGATTCCGGTTGCAAAGGCCGCGGGCGATCCGGTGCTGGCAGGCACGGTCAATGGCCCCGGCGCGCTGGAGATCACCGTTACCGCCCTTGGGGAAGACGCTACCTTGGCCCGTATCGTGCGGCTGGTGCGCGAGGCGCAGGGCGGCAAGCTGCCGATCCAGGCGCTTGTGGATCGTGTGACGGCCCGCTTTGTGCCCGCCGTAATGATCGTGGCGCTGATCACAGTTGCGGCCTGGCTGGCGTTTGGCCCCACACCCGCCCACGCGCTTGTGGCGGGGGTTTCCGTACTGATCATCGCCTGCCCCTGCGCGATGGGGCTGGCCACGCCGCTCTCGATCATGGTCGCCACGGGCCGCGCGGCAGAGCTTGGCGTGCTGTTCCGCAAGGGCGAGGCGCTGCAGCGGCTGGCCGAGGCCGATCTTTTCGCATTTGACAAGACCGGCACGCTTACCCTCGGCCAGCCGCGCCTGACGGCGCTTGAAGCCGCGCCTGGGGTGAGTGCGGATGCGGCCCTTGCCAAGCTTGCCGCGCTCGAAGCGCAATCCGAACACCCCCTTGGCGCCGCCACCGTGGCTGCTGCTACGGCGCGGGGCCTCAAGGTTCCGGCGGCGGATGGGGCCGAGGCCGTGCCGGGCGCCGGTATTCGCGGCACCGTGGAGAATGAGGCGCTGATCGTCGGCACGGCGGCATTTCTGGAAGGCGCCGGGATCTCCACAGTGCCCTTCCAGGCCCGGGCCGAAGCGCTCGCCGAAGAGGGCGCCACGGTGCTTTACGCGGCCATCGATGGCGCGCCCGCGCTTCTCGCGGGGTTTACCGACCCGCCGAAACCCGGCGCGCCCGCCGCACTGGAAGCTCTTGAGGCCACGGGCGCGGAGTTGGCGATGATCACGGGCGACGGTGCTGCCACCGCCCGCACGGTGGCAAGCCGCCTTGGCATCACGCGGGTCACGGCGGGTGTGCGGCCCGAAGGCAAGGTGGCCGCGATCGGGGCTTTCACCGCAGAGGGCCGGAAGGTGGCGTTCGTGGGCGATGGGATCAACGATGCGCCCGCGCTGGCCGCCGCAGAAACCGGCATCGCCCTGGGAACCGGCACCGATATCGCCATCGAAGGGGCGGATGTGGTGCTGATGTCGGGCGATCTGGCCGGGGTGGTCACCGCCCGCAAGGTCAGCCGCGCCACGCTGCGCAACATCAAGCAGAACCTTTTCTGGGCCTTCGGCTATAACGCCGCGCTGATCCCGGTGGCCGCAGGGCTCCTCTACCCGGCAACGGGCCTCATGCTCTCACCCGCCCTGGCCGCGGGCGCCATGGCGCTTTCCAGCCTTTTTGTCGTGGCCAACGCCCTGCGCCTACGCCGCGCCGCCCGGCCCGATGGCCCCGCGGCCTCCGGCCCAACCCCTGCCGCGAGGGAAGCAACCACATGAATATCTCCGATGTCGCTCGCCGCGCCGGGCTGCCCGCCAAGACGATCCGGTATTACGAGGAAATCGGCCTTGTGCGGCCCGGCCGCAGCGCCAACGGATACCGCGCGTTTTCGGAGACCGATCTGCACAAGCTCAACTTTCTGGGCCGCGCCCGGGCGCTGGGCTTCGGGATCGAGGATTGCCGCAAGCTTCTGGCGCTCTGGGAAGATACCGAACGCGCCAGCGCCGATGTGCGCCGCCTCGCCACCGAACATCTCGCCCGGATCGATGACAAGATCGCCCAGCTCGAATCCATGCGCGAAACGCTTGGCGCGCTGATCCGCGATTGCGCGGGGGATGCCCGGCCCGATTGCCCGATTCTGCGCGATCTTTCGGGCGGCACGGGTGATCGCGCCCGCGCCACTGTCCGCGAATAAGGCACCCATCTGCCTCAAACCGGTACCCGCGTTTCCGCTGCGCGAACAGTCCCCGGGAATGAACCCAATTCGGCCCGCCGCCGCCATAGTCATGCCCCGTTGGGGCGGGAAGCCGACCGTGGTTAATGTGTTGGAGGGCCGCAGTAATGCGCCTCAGTCTCAATGGTCTCAAACGCGGGCTCACCGACCCCCGCAAGATGATGCTCATCGCAGGGGTTCTCGCGGCCATGGGGCTGGTTGCGGGCTATGTCGAAGTCCATGACGAGGCCGATCGCGCCCTGGCGCTCCACGAAGGCCCGCCCCCGGCCCAAACCCTCCAATCCTTCGCAGCTGCCCCCGACGTGGCGGCCTATGGGGAGGTGGTGATCCTCGCCGAGGCCGATCTCACCCGCGCCATCGAGGTTACCCTCCGCTCCACCAATCCCCACCGGCGCGCCCTTGTGGTGCCCCTCTACGCACTCACCGAGGCAGGCGCGGCGCTTGCCGGGCATCCGGGCGCGCCGGCCCCTCAGCCAACCTTGGGGGGCTATATTCTGCACCCGATCGCATTGGGTGCCGAGGCGCCCGCCGCCGATACGCTGGCAGCCGAAATCTTCGGTGCCGTCGGCGGGCGCGTGGTGGTCGCGCTGAACGGGGCCGCGCCCGATCCCGGCGCCTTCGGCCTTCTCGCCGAAGGGGCGATCACCGGCATGGGGCTTACCTTCGATGCGGCGCCGGTTG
>JANQPC010000068.1 GCA_028285485.1 Paracoccaceae bacterium | reverse complement strand
TCCCGATAAGGGTGCGGACTGGCTTGAGGCCTATGCCGCGCGCGGGTTCGATACCTTTGACATGGCCGATCACTATGGCACCGCCGAACTGATCACGGGCTGCTTGCTTGCAAGAGGCACATCGCCCCGCCCGCTGGCTTTCACCAAATGGTGCCCCGCGCCCGGGCCTATGACCGCGCAGGTGGTGCGTAAGGGGGTGACCGACCGGCTTGAGCGGCTGGGTGTGGAGCGGGTGGATCTGCTGCAATTTCACTGGTGGAGCTTTCTGCACCCGGCGTGGCTGGATGCGCTGCACGAACTCACGAGGTTGCGCGAAGAGGGGCTGATTGCCGAAATCGGGGTGACGAATTTCGATGCGGCGCATCTGGAGCTGGCGCTAGCGGATGGCGTTCCGCTGGTGACGAACCAGGTATCCTTCTCCCTGGTCGATCGCCGGGCGGCAGGTGCCTTGTCGGCACTGTCTGCGCGAAGGGGCGTGACGCTTCTGGCCTACGGCACGCTTTGTGGCGGCTTTCTCTCGGAACGCTGGCTTGGCGCGCCGGAGCCCTTGGATCTTAGCGACTGGTCGAAGATGAAATACAAGCGCTTCATCGATGTGGCGGGGGGATGGGAGCCGTTTCAGGGCATCCTGCGGGCAGCCGATGCCATTGCCCGCCGCCATGGCGTTTCCATCGCGAATGTTGCCACACGGTGGGTTCTGAGCCACCCCGCCGTGGCAGGCGTTATCGTTGGCGCGCGCTTGGGCGAACGGGTTCACACCGATGATAACGAGCGGCTGTTTTCCTTTGCGCTCGATGCGGAAGATCATGCGCGCCTTGCCGATGCCTTCGCGGCAACGGCGGCGGTGCCCGGCGATTGCGGGGATGAATACCGCCAACCGCCCTTCCTCACGGCGTCGGGCGATCTCAGCCATCATCTGGAGGAGATGCCGCTGCCGCATGCCGCCGAGCCAACGGGCTCGGGCAGAATGCGGGTTGCAAGCGGATCCAAGTGGGAAGACATCGCGGGCTATTGCCGCGCGCAGCGTGTCGGCGACCGTATTGTTGTTTCGGGAACAACGGCCACGGCGGGGGAGGACCGGATCGTGGCGCCTGATGATGCCGGGGCGCAGGCGGTCTTCGTGCTTGATAAGATTCTGGCCGCGCTTTCGGCGCTGGGCGCGCGCGCTGAAGACGTTCTGCGCACCCGCATCTACATTGTCGACGAGGCGGATGTTGAGGCCGTCTCCCGCGCCCATGGCCGGATCTTTGCAAAGATCAAACCGGCCAATACCCTCGTCGTCGTTGCCGGCCTGATCGGCGGCTACCGTGTGGAGATTGAGGCGGAGGCCCTGTGCCGCGGCTAGGCCGGGATCGCGCGCTCAAACAAGGCGGTGCAAGACCCGGCAATGGCCCGCAAGCAGGCTGCATCTAGGCTCACGAAGGGAGCCGAGTGCCTGCATCTGCCGCCCTGAAAGGCGCTACCCCCGCCGTGCGGCGGTAACGATGATCTCCACCTTCAATTCCGGGCTTGCCAGCGCAGCTTCGCCGCAGGCGCGCGCGGGTTCGTGCCCGTTGTTGACCCAGGCATCCCACACCGCGTTCATCTCCGCGAAATCCGCCATGTCGGCAAGCCAGACGATGGCTTGCAGGATGTGATCCTTGTCCGATCCTGCCTCAGCCAGAAGCGCATCGATTTTTTCTAGCGTCTCCGCCGTCTGGCGCGCCACGCTCTCGCCGCGGGTGCCGACCTGCCCGCAAAGGTAAATCGTGTCACCATGAATAACGATGCGGCTCATGCGGCCGGTGCCGTGCAGGCGGGTGATGGAAGGCATGTCTGGTCCTTTCAAAAGATCAGCCGCTCAAATCCAAGCGCGGCGAGGAGGAGGAGAAGCGTGCAGCTAATAACCACAGTTGCCGCCTGAGGGCCTACCCGGAACATCTCGCGGAGCGATGTGCGCACGCCAAGTGCTGCAATCGCCGCAAGGAGCAACCAGCCGGACAGCACGCGCGCGCCCTCAAGCAAGGGTTCGGGCAGGCCCAAGACGTTGTTGAGAAGCACCAGGATTACGAAGGCGATCAAAAACCACGGAAGCGCGAAACCAGAAGTGCCTTCACGGAAACAGAGCGCCGCTGCCAGCACGGCGAGCGGCAGGAGAGCCACGCGTTGCAGCTTCACGAAGGTCGCGATGTCGCCGGTTGTTTCTGACATCGAGTACCCCGCGCCCACCACCTGGGCCACATCGTGGATCGTAGCGCCGATCAGAAACCCGGCCTGCGCCGGTGTCTGGCCCATCGCGGCGAAGAGGATGGGGTAGAGAACCATCGCGATGGTGGAAAGCGCGGTGACGGCGCCGACAACGAACAGCACGTCTCGTTCCGAGACACGGGCGCGCGGCAGCACGGCGGCAAGGGCGAGGGCGGCGGATGCGCCACAGATGGCAACGGCGCCCCCGGCCAATGTGCCGAAGGCAGAACCGCGCCCGGTAAGGCGCGCGAGCGCAAGCCCCGCCGCAATCGTGCCTGCCACAAGCGCAATCACGGAAAGCACGGGCGCCCAGCCAAGGCGCGCAATGTCATCGAAGCTGAGCCGAAGCCCCAGCAGCGCAACCCCGAGGCGGAGCAGGGATCTGGAGGCGAAATCCAGCCCCGGGGCGGAGTTCGGCTCGGCGCTCAGGTGATGGAACGCGATGCCGATGAGCAGCGCAAACAGCATTGCCGGGGCGCCATAGTGGGCCGCAAGCCCCGCCGCTGCGCCGGCGATGAGCGCGGCAAGCGCCACACCCGGCGCGAGTGCCTTTGCGCGCGCCCATAACGGCTTCGGCAAGGGCGGCAGCGCGCCCCGCGATGTCTCATCGGTCATTCCGCGGCGTCGAGATGAAAGGTTTCGCCGGGAAAGAACTTTTCCAGCCGGATATCGGCCGTTCTGGCGTGGCCTTCCATGCCCTCCAGCCGGCTGATCCGCGCGGTCGCTTCCGCCAAGGGGCGCGCGGCCTCCCGGGTGGAGCGCTGCCAGGTCACCGTTTTCATGTATTTCTGCACCGAAAGCCCGCCGGTATACCGCGCGGCGCCGGAAGTGGGCAGAACGTGGTTCGGCCCCGCCGCCTTATCGCCAAAGGCCACCGTCGTTTCCTCGCCCAGAAAAAGGGAGCCATAGGCGGTCAACCGCTTCAGCCACCATTCCAGATCGGCGCATTGCACATGCAGGTGCTCGGGCCCGTAGGCATCGGAGGTGGCCGCCATCTCTTCGCGCGTGTCGCAAAGGATCACATCGGCATAGTCGCGCCACGCGGCCTCGGCGTTCCGCGCGTTCGTCTCTGGCAGTTCCGCAATCAGGCCCGGCACCATGTCGATCACAGCCTGGGCGAGGGCAGGAGTGTCGGTAACCAACCAGACCGGCGAGTTATACCCATGCTCTGCCTGGCCCACGAGATCCCAGGCCACAAGCGTTGGGTCCGCCGTGGCATCGGCGATCACCATGCTGTCGGTCGGGCCGGCAAACATATCGATCCCAAGCTCGCCGAAGAGCATCCGTTTGGCTTCGGCAACGTATTGGTTGCCGGGGCCCACGAGAATATCGGCCTTGGGCAGCCCGAACATTCCCATCGCCATGGCCGCAACACCCTGAACCCCGCCCATGTTGAGGATCGCATGCGCCCCGGCGAGGTTCATCGTGTAGAGGATCGCATCGGGAATGCCGTGCCCGGGCTTGGGCGGCGAGCAGGCAGTGATGTGGCCCACACCGGCCACCTGCGCCGTGGTGATCGTCATCAGCGCAGAGGCCACATGGCTGTAGCGCCCGCCGGGCACATAGCAGCCCGCGGCATTTACAGGGATGTGCTTCTGGCCCGCGATGAATCCGGGGCGCACCTCCATCTCGGCATCCTGGATGGTGCCGCGCTGCATCTCCGCAAAGCGGCGGATATTGTCATGCGCAAAACGAATATCGTCTTTCAGGCGCTCCGGCACACGGGCGCTGGCAGCCGCGATCTGATCGGCTGTGGCCAGCGCGGGCCCTGCCCAGCCATCGAGCTTTTCGGCATACGCCTGCGCGGCGGCATCCCCGCCTGTGCGGAGCGTGCCGAGCATCTCGGCGACGGTGGCGCGCACATCAGTTTGCGCGGTTTCGGCCGTCATCCCGGCCTTCTTGAGATAGGTCACGGCCATTGGCGCGAACTCCCCATGGATCAAACAAGCAAAGAGGTGGTCGGTGTGCGCGGGCTCAGGCCGCGCAAGCACCACCTCGTCGCCGTGTGAGCCAGGCTGGGGAATTCGGGTGCGCCATGGTCAGTCTTTCTGATCCGCGCGGCGGAACGCGCCCTGAACGATGCGGTCGATCACCATCGCCACGAAGAGGATCGCAAAGCCGCCCAGAAGGCCCGGGCCCTTGGCCGCGAATTGCAGCGCTTCAAGGATTACCTGGCCCAGCCCGCCACCGCCGATGAGCGAGATGATCACCACCATCGAAAGGCACATCAGGATCGTCTGGTTCACGCCCGTCATGATCGATGGCAGTGCAAGCGGCAGCTCGACATCTTTCAAGAGCTGCCAGCGCGTGGCGCCAAAGGCCGTCGCCGCTTCCTTGATTGAATCGGGCACGCCGCGCATCCCAAGCGCCGTCAGGCGGATCACCGGCGGCATTCCGAAGATGATCGTGGCGAGGATGCCCGGCGGGTTGCCCGTTCCGAAAAACGCGATGATCGGGATGAGGTAGACGAATGCCGGCAGCGTTTGCATCAGGTCCAGCACCGGTTCGGCGAAGCTGTAGGCGCGCTTCGATTTACCGAACCAGATGCCAAGCGGAATGCCCATAACAACACAGAGCACCACCGCGGCCCCCACCAGCGCCACCGTTTCCATCGCGATTTCCCAGTAACCCAGGAAGGCGATGTAGGCGAGCGCGGCGGCGGTGAAGATCGCCACCCGGGGCCCGGCGGACCGCCAGCCCACAACAACGATCACCGTCATCACCACCGGCCAGGGCGTGCCGATCAGTGCAAGGCTGATGGCATCGAGGATCTGCCGGACGAGAAGCACGATCCCGTCAAACGCGCCCGCCCCGCTGCGCGCCGCATCGTCGATCGCAGCCTCAAGCCATCGGGCGCTGGAAGAGTAAATATCCGGATCCGCAGGGAATTCCGTCATCCAGCCCGGCACGCCTTCGATTGTAAAGCGGTAGACGGTGAGCGGGATGATCGCCGCGCCGAGCGCGATGCCGAAGGCAATGTTGCGGGTGCTGAAGCCCGAGGGCGTGGCATCGGGATCGACCCGCCAGCGGGCATACTGCTTCTCATAGGCGATGTTGGAATAGACGGCCTGAAAAAGCCGCAACACGAGAAGAAGCGCGAGCCCGCCAAAGAGGATGCCCATCGCATCCGCGGCGGCGGCATCGGCGGCCTCGCGGGAGCGTTCTGCCGCGCGCAACAGGTTGTTGCCGAGCGTTTCGAACCGGGTGCCATCTTCCCCCGCGGCCACCGCATCGCGGGCGCGCTGAAGAAATTCCTCGGCCCGCTCCGCCTGGCGTTCGGCCTGCGCCAGATCTTCGGCGCCCAGCTGGCCCCAGGTGCCGCGGCCAATCTGAACCAGCGCGATGATCTCAAGAATGATGAAGGCCCAGAACATGCCCCAGACCCCGCGGGCCGCCGCCCAGAAGGGCCCGGCAAGAAAGGCCGCGGTGTTGAAGGTTCGGGGGACGCCGGAGGTTGTATCGTGAATCCGCTGGAACGCGCCCGCGTAATAGTCCGCCCGCGGCCCGGCGAAGCCTTCGATCGATGCTTCAAGGGCGGCGCGGTCAACCTCGATATCGCGCACAGCGCCCCCGGATGCGGGGCCCGTCGCCTCGTCAGTTTCGGGAGTGGCTGCGGCTCCAAAGCCCTCTGGATCAGCAGTTGCCATATCAGCGCCCTCCCTGGATGCCGCGAAGCAGAACGGTCTTGGAAATCACGCCGATGGGCACGCCCCCCTCTTCAACAACGAGCGGCCCATCGGTTTCCACCGAAATATCGATCAGTGAATCAAGGTCGCGCTCACCGTCAACGCGGGGGGCGCCCTCGGGCAGGCCGGCGCCGTTCAAAGGCTCCATAATCGTATGGGCCTTCACCAGCTTCAGCCGCGAGATACCCTGCACAAACTCGCGCACATAATCATCTGCCGGGGCCGTCACGATCTCTTCAGGCGTTCCGATCTGCACGATAACGCCATCCTTCATGATCGCGATCCTGGTGCCAATGCGGATTGCCTCATCCAGATCGTGGGTGATGAAAAGCGTGGATTTGTTGAGGTCGCGCACCAGTGTTTTGAACTGGTCCTGCAATTGCAGGCGGATCAGCGGATCGAGCGCGGAAAACGGTTCGTCCATCAGCAGGATCTCAGGGTCCGAGGCCAAAGCGCGGGCGATGCCCACGCGCTGCTGCATCCCGCCCGAAAGCTCCTTCGGCAAGCGGTCTTCATAGCCCGCCAGATCCACGAGGCTCAGGCAATGATCCGAGATCGCCCAGCGCTTCGATTTGGGGATGCGCCGGATTTCAAGTGGGTAGGCCACGTTCTCGCGCACGGATCGGTGGGGCATCAGCGCCATGTGCTGAAACACCATGCCGATATGCCGGGCGCGCATTTCGCGAAGCGCCGTCTTGCCCATGGCGCTGACGTCTTCGCCAAGCACGCGGATCGATCCCGCGCTGGGTTCGATCAGGCGGTTGACATGCCGCACGAGGGTGGATTTGCCAGAGCCGGAGAGGCCCATGATGCAGAAGATCTCGCCGCGCGCCACATCGAAGGAGGCGTCTCGCACACCGATAACGGTGCCGAACCTGGCAAGCGCCTCGGGCTTTCCGATTCCTTCAGAACGGGCGGCTTTTATTGTTTCGTCTGCGCGTTCTCCGAAAACTTTCCAGACACCGGACAGCTCAACGACATTTTCGGGCATGGGCAAGCGCTCCTTGGCTGCCAGGCATCCCGCGCGCGAGGGAGAATCCGCGCGCGGGGCTTCTCTCAAGTCACGATTACTCGCCGGTCAACCAGCCGAGGACAACATCCTCGTTCGCAGCGACCCAGTCTGCCGCGAATTTCTCAACCGGCACATCGTTCACTGAGAGCTCGTAGCCGGCCTGGCTGAGAACGGCAGGCGGCATGGAGTAATTGTCAAGCATATCAGCCACTTCCGGGAAGTTCTCGCGGATGTTGGCGGCGTAGTGCAGGTGCAGCAGGGCGCCGTTCCACGCGGTAGAGGCTTCGGATTTGGCAAGCCAATCCGGATCGTCCGTGGGCTGAATGATCGTCCAGGTGGCCGGATCGTGGGCCGGCTCTTCAAGGTAGACGAGATCATAGGCCACGAAGATGAAATGCGGCTCATAGCAGAAACCGATCCACGGCTCATCGGCATTGGCGGCGGCGCCAAGCTCGCCCCAGGCGACGGTGCCGTCATATTGCTTGAGCTCCATCGTCTGATCGTAGCCGTAGGATTTTGCACGGATCTGTTCGATCACGGTGGAGGCCCAGCCGGGCGCGCCGATCCAAACCTCGGGCGTGCCGTTTCCGTCCTTGTCGAACACGGCCATCTTATCGGGATCGGTCAGATCGTCGATCGAGGAGATGCCGTATGTATCGGCGGTATGCTTGGTCACGCACATGCCCTGTACGGCCTGCACCGGGTTCTGGTTGGCCACAACGGTTTCGCGCTCTTGCACATAGGTGGCGTGCAGGTTCGCTTGGTTGGGCAGCCACACTTCAGGGTGCAGGTGCATGGAGCCCGCATCCATCGCTTCGAAGATGATCGGGTTGGTGCCGTTCTGCAGCTCAACCTCAAGGCCGAAGTTTTCTTCGATGACGATCTTGAGGATGTTCGATGTGGCGTTTGCGGCGGGCCAGTTCGGTACGCCGAGCACGAGATCGGCAGCCTGGGCCGCACCGCTTGCCGCGATGAGAGCCGCCGCGGCTGTCATGGTTAGGTTCTTCATGTTGGTTCCTTTTCCCTGTTTAGGTTGTTTTCCGCATTTGCGGATTGCGCGGGGGGCAGAACCCCCTCGCGTGCGAACCGGACCGTCGCATCGACCAGAAGATCGAGCGCATCGAAGACCGGCACGGGGGCCGAAATTGTCTCGGCCGCCAATGAGAATTCCGTGCAGCAGAGGCAGATTGCCTGGGCACCTGCCTCTATTTGTGCCTCGGCTTGCCGGTTCAGGCTAGCCGAAATATTGCGGGTCACCCCGCCCGCCTTGATCTCGCGGATGGCATGCAGCGCCGCGTCGGGGCGCGCAAGCGGAACAATGCGCAGGCCGCGGGCGGCGAAGGGTGCATCGAAAACACCGATCTTTTCAAGGGCTGGGGAGCCAAGAAGGCCGATGGCGCCGTCGGGGGCAAGCTCGGCCGCGCGGGCGGCGGCAAGCTCTACCATGCTGATGAATGGGATCGGGACCGCGCCTTGCACAACCGGGGCGTAGTGGTGCGCCGTATTGCAAGGCATCACCAGCGCACGGGCCCCCGCCGCCGCGAGCCGCCGCGCCATCTCGTTCAGAACCGGGCCCGGGTCTTCCCCGCCGCCATTCAGCAGGGCCGCGATGCGGCTCGGCACCTGGGGGTTCTGATCGACGAGCAGCGGAACGTGATCGGAATCGTCCTTGGCATCGACGGCCTTGAGGACGCGACCCATGAAGTGAACCGTGGCCTCCGGGCCCATCCCGCCAAGCACCCCAACCGGCCTCATCGCGCTGCCTTTGCAGGCTTTTCTGCCCCGCCAGCGCTGTTCATGAAGTGCAATTTACATAGGAGCGTCAGCGAGATAGAGCTATCAAAGGGCCTCGTTGGATTGGCGACGATCTCTTGCATCTCAAGGGGCGCAGGGCAGCGCCGAGCGCCACACGCCGAGGTTGCCCCAGCCGGCGCATTGTCGTCGATCCTGTTCACCGCCACACCGCGTGCATCACAATCTGAGATCATGCGGCGGCTGCCACCATCGTCAAGATGCGTCGCGCGCCACTGCGCGGAGGGAACGGTTCTGTACGCCGTGGCCGAAGATTTAGGCACTGGCGCGCCCGGCGCCGCCGCAGGCGCCTTTCGGAGGATGGCGGCGCGCGGCTTCAGGACTGAAAGCTCACCCTCATGCGAATCATGCTGGGCCGCCGGGTGCCGGCCGCCCAACCACGGAGAACCTTGCGCCCCTTCCCACCGCATCGCTCCCGCAGCGGCGCCGGCCTTTGCCCCGGGGATCGGGGCGGGCCGGGTGAAGGGAGTGTCGAAGCGCAGCAGCACGTTGGCGTTACTCCGCGGCCATCATCGGCGCGTCGGTATGCTGATGCGATCGGTCGAAGGCCCAGTCATAGCCGAAGAGCCCAACCGACCCGCCGGTGTGGAGGAAGACGATACGTTCGCCATCCCCCCCGATCTGGCCGGTGCGGATCAGGTCGATCAGCCCTGCCGCGCCTTTCGCGGAATAGACGGGGTCCAGCAAGATGCCTTCAAGCTCGGCAAACATCCGAATGGCCTCAAGCCCGCTTTCGGTAGGGATGCCGTAGCCTTCGCCCACATAGTTGGTGTTGGCCACCACGTCAGACCGGTCTGGCGCCGGGGTTCCCATTAACGCGGCGGTCTTCACCGCGAGGTCGTAGACCATCTGCTCCTGCTTCGGCTGCGGTGCGCGGGTGCCGATCCCCAAAAGCGGGATATTGGCGTTGATCGCCTTCAGCCCGGCCACCAGACCCGCCTGGGTGCCCGACGATCCCGTGGCATGCACGATACGGTCGATCCTGAGGCCCCGCTCATTGGCCTGGTTCACCAGCTCCAGCGCGCAGTTCGCATAGCCAAGCGCGCCCACCGCGTTCGATCCACCGCCCGGGATCACATAGACTTTCTTGCCCTCGGCGCGCCGTTCTTCGGCGGCGCGCTCCATCTCGCCCGGCATGTCATGCCCGCCGGGAAACTTTTCGGTCGACGCGCCGTGCAGGTGATCCAGCAGCACGTTGCCGTTCATGTTGTAATTCGCATCGTCATAGCCCGTGCGATCTTCCAGCAGCACGTGGCAGCCGATCCCCAGCCGCGCCGCGAAGGCGGCGGTCTGGCGCGCGTGGTTCGATTGCGTGGCGCCTTGGGTCATAACCATATCGGCGCCCTGCGCCTCGGCCTCCGCCATGAGGAATTCGAGCTTCCGCGTTTTGTTCCCGCCAGAGGACATGCCGGTGCAATCATCGCGCTTGATCCAGATCTCTGCCCCTAACTCCTTCGAAAGGCGCGGCATGCGTTCAAGTGGCGTGGGAAGATGCGCAAGATGCAGGCGCGGGAATCGGGCAAGATGCATGGGGAGCTCCGGCATAAACTGCCCGAAACGTCGCCTGTGAGCGCCGGTGTTGCAAATGCTGTCTCCGGCACACAACATGCAAAAATTGCATGATAGGAGCCTTCAGATGCGGTTGGACTGGCTGGAAGATATCGTTGCGGTTCTCGAATCGGGCTCGATTACCGATGCCGCCAGGCGGCGGAATGTGAGCCAGCCCGCCTTTTCCCGAAGGCTGCGGGCCGCCGAAGATGCGCTTGGCACGCAGCTTATCGACCGGGAGAAGAAGCCAGCGCGGCTCAGGGCCGGGGTCGAAGCGCTTGCGCCAAGGCTTCGCACCACCGCCGCCGAAATTCGGCAACTCCGCGTCGATCTGCGCCTTGCGGCAACCGACGATGCCGGCAGCATCGTGATCACCGCGCAGCATTCGCTGGCCACAACGCGCGCGGCGGCCATTGTGGAACGGATCGATGGGCTCAGCGCGATCCGGGGGGTGCGCCTGCGCTCGGCCAACCGCGATGATTGCATCCGCATGATCATGGTGGGCGAGGCGGATATCGCGATCGTGCATCGCATGCCCACCGAGCAGATCTGGCACCGCCCGTCGGAAGTGGAAGTTGCGGGCCTTGCCGCCGAACGCCTGATCCCCGTTGCCACCCGCGACGAGGTGGTGCGGCTCAAAACCGGGGTTCTGCGCCTCGTGGCCTTTCCCGGCGAAGTGTTTCTGGGGCAGGTATTTGCGGAACGGATCGCGCCGCGCCTGCCCGAGGCGCTGAAGCTCGTTCCTCGCGCCGAGACCGCGCTGGCCCCGGCGGCGCATTCGCTGGCGCGCGAGGGCTCCGGCGTGGCCTGGCTGCCGGAAACGATCGTGCGCACCGATCTGGCGGCGGGGCATCTGATCGATCTCTCCGGCGAGTTGCCCAGCACGCTTTTGGAGCTTGTCGGCGTGCGCACGATCCGAAAGCGGGGGAACGCGCTTGATCAGGCATGGGCGCGCGTGATCTCGCTGGAGGAGCGGGCGGAGGGCGCCGCGGCGCTTGGGGGCGATGGCGGCGGGCTTGGGCGGGGCGCGGGCTAGAGGCGCCCCGCGACCGGGCGGATTAGCCGATGATGTGCGACCGGCGCAAAAGCGGGGTCGGGCGGATTTCGTGATGTTCGAACCCGCCTACCTGCGGCGGCGCCTCCATGGCGAGGCGCCGCATTGTGACATCGCTCAGAAGTTCTGCCACCCGGCGGTCCTCGGTTGAAAAGGTGGAAAGCGGGGGCGCGGTATGCTCGGAGCCGGGAAAATTCTGGCCGCCAAACACTGTCAGATCCGTGCCAACGGCGAGGTTCAGCGAGGCGGCCGCCCGAAACACGCCGAAGGCAAGCGAATCCTGGATGCAGGCGAAGGCGGGCAGGCCGCGCGCCCCGAGAACTTTCAGCGCGTTCTCCACACCGGCCTCCTCCGTCATCTCCACGCGCCAGACGGTGGGTGCCGGCTGGCCGAGATCCGCCGCCTCTTCAAGCGCGCCGCGCACGTAGTTATCGGCGAAGTGCAAGCCCTCCGGCGCGCTGACAACGTGAAGCTCCCGGCCCGGCGAGGCGTTCAGGGCGCGCACGGCCAGCCGGCCGGCCTGGGCATAATCGATCTCCACCGTGGGGTGCTGATCGGTCCAATCGGTCTTGCCGAAGGTCACGAAAGGCATGCCGATTTTGAGAAGGTACTGCACGCGCGGATCGTCTTTGCGCGTGCGGCCCAGAACGATGGCATCGGCCAGGCCGCCATCGGCGATCTGCTGCACGATCCCCAGCTCTTCCTCCCGCGCCCGGGCGGCGAAAACCGCAAGGTTCATGCTGTTATCGCGCAGGCGCTGGTCGAGCGTTGAGAGCAGCTCAAGAAAGATCGGCGAAGCGAAGCGCTGCTGCGGTGGCGAGAGCAGCACCGCAACGCGGCCGGATTTGCCGCTTCGCAGCGCGCGGGCGGCCGTATTCGGGCGGTACTCATAGTGCGAGGCCAGATCGTGCACGGCGCGGCGGGTTTCGATCTTCACCCGCGGATCATCCCGCAGGGCGCGCGAAACGGTGGAGACATCGACGCCAAGTTCGGCGGCCAGCGTTTTCAGCCCGACCCGTTTTTTCATCTCACCTCCGCCAAGGATAGGATCCTCGTTCCCCCCGATCTAATCGCAGTGTGAGCGCTTGGGAATAAGAATCCAAACGTTTGTATTGACCTTTCTACCGGAATCGGCGTCCATTTATGGGCAAAATCAGGGGGTGCCGTGATCAAGCTTGTGGCATTGGTTCGAAAGAAGCGTGGGATGACGGCAGGTGCATTCCGCGCCTACTGGCTTGAAACCCACGCCCCGCTGGCCGCGGCGATCCCGGGGATGCGCGGCTACCGTATCAACATCGCGGGCGATCCGGGCGATATGGCGCCTGCGGGTTACGACGGGTCGGCAGAGATCTGGTTTGACGATCGCGCGTCGATGGAAGCCGGTCTCGGCTCGCCCGAGGGCGATATCGCGGGCGACGACACCGTGCATTTCACCGAGAGCATAGAGTTCCTTGTGACCGAAGAGCATGTGATCCTGCCGAAGGTTGCCGCGTCGTGAGCGCCAGGATGTTTCCCGTTCCAGGCCGGCATGCGGGCAAGGTTTACGTGATCACCGGCGGTGCGCAGGGGATCGGGCGCGCCTGTGCAGAGCGCTTTGCGGCGGAAGGCGCTGACGTGATGATCGCGGATATCGATTCCGGTGGCGCCGCCGTGGCCGAGGCGATTGGCGGGGCATTTTGCGAAACGAACATGTCCGATCCCGCCGCAGTGCGCGCGCTGGCCGAGGCCACTGTGGCACGGTTCGGGCGCATCGACATCTGGCACAACAACGCGTTCACCGCCGTCTTCAAACCGATCCACGAGCAAACGCTAGAGGAGTTTGATCAGATCACAGGGGTTGGCATCCGCGGCTACTGGATGGGCGCGAAAACCGCCGTTGAACAGATGCGCGCGCAGGGCGGCAAGGGCGTGATCCTCAACACCGCGAGCGTTCAGAGCTTTGTGGGCGAGAAGGGCTTTTCCGCCTACCAGGCCACGAAGGGGGCGGTGTTGGCGATGACACGCTCCCTCGCGCTTGATCATGCGCCGGATATCCGCGCCGTCGCCATCGCCCCGGGCCTGATCGCGACAAAGGCGATCGAGGGCATCCCCGAAGATGTGATGGCGGAGGTGATTGCGGGCATCCCTGCCGCCCGCGCGGCTGAGCCCGAAGAAGTTGCCGCGCTCGCGGCTTTCATCGCCTCGGAGGAGGCCGATTACATTTCTGGCACCGCCGTTATTCTTGACGGCGCTTACCTGGCGATCGGATGAGCGCGGCGGTTTTCTCTGCGGCCGGGGGTGGCCTGGAATGCCGCTTCATGGGCGAAGTGCTTCGGATCGAGCCCTGGGGCGCGGATGCGCTGCGCGTCCGAGCCCGCCCGGGGCGGGAGTTTGTGGCGGGCCATGTCGACGCGCTTCTCCCCATCGGCCCGCAAGCGGGTGAGATCGAAATCGGTGAGAGCGCGGCCACGATCACCCATGGCCGCATCCGGGGTGAGATCACGCTTACGGAGCGTTATGGTGCGGAAATTAAGCGCGAGGCCGTGATCCGCTTCTGCCGCGCCGATACCGGGGAAGAGCTTCTGGCGGAAACCCGCAGCCATTTCGCCGGGCCCCGCACCCGCAGCTTCAAGGCGCTTGCATCGGGCTCCTGGCGGCTGGAACAGCAGTTCCGCGCCTATGAGGGCGAAAGCCTTTGGGGCATGGGCCAGCCGCAGCACGGCTGCATGAACCTCAAGGGCGTGTCGACCACGCTGATGCAGCAAAATGCCCATGCCGTGATCCCGTTCGTAGTGTCTTCGCGCGGCTACGGGCTTTTGTGGAACAACCCTGCCGTGGGCCGCGCCGAATTTGCGCGCAACGTCACGCGGTGGACGGCGGAAGCCACGGGCGGGCTGGATTACTGGATCACTGCGGGCGATGGCCCGCGCGAGATCGTGCGCGCTTACGTGGCCGCAACGGGCCGGTCGCCAGAGGTGCCGGATTGGGTATTGGGCTTCTGGCAGTGCAAGCTGCGCTACCGCACGCAGGAAGAGCTTCTGGGCGTGGCGCGCGAATACAGGCGGCGTGGGCTGCCGCTTTCCTGCATCGTGATCGATTTCTTTGCCTGGACCCGGCAGGGAGAGTGGAAGTTCGATCCCGATGACTGGCCGGACCCGGAGGCGATGGTGGCCGAGCTTACCGAGATGGGCGTCGAACTCATGGTTTCGATCTGGCCCACCGTATCGGCGGCCTCGGAGAACTATCGGGAGATGACGGAGCAGGGCCTGCTTCTCACAACCGAGCGCGGCATTCCCGCGGTGATCCCCTTTCCCGATAAGGATCCGTTCGGCCCCGGCTTCTTCACCTATTACGATGCGTTCAATCCCGATGCGCAGGCATTCCACTGGGACCTGGCGCGCCGCAACTACCTGGATCGCGGCATCCGGCATTTCTGGCTTGATGCCTGCGAACCCGAGATGCGCCCCGCGCACCCCGAAAACGTGCGCACCGCGATGGGCAACGGCGCGGAGATGCTTTGCGCCTATCCGCTGCTGCATGAAGAAACCTATCGCCGGGGGCTGACGGATGCGGGCGCGGCGGATGGCGTGCTGCTCTGCCGGTCGGCCTGGGCGGGATCGCAGCGCCACGGGGTGATCCTCTGGTCAGGCGATGTCTGGTCAGATTGGGAATGGTTCCGCGCGCAAATCCCCGCGGGGCTTCATGCGGGCCTGGCCGGTATGGGGTGGTGGACGACCGATATTGGCGGCTTTTACGATGGGCACGGGGGCTCGGAGGCATTCCGCGAGCTGCTCGTGCGCTGGTTCGAATTCGGCGTGTTTTCTCCCATCTGCCGCCTGCATGGTTTCCGCGTGCCCGATGATGTGCCGCCGCCTTCCCCGGGCGAACCTGTCACCTACGGGCAGGACACGTTCAATATCTTCACCAACAGCGGCGGCTCGAACGAGGTGTGGAGCTTCGGCGGAAGGGTCGAGACCGTTCTGGTGGGCCTTCTCGCCCTTCGCGAACGCCTGCGGCCCTATCTGGAAGACGTGTTTGCGCAATATGCCGAAACCGGCGATCCGGTGATGGCGCCGCTCTTTTATCACTTCCCCCGGCAGGCGGCCCTGAATGACCGGGCCGACGCCTATATGCTGGGCCCAGATCTGCTGGTGGCCCCGGTTCTGGAAGAGGGGGCGACCGAGCGATCGGTCGCGCTGCCGGAGGGCGAGGCATGGGTGCATGCCTGGACGGGCGATGGATACCCCGGCGGCAGCATCGCCTCTGTTGCCGCCCCATGGGGCAAGCCGCCTGTCTTTATCCGCGCCGCCCGCGCAGACGCGCTGAAGGCGATATTCGAAGACGCAAAGACCTGAGGAACCAATGCATCCGGCCAAAGCCGCGCCGGAGCCACGCCAAAACAAGGAGGATAGATATGAAACTGATACCCGGCGTTTCAGCCATTGCCATCGCGATCGGGGCAGGAGGGGCCTGGGCACAGGATGTCACCCTCACGCTCTGGACCGAAAGCGCAAGCGCGCCCGAAGGGGTGTTCGCGCAGGAATTCAGCGAGATGGACAATGGGATTACCATCGATGTGCGCGAGATCCGCTTCGATGATCTTGTCACCGACACGCTGCGCGCGGTGGCCACCAACACCAACCCCGATCTCATCGCGATCGACAATCCCGATCACGCGGCCTTTGCCTCGCGCGGCGCGTTTCTCGATATCACCGATCGGGTCGCCGCCTCCGATGTGATCGATATCGATGCGGTCTTCCCGGGGCCAAAGGCAAGCCTTACCTGGGATGGGCAGGTCTATGGCATCCCGCGGGCCTCGAACACCATCGCGCTTTACTACAACCGCGACATGTTCGAGGCAGCGGGCCTTGATCCCGATAGCCCGCCGGCAACGTGGGATGCGCTTCTTGAGGCCGCTCGCGCGCTGACCGACCCAGATAACGATGTTTACGGCATCGCGTTTTCGGCCCGGGCTTCGGAAGAGGGCACGTTCCAGTTCCTGCCTTGGGCGCAGATGGCCGGCGGCGGGTTTGAGAATATCAATGCCGATGGTGTGGCCGATGCGCTGGGGCTTTGGAAGACCTTCCTCGATGAGGGCCTGGCATCGCCCGATACGCTGACCCGCGGCCAATGGGATTCAACCGGAACCTTCAATGGCGGTAATGCCGCGATGGCCATCTCGGGCCCGTGGGAGCTGGGCCGCATGGCCTCGGACGCTGATTTCAATTGGGATGTCACGCTTCTGCCGGTGAAGGAAGATGGCGGGCCGCGCGCCTCGGCGTTGGGCGATTTCAACCTCGCGATCTTTGCCAATACCGAACAGCCCGATGCGGCCTTTGCGTTCCTGGAATACTACCAGAGCCAGGTCGATCGCGTCTGGCCCGAGTTCACGCGGCTTCCTTCGGTGGCCGGGGTTGCGCTGGCACCCACGGGCGACGAGCGCATAGATGCCGCCGCCGCGGTCTTCACCGAGCAGCTTGGCTACGCGGTCAACCGCGGGCCGCATCCCGAATGGCCGCGGATTTCGAAAGAGATCCAGGATGCCTTCCAATCCGTGCTCACCGGGCAGGCAGAGGCGCAAGAGGCGCTCGATCGGGCAGCGGACGGGATTTCTTCGATCATAAATTGATCCTCCCTGGCCGGGGCGGCGGGCAACTGCTGCCCCGGCACTTTTCAATCCGGGCCGTGCCGCTAACCTGAGAGCCGCTATGCGACGCCTCCTGAACTCCCTGCGCGACGGGATCGGGTTTGATACCCTTCTGGTGATCCTTGCGCTCAGCTACCTGATGGTCTTCGCGGGCCTGCCGCTGATCTACAACATCGTCATCAGTTTCCAGACGGTCGATGTGTTCAGCCTCGGCACGCTTGTGCACCCATCGGCGGGCGTTGAAAACTACGAGAGCATCTTCGCGGATCGGCAGGCGGCAACCGTGCTCTGGAACACGGTGATCTTCACGCTTGGCTCGGTTGCGCTGCAATTCACGCTGGGCTTCGCGCTGGCGCTGTTTTTCCACCAGAACTTCACCGGGGCCACGTGGATTCGCGGGCTGTTCCTCGCGGCCTGGGTGATGCCGGGCCTTGTGGTGGGCGTGCTCTGGAACTGGCTGCTTTCGGGCGATTTCGGGGTGATCAACTACGTGCTTGAAAGCCTTGGATTGATTGACGAACCCGTCTTCTGGCGATCAAATCCAGAAACCTCGCTTTACTCCGTTCTGATCGCAAATGTCTGGTACGGCACGCCGTTCAACATGATCCTGCTCGCGGTGGGCCTGTCTTCGATTCCCGAAGATCTTTACGAGGCGGCGGAGCTTGACGGGGCGAACGCGTTCCAGCGGTTCTGGACGATCACCTTGCCGATGATGCGGGCCACAATCGGTGCGGTTCTGGCGCTGGGCGTGATCTTCACGTTGCAGCAGTTCGATCTCTTCGCGGCGATCACCCAAGGGGGGCCGGCGGGTTCCTCCACCGTTGCGCAATACTGGTCATGGGAGCTCTCGTTCCGGGAGTTCGATTTTGGGCGCGGTGCGGTGATTTCAGTTCTGATGATCGTGCTCGTGCTGTTCGTGTCGCTCTTCTACGTGCGCTCCACAAAGGCGGAGACGCAGCTTTGAGCGCGCTGACCAACCGGCTGATGCTGGCCGCGGCGCTGGCGTTGGCGGCAATCTATCTATTCCCGCTCTACTGGATGTACGTCACCAGTTTGAAAACCCAATCGTCCATCTTCGCGGTGCCGCCCGAGTTTCTGCCAGGTACGCCGCAATGGCAGAACTACGTTACGATCTGGGAGCTGGCGAATATCCCCCGCTTCATGGGCAATTCGCTTTTCATCGCCGTGGGGGTAACCGCAATCACGGGGCTGTTCGGGGCCGGCTGCGCCTATGTGCTGGCGCGCTATCGCAACGTGTGGATCGATGCGGCGCTGTTCACGATTCTCATGCTTCAGGTGCTGCCGCCCTCGCTGATGGTTACGCCGATCTTCGTGGGGTTTTCCTGGGCGGGCTTGCTTGAATATCCGCGCATCGCCGCGATCCTCGCGATTTCAGCCAAAACCATGCCGTTCTTCGTGATCCTTTGCCGCGCGGCCTTCATGACGGTGCCGCGGGAACTTGAGGAAGCCGCGCTGGTGGATGGTAACTCGCGCGCCGGGGCGTTTTTCATGATCGTGCTGCCGCTGGCGCGCAACGGGATCCTGATCTCGGCGCTTCTGGTCTTCATGCAGGGCTTTGGCGAATACGTCTATTCGGCTTCGATCATTGCCGATAACCGGCTGCAGCCGGCCTCTATCGGGATGACGAATTACCTCCAGCCCAACCAGGTGAACTGGAACGCGATCATGGCGTTTGCCGCCACCTACGTGACCCCCATCCTTGCCGCCTTCGTTCTGCTGCAGCGCCAGATCGTGAACGGCCTGACCGCCGGAGCCCTCAAATGACCCCGCAGATCGAGCTTGTAGATGTGCAGAAGCATTATGGCAGCTTCCACGCGCTGAAAGACATCAACCTTACGGTGCCGAAAGGGCAGTTCGTGGCGCTGGTGGGCCCTTCGGGATGCGGGAAATCCACGCTTCTGCGCTCCATCGCGGGCCTTGAGCGGATTTCCGGGGGCACGCTTCGGATCGAAGCGCAGGTGGTCAACGATCTGCCGCCGCGCAAGCGCGATCTGGCGATGGTGTTCCAATCCTACGCGCTCTACCCGCATATGTCGGTGCGCGACAATCTCACCTACGCGCTCCGCCTCAATGGGGTTTCAAAGGCCGAGCGGGCGAAGGCGGCCGAGGAGGTTGCGGGCGTCATCGGGCTTGAGGATCTGCTGGATCGCAAGCCGCGCGAGCTTTCAGGCGGCCAGCGCCAGCGGGTGGCGATGGGGCGCGCGATCATTCGCGAACCAAAGGCGTTTCTCTTTGATGAGCCGCTCTCGAACCTCGATGCTGCCCTGCGCGTGCGGATGCGCAAAGAAGTGCGCGCGCTTCACGATCGGATCGGCGCCACGAGCGTCTATGTGACCCACGATCAGATCGAGGCGATGACGATGGCCGATCACGTGGTTGTTCTGCGCGCCGGGGTGATCGAACAGCAGGGCGCGCCGATGGAGCTTTATGACCGGCCCGCGAACCGCTTCGTGGCCGGGTTCATCGGTTCTCCGGCAATGAACTTTGTGCCCGGAGCGCTGACGGGCGCGGGCACCGTGCGGCTGGAGCTACCGGGATCGCCCGAGATTGGCGTGGAGATGGGGGGCGAAGCGGGCAGGGCGGTCACAGTAGGCCTTCGCCCCGAGCACCTGATCGTTGGCCGCGAAGAGGGCGCGAAGATCCCTGTCACCATCGGCGCCGTCGAACAAACGGGATCGTCCTGCTACCTCTTCACCGAAGGGGATCCGGAGGTTCTGGTCACCACCGAGGGCACATCTGCGATCCGGGCGGGCGATGCCGTGAGCCTTCATGTGGCCCCGGGCCATGTGCATCTGTTCGATCCCAAAACCGGGCTTACGCTTCGGGGCTGATCCTACCAGGCGCGCCCGCTGCGTGTGGTGGTGGCGATCCGGTAGAGCGATGTTGTGGCCGTGATGAAAAGCTCCGAGAGCGCCGCGCCGCCAAACTCGATATTCGTCACCATCTCCGGCACCGGCACATGGCCGATCTGCGCGCCGGCGGGATCGTAGATGTAAACGCCATCGCCCCCGGCCACCCAGAGCCGGCCCTCTGCATCCACGCGCATCCCATCGGGCACGCCCACGGGCATTACCGCGAAGTCACGCGCATTCGTGGCCGCGCCGCCCGCAAAATCAAGCGCGATTACCTTGTGATGCGTTTCGGAACTGTCGGAGACGTAAAGAATGCGCTCATCGGGCGATAGGCAAAGCCCGTTCGGGCGGTAGATCTCGGTCACAACCGGAATGGGCGCATCGGGGGCGGGGCCCACAGCGAAGACGAAGGCGCCCGCGATTTCCTGCGCCTGCTGGTAGCCATGCAGCGCGCCTTCGAGATTGCGCACCCCGAAGGGCGGATCGGTGAAAAGGATCTGTCCGCCGGAGGTGCAGATCACATCATTGGTGGAGTTCAGAACGCAGGTCCCGTGAGCGTTCGCCAGAACCTCGCGACCCTGCAGCGCACCGTTGGGCGAGAGCGTAAGCGCCGTGAGGCTGCGTGTGGAATGCTCGCAGGAGATCACGCGCCCCGCCCTGTCGCGCGTCAGACCGATGGCGAAATGGGCGTTGTCCATCCAGGTGGTCAGGCCATTTTCGCCGGACCAGCGCAGGATCGCGTTGCCGGGAATGTCGGTGAATAGCAGGCAGCCATGTTCGGCAAGCCAGACGGGGCCTTCGGTGAAGCTCAGCCCCGTTGCCAGCTGTTCAAGCTCGCCCGCCAGAAGATCGCTCATGGATGTGCTCCTTTGCCCCGGGCCCAACGGTCAATCAATACAACGCCCACCACGAGCGCCCCCTTGATCACCTGCTGGGTATTGAAATCAACGTTCAGGATCGCAAGCCCGTTGTTCAGAACCCCGATCAGCAAGACCCCGAGCATCGTGCGCGGCATCGAACCATAGCCGCCGCCAAGCCGTGTGCCGCCAATCACCGCCGCGGCGATGGCATCGAATTCAAGCCCGATGGCACCATCGGCGCGGGCATTGCCGATCCGCGCGATCAGGATCATGCCCACAAGCCCCATCAGCGCGCCCGTCATCGTGAAGATGGCGATGCGCAGGCGGCCCACGGGCAGGCCGAGCATGGCCGCGCTTTCGGCATCGCCGCCAAGCGCATAGGTGTTTGCCCCGAAGCGCGTGCGGCCCAGTAGCCACCAGAGCACAAGCGCAACCGCCACGAGCCACCAGAAGGCCGCGCCGTTGCCGAGAAACGTTCCCGTTGCGAAAAGCGCGCGAAACCAGTCAACGGTGTAGATGATCGTCTGCCCGCCGGTGAGGGTAAGCGCCACACCCTGGGCGATGAAGAAGCTTACGAGCGTTGCGATGAAACTCGGCACCGCGATGTAGACAACGAGAAGCCCGTTGAGGAGCCCGAAGGCGGCGCCCACGAGAATGCCAAGCGGTATCGCCCAAGCGCCGTAGCCCGATGCGAGCGCCAGCGCGGTGAAAACGGCGGCTGCCGAAGCCACCGCGCCCACGGAGAGATCGATCTCTCCGGCGAGGATCACGAAGGTCATCGCCGCCGCCGCGATCCCGAGAATGGCCACCTGGCGCCCGATGCCGATCAGGTTTGCCGGGTCACGGAACGCCGGGCTCAGCGCCATCAGCGCGGCCACAACGAGGATCACCGCAAGGATCAGCCCGTAATCGGCGAGATTGGCGCGCGACAGGCTCATGGCCGCGCCCCGCTTGCCAAACGCTCCAGCACCACGGCCACGAGGATGATCACGCCTTTGACGATGAATTGCGCATCGATGTTGACGTTCATCAGCACCATGCCGTTGTTCAGAACCGCAATCAGCGCCGCGCCCATGAGCGTGCGCACCAGCGAGGCGCGCCCGCCAAAGAGGCTTGCGCCCCCGATGATCACGGCGGCGATGGCATCGAGGGTGAGGGCGGGCACCGATGCGGGCGCGCCCGAGCCAAGCCGCGCGGCGGAGAACACCGCCGCCGCCGCCACCAGAAAGCCCATGATCGCGAAAACGGTGATCTTGCGGCGGTTCACCGGCACCCCGCTCATCCGCGCGGCGGCGGGATTGGCACCGATCGCGTAAAGCTGGCGCCCCGGCACCGTACGCGTGAGGTAGAAGGCCAGGGCCGCGAAGGCAGCGCCCGTGATCCAAAGCGGAACCGGCAGGCCGAGCGCGCGCGCATCGTAGAACAACACCAGAAACGGCTCGCTCAGGATCGCCACGGAAATCGCGCCCGTGAACACAAAGGAAAGCCCCGTGGCAACCGCCATCATCCCAAGCGTTACGATGAATGACGGGATATCGCCGATAACCGTAACAAGCCCGTTGAACAGGCCAAGCAGCAGCCCGATCCCCAGAACCGCCAGCACCGCAAATGGCCAGGGCAGACCCGCCGCCATGAGCTGCGCCAAGATCACGGCGAGAAGCGAGACGACCGCGCCCACGCTGAGATCGATCTCACCCAGAAGAATGATAAGCGTCATCCCGAACGCCACCAGCATCAGCGTGGCGCTATCGGTCACAAGGCGCTCGAAGTTTCTGAAATTGAGGAAAAATTCCGATGAGAGGCTGAAAAACACGAGCACCGCGATCAGCCCCGCATAGGGCAGGATATCGCGCAGGAGGCCGGCGATCCGGGCCCCCGCTCGCGGTTGCGTTTCCGCGGCGCTCATGCCGCTTCGCCTTCGCGGAAGGCCAGATCGAGAAGGCTCTCTTCGGTAGCCTCGCTTGCGCTTACAACGCCGGCGATCCGGCCTTGCGCCACCACCGCGATCCGGTCGGAGATCTGCAGAAGTTCGGGAAGTTCGGAAGAGATTGCCAGCACGGCCGTTCCGTTCTCTGCCAGTTGGCGGATCAGCGCGTAGATCTCGGCTTTCGCGCCAACGTCCACGCCGCGTGTTGGTTCATCAAGCAGGATCACCCGGGGGTGCGTGGCGAGCCATTTGGCAAGCGCCACCTTTTGCTGGTTCCCGCCTGAAAGCGTTTCAACGGCCACGCCCCCACTTGCGGCCTTGACGCCGAGCTTCTGCATCCAGCCGCGCGCGAAATCCCCGATCCGGCGCGGGGCAACCACCTGCCGCCGAGCCAGGGATTGCAGGCTGGGCAGTGCGATATTGTCGGCAACCGAGAGGGGCAGCACGAGGCCAAGCCCTTTCCGATCTTCCGAGACATAAGCCACCCCGCGGGCGAGCGCCCCGGCCACATCGCGTGGCGCATAGGGTTCCCCGAACAGGCGCATCTCGCCCGCCTCCGACCGGTCGATCCCCGCGATCAGGCGGGCGAGCTCGGTGCGCCCGGCGCCCATGAGGCCCGCCACGCCCAGCACTTCGCCCGCATGCAGCGTCAGATCGGCCCCGCGCACCGCCTTCCCGCGGGAAAGGCCCTGCGCCTCAAGCGCCACGGGCAGCGCATCGATATCCAGCCCATGGCGGCCCTCGGCGACATCGCGCCCGACCATGGCGCGGATGAGGGCGGCGCGGTCAAGCTTCGCGGTCTCTTCGGTCAGCACGAAGCGGCCATCGCGCAAAACCGTCGTCCGGTCGGAAAGCGCGAAAACCTCCGACATGCGGTGCGTGATGTAGATGATGCCCACCCCATCGGCGCGAAGCTTGCGCACAAGTTCGAACAGAAGCTCCTCCTCGGCCCGGCCGAGCGAAGAGGTGGGCTCATCAAGGATAAGCACCTTGGGGTTCTGGGCGCAGGCCCGCGCGATTTCGACCATCTGGCGCTGGCCGGTGCTGAGCGTTCCGGCAAGCGCATCCGGGCGCAGGTCAATCCCGAGGCGGCTGAGAATGCCCTCGGCCTCCCGCCGCATGGCCCGCGTGTCAAGCCACAGGCCGCCCGCGCGCACCGGTTCGCGCCCGATCAGAAGGTTCTCCGCCACCGTGCGATTGGGCAGCACAGTGAGTTCCTGAAACACGGTGTGGATGCCCGCGGCTTTCGCCGCGGCGGGCGATGGGAAGGCGACCTCCGCCTCACCGGCACGGATGGTGCCGCTATCGGGCGGGAAGAGGCCCGAGGCAATCTTCATCAGCGTGGATTTGCCCGCGCCGTTTTCGCCCATCAGGGCATGAACTTCGCCGGGCCGCAAATCCAGCCGCGCCTCATCGAGCGCCAGAACGCCAGGAAAACGTTTGGTTATATTGCTGAGCTCAAGGAGCATCCACTGTCAAACCTGGGCGGCGCGTGGGGGCTGGAGCGGGCGCAGGGAACCCCCGCGCCCGCCATTGGGCCGAAGCCCGGGGGGTAAGATCAGTTGTCCCAAGGGGGTGTTGCGGCGGGGTATTGAACCGCCCACATCTCCTCAAAATTCTCCGCCGTTACCAGAAGGTTCGGCGTAATGATCTCTTCGCAGAGCTCTGCCCCGAGGATCGCCTGGCTCAAGCCCTCAAGCGCTGCGCGGCCCTGCAATGCCGCCTGCTGGCCGGAAAGAGCCACGATGTTGGTTTCGCCGGAGTGAAACTGCATGTATCCCGGCGCTTCGCTGTCATAGCCCGCAATCGGAATGTCGCGGCCCGATTGCGCCACCGCCTCGGTGGCCGCATTCACAGCGAGGGACCATGTGGCAACGATCCCGCCCAGATCGGGGTTGGCCTGGATCACGTTGGTGGCAAGCTCAAGCAGCCGATCCTGGCTGAAATCGGATTGCAGCGAGATGATCTGCCCGCCCGCAGCGCCCACCGCATCCAGCACGCCCTTCTCGCGATCCCGGATCGTTTGCAGCGCGAAGGGGATGCCCAGAATGGCGATCTGGGCGTTGGGGGCGCCGATCCGCTCCATCAGCGCCGCCGTCGCATCGAAGCTGCCCTGATAGGAGGCCGCGTTCATGACAGAGATCACCTCGCCCCGCGCAGGCGCGCCGCCCACGATGAAAACGGGGATATCGGCCTGATTGGCGCGCCGCACCGCCTGCCCGATGGAGCCCGCGTCAACGGCGGTCAGGAAGATCCCGTCAACGCCTCTCTGCACCAGCGCATCGAACTGGCTGAGCTGGGTGTTGGCATCAAAATCGGAGTTGTTGACCACAAGCTCCACGCCCAGTTCCCCCGCAAACGCTTCGGCGGATGCCACGAGTGTGCGGCTGAAATCATCCGATTGGTTGTTTGTCAGAAAGCCGAAGGTCAGCCCGCGGCCTCCGATATCCGTGGCCTGCTCGGGCGTCAGGTTCAGCGCCTCGGCGGTTCCCAGGCACGATTGCGCCACCGCGGGTGCCGCGAATAGCCCGATCGCGGCACCGACCGCCGCGCCGCGCATCAGCGCGGATTTCTGTGCAAAGCCCATTGTGTTTCCTCCCATGATCTTTTCTGGGCAAATGAGACCGCAATTTGAGGTTTTGCGCAATACAAACGTTTGTATTTCTCGAAACTCTTCAGGGTTTGACGGGCGAGTGGGCCCGGATTCAGCTTAGGCGGGAAGCTGGCGATTAGGTTTCACCTCTTGCCGCAAGTGACCGTGCGGCTTGCGTCAGGGGCAACCTCCGGCCCCGATCCGGCCCGGGGGGTAGGATCAATACACTTTCAGACCGTGTTGCGCGAAGGCAGCGCGCACCTCGCCGATCTGCGCCTCTTCCGGCGCCGGGGTCTCTGCCAACGTATAGTCGAGCCCCAGCTCCGCCCATTTGAAGGCGCCAAGCTGGTGGAAGGGCAGCACCTCCACGCGCTCCACCGTTGCGAGCCCCGCCGTGAACGCGGCCAGGCGGGCGATATCGCCCAAATCGTCGGTCAGCCCCGGCACAAGAACGAAGCGGATCCACATCGGGCGCCCCGCCTCCGACAACCGTCGTGCGAAGTTGAGCACCGGCGCGTTGGATTGGCCGGTGAGGCGGCGGTGCCGCGCATCATCGAACGCCTTGAGGTCAAGCAACCAGAGATCAACGTCCTCCAGCAGTTCCTCGGTAACGTGATCCCCGAGATAACCGTTGGTATCGAGCGCTACGTGCAGGCCGCGGGCTTTCAGCCGGCGCACGAGGGTTTCCACGAACCGGTCCTGCACCATCACTTCGCCACCGGACAGCGTGACACCGCCCTCATAGCGGATCAGAAACTCCGCATAGCGCTCAACTTCCGCCATCAGATCATCAACGGTGACATGCAGCCCGTGCTTCAGCTTCCAGGTATCGGGGTTGTGGCAATAGAGGCACCGGAAGTGGCAGCCCGACAGAAACGCGGCAAAGCGGATGCCGGGGCCATCGAGCGTAGCCGCGGTTTCAATCGAATGCACGTAGCCCGAATGGGTGTGCCGCAACGCGGGCGCAAGCGTGCGCACCGCGGGCGTTTCCAGAGCGTGGTGCTGAATATCGTGGCGGTGGCTGGCCAGATGCGCCAGGTGGGGCGCATCCAGCGGTTTGCGATGCGGTCCGCTCATGGCCCGGCAGGCAGGCGCATGGCGCCGCGCCGGGCGCAGGCTGGGGTCATGCCGTGCCCATGCTTTCGTGGAAGGTGCGCGCAAGCACCTCTTCCTGCTGCTCACGGGTGAGCTTGATGAAGTTCACGGCATAGCCGGAAACCCGCACGGTCAGCTGCGGATACTTCTCGGGGTGATCCATCGCATCGCGCAGGGTTTCGCGGTTGAACACGTTCACGTTGATATGGTGCCCGCCATCATCGGTGAACTTCGAAAGGATCGTGCGCAGGTTCCGGACCTGATCTTCTTCGTTCCGCCCAAGTCCCGAGGGCACGATCGAGAAGGTGTAGGAAATCCCGTCCTGCGCATCGTCATAGGGCAGCTTCGCCACCGAGGCGGCGGAGGCAATGGCGCCAAGGTTATCGCGCCCATGCATCGGGTTTGCACCGGGCGCGAAGGGCTCGCCCGCCTTGCGCCCGTCTGGGGTGGCCCCCGTCATCTTGCCGTAGACGACATTCGAGGTGATCGTGAGCACCGATTGGGTGTGCTCGGCATCGCGGTAGGTGGGGTTGCGGCGCACCTTGTCCATGAAGGTCTTCACCACGTCGACGGCAAGCTCATCGGCGCGGGGATCGTTGTTGCCGTAGGTGGGGATATCGTCGCCCTCGATCTCGTAATCCACGGCAAGGCCCGTCTCATCCCGGATCACCCGCACGGTGCCGTAGCGGATGGCGGCCAGGCTATCGGCCACAACCGAAAGCCCCGCGATCCCGCAGGCCATGGTGCGATAGACATCGCGGTCATGCAGGGCCATTTCCAGCCGCTCGTAGTTATACTTGTCATGCATGTAGTGGATGATGTTGAGCGCCTGAACGTAGACCTTCGCAAGCCAGTCCACGAAGTGATCGTATTTTTCGCGCACCTCATCATAATCGAGGATATCGGCGGTGACCGGCGCCATTTCCGGGCCCACCTGTTCACCGCTCTTTTCATCCCGCCCGCCATTGATGGCGTAAAGAAGCGCCTTGGCGAGGTTCACGCGGGCGCCGAAGAACTGCATCTGCTTGCCGATCCGCATCGCGGACACGCAGCAGGCAATCGCATAATCATCGCCCCAGTAGCCGCGCATCAGATCGTCGTTCTCATACTGGATCGAGGAGGTATCGATCGAGGTCTTGGCGCAGAAATCCCGGAAGCCTGCCGGCAGATCGCTTGACCAGAGCACGGTCAGGTTCGGCTCCGGCGCCGGGCCCAGATTGTAAAGCGTGTGCAGGAAACGGAAGCTTGTGCGGGTCACAAGCGGCCGCCCATCTTCGCCGATCCCGCCCACGCATTCGGTTGCCCAGACCGGATCGCCGGTGAACAGCGCGTTGTAGCCCGGGGTGCGCAGGAAGCGCACGAGGCGCAGCTTGATCACCAGATCGTCGATCAGCTCCTGCGCCGCGCCTTCGGTCAGCCGGCCCGCGGCGAGATCACGCTCGATATAAATATCGAGGAAAGTCGAGACCCGGCCAATCGACATGGCCGCCCCGTTCTGATCCTTGATCGCGCCGAGATAGCCAAAATAGGTCCACTGAATGGCCTCCTGCGCCGTTTCTGCCGGGGCGGAAATGTCGATCCCGTAGCTTTCGGCCATGGTTTTAAGATCGGAGAGCGCGCGGATCTGTTCGCTAAGCTCTTCGCGCAGGCGGATCGTATCTTCCGCCATCACGTCAAGTTCCAGCGAACGCTGCTGCCCCTCTTTGTCGGCGATCAATGCGTCAACGCCGTAGAGGGCAACGCGGCGGTAATCCCCGATGATGCGCCCGCGCCCATAGGCATCGGGCAACCCGGTCACCACGCCCGAACGGCGGGCCTTGCGGATATCTGACGTATAGGCATCGAAGACGCCCTGGTTATGGGTTTTTCGATAGTCGCTGAAAACCTGATGCACGCCGTCATCGGGCGTATAGCCATAGGCCTCAAGCGCGGTATCCACCATGCGGATGCCGCCATTGGGAAAGATCGCGCGCTTCAGCGGCGCGTCGGTTTGCAAGCCCACAATCTTTTCCTGCGCCTGATCGATATAGCCCGCACCGAACGCGGTGATCGCGGAGGGCACGGCGGGATCAACATCAAGCACACCCTTCTCGCGCTCAGCGGTGTAGAGCGTGACCACCTGGGCCCAAAGCGCCTTTGTCCGTTCCGTCGCGTCTTCGAGAAATGCGTCATCGCCCTCGTAGGGCGTGTAGTTCATTTGGATGAAATCCCTCACATCCAGCCCGTCTGACCACCGGCCACTTTGGAAGCCGGCCCAGGGGCCCTCCGCAATACGCTCGGAATGATAGTTTGATTTCAACATCTTATCTCTCCCGTGCTGGGCCGGGGCGCAGGGAAGGAATGAAGCGGCCCGGCAGAAATGTTTTGCTATGGGGCGAGTCCATCACAAAACGGCGCAGGTCTCGTTGATATCCATCAAATCGGGCGCTCCGCCCGGCGGCAGGGCGCGCGCGGCGGCTGCGATCCCTCCGCGCCACCACGCCACGCAGAAAGATCCCTATGACATTGTAAATAAAAGGTTTTCTAGTTCTTCGGGCGGCCTGAAACCAGAAGCCGCCCCGCCCGTTACTCCGCCGCCACGTTACCCTCGGCGCTCGAAATCCGCGCCGCGCAGAACTTGAACTCGGGGATCTTGCCGAAGGGATCAAGCTGGGGGTTCGTCAGCACGTTCGCGGGCGCCTCGGCGAAGCAGAACGGCATAAACAGCATGCCGGGCGTTACATCGCGATCCGCGCGCAAAGTCAGCGTGATCGCGCCACGGCGGGTTTCCACCCGCACGCGTTCGCCCCGCTCCAGGCCCATGCGCCCGATATCCTTGGGGTGCATGGAGACGATCGCCTCATCTTCCTGGGCTTCAAGATGCGTGGCGCGGCGGGTCATCGCGCCGGTATGCCAATGCTCAAGCAAACGGCCTGTGGTGAGCACCATCGGATAGTCATCATCGGGCAACTCATCGGGCGGCACCAGATCGGTGGGCACCAGCCGTGCCTTGCCGGTGGCAGTGGGATAGCCGTCGCGGAAGATGATTTCTTCGCCCGGTCCATCCTCCGATGTCGCGGGGTAGCAGACGGAACCTTCGCGCAAGAGCCGCTCCCAGCTGATATTGTCGAGCGAGGGCATGAGGCTTGCCATCTCGGCATAGATCTCGCCCACATCCTTGAAATCCCAATCAAGGCCCGATCGGCGCGCCATCTCCTGCATCAGCTTCCAATCCTGGCGCGCCTCGCCCGGCGGCGTGCGCACCGGCAGGGCAATCTGCACCTGCCGGTTGGAATTGGTGTAGGTGCCGGGCTTTTCCGGCTGCGCCGAGGCGGGCAGGATCACATCGGCAAACCAGGCCGTCTCTGTGAAGAAGATATCTTGCACCACGAGGTGATCGAGCATCGACAACGCGCGCCGGGCATGGCTTTGATCGGGGTCCGACATGGCGGGGTTTTCGCCCTGCACATACATTGCCTTCACCTCGCCCGCCTTGATCGCATTCATCGTTTCCACGACCGTCAGGCCCTTGGCAGGATCAAGTTTGCGGCCCCAGGCATCCTCATAGGCCCCACGCACATCGGCGTTTTCCACCGATTGGTAATCGGGGTAGCAGATCGGGATCAGCCCGGCATCGGACGCGCCCTGCACGTTGTTCTGGCCGCGTAGCGGGTGAATTCCGGTGCCCTCGCGCCCGACCTGGCCGGTGATCAGCGATAGCGCGATCAGGCAGCGCACGTTATCGGTGCCATGCACATGCTGGCTTACGCCCATGCCCCAGAAGATGATTGCGCGCTCGGATGTGGCGAAAGCGCGGGCGAGATCTTTGAGGTATTCGGCCTCAACCCCGCAGATTTCGGCCATCGCCTCGGGTGAGAAATCCTTCACCTTCTCGCTCAGCGCCTCGAACCCATCGACATGGGCCTGAACATATTGCTCGTCGTAAAGCTTCTCGGCGATGATCGTGTGGATCATCGCGTTCAGCATCGGTACGTCGCGCCCCGGTTCGAACACAACGGGGTGGGAGGCGTGCCGCATCAGCCCCTGCTTGCGCGGATCAAACACCATCAGTTTCGTGCCGCGCTTGGCGGCCTGTTTGAAGTAGGTGGCCGCAACCGGGTGGTTCTGTTCCGGGCGGCAGCCGATGAGCACGATGCAATCGCTGTCATCGGCGGCGGTGAAGGGGGCAGAGACGGCGCCTGACCCCACGCCTTCCATCAAGGCGGCAACCGAGGAGGCGTGGCAAAGCCGCGTGCAGTGATCCACGTTATTGGTGCCAAAGCCCTGGCGGATATATTTCTGGAAGAGATAGGCCTCTTCATTCGTGCCCTTGGCCGATCCGAACCCGGCCACGGCCTGCCCGCCGATACTATCGCGCACCGTGGTCAGCCCTGCGGCGGCCCGGTCCAGCGCCTCCTCCCAGGTGGCCTCGCGGAAGATATCCGGGATCTGCTCGAAGCTCAGCTCCGCCGCGGGGGTTTTCGGGGCATCCTCGCGCCGGATCAGCGGTTTTGTCAGCCGTTCGGGCGACATCACGTAATCCATCCCGAAGCGGCCCTTGATGCAAAGCTTGCCGCGGTTCGCGGGCCCATCGCGCCCATCCACCTTGATGATATCGTTGCCCTTTACGCTGATCTCGGTCTGGCACCCCACGCCGCAGAAGGGGCAGACGGAGGGCTTGACCTCATCGGCATAGACGGCGCGCTGGGTGGCGGTCTCGTCGAGAAGCGTTTTTTCCATCAGCGCGCCGGTGGGGCAGGCCTGCACGCATTCGCCGCAGCCCACGCAGGTAGAAAGCCCCATGGGATCACCAATGTCGAATACCGGGATGGTGGCCATGCCGCGATCGGCCATGCCCAGCACATCGTTCACCTGCACATCGCGGCAAGCGCGGGTGCAAAGCTCGCATGCAATGCAGGCATCGAGGTTTACGGCGATCGAGGGGTGCGAAGCATCGTGGAAGATGCTGTCAATCGGGATCTCGGCCTGCGCGCCCGGCCGCCCGCTGGGATAGCGCGGGGCAGGGGCGGCAGTATCGCCCGCCCGGGCCACAAGATCGAACTGCTGCCAGAAATGGCTGTCGGGATCAGGGCCCTTATCCCGCGCGGGCATGTCCGAGGCCAGAAGCTCAAACACCATTTCGCGGTTCTTCTGCACCCGGGCCGTGCCGGTGTGAACCACCATGCCCGCGCGCGGCATCCGCACGCAGGAGGCTGCGAGCGTGCGCTCGCCCTCGATCTCCACAACACAGGCGCGGCAGTTCCCGTCTGACCGCAGGTCGGGCACATCCTTGTGGCAGAGATGCGGAATTTCGGTCTGATGGCGCTTCGCCACATCCCAGATCGTTTCGCCGGGCAGCGCCTGAACCTCCTGCCCATCGAGCATGAAGGCAACGCCGGTATGGGCCATATCAAGGCTCATTGTGCGAACTCCTCGGGAAAATGCTGCATCAGGTGGGTCACGCAATTGCCCGCGGCCTGGCCCAGCCCGCAGATCGAACTGTCGCGCATGACGGTGAGAAGATCGTCGAACATCTCCGCATCCTGTTCCTGCGCTTCGAGCATGCGCACCATCTTGTCGGTGCCCGAACGGCAAGGTGTGCACTGTCCGCAGCTTTCATGCTTGAAGAAGCGCATCGTGTTCAGCACCGCCTGGCGCACGCTGTCGTGCTGCGACAGGATCACCACCGCATGGCTGCCGATGAACCCGCCCTCCTGTTCCCAGGTGCCGAAATCCATCGCGCGATCAGCCATGTGGGCGGGGAAGATGCCGCCCGAGGCGCCGCCGGGCATGAAGGCGTAAAGCTCATGCCCCTCTTCCATGCCGCCACAATAGTCTTCGATCAGGCGGATCAGCGGGATACCTGCGGGCGCGATCTTCACGCCGGGCTCCTTCACGCGGCCCGATACGGAGAAAGAGCGCACGCCCTTGTTCTCTTCCGTCCAGCCCTGAGAGGCGAACCATTCCGGCCCGTGTTCCACGATCTGCGGCACCCAGAGCAGGGTTTCCACGTTGTGGTTTAGTGTTGGGCGCCCGAAAAGCCCGACCTCGGCGATATAGGGCGGGCGGTGGCGCGGCAGCCCGCGCTTGCCCTCGATCGATTCGATCATCGCGCTTTCTTCGCCGCAGATATAGGCGCCCGCGCCGCGCCGCAGCTCAAACGGCACCGGGCACAGCCCCGCGCGCTCCAGCGCATCAATCTCGCGGCGCAGGATTTCGTGGACCTGCGGATACTCGTCGCGCATGTACAAGTAGATGCGGTCGCAGCCCACCACATGGGCCGCAATCTGCGCGCCTTCCAGCATCCGATGCGGGTGCTTCTCCAGCCACCAGCGATCCTTGAACGTGCCCGGCTCGCCCTCATCGCCATTCACCGTCATCAGGCGCGGGCCGGGGTAGCTGCGCACGAAGCCCCATTTCTTCCCGGCCGGGAAGCCCGCGCCCCCAAGGCCGCGCAGCCCGCCTTCGGACATCTTCTGGATTGCCTGATCGGGCGAGATCTCGCCCGACATGATCTTGGCCAGCACGTGATAGCCGCCTTCGGCGCGGTAAAGCGCGAGGTTCTCGTAATCCGGCAATTGCGGGCGGCGGGGGTTTGCGGCGATCGCTTGCAGCAGCGTCTCAACAGTTGCATAGCGGACGATTTGCTTGCCCACAAGCGCCGCGGGCGCGCCATCGCATTGCCCGATGCAGGGGGCGCCGATCACCCGCACTTCAGAGGGGTCAACGGCGGCCTTGAGATCCTCGATCAGCGCATTAGCACCGGCCAGTTCGCAGGACACGCAGGTGCTGACGCGGATCGTCACCGGCGGCGGCGGCGTTTCGCCTTCCTTGATCACGTCGAAGTGGTGATAAAAGCTCGCGACCTCGAAGATTTCCACCTGCGAGAGGCGAAAAAGCTCCGCCAGCGCAGTTATATCGGCGGCGGAGATATAGCCCTGCCGATCCTGAAACAGATGCAGCGCCTCGATCACCATATCCGGCCGGCGCGCCATATCTCCAAGGATATCCGCAACATGGGCCACATGATCGTCGCTGACCTGACGGCCCTTTGGCAGCGAGGGATCGCGGCGTTTGTGTTTGGGCGGAACAAGCTGATCCATGAAAATACCCTAGTCCTGCACATAAGCGTTTGGGCGCGAATTCCTGTGGCGTGCGGCATGCGGTCTCACCCCTCCCGGATCAGCCGGGGGGAGCGGGCCGCAGCAGGCACATGGTGCCGACCCTATGCTCCACGCGATTTCGCGGGATAATTCTTGACGTAAAGCGGCGTATTTTGGGCCGGGGGCGGCACACACCATTGTGGCGTGCGCGGGTGCAACAGAAGGCCCCACGCCCGCGATTGATTTCGGGTGGATTGCGGTGGTCAGACGGGGCCGCGCCGCGGATGGCGCAAAATGCCGGCTGTTTCGCAAGCGCCGGGCGCGCGCCCCAGATCACCAATGGCTGAAAAAGTGTGATTTGGCGCGATTGGCATTTGCGGCGACACAGTTGGGCATAGTCATGCGGCCCCGATCCGGGCGCCGCAGCCCCGGGGCGCGGTTTTCCTGCGGTTCCGGCGCCTAAGCCGATTGGGAAAGGGCCTCTGATGCGATCTGCAACTCTTCGAACCCCCCGCGCCATCCTGTTTATGGCGCTAAGCGCCCTGGCGCTGATCTGGGCGCAGGATACCCGCGCGGAAGGGGGCCTGACCGACTATGCGATTGAGCAGTTTGGCGAGCCGCCCGCGGTGCCCGACGGCCCGCTTTCGGAAGATGTGAAAGCCGCCGCGCAAACCGCGTTTGTGGATAGCGCGGAAAACTCCACATGGGGGCTTGACCAGATCGCCGCGCTTGAGGTGATCGCGGCCTCGGGCGATCCCCGGCTCGCCTGGCCGATCAGCGATCTGATGCGCTTTGTCTCAAGCCCCGGGCTCAGCCGCGAACTGGCGGGCGCCGCCGGGCAGCTTCTGGGCGTGGATCTGCAGGAGCGCCATCCCTGGGGCGCCACCACCGATCACCTAATCGCCTGGGATATTCCCGCGCCCCCCGACTACCTTGCAACGAAGCGCGCGATCTTCACCAGTATCGTGCCGGGGTGGGAGCGGATCTTCGTTGAAGGCGATATCGATTGGCGCCTGGTTTCCTGGGGCGGCGTGCTGATCGATGCGCGGCCATTCGATACCACCGACGAGCCCTGCAATTGCATCCCTGCCGCAGACAACCCCGAAGTAATCCCCGCGGCTGAAGCGGCGTGGCTGAAGGATAGCGATATCGTTTTCGGCGTTGAGGTGAACGGCGAATACCGGGCCTATCCGCGCCGGATCATGGAAGTGCGCGAGATGGTGAACGATACCCTCGGCGGGCGGGATCTGGGTATCCCCTATTGCACGCTCTGCGGCGCGGCCCAGGCCTATTTCACCGACGGGCTGCCGGAGGGGATCGAACGCCCGATCCTGCGCACCTCGGGCCTTCTGATCCGGTCAAACAAGGTCATGTACGATCTGATCACCTATTCTGTCTTCGATACGTTTCTTGGCCATGCGGTCACAGGCCCGCTGGCAGAGAAGGGAGTTACGCTGGAACAAGCCACGGTGGTGACAACCGATTGGGGCACCTGGAAGGAAGAGCATCCCGAAACAACCGTACTTGTTGAACGCCTGGCCCTTGGGCGCGATCCCGATTTCCGCAACACCCGCGATGCCAATGGCCCGATCTTCCCGGTGGGCGATGTGGATCCGCGCCTGCCGGTGCATGAGGATGTGATCGGCGTGGTGGCCGCGTCAGGCACGCCCGTGGCCTTCCAGCGCAGCGCGGCGCTTCTTGCCTTGCGTGCGGGTGAAGAGATCGGGTTTGAAAACGTGAAGCTAGAGCTTGATGCGGGCGGCATCCGCGCCGTGGGTGCCGATGGATCGGATCTGGGCAGCCACGAGGCGTTCTGGTTCGCCTGGTCGCAGTTTCACCCCGAAACGGCCCTTTGGCCCGAATAAGGCGGCACGGCGAGCGCTCTGAGCGCCCGCCGCCTATAGATTACTTTTCGGCCTCGGCCACGATGTTTTTCACTTCGAGGAAGCTGTCGGGCGTAACCGATATCGTATCGATCCCGGCGTCCACGAGCACCTTCGCGAAGTCGGGGTAGTTCGAGGGTGCCTGCCCGCACAACCCCACCTTGCAGCCCTGGGCATGGGCGCGTTCGATGATCGAGCGGATCATCCACACTACTGCCGGATGCCGCTCATCGAAAAGCGGCGCAAGCTTGTCGCTATCCCGGTCGATCCCGAGGGTCAGCTGCGTGAGGTCATTCGACCCGATCGAGAAACCGTCAAAGCGTTTGCAGAACTCCTCGGCCAGGATCACGTTCGATGGCACTTCGCACATCACGTAAACCTCCATGCCATCCTTGCCGCGCTCCAGGCCGTTTTCCTTCATCACAGCCAGCACGTTATCGGCCTCTTCCGGCGTGCGGCAGAACGGGATCATGATGATCACGTTGTCAAAGCCCATCTCGGTGCGCAGCTTCGCAACCGCCTGGCATTCCAAGGCAAACCCGTCGCGATAGCCATCGTCGTAGTAGCGTGACGCGCCGCGCCACCCGATCATCGGGTTTTCCTCATGCGGCTCAAACTGCCGCCCGCCAAGCAGATCGGCATACTCGTTCGTCTTGAAATCCGACATGCGCAGGATCATTGGGTTGGGGTAGGCCACCGCGGCAATCCGGCTGAGCCCGATGGCAAGCTGATCCACAAAGTATTGAGGCTTGTCATCATAGCCTGCCGTCAGCGCTTCGATCTCTTCGCGTACCGCCTCATCGCGCAGCTCGTCGAAATGCAAAAGCGCCTCGGGGTGTACCGTGATCGCGTTTGAAACAACGAACTCCATTCGCGCGAGGCCAACGCCCGCGGCGGGCAGGCGCCACCAGCGCGCTGCCGTTTGCGGGTTGGCGAGGTTCAGCATGATGCGCGTGTTGGTTTCGGGCACATGATCAAGATCGAGGGTTTCAACCGCGAAATCCGCCGTTCCGGAATAGACGAAACCCGTATCGCCCTCGGCGCAGCTCACCGTGATTTCCTGCTCGCTGTGCAGTTCATGTGTGGCGTTGCCGCAGCCCACGATGGCAGGCACGCCCAGCTCGCGCGAAACGATGGCGGCGTGCGAGGTGCGGCCGCCATGATCGGTTACGATGGCCGAAGCCTTCTTCATGATCGGCACCCAATCGGGGTCGGTCGTCGAGGTTACAAGAACCGAGCCATCCACGAACTTGTCGATATCCTTGACGTTCTCGATCAGGCACACCGTTCCGGTGGTGATGGCAGAGCCTACCGAGATGCCGGTGACCAGCGTCTCGCCATGGTCGCCGATGGAGTAGGATTTGAGGTTGCCCGCATCCATCCGGCTCTGCACCGTTTCGGGCCGTGCCTGAACGATGAAAAGCTCGCCCGTGATCCCGTCGCGCGCCCATTCCATATCCATCGGCAGCCCGTAGTGCTCTTCAATCGTGGCCGCCATCCGGGCGAGCGAGATCACCTCGGCATCCGACAGCACGAAGGATCCGCGCTCCGCCTTCGAGGTGGGCACGTTCTTGATCGTCTCTCCCGCGGTGGTGGAGTAGATCATCTTCATTTCTTTCGCGCCCAGGGTTTTGGCGACAATCGGGGTAAGCTTCTCGTTGCCGAGGAACGGCTTGTAGACCTGATATTCGTCGGGCGTCACCGCGCCCTGCACCACGTTCTCGCCAAGGCCCCAGGCGCCGTTGATCAGCACCACCTTGTCAAAGCCCGATTCCGTGTCGATCGAGAACATCACGCCGGAGCCGCCGATATCGGAGCGCACCATTTGCTGCACGCCAACGGAAAGCGCGACCTGCGTGTGATCGAAGCCCTGCACCGTGCGGTAGGTGATCGCGCGATCGGTGAAGAGCGAGGCATAGCAGTTGCGGCAGGCAGTTAGCAGCTCTTCCTCACCCACCACGTTAAGGTAGGTTTCCTGCTGGCCCGCGAAGCTTGCATCGGGCAGGTCTTCCGCCGTTGCCGATGAACGCACGGCGACGGAAAGCTGATCGATGCCGGTGCGTTCGCAAAGCGCGCGATAGGCTTTTCGGATGTCTTCCTCGATTGCGCTCGGCCAATCGCCGGCTGCAATCGCATGGCGGATCGCCGCGCCGGTCTGCGCGAGCGTTTTCTTTCCCTCCGCCAATTCGGCAAGCCGATCGGTGATCACTTTGCCAAGATCGTTGGCCGTGATGAATTCGCGAAAGGCGTCGGATGTGGTGGCAAATCCAGGCGGAACGGTGATGCCTTTCGCGCCGAGCGTTTGCACCATTTCCCCGAGGCTGGAGTTCTTGCCCCCTACCAGGGCAACGTCTTCGCGCTTGAGGTTGTCAAAGAAGATTACGGCGACTGTATCGGTCGTCATGGAAAATCCCTTGGGCTGATTGGAAATCCTGATCTGATCCTAGGCGCCGGGGGCGCGCCCGCCTTGATCAGCGTCAAGGAGGCGCCTGCGCCGTTGCCTGAAGCTTGGGGACAGCCAGGAGGACCAGGGCAAATGGGTGAGACAAAACTGCAGGAATTGTCGGACAGGCTCGAAGCCGCGCTGACGATTGATGAGGCGCTGGCAGGCGCCGCGCTTGGCGAGATCAACAGGATCGCGGCGGGCGAGGCCGGGGCGTTTTCATCGCCCGATCTTGATTCGACGGATCGGATTCTTGAACTGATCTACGCGATGCTTCCAGGCTGGACGGTGAGCGTGAAGGGCAAGGCGTGGCAGCCGAACGGGCATTGGACCTGCTCGCTACGCAAAACTTCCAGCCGCGACAGTGACGAATACATTGGCATCGGGCGCGGCCCCACGCTGCCGCATTCCCTGCTGGCGGCGCTGCTGCGCGTGGTGGCCCAGCGCGAGGGGTAGGGCGCGCCGCCATGCGCGCTCACCCGATCGCATCGGCGCAAGGCTACACAGCCCGCCCGCCAATATGCGACGGTGCGCCATGGCGCGATTCACGCTTGAACAGATGCGAACCTTTCTGGCCGTGGTCCGCCTTGGCGGTGTGCGCCGTGCCGCGATTGCGCAGAACCTCACCCAACCCGCCGTCACCACCCGTATCAAAAGCCTTGAGGGGGCGCTGGGCTGCGATCTGTTCGATCGCACGGGCGGCGGGCTGCGGCTGACAAAACGTGGCGAGTTGCTGCTCGCCCATGCCGAAAGCTTCGAACATCTCGTCGAACGCGTGGTGCGCGATGTGGCCGATCCCGCCGGCGTAGAGGGCCGGCTGAGGCTTGGCGCGTCCGAGACGGTCGCGCAGTGCTGGTTGCCAGAGCTTGTCTCGCGCCTCCACGATGCCTATCCCAAGCTTGAGATCGAAGTGAATGTGGATGTGTCCACCGATCTGCGCGCGGCGCTTCTGGGGCGCGAGATTGATCTGGCGATCCTGCTTGGCCCGATCTCGGAATACACCGTCGAAAACATCGCGCTGCCGGGTTTCGATCTGGCGTGGTACTGTGCTGCCGCGCGCGATCCGGCAGAGATGGCCGGGGCATATCTCACCCTCCCGGTGATGAGCTACGCGCGCAACACGCGGCCCTTTCAGGAACTCAAGGAGATGCTGATGGAGCGGGGCGGGCCGGACGTGGCGCTGTTCCCCTCCTCCTCGCTTTCGGCCTGTTTCCGGCTGGTCGAGGCGGATATGGGCGTGGCGGTCCTGCCGCGTGCGCTGGGCGCGGATCATGTGCGTGCGGGGCGGATACGGGAGTTTGATCCGGGCTGGGTTCCGCAGCCCCTGGAATTCACCGCTTCGTTTCTTCGGGCACCGAAAAGCCACCTCAACCAAACTGCCGGAGCCATGGCGCAGGAGGTGGCTCGGGCTTATGCGCGACGGGCAGACGCATAAAGAGAATTTATGCCTTAGAGTAAAATCTTTCGATTTGCTTTTATGATGGCCCGGCGGCAGCCTTGGCCGCGAAAGGCGGGGCATGTCGGAACTCTACGAAACACTGAAGGGCAGTGCGGTTGCCGATGTGCGCGCCGCGATCCGCAGCCGCCGCTACGCCTCGCACACGGCCGGGCTGGGGCAGGGGTATCTGCAGGCCAACCTCGCGATCATGCCCGCGGCCTATGCGCTGGATTTCATGCGCTATTGCCAGCGCAATCCCAAACCCTGTCCGCTGACGGGTGTGTCCGATACCGGCAACCCCTGGCTGGCCACCATGGGCGGCGATCTCGATATCCGAAGCGACGTGCCCGCCTACAACATCTATCGCGATGGGCAGCTTGCCGGATCGGTGACCGATATCGCCGATCTCTGGCAGGACGATTTCGTGGCCTTTGCGCTAGGCTGTTCTTTCACCTTCGAACGCGCGCTTCAGGCCGCGGGCCTTCCGCTCTGGCACATCGATCATGACAAGACGGTGCCCATGTTCCGCTCGAACATCGAAACGGTGCCGGCGGGGCCCTTCGCCGGCAAGATGGTCGTCTCCATGCGCGCGATCCCCGAGGGCCGGGTGAACGAGGCCGCCGAGATCTCACGCCGCTACCCGCTGGCCCATGGCGCACCGGTTCATGCAGGCAATCCCGCTGCGCTCGGGATTGCCGATCTCGCGCGCCCCGATTGGGGCGATCCCGCGCCGGTGCCCGAGGGCCATGTGCCCGTGTTCTGGGCCTGCGGGGTTACCCCCCAGGTGGCCATCGAAGCCGCGCGCCTGCCGATCTGCATCACACACAAGCCCGGCCACATGCTGATTACCGATATCGCTGAAGATGCCGAAGTGCCGGTTCTGACCCAACACGCCTGACGTTCCAACAAGGAGAAACCCATGACACGCACGTTGACTTTCCTCATCGCCTCCACAGCCCTTGCCGCGCCCGCATTGGCCGAAGATCTTTCGGTGGTGGGAAGCTGGTCCGGCCTGCCGCTGCACCAGCAATATGAAGCCCCGTTCTGGGGCGAAACGCTGCCCGCGGCTTCGGGCGGCACGCTCAATGTGGCGCTGACCACCCATAACCAGATGAACCTCGGCGTGGGCGATGTGTTCCGCCTGCTGGGCGATGGTGTTTACGACGTGGCCATGACGGTGGCCGACTACGCCGTGGCCGATGCGCCGGAGCTTGAAGGGCTCGATGTGCCGCTTCTGGCGCTGACGGCGGATGAGGCGCGCGCGATGGTCGATGCCGCGCGCCCTATGGTGGAGGATATCTATGCCGATCGCTTCAACAGCAAGGTCTTGGCGATCGCGCCCTATCCGCCGCAGGTGGTGTTCTGCAATGCCGAGGTCTCGGAACTCGCCGATCTTGAGGGCCTGAAGGTGCGCGCCTCTGGCCGGATGACCGCCAAGTTCCTCGAAGCGCTCGGCGCAGAGGGCGTGAATGTGGGCTTCTCCGAGGTGCCCGGCGCGCTCCAGAAGGGCGTTGTGGATTGCGCGGTCACCGGCGCGGGCTCGGGCTACTCCGCGGGCTGGTGGGAAGTGTCCACCCACCTCATGCCGATCCCGCTCGGGGGCTGGGATAGCGTGGTGACCGCCATGAACATGGATAAGTGGAACGCGCTCGATGCCGGAACGCAGGAATTGATCACCGCGCAGGTGGCCTCTGAGTTCGAGGATCCCGCCTGGGCCAGCGCCCAGGATGCGCTTGTCAACGATATCGCCTGCCTCACCGGCAATGGCGATTGCCCGGCGGGCGATGCACGGGGGATGACGCTCGTTGATGTCTCTGATGCCGATTTCGAGAAGGCGCGCGGCGTTCTGGTCAACGAAGTTCTGCCCGATTGGGCGGAACGCGCGGGCGGGGATTGGGCCGAACGCTGGAACGCAAGCGTGGGCAGCGTTGTCGGCGTGCAGATCGGCAGCTGACGCGCCCGATGGAAGAACGGTTGCTTGATACGGTGCGGCGGTTCAACCGCCGCATCGCGCTTCTCACCGGCGCGGGGCTCATGGCCTGCGCAGCAATCGTTCTGGCCGATATCGTGCTGCGCCAGCTTGGTTCTTCCTTTGGCGGCACCGATGAGATCTCGGGCTACGTGATGGCCATTGCCACCTCCTGGGGCATGGCGTTCACGCTGCTGGAGCTTGGCCATGTGCGGATCGATATCCTGCGCCGCCGAGCGGGCCCGCGTGGCCGGGCCCTGGTGGATCTCTTCGCGATGCTGGTGCTCACCGGCACGGTTACGCTGATCGCTTACAAATGCTGGCCGGTTCTGGCGCGCTCGCTTGAGAACGGCTCGCGCGCCAATACCCCGCTTGAAACCCCGCTGGCCTGGGTGCAGGCACCCTGGTTTGCGGGCTGGATCTGGTTTGCCGCCATGGCCTGGCTCACGTTTGTGGCCGCCGCGATGCTGGTCATGAAAGGCCGGTTCGTGCAAGCCGACGAAGCCATCGGCTGCTTCGGCGAAGAGGACGGGGCGCCATGATCTGGGCGATTGCTGCGGGTCTGCTGGGCCTGCTTGCGCTTTCGATCCCTGTGGGGATCGTGCTGTTTCTGCTGGGCTTCGGGGTGGATGCGTTCTTTTCGCCTTTCCCGCTGATCCGGGGGCTTGGGAACCTCGTCTGGTCCACCTCCAACAACGCCACGCTGATCGCGATCCCCTTCTTCGTGCTTCTGGGCGAGATTCTCGTGCGCTCCGGCATCGCCACGCGCACCTATGCCGCGCTGGACAGGTGGGTGAGCTGGATGCCGGGCGGGCTGGTGCACGCCAATGTCGCCACCGCCACGATGTTTTCGGCCACCTCAGGCTCTTCCGTCGCCACGGCGGCGACGGTTGCGACCGTGGCCATGCCACAGGCCGAGAAGCTCGGCTACGATCCGCGGCTCTTCTCCGGGGCCATCGCCGCAGGCGGCACGCTTGGCATCATGATCCCGCCCTCGATCAACCTTATCGTCTACGGCTTTCTCACCCAAACCTCGATCCCACAGCTGTTTCTGGCCGGGCTCATCCCCGGCGTGGCGCTGGCGCTTGGCTTCATGGCGATCACCGCGGTGATCTGCCTGATCCGGCCCGAACTTGGCGGCACCCGCCGCACCTTCCCGCTGGCAGAGATGTTGCGCGCGCTTTTGCATCTCATCCCCATTGTGCTGCTTTTCACTGTGATCATCGGCACGATTTATCAGGGCTGGGCCACGCCTACCGAGGCCGCCGCGGTCGGCGTTGCAGGCGCCATCGTGATCGCCGCGCTCTTCGGCGGTGTGAGCCTTTCGATGTTTGCCGACAGCCTGCTGGGCACGATCAAGATCACCTCAATGATCATGCTCGTGGTCATCGGCGCCTCGTTTCTGAATTTCACGCTGGCCTCGGCGGGGCTTGGGCGGGAGCTTCAGGGACTGCTCGATGGCATGGGCCTTTCGCCCACCGGGCTGATCCTCGTGGTGGTGGTGATCTACATCGTGCTGGGGTTCTTCATCGAAACGCTCTCTCTCATGGTGGTGACGATCCCGATCATCGTGCCGCTTGTCATCGCGCAGGGCTTCGATCCGATCTGGTTCGGCATTCTGATGATCGTGCTCATCGAGATGGCGCTGATCACGCCGCCGGTGGGGTTGAACCTCTACGTGGTGCAGGGCGCGCGAAAAACCGGGCGGATGGGCGAGGTGATGGTGGGCGCGATCCCCTATGTGATCGCGATGCTGATCATGGTGGCGCTCTTGATCCTCTTCCCCGCCATCGCGCTATATCTGCCCTCGGTGCTGAGCGAGGGATAGGGGATGCAGTTCGAAACGCCTGACGGGCCGCGCGAGATCGCGATCACCCATGCCGTGGTAGCGGGGTGGACGGGGCGCGACCGCGCCGCGGTTGATCACCATATCGAAGAACTCGCCGCGCTGGGCGTGGCGCCGCCCTCAGAGGTGCCGCTCTACTACCGGGTCGCGCGTGGCCTCCTTACACACGACGCGGGGATCGATGTGGTGGGCCCTGACAGTTCGGGCGAGATCGAGCCTCTGGTGATCCGCGCAGCGGGCGCGCTCTGGCTTGGCCTTGGGTCGGATCATACCGACAGGGCGCTGGAAGCCACCTCGGTTGCGCTGTCAAAACAGGTGTGCGCCAAGCCGCTCTGCGGCGCGCTCTGGCGGTTCGATGACGTGGCGGGCCATCTCGATCAGCTTGAGCTCGGGTGCGAGATTGAAGAGGGCGGTGCCTGGGTGCGTTACCAGGCCGGTACACTCGCCGCGATCCGCCCGCTGGATGAGTTGATCGCGGGCGCGCCGCTGGAAGAGGGCGGCGCAATGCTTTGCGGCACGCTTCCAGCCATCGGCGGGGTGCGGCCCGCGGGCGCCTATCGGATGCGCCTCAGCGATCCGGTGCTGGGGCGCGCGCTGTCATTCGAATACCAGGTAACGGCGCTGGCGGTTGTGGCCTGATGGAACCAATACTCAAGCCTGCAGGGTTTGACGGCTACCTTGTGACCTTCGGTGATGGGTTGAGCGAGGCCGCAAACCGCGCGGCTCTTGCATTCCGCGATGCGGTGGAGGCGGCGGGGATCGCAGGCGTTGAGGAAAGTGCGACCTCGCTTGTTTCCACCTATCTGCGCTTTGATCCTTTGCGGATCGGGCATGGCGAGATGCGCGTGGCGCTGGAGCGCCTCTTGGGCGAGCAGGATTGGTATGCCGCCCCGCTTCCCAGCGGCCGCCGCCTCTGGCGCATCCCGGCTGCATTCGGGGGCGCGGCGGGCCCGCAACTGGCCGAGGCGGCAGAGGCGGCGGGGATAGGAGAGGCGGCTGCAGCAGAGATGATCTGCGCCACGCGGCTGCGCGTGCAAACCATCGGCTTCGCGCCCGGCATGCCCTATCTCGGCGTGTTGCCCGAAGCGTGGGATATCCCGCGCCTGACAGACATTACCGCCGCCGTGCCCGCAGGCGGGCTTTGCGTTGCGATCCGGCAGTTGGTGCTCTTTCCGAACACCACGCCCACCGGGTGGCGGCATGTGGCGCAAACCGCCATGCGCCTCTTCCAGCCGGATACCGAAACACCGTTTCTCCTGCGCCCGGGCGACGAGGTTGAGTTCTGCGCCGTGGCGCCAGACGCGCTTGCCGCGTTTGCGGGCGATCCCCGGGGCGGGGCCAGTTGCGAGGCGCTCGGGTGAGCCGCGCGCTAACCGTTATCCGCGCGGGCCCGGGGGTTACGGTGCAGGATCTGGGCCGCCCGGGAAACCTGGCCTTCGGCCTTTCCCGCGGCGGCGCGGCAGACCGGCTGGCTCTGGCCGAGGGCGCGGCACTTCTGGGCCAGGATCCGGGCCTTGCGGTGCTGGAGCTTGCGGGGGCGGGCGGCGTGTTCGAGGCCAGCGAAGAGATGCGCATCGCGCTCACAGGCGCACCGATGCGCGCAACGCTCGATGGCCGCCGCCTTGCCTGGCACGCAAGCCACCTCCTGCCCGCAGGCGCGCCGCTGACGATCGGGCCGGCGGAGGCGGGCGTTTATGGCTACCTTTCGATAGGCGGCGGGCTCGATACGCCCGCCCGCCTGGGATCGCGCAGCACGCATCTAGTGGCCGGGCTCGGCGCGCCTCTGGCCGGGGGCACCACGCTCCCCGCGGGCCCCGATGCGGGTGGGCCGGTGGGTTTGCAGATCCCTGCCGAGCCGCGCTTTGAGGGCGGCACGATCCGCGTTGTGGCCAGCCTTCAAACGCATCTCTTTGAGGCCGCCGACATTGCGCGCTTTGAGGCGGAAACCTTCCATCGCGGTATGCGCGGCAACCGCATGGGCGTGCGGATGGAACCAGAGGGCGCGGGCTTCGGCCTCTCGCAGGGCCTCACGATCCTCTCAGAAGCCATCGTGCCCGGAGATATCCAGATCACCGGGGATGGCGCGCCTTATGTGCTGCTTGCCGAATGCGGCACAACGGGGGGGTACCCCAGGATCGGCTCGGTGCTGCCTGCCGATCTGCCGCGCGTGGCGCAGGCCCCGCCCGGGGCGGCGCTGCGCTTCCGCTTCGTGGGGCTTGAGGAGGCGGTGAAGATCTCGCGGGTGGCCGCGGCGGAGCAAAACGCGCTCGCGTCCAAACGCACCGCTCTTCTCCGCGATCCGAGAGAGATGCGCGATTTGCTGGGTTACGGGCTGATCAGCGGCGTGACGGATGGGCGCGCGGGCGAACCCTAGGGCCGACGGCGCCATGGCGACCCCACCGCACCGGCCCTATTCCGGCTTCCGGGCCGTGCCCATGTAGATCACGGATTTCAGCGGCACCGGGCCAAAAGTGAAATCGCCCCGGCGGGACAGACCGCGCGGCCCCAGCCCGGTTGTTGGCCCCACGTCAAGCCCGGCGCCCGCCATCGCCGCGGCCAGTTCGCCCGGCGTGATGAACATGTCCGGATCATGCGTGCCCTTGGGCAGAAGCCGCAGGATATCTTCGGCCACGGTGATCGTTGCCAAACGGGCCATCCAGTTGCGGTTGATCGTGTCATAGAGAAACATGCCGCCCGGCTTCAGAACGCGCGCGACCTCGGCCATCACCCGCTGAAGGTCCGCCACATGCTCCAGCACATCAACGCAGACCACGCAATCAAAGGCGCCATCGCCATAGGGAAGCGCCTCGCCCACGCCCACGTCATAGCGGATCGCCAGCCCCTCGCGGGCGGCGTGGGCGCGCGCGGCTGCGATGGCCTGCGCGGCGGGGTCAATGCCGGTTATCTCGGCGCCCTTCTTCGCCAGCGCCTCGGCCATGAAACCGCCCGCACATCCGAGATCGAGTACTGCTTTGCCCGGCCACGCGACGTGCCGGTCAAACCAGGCAAGCCGGCCCGGAACCATATTCTTCAACGTGCGCACCCAGCGGATTTCGTCTGACCACCACTGGGCGGCAACATCATCGTATAGGGCGAGGTTGTTGCGGGCGCGGGCGGTCATGTCTTGTCCTGTCAGCATGTGCCGGGCGGGCACAGGGTGCGGCGCCATGGGCGCGATGAAGGCTTGATCTAGGGGCCGGGCGGGGTTTGCCCACCTTCGCGCACCCATATCCCACGATATGGGCAGGGCGCTTTGCAGCAGGCGGCACCGGGGGCCTTCTAGCGGGCCAGCACCACCTCGGCGCGGATATCGAGGCCCTCCTCCACCGCGTTCACAAGATACGCGGCCACTTCGGCGCGGGAGACAAGGCCGTTGCGCCAGGTTTCACGATCGCGCAGCACCTTCATCTTCTCCGTCTTCCGGCCATTGGTGAGGATAACGGGCCGCACAATCGTGTAGTTCACATCGCTCGCAAGGATCAGATCCTCTTGCCGGGCCTTGTCCGCATAGGGCCGCCCGAGCACCGCGTTGAAGCCGAAGCGTTCCAGTGCGCTCATCGAGCTGCGCGAGCGGCCCGCGCCAAAGCCAGTGACGGCGACCAGCCGGGCCACGTTCTGCGCGGCCATCGCGGCAAGAAGCACCTTCGTGGTCTCGGAAAACAGCGTCTCCACCTCCCACAGCATCGCGAGCCGCTCCTTGATCCCGAGCGCGTAGATCACTGCGCGGGCCCCATCGAGCGCGCGGGCCACATCTTCCGGTGAGCGCGCGTCACCTGGGAAGGGCTGGATGAGATCGGTCTCGGTAAGCCGATCGGCGCTGCGGGCAAAGGCGCGCAGGGGCAGCCCGCGCGCCTCTGCCTCCCGAACGGTTTCGCGCCCGATGCCCGAGGTGGCGCCCATGATCAGGATCGGCGCGGTCATCGGGCGGTGGGGATCAGCATGGCCATGGCCCAGAGGGTAGGGCGCACATCTCCGGGGGACAGGGGCTGGTGACGGCATGTCGCCCCGGATGCGGATTGCATTTTGCAAAATACCCTATAAATTGGGTCAGGAATTAACCGCCCCATGATCACACCTGCCCGGGGCACTGGGATTGTCACAGATGGCTGCGCTGACCGCCTTCAACGCCAATATCCCCGCACCGCGCAAAAACGCGCGCGCGGCGGAGCTTGACGCCACATCGCGCGCTATTCTCAATCAGCTCCGCCGTGCCGCGCGGGATTGCCGCGCGGCGGCGCGCGCGGATCTGTTCGAAGCCTGCGCGCTTTTGTCGGCGGATCGCGGGGTTGCGCAGAGGGCCCATGCCGACGCGCTCATGAAATGCTTGCCGCAAGCCCTTGGCAGACGGCCGAAAATGCTGCGCCCCGGCGTGGCCGAAGTGTCATTTGACGAGGCGTGGATCGTGCGGATGGCTACTTCTGCCGCACAGGGCGATGGCGACAGCTTCGCATTTCTCCTCCGCTCCCGCGTGCCCCCCTGGGCGCGGCGCAACATCGCCTTTCTAGTGGCCTCGCTTTCGGAAACCGCCTCTGAGGGCGAACGCGCGCGCGGTTGAGCCTCCGGGTACACCTTCCTGATTTCGAGGGGGTTCTGGCGGTCTGATCCTCGGTCCGTTACGCAAGTCGCGCCGAAGCCACCAGATCCTCGTTGATCTCGATCCCCAGCCCAGGGCCCTCGGGCCTGTTCACAAAGCCGTTTTCATGCCAGACCGGCCGATCCACCAAATCGCGCTGCGCGGGGCCGTAAACCGGCTGCAGTTCCAGCACATGGCAGGCCGAGCAGGCAAAGCTCAGCGCCTGGCTCGCCGCGCCCACGATGGCGGTGGAGAAGTTATGCGCATTGGCCTGGCGGCGGTGCAGCGCGCAGATTTCCGCGGCCTTGCGGAACCCGGTGATTCCCTCCACACGGCCGGGATCGAGGCCCACCACATCCACGGTGCCCGTGGCCACAATCCGCTCCACGCCGCGCGCGTTCCATTCCCGTTCGCCATAGGCAATGCGGATGCCGCTGCCCGCCCGCAGCGCGGCATAGCCTTCGGGATCGTCATGGCCCAGCGGCTCTTCCAGCCAGGCCACGCCCCGCGCTTCAAACGCGCGGGCGCGGCGGATGGCGGTGGCGATATCCCAATGGTTCTTCACACCGAGATCGATCATCAGGTCTTTGCCCGGCCCCATGGCCGCCATCACCTGATCCACGAAATCGAGATCGCGCGCCTCATCAAAGCCCAGATGCGCGTCGCCCGCCTTGCCAAAGCCCACCTTGGCGCCATGCAGCCCCGTTGCCGTGTGGCCCGCGATCTCTTCGGCCATCTCGGCAATGCTGGCCTTGGTGCCATGCAGGCTGGCAATGGCAGGCAGCGCTTCGCGCACCGGCCCGCCCAGAAGATCCAGCACACTCGTGCCCAGTTGCTTACCCTTCAGATCCCAAAGCGCAATATCGATCCCCGAGATTGCAAACGAGGCGATGCCGGTACCGGTGCCATACCACCAGCTATGGGCTTTGAGCGCCTGCCAGATCGCCTCGATATCCCGCGGTGACTGGCCGATCACCAGCGGCGCGAAGCCTTCAATGATCTGCGCTGCGGCGCGGGAGGCTTCGGGAAAATAGGTACACGCCTCGCCCCAGCCTACGCGGCCCTCGGCATCGGTAATCTTCACAAGGCAGACGGAGCGGAAGCGGTTATGATCGGTCGGCTCCTGGTAGGAGACCGGAAGTGCCTCAACGGATGTGACGAGCATCGTGTTCCCCCCCAAGTGGCGCTCAGGCCATCATCGCCCTGAAGAAGTCATCGCGCACATCGAGGATCACGTCATCCAGTTCCCGTGCCTCAGGCCCGCAGAGCCAGGCCATCACGCTTGCGGGCACCTCAGGGTGCACCAGATCGGCCTGCGCGATCTGGCTGATCGGGTTTAGCCCGGCGGTGCGGATTTCATGCTGCATATCGGTATCGGTGGGCGGGATACCGATAAAGAAAAACTGCACCGGCCCGCCTTCAAGATCCTTGGCAAACATCATCGTCATCATGCGGGCGGCGGCTTTGGAGTTGCAATAGGCCGCCCAGCCCTCCATCGCCGTTGTTGCGGCGCCCGTGCCCGCATTCACCACCACGCCGCGTGAGGCGCGCAAAAGCGGCAGGGCGGCGCAGGTCATCCGGTGGAGCCCCAGGGCGTTCACCTCATAGGCATGGCGCAATGCCTCGGTCTGCAACCCATCGATATGCCCGATGGGCGTGATCGAGCCTGCGTTGTTCACGAGCGCATCGAGCGTGCCGATCGCTTCGATCGCCGCCGCCACCGAGTTCTCGCGCGTTACGTCGAGATCCAGCACCGTCGCACCCGCGAGATGCGCGGTGAAATCGGGGTCCGGCGCGCCGAAGGCCCCGGCGAAGACCCGCGCGCCGCGGCCCACCAAAAGCTGCACCAGCGCAGCCCCGATGCCCCTCCCGGCGCCCGTAACAAGAACCGTCTTGCCCGAAAGATCGGGCACGGGGATCGGCGAGAGATCGAACATTTTTCTTGTAATCCTTCCGCGCATCGTCAAAATTGGTATGACCAATTAATTGGTAATGAGACTTGGGCGCGCTGTCAAAGCCAAAGCCCTAGCCACAGGGGAGGACGGCGCATGCGCCGCACACGCCACGGTGTGACACGGCCAACCGAGGATGAAATCCGGGCAAGCGGATTCTCCACGCCTTGGGATGCGCCGATGATCCCGCCCTTTCCCTTCGCCTTCCGCAATGCCGAAATCCTCACGCTTTACTGGCGCACCGATCCCGAGGCGATTGCCTTCCTGCTGCCGCCGCCGCTGGAGCCCACGGGCGATATTGCCTGCGCCCATGTCTACCAGATGCACGATACCGATTGGCTGGGCCCCTATGCCGAATGCAATGTGATGGTGGGCGCGCGGCTTGGGGGCCATGAGGGCGCCTATTCCCCCTATCTCGTGCTGTCTTCGGATGTGGGGGTGGCCCATGGCCGCGAGGTGCATGGCCAGCCCAAGAAGCTCGGCGCCCCGAAGATCGAGCGGCGCGGCGACCTGATCGTGGGCGAGGTGGAGCGGAACGGCATTACCGTCATAACCGGCACCACGCCCTACAAGCAGCGCGCCTGCGCCCCTGACGCCATCGCCCCGCATTTCGATTTCGCAACGAACCTAAACCTCAAGGCGGTGGATCAAATCGATGGCCGCCCCGCGATCCGCCAGATCACCAGCCGCAAGCTATCCGAGGTAACGGTGCACGAGGCTTGGGTGGCGCCCGGCACGGTAGAGCTGCGCCCCAATGCCCAGCTTCCCGTCAGCCGCCTTCCGGTGATCGAGCCGCTCGAGGCGTTCTATTGGCGCGCCGATTTCACGCTCGTTCCGGGCGAGATCATCCATGATTATCTGGAGGGGCCGCAATGAAGGTTGTCGTCACCGATTACACCTTTCCTGCGGTTGAGGCCGAGGCGGCGGCGGCAGCCGCGGGCGGGGCCGCCTTCTCCGCCCACCAGTGCAAATCCGATGCCGAGGTGGCCGAGGCCGTGGCGGGCGCCGATGTGGTGGCCGTGCAGTTTGCCCCGTTCGGGCCGGGCGCGGCAGCCGCCGTGCGCCCCGGCGCCACGGTGATCCGCTACGGCGTAGGCTATGACAATATCGATCTCGAAGCCGCCGCTGCGGCGGGCCTGAAGCTTGGCTATGTGCCGGACTATTGCGTGGAAGAGGTGGCGGACCACACTGCCGCGTCGATCCTGACGCTTCTGCGCAAGCTTCCCGCGCTCGACGCCTCCGTGCGCGGTGGCGAGTGGGCCGCGGTGAAGGCGGCCAAGCCGATGAAGCCCTTCACCGAAACCACTGTGGGCTTTTTCGGCCTCGGCCAGATTGGCAGCGCCGTGCTGGCCCGCCTTGCGGGCTTTGGCTTTCGCTTCATTGCCGCCGATCCCGGGCGCGCGGAGGTGCCCGGCGCGGCGCTGGTCAGCGCCGAACGGCTTCTGGCAGAGGCCGATCTCATCTCGCTCCACGCGCCGGCCACGCCGCAAACCATCGGGTTTTTCAACGCCGCACGGTTCGCCCAGATGCAGCCCCACGCGATGATCGTGAATTCCGCCCGCGGCCTGTTGATCGAGGAAGAGGATCTGGCGCAGGCGCTTGCCCAGGGCACCATCGCCGCCGCCGCGCTCGATGTTTTTCGCAGCGAGCCGCTGCCCGAAAGCTCGCCCCTGCGCACGGCCCCGAACTGCCTCTTAAGCCCCCATGCCGCCTGGTATTCCGAGGCCGCGATCGGGCGGCTTCAGGGGCTTGTTGCCGAAGACATCGCGCGCGCACTCAAAGGCGAGGCGCCACGCAAACCCGTTCCCCTTCCGCAAGGACAGATTGCATGAAGCTTCTTCGCGTTGGCCCCCCGGGGCAGGAAACACCCGCCGCCCTCGATGCCGAGGGCACGTTGCGCGATCTTTCCGGCCAGGTGGCCGATATCGCGGGCGAGGCGCTGTTCGACGAGGCGCTCGCGCGGCTTGGCGCGCTTGACCTCTCTGCGCTTCCCGCCCTGCCCGCCGACACGCGTATCGGCCCCTGCGTAGGGCAGGTGGGCAAGTTCATCTGCATCGGGCTCAACTATTCCGACCATGCCGCGGAATCGGGCATGGCCGTTCCGGACCACCCAGTATTGTTCATGAAGGCCACTTCCGCAATCTGCGGGCCGAATGACGAGGTGCTGATCCCCCGAAACTCGGAAAAAACGGATTGGGAGGTTGAGCTTTGCGTCGTGATCGGCAAGCCCGCGCGCTACGTGGATGAGGCCGATGCGATGGATCACGTTGCCGGCTACTGCGTGGCCAACGATGTATCCGAACGCGCGTTTCAGTTCGATTACAGCGGCCAGTGGGTGAAGGGCAAAAGCGCCGATACTTTCGGCCCCATCGGCCCCTGGCTCGTCACCCGCGATGAGGTGCCCGACCCGCAGAACCTGCATATGTGGCTCGAAGTCGATGGCCACCGCTATCAGGATGGCAGCACGGCCACGATGGTCTACGGCGTGGCGCATCTGATCCACCACATTTCGCAATTCATGACGCTGGCGCCGGGCGACATCATTTCGACGGGCACGCCTCCGGGCGTGGGGCTGGGGCAGAAGCCGCCCGTCTATCTCAAACCGGGGCAGGTGATGGAGCTTGGCATCGAAGGGCTTGGCACCCAGCGGCAAACCGTGGGGCAGGCCTGAGCCAAAATCGCCGCGGCGGGGGCCGCGGCACTTGAGTGACTGAGAGTTCAACGGAGGAGGAACCCATGACATCCCGCAAAACCCTTGGCCTGACGGCCGCATTTATGATGGGCGGCGCAAGCATTGCGAGCGCCCAAACCACGCTTGAGGCCGGACAGGAGGTGGACATGGTTCTGCTTCCCAAGTTCCTCGGCATCCTGGTGTTCGATCAGGCCAATGAAGGCGCACAGGAGGCGCATGCAGAGCTTGGCAATCCGGGCGAGCTGCTCTTTGTCGGGCCGACGCCGGAGAACTCCGTGGCCGGCCAAATCGAGATTATGACAACTTCGGCCACCCAGGGCCAGGGCGCCGTGATGCTTTCCAACAACGCCGGTGACCAGATCGCCCCGGCGGCCATGGCCGCGCAGGAAGCGGGCACCAGGGTGGTTACCTGGGATAGCCCGATCCCCGGTGGCGAAGGCGAAGATGTCTTCGTGGCCCAGGTCGATTTCGGATCCATCGGGGTCGTGATGGCCGATATGGCGCATTCCATTCTCGGCGGCGAAGGCCAGATGGCGGTGCTGTCAGCCACCCCGGATGCGGCAAACCAGAACGCCTGGATCGCCTCGATGCAGGAAGCGCTTGAGGGCGATGCGAAATACGCGGGCATTGAGCTTGTCGATATCGTCTATGGCGATGATCAGGCCGAGGTCAGCTACAACCGCGCGCTGTCTTTGGTGGATCAGTATCCCGATCTCGGCGTGATCATGTCGCCCACAACCGTGGGCATCCAGGCCGCATCCAAAGCGATGCAGGATGAAGGGCTTTGCGATCAGATCAAGGTTTCGGGCCTCGGCCTGCCATCGGAGATGGTCTCTTACACGATGAACGGCTGCGCGCCGGAATTCGCGCTCTGGGATTTCCGCGATCTCGGCTACCTCACCTATTACACCGCCTACGGCATGGCGACGGGGCAGTTGACGGGTGAGCTTGGTGAAAGCTTCACCGCGGGCCGGATGGGTGATTACACGATCGAGGAAGATCCCGGCCGCCCCGGCTCCAAACGCATCCTGATGGGGCCCTTCACCGTTTACACCGCCGAAAACGTGGAAGCCGCGGCACAGTAACGAACCGGCCATGGCGGGGCAGCCCCGCCATGGCGCCATTGAGGTGAGCAGATTGGCCGAACCGATCCTGGAGTTGCGCGGCGTATCGAAATCCTTCGGGATGACGCTTGCCCTGACCGACATGTCGCTGGCGCTTCTGCCCGGCGAGGTGCACGGGCTGGTGGGCGAAAATGGTGCGGGCAAATCCACGATGATCAAGATCATGACCGGGGTGCACCAGCCCACCGGCGGCCGGATCGAGGTGGATGGCGCGGCGCAGGTCATCTCGGGCCCGCAGGCCGCCCGCGCGCTGGGCATCGCGGCGATCTATCAGGAACCGATGGTGTTCCCCGATCTCGATGTGGCCGAAAACATCTTCATCTCGTCCGCGAGCCAGGGCCTCTGGCTCCGCCGGGGCGAACAGCGCCGCCGGGCCCAAGACCTGATCGCGCGGATCGGCATGGCCTTTGATGTGGATCAGATTTCAAGCGGGCTCACGCTTGCCGAACAGCAGGCCGTTGAGATCGCGCGCGCGCTGTCGGAAGACGTGCGCGTTCTGATCATGGATGAACCCACCGCCTCGCTTTCGGCCCATGAGGCCGCGCAGCTCCGCCGCATCGCGCGCACGCTGGCGGGCGAGGGCGTGGCGGTCGTTTACATCTCGCACCGGCTGGAAGAAGTGTTCGAGATCGCCGATCGGGTGACGGTGATCCGCGACGGCGCACACGTCTCCACCCGCCCCATCGGCGAGGTCACCTCCGAGGGCATGATTGCCGAGATGGTGGGGCGCGAAGTGGGCAATTACTTCACCAAGGCGGCAAGCACGGCCACCGCAGAGCCCGCGCTTGAGGTGGCGGGCCTTACGCGGGAGGGCACGTTCGAGGATATCGGCTTCACGCTCCACAAGGGCGAGGTGCTCTGCATGGCGGGGCTCGTGGGCGCGCGGCGCACCGATGTGGCGCTCTCAATCTTCGGCGTGGCGCCTGCCAGCGGCGGTACGATCCGCGTGAACGGGCGCGAGACTGCGATCGCAGACCCAAGCGCGGCGATGGCCGCGGGCATCGCCTATGTCTCGGAAGACAGGCGCAAACTCGGCCTGGCCATGCCGATGCCGATCCGCGCCAACGTCACCGTGGCAACGCTTGGCGCCTTTCTCAGCCGCTGGGGCCTTCTGGATGCCGCCCGCGAGCGCGACGCGGCGGAAGCCTTCCGCGAACGGCTCAACATCCGCACCCCGGATGTGGAGCTTCAGGTAGGCATGCTCTCGGGCGGCAACCAACAGAAAGTGATGCTCGCCAAATGGCTCAACATGGAGCCCGACATCCTGATCTTCGATGAGCCCACGCGCGGCATCGACGTGGGCGCCAAGGCCGAGGTGCATGACCTGATCCGCGCTTTCGCGGCGGGCGGCGGTGCCGCGCTAGTCATCTCCTCCGATCTGCCGGAGGTGCTGGCGCTGGGCGACCGGATCCTGGTGATGCGCGAAGGCCAGCAGATGGGTGTGCTGGGGGCAGAGGAGGCCACGCAGGAGCGGATCATGGCGCTTGCCACCGGGCAGGCCACGCTCAAAGAGGCGTCCTGATGCTGGGGCTGGTGGATCGGATGAGCCCGCAAACCCTGCGCATCCTCGCGCTTGTGATCGTGCTTGGCGCCGTGATCCTGTTTTTCGCCGCGGTGGTGCCAAACTATCTCAATGGCCGGCTGTTCAACCGCGTCTCAAGCTCGGTTGCGATCATGGCGCTGATCGCCACGGCGCAAACGCTTGTTATCATTACGCGAAACATCGATCTCTCCGTGGGCTCCACCGTGGGCTTCGTGGCCTTTGCCACCGGCAGCCTTGTCACCAACAATCCCGAGATCGGGCCGGTGATCCTTGTGGCCTATGCCATGGCGCTCGGCGCAATGTTCGGCGCGATAAACGGCGTGCTCGTGGCCTTCGCCAAAGTGCCCTCGATCATCGTTACCCTCGGCACGATGGCGTTGTTTCGATCCGCGCTGGTGGAGTTTTCCGACAGCAAGTCGATCTCCACCGCCAATCTGCCCGAGTGGCTGATTTCTTTCCCCAACACCGTGCTTTTGCAATGGGGCCAGCTTCAGTTCCGTGCGGGCTTTGTGGCCGCCGTGCTCGTTGTGATCGTGGTCCACATCGCGCTGTCGCGCCTGCGGGCTGCGCGCAAGCTCTATGCCATCGGATCGAACCCCGAAGCGGCGGAGATGGCCGGGATCGACACGCGGAAAACGGTGTTTGTGGCGTTTGTTCTGGCGGGCGCGCTTGCGGGGCTTGCGGGCTTCATGTTCCTCGCGCGCTTCGGCACCATCACCGTTGTGGCGGGCCTCGGGTTTGAGCTTAAATCGGTGGCCGCCGCGGTGGTGGGCGGAGTGAATATATTCGGCGGTTCCGGCACGGTGATCGGTGCGCTGATCGGCGCGATCCTGGTGGACCTCATCGATACGTCGCTTGTGCGCTGGCAACTGGTGAGCGAGTTCTGGCGCGAGGCGGTGCTGGGCATCCTGATCCTTCTCGCCGTGGCCGCCGATGCGCTTTTGAACCGCCGCCTCGTGGCGGCCCGGCAAGCCCGCGAACACCGCCGCGCCGAGGAACGGATCGCCGCCGAGCTTGCGGGCCGCGCCAAGGGGCAATCGGCATGAGCTGGCTTGGCGCGATCCGAAGCTGGGAGGGCTTTCTCTTCGCCACTCTCATCGCGATTTTTGCCGTGAATGCAACGCTTTCCCCGCAGTTCCTGACGCTTTCCAATCAGATCAACCTGTTTCAGCTTTCGATCGAAAAGATCATCGTGGCGCTGATCATGACGCTGATCATCATCAATGCCGAGATCGATCTTTCGGTGGGTTCGATGATGGGGCTTGCCGCCTGCGCCTTCGGTTTCCTCTTCGCTGTGGGCGTGCCTGCGGGGCTGGCCTGCGTGATCGTTCTGGGCATCGGCGTGATCGGCGGCGCGCTTAACGGCTACTTCATCGCCTATGTCGGGCTGCCTTCGCTGGTGGTGACGCTGGCCACGCTGATCGGTTTTCGCGGCATGGCGCGGGTGCTGGTGGAGGATCGCGGGATCACCGGGTTCCCCGACTGGTTCGATGCGCTGGGCCAGGAGGGGCTGATCGGGGATATCCCGCTTGCGCTTTTCATCTTCGCCGCGCTCTTCGTGATCCTCTATATCGTGCTGCAGAAAAGCGGCTTCGGGCGCAAAACCTATCTGATCGGCAATAACCGCGAGGTGGCCGCCTATGCGGGCATCGATACCGCGCGCCACAAGCTGATCCTTTTCACCGCATCGGGCGCAATTTCGGCGCTGGCCGGGCTTCTCTTCGCGGCCCGCGTGGGCGCGGTGCGGGGCGATGTGGCCAACGGGTTTGAACTGGATATCATCACCATGGTGCTCCTGGGCGGCGTCAGCATTTTTGGCGGGCGCGGCACGCTTGTCGGCACACTACTTGCGGTGCTGATCGTGCTGAACCTTCGCAACGGCATGGCGCTGATGAACATCACCGGGCATATCCAGACCGGCGTGATCGGCCTTCTGCTCATCGCCTCGGTCATCGGCCCGCGGCTCAACCTGTCCGGCCTTCTTGGCCGGCCCCGTCCGGAGGCGCGCCCATGAGCGATAAGCCATCCATCTTTCTCAACGAAGCCCCGATCACGCGGGAATCGCTTGCCGAGCTCGTGGCCAAGCGGATCCTCGAAATGGTCACCTCCCGCGCGCTGAAACCCGGCGATCAACTGCCGCCGGAGCGTGAGCTGGCGGAAATGCTCAACGTCTCCCGCCCCTCGGTGCGCGAAGCGATCCGGGGCCTTTCCATCCTGGGCGTGGTGCGCAGCCGCCAGGGCGGGGGGGCGTTTATCAGCGAGCTTGACGGCGATGCGCTTCTGGGGCCGATCCGCTTCTTCCTTGAACTTGAGGATATGAATATCCGAGAGCTTTACGATGCGCGCTCGCTGATCGAAGGCGATGTGGCGCGGCGGGCCGCCAGCCACATGTCGGATCCCCAGCTCGACGCGCTCGAAACCATGCTTGCGGGGCAGGGGGCGACGATTTCTGATCCGCAGGCCTTCCGGCTTGCCGATCTGAAGTTTCACGAGGCGATCTGGATCGGCTGCGGCAACGCCTTTCTCAAACGTATCGGCGAAAGCCTTAACGCGCTTGGCCTCGAATTTCGCCGCCGCGCCTCGGAAAACCCCAAGGTGCTGGAGCAAAGCCTCAAGGATCACCGCAAGCTCTACGAGGCGCTGCGCGCGCGCGATTCCGCGGCTGCGGCTGAGGCGGCTGAGGCGCATATGCAAAACGTCTACCGCTCCACGGTGGCGCAAGGCATTTCAGGGAGGAACGCATGACGGCACGGATCGGGGTGGTGGGCGTGGGCTGGTGGGCCACGTTCAACCATATCCCTACAATCAACGAATGCCCGGAGGCCGAGATCGTTGCGATCTGCGATCTGGATCCCGCGCGGCTCGATATCGTGGGCGAGGAGTTTGGCATCACGCCGCGCTATACGGATGTTGGCGAAATGCTTGCCGCAGAAGCGCTGGATGGCGTGATGATCTCCACCCCGCATGTGGCCCATACCGCGCCCGCCCTCGCCGCCCTTGAGGCCGGCGCCCATGTGCTGATCGAAAAGCCAATGGCGACAACAGCAGATGATGGGCGCACCATCGCCGCGGCGGCTACGGCGGCGGGGCGCGAGGTGCTGGTGCCCACGGGGCTGAACTTCGAAGACTACACTGCCAAGGCGCGCGCATGGGTGGCAGAGGGGCGGATTGGCGAGATACGCCACATGATCTGCCAGATGGGATCGCCCCTTCACGATCTTTTCGCGGGCGAGCCGATGCTTGAGACGGCCGATCACCTCTTTCGCCCGCCCGCCTCCACCTGGGCGGATCCCGCCAAGGCAGGAGGCTATGCATGGGGGCAGATGAGCCATTCGCTGGCCTGGATGATCCATGTCTCGGGCCTTACCGTGCGCGAGGTGTATTGCGCTTCGGGTCTCTCGCCCTCGAAGGTTGATTTCTACGATGCCGCCACCGCGCGGGCCGATAACGGCGCCACCATCGCGCTTTCAGGCGCGGCCACGGTGCCGAAGCATCGCGGTATGCACACCGATGTGCGGATCTATGGCACCGAGGGTATGATCCTTTTCGATAATCAGGCCGCGCGGGTGCAGCTCTGGCGCCTTGACGGCGCCGATGAGGATCTGGTGCTTGATCGCCCGGAATATGATGGTGCCCTGCCGGTACGGATTTTTGCAAAGCTCTGCGCCGGGGAGCCCGTCACCAATGCGAGCAATGCCGATTGCGGCGCCGAGGTCACGGCAACCATCGCCGCGTTGTACCAATCCGCCGCCAGCTGCCAGCCGGAGATCGTTGCATGACCCTTTCGCTCACAGCCTGGTCACTGCCCGCCTGCACCTTGCAGGAGGCCGCCGATATCTCAAAAGCGCTCGGGATCGGCGCGCTGGATGTGGGGCTGTTCTACCGCTCTGCGCTCGACAAATCCGCGCTTCTGGCCGAACCCGAGGCGGTGGCCGAAATCGTGCGCGGCCTCGGTGTGGCCGTGCCCAACTACTACCACCTCTTCGGCGAGGGGCTCGATGGGCGCAACCTCGCTCTGCCCGGAACGCTTGAGGAAAATCTCAAGGATCTCAAGCAGGTGCTCACCTTTGCCGATGCGGCCGGGATCGGCACGATCTTCATCCTGCCCGGCGTGGTGAACCCCGGCCAATCGCGGGAGGAGGCAGAGCGGGTCTCTGCCGCATCGCTAAAGGAGATGGTCGTGCTGTCGGCGGATCATGCGGCAACGCTCTGCATTGAACCCCACGTGCATTCCTTCGCGGAATCGCCCGCAATCGTGCACCGGCTTGTCGAGGCCACCGGCATCAAGCTCGCGCTCGATTATTCGCATTTCGCCTGCCTCGGCTACCGGCAGGAAGAGGTTGATCCCCTCGCGCCGCACGCGGCCCATGTTCACCTGCGGCAGGCGAAGATGGGCGCGCTGCAAACCAAGTTCGCCCATGGAACGCTGAACTTCCCCGCCATGTTCGCCACTCTGCGGGATGCGGGCTATACCGGCGCGCTCGCAATCGAGCCGGTGCATCAGGATTACATGAACACGCTTTTCGAAGATGTGCTGACCGAGATCGTCGCCATGCGCGACTGCTACATAAGCTGGAAGGAGGGCGCGTGATGGCATCCTACGCCTGGGTTCTGGAGGTTCGCCCCGGATACGAGGAAGAATACAAGAAGCGCCATGATGAGATCTGGCCGGAGATGCTGGATACTCTGCGGGAAGCGGGGATCCGGAACTACAACATCTTCCGCCACGGGCTGACCCTTTTCGGTTACTTCGAAACCGATGATCTGGCCGCCGCGCAGGCGCATCTGAAGGATTGCCCTGTCAACGCCAAATGGGGCGCCTGGATGGGGCCGATCATGAAAATAGAGATCGACGAGGCCACGAACTTCCCCTTCCTTCTGCCGCGCCAGTTCCACATGGCGTGAGCGCCCCGGCGGCGTGCAGCAGGCGCAAGTGTCGCGCGGCAAAAGGGGTGTGCGATCGGCCCGTGACTCCGGCGCTGTGACGCACTATGTGTCACGCAGCTGTAACAGACGGATTCGGGGCCGCCCTTCAGCTTATGCCATCCCTACCGCCTGCCCATCCTTTCGATGATGACAAGCTCCGCGAGGAGTGTGGCATCTTTGGCGTTGTCGGCGTGGCCGATGCGGCGAATTTCGTGGCTCTTGGCCTGCACGCGCTTCAGCACCGGGGGCAGGAGGCGGGCGGGATCGTTACCCACGATCCCGAGGCCGGCTTCAACTCCGCCCGCCGCTTTGGCTACGTGCGCGATAGTTTCACCTCGAAATCGGTGATGAACACGCTGCCGGGCCCACTGGGCATCGGCCATGTGCGCTATTCCACCGCCGGATCGAAGGGCCACACGCAAATCCGCGATGTACAGCCATTTTTCGGTGAGTTTTCCATGGGCGGCGCGGCGATCGCCCATAACGGCAACATCACCAATGCCGATGCCCTGCGGCGCGAGCTGATCGAGCGTGGCTCGATCTTCCAATCCTCGTCGGACAGTGAGTGCATCATTCACCTGATGGCCCGCTCGCTGCAGCGCGATATCCCCGAGCGCATGAAGGATGCGCTGCGGCGGGTCGAAGGCGCCTTCTCTGTGGTGGCGATGACCCGCACCAAGCTGATCGGCGTGCGCGATCCCCTCGGTGTGCGCCCGCTCGTTCTGGGGAAAATCGGCGAAGGCTGGGCGCTCGCGTCGGAAACCTGCGCGCTCGATATCATCGGGGCGGAGTTTGTGCGCGAAATCGAGCCGGGCGAAATGGTGGTGATCAATGGCGATGGGGTCAAAACCCATCGCCCGTTTGAGCCCAAGCGCGCGCGTTTCTGTGTGTTCGAACATGTCTATTTCTCGCGGCCCGATTCCATCCTTGGCGGGCGTTCGGTGTATGAAACCCGCCGCGCCATCGGTGTGGAGCTGGCGCGCGAGGCGCCGGTGGAGGCCGATCTCGTCTGCCCTGTGCCCGATAGCGGCACGCCCGCGGCCATCGGCTACAGCCAGGAAAGCGGCATTCCCTACGCGATGGGGATCATCCGCAACCAGTATATGGGCCGCACCTTCATCGAACCCACCGAGCAGATCCGCAACATGGGCGTGCGGCTGAAGCTCAACATCAACCGTGCGCTGGTGCGCGGCAAACGGCTCGTGCTGGTAGATGACAGCGTGGTGCGCGGCACCACATCGATCAAGATCCGCGAGATGCTGCTGGATGCAGGCGCTGCCGAAATCCACTTCCGCATCGCCAGCCCGCCCACGGCCTGGCCATGCTTCTACGGGGTGGATACGCCCGATCGCGAGAAGCTTCTGGCCGCCACAATGTCCGAAGATGAGATGTGCGCGCATCTCGGCGTTGATTCCTTGCGGTTCATCTCGCTTGACGGGCTTTACCGGGCGGTGGGCGAAGCCAAGGGCCGCGATGCCGCCGCGCCGCAATATTGCGATGCCTGTTTCTCGGGCGAATACCCGGTGGAGCCGGCGGATATGATCGAACGCGGCTTCACGCTGAAAACCGCCGCCGAATAGCGGGCCGCCGCCGAAAGGCGCGTTCGCAGCGGCAAAACCCCGCGGCCCCCACGGGCGCGAACCCCATTTCTGCCACATTGTGACCGAAAATTAGCCTCGCGCGTTTACGAGGGGAGTCCACCGGGGCGTGAGGGATAGTTTATGAGCTTTGCACTGACGGGCCTGAAGTGGGGCACCCCCGATTACGGCGAGGATGGCGGCACGGTAACCTGGCATGCCGATTTCTCGGGCCTGAGCTTCGATACCAGCACCTATAGCGTTGCCGATTTCGATGCCGCGCTCACCTCCGCCTTTCAGGATTGGGAGGATGTTGCGGATATCGATTTCCAGCGCGTGGGCTCCGCCGCTGCGTCGGACGTTGATTTTTTCATGTCGCCGCTCACGGGTTCTACCGTAGGCCTGGCCACGATTTTTTTCTCGCCCGTCTCCGGCACGCCCGATCCGATCACCCAGGCGCAGATCGAACTCGATAGCACCGAAGGCTGGGCGCCCTTCGGCAGCACGGATCTGAGCTTCTATGCCGTTGCCCTGCACGAGATCGGGCATGTGCTGGGCCTTGAGCATGTGAATGACACAAGCGAGATCATGAACCCCGTGGTCTTCGCCAACGATCTCGGCGATGGCGATATCGCGGGCGCGCAGCTCATCTACGGGGCCGATACCGCCAGCGGGCCGATCCTTGCGCCGCCGCCGGGCACCGATCCGCTCGCCTTCGTGAACGCGCCGTCTAGCCCCACCTTCGACGATGGCAGCGGCGGCGACGGCGGCGGCAGCGGCGGGGCGGGCCTTGTGGCGCTTCTTCTGGGTCTGATCGCGGCGGTTTTCGGCGGCGGGCTTGCGGGCGGCGCAGTGGCGCTGGCGGCGCGCGGGGATGATGATGACGACGATCGCGCCCCGGCAGATCCCGATCAGGGCAGCGACGAGCTGCTTCTGCCCGCGATCTATGCCTTTGACGATGCCTCGGGCGCGCCGGTGTACGAATACGTCCATTTTCACGGGGACGAGCCAAGCCCCTGCGGCTGCCACGCCCCTTGCACCTGCCAGATCGACGAGCGCGACGATATCGTGTTCATCTGAACCGGCCCGGCGCCTTCGCGGGTGCCGCGCATACCATCTCGTTGGCCGGTTCCTCCCGCCAGCCCGGCCTTCAGAGCGTTATGCGAAAGACCTCGCTCACGTAACCCGGCCTGAAATCAAAGATTTCAACGCGTTAAGCGGTACGTGATGTTTCAGGTTTCTCGTGAAATGCGTTAGCCCGACATCTGTTCGCGCAGGATCGAGGCGGTGAGCGAGCCCATCAGGTAGATCCCCGAAAAGATCAGGAAGGCCAGCACCGTGTTCTCGAAGGCACGGGGGTAGCTTGGCTCATCGGGCGGAATCGGGTTCACGCCCAGCGACAGGTAGCGCACTTGTCTGTTGGCTTCGGTGCGTGCCGTCTCAAGCGCCTGAAGCGCCTCCTGCATCATCATCGTGCGGGTTTCGAGATCCACCTCGGCCATGCGCAGCTGCGCTGTCATCGAGGCCATGGAGCCGCCGGCGTCGTTCTCCACCGTCAGCTGCGCCCGTAGTTCTGTCACCAGGGCTTGTAGCCGCTCGATATCGCCCTCAACGCCGGAGACCCGCGCCTGGTTCGGGGCAGGGTTGTCGAGCAGCTGCTGCAATTGCAGCCGCTTCTCGGCGATTTGCGTCTCGAACTGGGTGATCTGGCCCATCAGCGCCGAGGTTTCGGTTGTGGGATCGAGCACGCCCAGATCCTGCTGAAGCTGCAGCACCTGAAGCTGCGCCGCTTCCATCTTTTCCTCCGCCTCGGCGAAGGTTTCGTTGGCGCCCTGCATCTGGTCTGCCCGCAGGCGCTGGGTAAGGTTATCCACCTGTTCTTCGGCGTAGCCGATCAGCGCGCGCGAGAAGGCCGCGCTTTCCTGCGGCGAGGCGGCGATCACCTCCATCCGCACGATGCCTTCGGTTGGATCGTAGCCAATCTTCACGTTGCGGCGGAACGTCTGGTAGGCCTCTTCATTCGTAGCATCGGGATCGAGGCGTTGCAGGAAATCGATGTTGTCGCCGGAGAAATGCGCCTTGTAGCCCAGATCGTCATCCAGCCGCAGCAGCGCTTCGCGCGATTGCAGGTAGCTCTGCACGGTGATCGAATCCTGGCTGGTGGCCAGGCCCGTGCCAGACAGCAGCCCGCCCATGCCGGAGCCGCCCGATTGATCGGCCTGCTGGATCACGAATTCTGATTTCGTGGCAAACATCGGCGTGGCGATCTGCGTGTAGTAGACGCCCACGAGGATCGTCGGCAGCAGCACAAAGCCCGCGATCCGCACCGCCAGGCTGTAGATCCGCTGCCGCCGCCGGCGCGCGATATCGGCCTGGATCTCCTGCACTTCCTTGAAGCGCGAGCCCTCGCTTGGGCGCACATCGGTGGAAAGCTCGGTGCCCGGGCCGGCGGGCGCCGGGGTGCCCACTACCGCCTTCGCCTTGGGATCGGCGACCACAAGCTCAAGCATATTGGCGCGCTCGAAGGGATCGATGCCCGCCTTGCGCAAAAGCCGTACGGCATCGAAATCCGATGTGGGTGCCAGCCCGTGTTTGTGGGCGAGCCGCCGCGCCATGCGAAGCTGGCGGCCCGTCAGCCCCTCCTTGCGGATCGCATCGATCTCTTCGGCGACCGCCTCGCTTTGCGTGGCCGCAGGCGTGCCTTCGCCACGGGCGGTGGGGAAAGGTGCGCTGCCAAACCCGTCTTCGGTGCGGGCGGCGGCCTCGCCTGCTGCGCCCGGCGGCGTGGGGGGTACGGGCGCCTTGGGTGCCTCGGGCATGGGGGCGCCCGCCGCCTCGGCCGCGCCCTCTTCGCTCCTGCGCCGGATGCGGAAGCGCCTAGCCTTGGGTTTCGTAGTCATAGAGTTCCTTGGCCTCTTCGAGCGTATCGAACATGTGCAGCTGGCCGTGCTTGAGCACCGCAGCCGAGCGGCAGAATTTTTCAAGGGTTTCAGCCTGATGCGAGACGATGATCACCGTAGCCCCATCCAGCCGTTCGCGCAGGATCGTGCCCGCCTTGCGGTTGAAGGCGGCATCGGTGGCTGCCGGCATCCCTTCGTCGATCAGGTAGATGTCGAAATCGAGCGCAAGCAGAAGTGCAAAGCAGAACCGCCCGCGCATCCCCGCCGAATAGGTGCCAACCGGCATCTCGTAATATTCGCCGATATCGGCCAGCCAGCGGGTGAAGGCTTCCAGATAATCCGGATCGATCCCGTACATGCCAGCGATGAAGCGCGAGTTTTCGCGGGCCGAGAGCTTTGGGATCACACCACCCATGAACCCAAGCGGGAAAGAGACGCGGCTGGTGCGGCGGATTTCGCCTTCATCGGGCTTTTCGAGCCCCGCCATCATGTTGATGATCGTGGTCTTCCCGGTGCCGTTCGGGGCCAGGATCCCAAGCGAGTTGCCAAGTTCCACGCGAAACGACGCGCGATCAAGGATCACCTTGCGCTGCGTGCCCGTCCAGAACGACTTGCTCACATTGTCGAACTCGATCATCGAAGCCCTGCTCGGCCCATGGGGCCAGTTTTATTTTTTGCCCCGTTAAAATCAGCCTATAGCACGGAATTAACGCTTTGCCATGCCCATGACGCGCCCGTGATGGCAAAGCCCTGCCGGTGCTGCCCGAAATGCGCGGAAACGCTCTGTTAACCAGGTTGCGCCAGTTTCGCGGCGCTCAGGCGGGGCGTTTTTCCACCCGTGTCATCCGCCCCGCAAGGATCGAGATCAGCGCAGCGGCAAAGCTGAAGAGCGCGCCCATCTTCGCGGCATCCTGCACCGGCCCACCATCGAAGGCGACAGAGGCGATGAAGAGCGACACCGTGAACCCGATCGCGGCCACGCAGCCGATCACGAACAGATCGATCGTGCGCATCCCCGCGGGCAGGCCCAGCCGCAGTGGCCCCGCAGCCAGCCAGCCGAAGAAGAGAATGCCGATCGGCTTGCCGATCAGAAGCCCCGCCAGCACCAGCCAGGTGGGCGCGGCGATGGCGGAAAACTCAACGCCTGCATTCATCAGCCCGAAGAAGAACAGAATGATTTCAACGGGGTGTTTCAGCGCGTGCTCGATCTGGTTCAAAAGATCGGTCAGATGCGTTTCCGCTGCGCTGAAGATGCCGAAGGCGCGGTCGGCATGGGGGATGGCCGGCACTACGGGCAAAAGACCAAGCGCCGGGTGCAGCCCGCTTTCCTGAAAACCGTACCAGCTCAGACACCCCGCCACGAGATAGGGCCAGAAGCTGAGTTTTTGGCGCACCCAGGTTGAATTCGGGCGCGCCTGGTTGCCCCGGTCAAGCCGCCGCGGCAGCCAGTTGAAAAGCCCGTAGGCGCCCAGAGCGGCGAAGACCGAGAGCAATAGCCAAACGGGCGCAAGCTCTCCCGAAGGGTAGAAGACGGCAAGGATGATCAGCCCCGCCGCATCATCCGCGATCGCCAGCAGCAGCAGGAAGCGCACCGCCGGATGACCCGCGCCGAAAACGATGCGGCCCACGAGATAGGAGAATGCGATATCGGTTGCGGTGGGGATTGCCCATCCCCGGGCCACCGCATCGTAAACGTCTGATCCGAGAACCGCGGCGAGGCCCAGATATACGCTGATCGGCCCCACCATGCCGCCGAGCGTGGCCACCAGCGGCGTGGCCGCCTTCTTGCCGCGCAGCGAGCCGTTCTTGAGGATCACCGCCTCCCAAACCTCCTTCGCGGCAATCGCGAAGAAGAAGGCCATGAGCACATCGTTCACAAGGTAATGCAGGGTCAGCGTGCGGTGGATATGGCCGTGATCATCGGCATGGGGGTGGCCGATGATGAAATCGTCGATCAGCACGAACTCCACGAAGGCGTGGTAGCTGTGGCCATCGATATTGGCCCAGATCAGCGCGATCAGGGCGCCGAAGATCAGGAGCAGCGAGTAGTTGGTGACGAAGTTCCAGACGCGATACATGGCGCCGCGCTCCTTTTCTTTCTGTCAGCCCTAGCGAAGGGGCCGGAGCGCGGCAACCTGTGCAAATGTCTCAGGAGTATCAGGGTGTCAGGCGGCGATTGCCCCCCAGGCCAGGCCCGCCGCCATCGCGCCGGTTATCCCCAGCGTGATGTAGGCGGCGAAGACGCGGGGTTTGACCAGCGCCCAGACGGCCACGGCAGCGGGAATGCTGCTAACCCCGCCTGCGATGACAAAGGCCATGCCCGCGCCGGGGCTCATCCCCTGTTCGATCAGACCCGCCACAAGGGGCACCGCGGCATAGCCGTTCAGATAAGCGGGCGCACCCACCAGCGCGGCCACGATGATCGGCCCGGGCCCCGTGCCGCCCACCAGCGCGGCCACGGTTTCGGCCGGGATGTAGCGGATCATCAGCACCTCAAGCAGATAGGCGAGCGAGAGCCATTTCAGGAGGAACACCAGATTGGTAAGCGCCGCCTCGCGGAACGCCGCCATCCGCGGCGCCTCGCGCCAGAAGCGCCAGACCGGCGTGCTTTTGAAAGGGGAGGGGCCGCAGCCGCAGCCCTTCTTGTCTGCCGGTTTCAGCGGGTCGGCGAACACCGCCGAACCCTTCAGCGCCATCACGGCAAGCCCGCCGAAGAGGCCCAGCGCCACCGCAGAAGCCGTCTTGGCAATGGCGAATTCCCAGCCGAGCCCGCCCGCGGTAATCGCAAACATCGCCGGATCCATCAGGGGGGAGGAGAGCCAGAAGGCCATCACGGCGGAAAGCGGCGCGCCTGCAGCGAGAAGTGCCGCAATAAACGGGATCACCTCGCAGGAACAGAAGGGCGAAAGCCCGCCCGCCAAGGCGCCCACCGCGATCATCCGCAACTCACGGCCCTTGAAGGCTTCCGCAAGAAGCCCCTCTGCGCCGGTGGCCTTCAGCAGCCCGATTGCGGAGACGGCGAAGAGAATGAAGGGCAGGGTGTTGAGAAGCGCGTCCACCGCATCGGTCACCGTGGGCCACGCTGCGGGCGGGTCGAGCACCAGCACGATCAGCGGGATCAGCGCGACGATGAGCCAGACCTTATCGATCCGCGCCCAAAGCCGGGGCAGCGGGGCGGGGGAGGAGATATCAGCCATGTGTGTGTTCCGTATCTGCCGCGTCGGCGCAGCATTCGCAAAGAAGAAAATCGGAGAGCGCCTGCACCGGCTCAAAGGCGGCGGCGGCGATGATCTGGCGGCCGCGCTTTTCCTGAGTGATCAATCCTGCTTGCACGAGGATTTTCATGTGATGCGTCAAGGTTGATCCCGACAGGCCCGCCCGCGCGCCAAGATCGCCCACGCTCAACCCCTCCGGGCCGGCGCGCACCAGCGTCAGCAACACCGATAGGCGCTGCTCCGATCCAAGGGCGGCGAAGGCAGAGGCCGTTTCGGCCAGGCGGTCAGGGGGTGCAGATGCGAGACTCATATCTCTATATTTCTAGAAACGTCGAAATATTGCAAGCCCCGATTTGCACTCCCCGCCCCAGCGCCTAGTTTGGCGCCCATGCACGCCACGCTTCCCGATGACATTCGCGCCTGCCGCCTTTGTGCCGATCGCTTCGCGGCCACCGCCACGGGGCATGCGCCGCGCCCCGTTGTGTGGTTTCGCCCCGGCGCGCCCATCGTGGTGGCGGGGCAGGCGCCGGGCCTTCGGGCCCATGAGGCGCAAAAGCCCTTCTTCGATCCCTCCGGGCAGCGGTTGCGGGATTGGATGGGGATCGGGGAAGACACGTTCTACGATCAGGCCAAGCTCGCCGTCGTGCCCATGGCGTTCTGCTTTCCCGGCTACGATGCGAAGGGGTCCGATCTGCCGCCGCCGAAGATCTGCGCGAGCACCTGGAACGCGAAAGTGATGGCCGCGCTGGGCGATGCCCCGCTAACCATTGTGGTCGGCGGCTATGCGCATAAATGGCATCTCGGGGTGAAAACGGGGGTCACCGAAACCGTGGCTGCCTGGCGCGACCATGCACCAAGGGTGTTTGCCTTGCCCCATCCCTCCTGGCGCAACACCGCGTGGCTGAAGAAGAACCCGTGGTTCGAGGCGGAGGTGCTGCCCGCCTTGCGCGCCCAGGTGGCGGAGGTACTGGCATGAGCGAAACGGTGCTCGATGCGGCCCATGCGGCGATGGAGGCGGCGCCCGAGGATGAAGCGGCGCGCCTGCGGTTTTTCGAACGTCTCGCCGATGCCGAACTTCACGTTCTGCTGGCCGAGGATGCGGGCGATGCCATCGCGCCAAGGGTCTTTCCGCTGGAAGACGGGCCGATTGTGCTGGCCTTCGATGGTGAAGACAGGCTTGCGGCCTTCGGCGAGGGGCCCACGCCCCATGCCACGCTTTCAGGCCGCACGCTTGCCGCGCATCTGGCCGCTGAAGGGATGGGCCTTGGGCTGAACCTCGGGGTTGCACCCTCGGCCATTCTGCTCCCGGCCGCGGCCGTGGCCTGGCTGGCCGAAACCGTCGCGACCGCGCCCGATACGCTCGAAGCGCGGCCTGTGGAGGTGGCGCCCCCGGCCGATGTGCCCGAGGCGTTCCTGACGGCACTTGAGGCCAAACTTCCCGCGGCGGCAGGGCTCGCGCGCGTGGCCTATCTTGCGAATGTCACCTACGAGGGCGGCGGCGCGGGCCACCTTCTGGCCTTCATCGATGCGCGTGGCGGGGCCGAAGCGGCGCTGGCGCATGCGGTTTCCGAGGCGCTGGTTTTTTCCGGTCTCGAAGCGGGCGCGGTGGATGTGGCCTTTCTCTCTGCCGCCGATACGCTGGCTCCCCGGCTGGCGCGCACCGCGCTGAAACTGGAGCTGCCCGCGCCGAATGTCGGTTTTGTGCAACAACCACCGGGTAGCGACCCGAAAAAGCCGCCGATCCTGCGCTGACAAAGTCGCATTTATGCAAGGGCGCGACAATCCTTGCAAAATAAGCTCTTTGCATCTTCCCCGTTAACCCTTGCGTGCCTATAACGCTGGGCAACTTGCGGGCGTATAAATCCGCGCGGATCGAGCAGACAGGAAGTATTGGTATGGCACTTTTCGGCGGCATCTTCGCGTCCGACATGGCGATTGACCTCGGTACGGCGAACACGCTGGTCTACGTGAAGGGCCGGGGCGTTATTCTCAACGAACCCTCGGTGGTGGCCTATCACGTTAAAGACGGGCGCAAGCAGGTGCTGGCGGTGGGCGAGGATGCCAAGCTGATGCTGGGCCGCACCCCCGGCTCGATCGAGGCGATCCGGCCCATGCGCGAAGGCGTGATCGCGGATTTCGATGTGGCCGAGGAAATGATCAAGCACTTCATTCGCAAGGTGCACCGGCGTTCGACCTTCTCAAAACCCAAGATCATCGTCTGCGTGCCCCACGGCGCCACACCGGTGGAAAAGCGTGCGATCCGGCAATCGGTGCTCTCCGCCGGCGCCCGCCGCGCGGGGCTGATCGCCGAACCCATTGCCGCCGCGATCGGGGCGGGCATGCCGATCACCGATCCCACCGGCAACATGGTGGTGGATATCGGCGGCGGAACCACCGAGGTTGCGGTGCTTTCGCTTGGCGATATCGTCTATGCCCGCTCGGTCCGCGTTGGGGGCGACCGGATGGATGAGGCGATCATCAGCTACCTGCGCCGCCAGCAGAACCTGCTGATCGGGGAGGCCACTGCCGAACGCGTGAAAACCTCCATCGGAACCGCGCGCATGCCCGATGACGGGCGCGGCACCTCGATGCAGATTCGCGGCCGCGATCTTCTGAACGGCGTGCCCAAGGAAACCGAGATCAATCAGGCGCAGGTGGCCGAGGCGCTGGCCGAGCCCGTGCAACAGATCTGTGAAGCTGTTATGACGGCGCTGGAAGCCACGCCCCCCGATCTTGCCGCCGATATCGTGGATCGCGGCGTGATGCTCACCGGCGGTGGCGCGCTTCTGGGCGAGCTGGATCTGGCGCTTCGGGAACAGACGGGGCTTGCCATATCTGTGGCCGACGAATCGCTTAACTGCGTGGCGATGGGCACGGGCAAGGCGCTGGAATACGAAAAGCAGCTGCGCCACGTGATAGATTACGATAGCTAACAGGGCCGAGCTTCCGGCCCGGGGAAGAGGCCGTGGCGTCTGACCGGAGCAGCAGCGAAGATTTTGGGCGCCCGATCCGGCGGATCCTCGTGGGCGGCATCGTTCTTGTGCTCTTCGCGCTGTTCCTCCTGTGGCGGATCGATAGCCCCCGCGCCGAACGCTTCCGCGCCATGCTTGTCGATCGCTTCGTGCCCTCGATGGATTGGGCACTGGTGCCGGTCACAAACGTGGCCGATATGGCCGACGGCTTCCAAAGCTACGCGCGGCTTTACGAGCAGAACCAGGAATTGCGGCGCGAGCTGCAGCAGATGCGCGCCTGGCGCGAGGCAGCGCTGCAGCTTGAACAGGAAAACGCCAAGCTCCTCGATCTCAACAACGTGCGGCTCGACCCCAAGCTTACTTTTGTGACCGGCGTGGTTCTGGCCGATAGCGGATCGCCCTTCCGCCAATCGGTGCTTCTCAACGTAGGCGCGCGCGATGGCATCCAAGATGGCTGGGCCACCACAGATGGGCTTGGCCTTGTGGGCCGCATCTCGGGCGTGGGCCAAACCACCTCCCGCGTGATCCTTCTCACCGATCCCGGCAGCCGTATCCCCGTGACCATCCAGCCCTCGGGCCAGCGCGGCATCCTTGCCGGCGATAACTCGCCCCTGCCGCCGGTGGATTTTATCGAGGATATGGAAATGGTCCGCCCGGGCGACCGTGTCGTTTCCTCCGGCGATGGCGGGGTGTTTCCCGCAGGGCTTCTTGTGGGCCAGCTCGTGGCCGGGCCTGACAACCGCCTGCGCGTGCGGCTTTCGGCGGATTACGAAAGGCTGGAGTTCCTGCGCGTCCTGCGCTCGCAACCGGCCGAAACGATCGCGTTGCCGGGCGAGCTGATCGTCCCGGGCGGGATCTTCGAACTGCCGCCACCGCCCGAGGCCAGCGGCGATGGCTGAGCGCGTGACCTCGCACCGCTGGCAGTTCCGCCTGCTCTTCGCCGCGATTGCCTTTGCGGTGATTTTCACGCGGCTCCTGCCCATCGATGCAGGCCCCGGGCGCCTGCCGGGCCCCGATGTGATGTTTCTCATCGCCATCGCCTGGGTACTCAGGCGCCCGGCCTATGTGCCCGTGGGCCTCGTGGCGGCGGTGTTTCTGATGATGGATGTGCTGTTCATGCGCCCCCTCGGGCTTTGGGCGGCCTGCGTGGTGGTTGCGCTGGAAGTGGTGCGCGCGCGTGAGGCGCAGTGGCGCGATCTGCCCTTCCTTCTGGAATGGATGCTGGTCAGCATCGTGATCACCGCCACCTCCATCGGCTACATTGCGATCCTCACGCTATTTGCCGCCGATCAGCCCAGTTTCGGCCTTTCGCTCCTGCAAATGCTGATCACAATTCTTTGCTATCCCCTCGCTGTGTTCTTTTCGGTTGCGTTTTTGGGCCTTAGAAAGGTTGCGCCGGGGGCGGTCGATCAACTGGGGCGTCGCGTATGAGGCAAAATCCCAAGGAAGTCGAAGAAAACGCCCGCACGGTCACCCGCCGCGGGCTGGTTCTGACGGGCCTGCAGCTTTCCTTCATGGGCATGCTGGGGCTGCGAATGCGCCAGCTTCAGATCGAGGAGAGCGATCAGTACCGGCTTCTGGCCGAGGAGAATCGCGTGAATATGCGCCTTCTCGCCCCGCCGCGCGGCATTATCTACGACCGCAATGGCGTGATCATCGCCGACAACGCGCAGAACTACCGCATCATCATCGTGCGCGAGGATGCGGGCGATGTGGATGAGCTTCTCGTGAAGCTGAAGCAGATCGTCTCGCTTGATGAAACCGAGCTTGAACGCGCGATCCGCGAAATGAACCGCCGCAGCCCCTTTGTGCCAGTCACCCTTGCGGACCGGCTGACTTGGGAAGAGTTTTCCAAGGTGGCCGTCAACGCACCCTCGCTGCCCGGTATCACCCCCGATGTGGGGCTCTCGCGCTACTACCCGCTTTACGAGGATTTTGCCCATGTCATCGGCTATGTCGGCCCTGTCAGCGATTACGATCTGAACCGGATCGAAGACCCCGATCCCCTGCTGCAGATCCCGAAATTCCAGATCGGCAAGATCGGGGTGGAAAACAAGCTGGAGGAGCAGCTGCGCGGCAAGGCGGGCAGCAAGCGCATCGAGGTGAACGCCGCAGGCCGCGTGATGCGTGAGCTTGATCGCGATCCGGGCATCCCCGGCACCGATATTCAACTTACCGTCGATGCCCGGCTGCAGAACTTCGTTCAGGCGCGCCTTGCGGGCGAAAGCGCGGGCGTTGTGGTGATGGATTGTGAGAATGGCGATATTCTCTCCATCGGCTCTGCCCCGGCCTACGATCCGAACCTTTTTGTGCGCGGCATCTCCGCGGCCGATTACAACCTGCTGCGCGAAGACAAGTACGTGCCGCTCCGGAACAAGCCGGTGCAGGGCACCTATCCGCCGGGATCGACCTACAAGATGGTGATCGCCCTCGCCGCGCTTGAGATGGGCGTGATGAACCCTGGGGAGACGGTTTGGTGCCCAGGCCACTACCAGCTTGGCCGCAGGCGCTTCCATTGCTGGAAGCGGGGCGGGCACGGGCATATGGATCTGCACGATTCCCTCGTGCAATCTTGCGACGTCTATTATTACGACATCTCCCAACGGGTGGGGATCGATCGGATCACCGCGATGGCCAACAAGCTGGGCCTTGGCGTGCGCCACGATATCCCGATGTCGGCGGTGACCGAGGGCCTCGCCCCCACACAGCAGTGGAAGCAGATCCGGCGGGGCGAGGCATGGCGCGTGGGCGATACGCTCAACGCCTCGATCGGGCAGGGCTTCACGCTGGCCTCGCCGCTGCAGCTTTGCGTCTACACCGCCCGGATGGCCAGCGGGCTGAACCTTGAGCCGCACCTGATCAAAACGGTCGATGGCGTGCCGCTCTACCCCGATCCGCCGGAAACGCTGGATGTGAACCCCTATCACCTCAAGCTCATGCGCGATGCGATGGACGGGGTGAACAACGGGCCGCGCGGCACCGCGCGGGGGAGCCGGATCGTTCTGGAAGGCTATGAGATTGCGGGCAAAACCGGCACCAGCCAGGTGCGCAACATCACCCCGGCAGAACGTGCCGCAGGCGTGATCCGCAACGAGGATCTGCCCTGGGAACGGCGCGACCACGCGCTTTACGTGGGCTATGCGCCCCGCGACAAACCGAAATATGCGATCTCCGTCGTGGTGGAGCATGGCGGCGGCGGCTCCCGCGCCGCGGCCCCCGTGGCCCGCGATATCCTGGCCTTCGCGCAATTCGGGGATGTGCCGCCGCTGGAGGCCTATCCCTCCAGCCAGCGTGAACGCGTGCGCACGATGTATGAGGCGATGGATCTCAAGGATCCACGGCCCCCCGCGCCGGGGCGCAGCCGCGCATGAGCTATCTTGAGTATAACGTCAAAACGGTGCCCACAGGGGCCCGCAAGATCCTCTACCTGAACTGGCCGCTGATCCTGCTGGTCACCGCCGTGGCCGCAATCGGCGTGGTGATGCTCTACTCGGTGGCCGGCGGGCGCTTCGATCGCTGGTCGGAGCCGCAGCTTCAGCGCTTCGCCCTGGGGCTCGTGGCGATGTTCATCGTTGCCATGATCCCGATCTGGTTCTGGCGCAACGTGGCGGTTCTGGCCTACGGCGTCTCGCTTCTTCTCCTTCTGGCGGTGGAGTTTGTGGGGGTCACCGGCATGGGCGCCCAGCGGTGGATCGATCTGGGCTTCATGCGCCTGCAGCCTTCGGAAGTAACGAAGATTACCCTCGTGATGATCCTCGCGGCCTATTACGATTGGCTCGATCCCAAGAAGGTTTCGCACCCGTTCTTCGTGCTGATCCCGCTGATCCTGATCCTGATCCCCACTGCGCTGGTGGTGATCCAGCCCGATCTTGGCACCTCGATCCTGCTCGTCGTCGGCGGCGGGATCGTGATGTTCTGCGCGGGCGTAAGCTGGTGGTACTTCGGCACCGTGATCGCGGGCGGGGTGGGGGCGATCTTTGCCGTCTTTTCTTCCCGCGGAACGCCCTGGCAGCTCTTGAAGGATTACCAGTACCGCAGGATCGATACCTTCCTCGATCCCAGCCAGGATCCGCTTGGCGCGGGCTACCACATCACACAATCGAAAATCGCGCTGGGCTCGGGCGGGTTTTCGGGCCGGGGCTTTATGCAGGGCACGCAATCGCGGCTGAACTTTCTGCCCGAAAAGCATACCGATTTCATCTTCACCACACTGGCTGAAGAGTTCGGCTTTATCGGCGCGTTCTCGCTTCTGTCGCTTTACGGGCTGATCATCTTCTTCTGCGTGGCCTCGGCGATGACGATGAAGGATCGCTTCTCTTCGCTGCTTGTCTACGGCATCGCGGCGGCGTTCTTCCTCTATTTCGCGGTCAACATGTCGATGGTGATGGGGCTGGCGCCGGTGGTGGGTGTGCCGCTTCCGCTGGTCAGCTACGGGGGATCGGCAATGCTGGTTCTGATGATCGCCTTCGGCCTTGTGCAATCGGCCCACGTGCACCGGCCCCGCGGCCGATGATCCGCGTTCTATTCGCGGCCACCGATGGGCGCTGGGAAGAATACCGCACCGTGCTGCCTGCCGCATTGGCCGCGGCAGGGCTTGAGGCCGATCTTTCCCGCGATCATGCGCCCGAGGTGGTGGACTATATCGTTTACGCCCCGAACAGCCCGTTGCAGGATTTCAGCCCCTACACTCGCGCGAAGGCCGTGCTGAACCTCTGGGCGGGGGTTGAGGATGTGGTGGGCAATGACACGCTGAAAATCCCGCTCTGCCGGATGGTGGATGCGGGGCTGACGGAGGGGATGGTGGAATGGGTCACGGGCCATGTTCTGCGCCACCACCTTGGGACCGATGCGCATGTTCTCGGGCAGGATGGGGTGTGGCGCGCAGGCGCGCCGCCGCTGGCGCGGGATCGGCGCGTTGCGATCCTTGGCCTCGGCGAACTGGGAGCGGCCTGCGCGGCCGCGCTCGCGGCGCTGAACTTCCGCGTCTCTGGGTGGAGCAACAGCGCCAAGGCTATTGCCGGCGTTGAAACCGCCCATGGCGCCGCCGCCCTGCCGCAGGTGCTGGCGGGCGCGGAAATCCTCGTTTTGCTTTTGCCGCTCACGCCTGCGACCGAGTGCTTGCTCGATGCCGCGGCGCTGGGGCATCTGCCCCAAGGCGCGGTGATCCTGAACCCCGGCCGCGGCGGGCTGATCGAGGATGCCGCGCTGCTCGCAGCCCTCGATACGGGGCAGGTGGCCCACGCCACGCTCGATGCCTTCCGGGTGGAGCCCTTGCCGCCCGGCGATCCCTACTGGGCGCATCCGCAGGTGACCGTTACGCCCCACATCGCCTCCGCCACCCGCCCCGGATCCGCGAGCCGCGCGATTGCCGAAAACATCCGGCGGGGGGAGGCGGGAGAGCCCTTCCTGCATGTGGTCGATCGCGCGCGGGCCTATTAGAACGTTTGACGAAAGACCCAAAAAAAATCCAACATCAATCTGCGCGTTGAAATCTTTGATTTCAGGCAGCGTTAGCCGACCCAGTTCTTTCGCATGACCCGCTAGGCACTAGGCCCCCGGCGCCTGGCGTGCCGCCACCCGGCGCACGGCGTAAAGCGTAACAAGCGGCCCCAAAAGCTCAAACGCCACCGTGGCCGCAATGGTCAGCGCCATGATCGCCTCGGCCCAGTCCGGGAATTGTTCGCCCGCCACCAGCGCCATCCCCACCGCAACGCCCGCTTGCGGCAAAAGCGCGGGGCCGTACCAGGGCCGCTCCACCGCGCCCGCGCCGCCGAGCACGGCGCCGATCCAGCCGCCTGCCAGCCGCGCGAGGATGCGGAGCACGAAATAGGCCACGCCGATCAGCCCCACTTCGAACAGTGCGTCGGGCTCCAGCGCCGCGCCCGCGAGGATGAAGAAAAGGATCATGAAGGGCCATTGGATATGCTCGATCTCGTGGAAGGCGCGGGTGTGGTGGCGCGCGCTGTTCACGATGATCGCGCCCACCGTCATCCCCGCCAGAAGGTAGGAGAGCTCAAGCCAGATCGCCGCGCCTGCGGTGAAGAACACCAGCGCCAGCGCTTCCGTCATCAGGGGCTCGCCACCCGAAAGCCGCCCCGTGAGGTAGGCCGCGGGCAGCCCGATCGCGAGGCCCAGAAGGATCGATCCCCCGATCTCCCGCACCGCGCCCAAAAGGAAGCCAGCTTCGCCGCTGCCGCCCATCTGGTGCACCACAACGATCACCACGGCGAAGGCCATGAGGCCCCAGGCATCGTCAATCGCCGTGATGCCCTTCAGCGTATCGGTAAACCCGTTCTCGATACCCGACTGGCGTATCACATCCTGCATCGCGGCGGGTGCCGTGGCCGTGGCAATGGCGCCAAGAAGGAGGGCCAGCCCCGGATCAACGCCCATGGCCCAGAGCCCGCCGGTTACACCGGCAAGGGTGATCAGCACGATCGCGAGCGAGATCGCAAGGATCTCGCGCCCATGGGCGGCAAGCGTGCGCGCCTCCAGCGCGCCGCCGAGGAGGAAGGCCACCATCGTCAGCGCCACGATGGAAAGCGGCTCGTACCAATCGCCCACGGCCTCGGGCAAAAGCCCCAGGCCCGCATCGCCCACGATCAGCCCGCAGGCCAGCAGCAGGGTCACCCGCGGCAGGCGGGTGCTGCGGCCCAGCATATCGGCCGCCAGCCCCGCCGCGAACAGCGCCCCAAGCGTGAAGAAGATCACGGCAAGATCCATTGCCGCAAGTTAGGTAGGGCGGCGCGCGCTGCCTAGAGGGTTTTGGGCGGCCAGGCGCGCGCCGCAAGGCGGCTCAGCCGGCGTCTTTGTAGCTCACCGTCTTGATATCGCTATCGGGGTCGGATTTCTCGCGCCGCACGAGAAGGCGGTTCAGCGCGTTCACATAGGCCTTGGCGGAGGCCACCACCGTATCGGTATCGGCGGCCTGCCCAGTAGCGATGCGCCCCTCTTCCTCCATCCGCACGCTCACCGTGGCCTGGGCATCGGTGCCCTCGGTCACTGCATGCACCTGGTAGAGCTGCAGGTTGGCCTCATGGGGGAAGAGCGCCTTGACCGCATTGAAGGTTGCATCCACCGGCCCGTCGCCCTGGGCGGTGATCTGCTTATCTTCGCCATCGATCGAAAGCGTCAGATCCGCCGATTGCGGCGCCTCGGTCCCGCAAATCACGCGCAGGAACTTGACCTGGATCCGGTCATGTACCTCGCCGGAGGCCTGATCGCGCATGAGCGCGAGCAGATCATCCTCGAAGACTTCCTTCTTGCGGTCGGCCAGCGCCTTGAACCGCACGAATACATCGTTGAGCTGATTGTCGGCCAGTTCATAGCCCAGTTCCTTCAGCTTCGAGCGCAGCGCGGCGCGGCCCGAATGCTTGCCCATCACGATCGCGGTTTCCTTGAGGCCCACATCCTCGGGCCGCATGATCTCAAACGTATCGGCGCTTTTCAGCATCCCGTCCTGATGGATGCCGCTTTCATGGGCGAAGGCGTTCTTGCCCACGATGGCCTTGTTGTACTGCACCGCAAAGCCCGAAACGGTGGCCACTCGGCGCGAGATGTTCATGATCTTCGTGGTATCAACGCCCGTCGTGTAGGGCATGATATCGCCCCGCACCCGCATCGCCATCACCACCTCTTCAAGGGCAGTGTTGCCCGCGCGTTCACCAAGGCCGTTGATCGTGCATTCGATCTGGCGGGCGCCGCCTTCCACGGCGGCCAGCGCATTGGCCGTCGCCATGCCCAGATCGTTGTGGCAATGGGTGGCGAAGATCACTTCATCGGCCCCCGGCACCTCGGCAATCAGGCGGCGGATCAGATCGGCGCTTTCCACCGGGGCGGTGTAGCCCACGGTATCGGGGATATTGATCGTGGTGGCGCCCGCCTTGATCGCGATTTCGACAACGCGGGCAAGGTAATCCCACTCTGTGCGCGTGGCATCCATGGGCGACCATTGCACATTGTCGCAATAGTTGCGGGCATGGGTCACGGTTTCGTGGATCCGTTCGGCCATCTCATCCTTGGTGAGGTTCGGAATGGCGCGGTGTTGCGGCGAGGTGCCGATAAAGGTGTGGATGCGCGGGCGCTTTGCATGGCGCACCGCCTCCCAGCACCTGTCGATATCCTTGAAATTGGCGCGGGAGAGGCCGCAGATCTGCGCGTTTTCCGCCGCTTTCGCGATTTCGCTCACTGCCTGGAAATCGCCTTCCGAGGCGATCGGGAAGCCCGCCTCGATGATATCAACGCCCATCTCATCAAGCAGCCGCGCAATTTCCAGCTTCTCATTATGGGTCATCGTGGCGCCCGGGCTTTGTTCGCCGTCGCGCAGGGTGGTGTCGAAGATCAACACGCGGTTTTGGTCGGTCGTCATGGGTTTGTCCTCAGGTCCTTAGCATCTGGTGGTGCCCGGCGCTGATCCTCCCCTGAGCGGTCGCGCCGAAAGGCACGCTCAGAGGCGGCTAAGGAGAAGAAGCGACGACGTGAACGCGCCGGGGCGCGGGCCATGGAGGATATGGGCAGTAGTCGTCATGCGGCGAAGGATGGCGCAAGTGCTGCGGAAAGGGAAGGGGTAAGTGATGCGCGGGGCGGGGCGGTCTGGCCGCGCTTCAGAACATCACGCAATCCGCCCCCGGCACCTCGGCGCTTTCGTCGATCCCGCCCGTGGGCAGGTAATCGAAGGCGGCGATCCGGGCGCCGCCGTCGAAGGCGATGAAAAGCGTGTTGGTCGAGGGCCGCAGAGCGATACCCTCGGGGTCACGCCCGTAAGCGATCAGAGGTGCGAGGCCCAGAAGCTCCCCATCCGGCGAAAACTCAAAGAGGCTATTGGTGCCCTCCCAGTCATCGGTCACCAGAATATGCCCGTTGCGCGGATCGATCTCGATCCCCTGGGGTTCATGCATGATCGGGTCGATGCTGTAGCCATCGAGCCGGCGGATTACCCCGCCCTCGGGCGACAGCCAAAGAAGGTGGCCGGGCTCATCCTCCACCGCCAGCACGGTGCCATCGCGGGCGATGGCCAGCCCCTCGGTATCGAGCGTACCTTCGATGCGGAAGGGGGGAGCGACGGCTTCGCCATCCCGCGAGAGCCGTTGAAAGCCGCCAAAGCCATCGGCCACCAGTAGCGCTTCGCCCTCAAGCGTGATCGCCTTGATCCGGGGCAGATCGCTCGTCACCCGCCGCAACTCCAGCCCATCAAGCGTGTAGAGCACGGCCTCGGGCCCCTCATTGGCGATCCAGAGCCCGCAGAAATCGGGATCGAATTCCAGGCTCGCGGGGCGGCTGAGGTCGTAAAAGTCGCGCAGCTCCAGCTCAAGCGCGGCTGCGGGGGACGCGAAGAACAAAACGGCAAGAAGGGCGCGCATCGGGCGGGGGCCTCGCGTTGGGGCTCGTCACTGAAGGAACTGGCCCTATCTGGGCCGAGGTCAACGAGAGGGGCAGGCATGGAACGGGTGCTGGTGATCGGAGCCTCTGGCGGCATCGGATCCGCCGTGGCGGCAGAGGCGGCGGCGCGGGGCGCGGACGTCACCAGGCTTTCGCGGCAATCCGATGGGTTGGATGTGACCGATGAAGCGCGCATTGCCGCGCATCTGGGTGCGCTTGAGGGGCCCTTCGATCTGATCTTCGTGGCCACCGGCGCGCTTGTGATCGATGGGGCCGAGCCCGAGAAGGCGCTCCGCCAAATCACCGCCAAGGCGCTTGCCGATCAATATGCGCTGAACGCCATCGGCCCGATCCTCGTTCTGAAACACGCGCTCCGGCTTCTGCCGCGCGAGGGCCGGTCTGTCTTCGCCGCGCTTTCGGCGCGCGTGGGCTCGATCGGGGATAATCGCCTCGGCGGCTGGCACAGCTACCGCGCCGCCAAGGCGGGGTTGAACCAGCTTCTCCATGGCGCGGCCATCGAACTGGCACGCACCCATAAGGAGGCGGTTGCGGTGGCGCTCCACCCCGGCACGGTGGCCACGGATTTCACGGCAAAATACGCGGGCGCCCACAAAACCGTGCCGCCCGCTGAGGCCGCCGCCAACCTTCTCGACGTGATCGCGAGGCTCACCCCGGCCCAAACCGGCGGGTTCTTCGATTACGCGGGGCGGGAGATCGCGTGGTGAGCCGGCTGATCCTTGTTCTGGGCGATCAGTTGACCCCTTCCGTCGCGGCGCTGACGGCCGCCGACAAAGGCGCTGATACCGTGGTGATGGCAGAAGTGCGCGACGAGGCCACCTATGTGGGCCACCACCCCAAGAAGATCGCACTGATCTTCGCGGCGATGCGGAAGTTTGCGGCGCGGCTGCGGAAGGCTGGCTGGCAGGTGGCCTACACCGAATACGATGATCCGTGTAACGCGGGCTCGATCCCGGGTGAGCTGCTGCGCCGGGCAGACGAGACAGGCGCAAAAGAGGTGATCGCCACCCGCCCCGGCGAATGGCGCCTGATAAAGGCGCTCGAGAACGCGGCGCTGCCCGTTCGCCTTCTCGAAGACGACCGTTTCATTGCCTCGCATGGGGAGTTCGAGGCCTGGGCGGAGGGCCGCAAAGAGCTTCGGATGGAGTATTTCTATCGCGAGATGCGGCGGAAGACCGGGCTTCTCATGGAAGGCGACAAGCCGGCAGGCGGCAAGTGGAACTTCGATCACGACAACCGCAAACCGGCGAAAAGCGATCTCTTCCGCCAGGGCCCTGCGGCGTTCGCCCCCGATGATGTCACAGGCACGGTTCTCGATCTGATCGAACGCGCATTTCCTAATAATTTCGGCGCCCTGCGCCCCTTTGGCTATGCAACAGATGAAGCGGGCGCGCAGGCCGCACTGGATCATTTCATCGAACATGGCCTGCCGCAGTTCGGCGATTATCAGGATGCGATGCTCACCGGCGATCCGCATCTCTGCCACGCGCTGATCTCGGCCTATCTCAACATCGGCTTGCTTGATCCGCTGGAAACCTGCCAGAGGGTTGAAGCGGCCTGGGCGGCGGGCGATGCGCCGATCAATGCCGCCGAGGGCTTCATTCGCCAGATCCTGGGATGGCGCGAGTTCGTTCGCGGGGTCTACTTCCTCGAAGGCCCGGACTACGCGCGCCGCAATCGCCTGAACCATCACCGCAAGCTGCCGGACATGTATTGGGGCGGTGAGACGAAGATGAACTGCATTGCCCAAGCCGTTGGGCAAACGCGGGATCTGGCCTACGCCCACCACATTCAGCGGCTAATGGTGACGGGCAACTTCGCTCTGCTCGCCGGGATCAACCCCAACGAAGTGCACGAATGGTATCTCTCGGTCTATATCGACGCGTTCGAATGGGTGGAGGCGCCCAATGCCGTGGGCATGAGCCAGTTTGCCGATGGCGGGGTGGTGGGCTCCAAACCCTATGTCTCATCCGGCAATTACATCGACCGGATGTCAGACTATTGCGCGGGCTGCGCCTATAGCGTGAAGGCGAAGGTGGGCGAGGGGGCCTGCCCCTTCAACCTTCTCTACTGGCACTTTCTGGATCGGCATCGGGATCGGTTCGAGAAGAATCCGCGCATGGCGCAGATGTACCGGACATGGGACAGAATGGACGCGGCGAAGCGCGAAACGGTGCTCGAAGAAGCGGATGCGTTTCTCTATCGAATGTCTGCCGGCGAGGTCGTTTAGCGGCACGGTTCCCCGCGCCCGTGAATGGATGTTGCGCTACGCCTATTCGGTTACCGTCTCCGCCTCGGCGCCATCGCTCTCTTCGGCCACCTGTTCCAGCGCGCCGTTCACCCAGGTGCCTTCGGCCACCGCGCCGCTGGCATAGCGGATCGTGCCCGCACCATCGCGCCGCCCGTTGACGAACATCCCTTCGTAGACATCGCCGTTGGCATAGGTGGCAACGCCCATGCCGTTGATCTCCCCGGCCTTCCATTCGCCTTCGTATTCGAAGCCCTCGGCCATGGTGATCTTGCCCTGGCCCTCGCGGAGCCCCGCCACGAACGCACCCTCGTACACCGTGCCATCTGCATAGGTCGCGGTACCCTGCCCGTGGCGCTGGCCCTCGCGCCATTCGCCCTCATAGCGATACCCATCGGGGAAGGTCATCACCCCCTGGCCGTGGTTTTTCGCGTTCTGAAACGCGCCTTCATAGATGAGGCCATTGGCATATTCCGCCCGGCCCTCGCCCTCGATCACACCGGCGACCCAGGCGCCATCATAGGTGGATCCATCGGGATAGGTGATCTTGCCCTGCCCGTCGGCCACGCCATCGGCGAAGCTGCCGGCATAGACAGAGCCATCGGGGTAGGTGACCTGGCCTTCGCCCTCGATCCGCCCTTCAACCCAGGCGCCGGCATAAACATAGCCGTCGGTCGCCGTAAACGTACCCTCGCCATGGCGCTTATCGGCGAGAAACTCGCCCTCGTAGACATCGGAATTGGCGTAGGTGACCCGCCCGATGCCCTGGCGCTGGCCCTCCACGAATTCGCCTTCGTAAACATCGCCATTGGGCTGCACGAGGCGGCCCTGGCCGTGGATCTGGCCCTCAAGCCAGCCGCCCTCATAGGTGAGCCCGTCGGGCATCGTCAGGCTGCCCGTACCGCTTCGCTTGCCCGCCACAAGCGCGCCCTGGTAGACGGCGCCATCGGGGTAGGTGATCGCGCCTTCGCCCTCCTTGGCGCCCTCAAGCCAGGCGCCGTCATAGACATAGCCATCGGGGCTTTCCATCCGGCCCGTGCCGTGATGGGCGGCATTGAGGAACCCGCCCTCGTAGCGCACGCCATTGGCATAAAGCGCCACGCCTTCGCCCGTCATCTCGCCATCCACCCAGCCGCCCTCATAGGTGCCGCCATCGGCGAAGGTGATCTTGCCCTGGCCCTCGGGCTTTCCGGCCGCAAAGGCGCCCTCGTAAACCGATCCGTTGGGAAAACGCGCCACGCCCTGGCCGCGGATTTCGCCATCCACCCATTCGCCGGTGTACTCATAGCCATTGGGCAGGCGGTAGGTGCCTTGCCCATGCTGCTTGCCCTCGCGGAACGTGCCCTCGTAGATCCCGCCATCATCGTATTGCTTGGTGACAACTTCGTCCGATTGCGCTGCGGCCATGCCGCCGGAGAAGCCAAGCGCGACCGCAAACGCCAGCGTGGCGCCGGCCGAGCGCGTGGTGCGTCCGAAAATCATTCCAGGCTCCCTTTCCTGCATCTCTCTGCCGCTGCGGGCAGTTGATCGGAGACGTGCTTAATCTATGTGACGGGCGCGGCCCCCGCAACGGCTTTGCGGGCGCTCCCTTCCCCTCGGGCGGCGTTCTGCTATGAGGGCGGCTACGCGCGTTGGGGCGAGGAAAGGCTCTGGGATGACACGACGCTTCCGCCTCACGATGGGCCAGCTCAACCCCACTGTGGGCGATCTTGAGGGCAATGCCGATAAGGCCTACGCGGCCTGGGAAGAGGGCCGCGCGGCGGGCGCCGATCTCGTTGCGCTGCCGGAGATGTTCATCGCGGGTTACCAACCGCAGGATCTGATCATGCGGCCGCAATTCGTTGCGGAGGCAGAGGCGGCCATCGCGCGCCTGGCCGAACGCTGCGCCGAGGGCCCGCCGCTGGCCATTGGGGGGCCCTATCGCGAAGGCGGCACGCTTTACAACGCCTATTGGGTGCTTGAAGGCGGCGCGGTGAAGGCGCGCGCACTCAAGCATTGCCTGCCCAATGAGACGGTATTTGATGAGGTGCGGCTTTACACATCTGCGCCGCTTGGTGGCCCGGTGGCCATCGGGCCCCTGCGCGTAGGCCTGCCGATCTGCGAGGATGCCTGGCACGAGGTTGTGGCGGAAACGCTTGAGGAATCGGGCGCGCAGATCCTGCTCGTGCCAAACGGATCGCCCTACTACCGCGGCAAGTATGACACGCGGCTCAACCACATGGTGGCGCGTGTGGTCGAGACGGGGCTGCCGCTTGTGTACCTTAATATGGTCGGCGCGCAGGACGATCAGGTGTTTGACGGCGCAAGTTTCATCCTGAACCCCAAGGGCGAACTCGCCGCGCGCTACCCGGCCTTCGAGGAACAGGTGATCCACGCGGAGTTCGAAGAAACGAACATGGGCTGGCGCGCGCTTGAGGGCCCGATCGCCGAACAGCCGGATGCGTGGGAACAGGATTACCGCGCCATGGTGATGGCGCTTGCCGATTACTGTGCGAAATCGGGCTTCGGGAAGGTGCTTCTGGGCCTTTCGGGCGGGATTGACAGCGCGCTTGTGGCCGCTATCGCCGCCGATGCGCTTGGCCCCGAAAACGTGCGCTGCGTGATGCTGCCTTCGGAATACACGTCCGACCATTCGTTGGAGGATGCCGCGGGCGTGGCCCGCGCGCTTGGCTGCCGGATCGATACGCTGCCCATCGCGGGGCCGCGCGCGGCGGTAACCGAAACGCTGAGCCCGCTGTTTAACGGCGCCGATCCGGGGATTGCGGAGGAAAACATCCAGTCGCGCCTCCGTGGCCTGCTCTTGATGGCGCTGTCGAACAAGTTCGGCGAGATGCTTTTGACAACCGGCAACAAATCCGAAGTCGCCGTTGGGTATGCCACGATTTATGGCGATATGTCAGGCGGTTATAACCCGATCAAGGATCTCTACAAAACCCGGGTGTTTGAAACCTGCCGCTGGCGCAATTCCCATCACCGGCCTTGGATGAAGGCCCCGGCGGGCGAGGTGATCCCGCCCCGGGTGATCGACAAGCCGCCCTCGGCGGAGCTACGCGCCGATCAGAAGGATGAAGACAGCCTGCCACCTTACGACGTGCTCGATGCGATCCTGGAGGGGCTGATCGATCGTGAGGCGAGCGTTCGCGATCTGGTGGCCGATGGCTTCGCATACGATACCGTGAAGCACGTGGAGCATCTGATTTTCACCAGCGAATACAAGCGCTTCCAGTCAGCGCCCGGCGCGCGGCTGACCAAGCGCGCCTTCTGGCTTGATCGCCGCTATCCCATCGTCAATCGCTGGCGAGACGGCTCGCGCTGATCCCTGCAGGCGCGCGCTGGCCGATGGGGAGAAACTCGCCCGGCAGCACGATTTCCATGCGCCGCGTTTCGGCATCCTCGGCATCGCGCGCGATCATCACATCGCCGCCGTGGGATTCGATGCGGCTGCGGGCAATTGCCTCCTGTTCCAGCGCCCGCTCATCGCCCCGGTCATCCCATTGGATGCCCAGAACGCAAGATTTTGAGCGCCGGGCATCGGGGCGGATGCGGATATCAACCCGGCTTTGAGCGTTGCGCGCGGCATGGCCCACACTGTCCTGCAACACCGCTTCAAGAAGTACGGCATCGGCGGTCAGCCGGGCATCGGGAAATGCGATGGAAAGCGCGCGATCGGGGTCAACCAGCGCGGCAACATCGCGGCACATATGCGAGAAATCGATATCGCGCAGCGCCGTGGTGCGGCCGGTTCTGCCATTGGCCTCACTCTCCTCCATCGCGTCGATCTGGCTGAGCGTATGCACCGCCGTTTCAAGCATCAGGCCCAGCAGCTGCTCTTTTTTCTCCAGCGGCGGGCGCAGCTCGGCGCGCAGCATCCGGCCCAGCGTGATGATGTTGTTGAGCGGCCCGCGCAGTTGCGCCGCATTCCCGCGGAGCGCCGAGGCCATCTGAGCCGTGCGGCGGCGCATCGATTCCCGGCCCGTGGCCATGGCTTCGTTTTCCTGGCGCAGGGCGGTGATGTTGGTGGCCGCGCCGATGATCGCCAGCACCCGCCCCGCATTGAGGAAGGGCGTGAGCGTGGTTTGCCACCAGAACCGCCCGCTTGGCATATCCAGCACTTCCTCGTAAGTGTAGCTGCTGCGGGTTTTCAGGCAGGTCTCGTACCGGGCCAGCACCGTATCGGCCATGCGCGGGGGCAGCGCCTCATGTGGTGTCTTGCCCGCCAATTCGGCGCTCGACATGCCCGTTGTGGCTTCGTGATTGCGGTTAAGGCCGCCGAAGCGGATCACACCATCGCCGTCCACCGTGAGGATGAACATCGGCAGATCGACATGCTGGATGGTATCGAAAACGCTCTGAATGAGCGCGTTCTCAAAGTGGATCATCGTGTCGTCCCAGGCCAACCCCCGCCTTCCAACGCGGCCATGATTCCGCCGGTGGGTTAAGACAGGCTGAACGGCGCGTCAGAATGTCGCGCTAGAGGGGCGTGACCCGGCAGTTTTCCATGAGCCGCTCGGTCGTTTCCCGATCGCAGAGGCGGGTGGCCTCAGTAGTTACCGCCGCCGCCGCCGCCGCCACGCCAAACTGCAGGCAGCGCTCGATCGGCCATTCGCGGGCGAGCGCGAGGGTGAAGGCGCCCACGAAGCTATCGCCTGCGCCCACCTTGCTGACCACTTTCACCGGGGCGCCCACCGCATGCCAACTGCCTTGCGCATTGGAAAGCACCGAGCCATCCGCGCCGCGGGCGATGATCACATGGGTTGCTACCCCGCGCGCCACCAGCGCTTCGGCAAAATCTGCGGTATCACGCGCGGTGGGGTGGGCAGCGCCTGCAAGCTCCTCGCCCTCTTCACCATCCATCCGCAACACGTGGATCGCCTCGCGGGGTTCTTCGGCAAGCGTGCTGAGCGCCGGGCCCGAGGTATCCACGATCAGGTTCGCACCACGGCCCGCCACGTGGGACGCGAGGATCGAAGGGAAATCCTTCGCCACGCCCGGCGGCTGGCTGCCCGACAGCACCACGAGCGTGCCATCGCCCGTGGCCTGATCCACCGTGGTAAGCGCGCGGGGCACATCGTCCTCGCCCCACGAGGGGCCGGGCATCACGAAGCGGAACTGCTCGTTGGTTGTGTCTTCGGAAACGGAGACGGATTGCCGGGTTTCGCCGGGGCCCTGGAAGGCCACGGTGGCCACGCCTTCAAGCGCCAGAAGCTGCAAAAGATGCGCGCCGGTGGCCCCGCCGATGGCCACGAGCGCGGTGCTCTGCCCGCCCAACTGCCGGATCGCGCGGGAGACGTTGATGCCGCCGCCACCCGGATCGATCTGCGGCTCGCTGCAGCGCAGCTTGAGCCCGGCCGTCACTTCCGGAGTCGTGGTAGCGTAATCCACGGTGGGGTTGAGCGTGATCGTCAGGATATGCGCGCGCATGGCGGGGCCCTCGGCGATGTTTGCGCTAACGTTTCCCGAGCGGCGCGCGGGGTCAACCGGAAAGTGGGCGTGAGGGCGCGTTGGTCAGAACGCGCGGCGCGGGGCTAGGGCCGCAGGCCCGCCGTGCCACCCGCGCCCCGGCGATTGGGTGAGGTTCAGGCACCGCGCGGCCGCCGTTCGGCCTTGCCTGGACAAAGCGCGCCTTTGAGAGGCGGTATCGCCGAAGCTGGGCCCGGCGATGGCGCGGCTCCGCGCGTGTTTGAGAACGAAGGCCCGCTTAAGGGCAAGCCCCGCGCCTCAGCCCCCCAGCATCATCTGATAACTGGCGGGTACGTAGTGGAACCCCTCGCCGCGCGCCTCGACAAATCCCATCGCCGGGAACGGCAGGTGGTAGCCGAGGATCGGGATGCGGTCTGCCGCCGCCATGCCGAGAATTTCGCGGCGCGCAGTGGCGGCGCCCGCCTTATCCATATCGAAACGCACTTCCCAATCGGGGCGGGCGAGCGACCAGACATAGTGATTGGCCAGATCGGCGATCAGAAGAAGCTGCTGGCCGCCGGATTCGATCATGTAGGTCATGTGCCCCGGGGTGTGTCCGAAGGCGGGCACCGCGGTCAGGCCCGAGGCTACGCTTTCGCCCCCGCCGATGAAGCTGAACTGTTCGGCCAGGGGGCGCACATTGGCTTCGAAGCCATCGGCCCCGGCGGCAGACCAGTGATCGAACTCCGCCTGGCCGGTCACGTAGCGGGCGTTGGGGAAAGTCGGGGCCCCGTCAGTGAGCAGCCCGCCGATGTGATCGCCATGCATGTGGGTGATCACCACGACATCCACCTGATCGGGCGTATAGCCTGCAGCCGCCACCGCCGCGGCGATCCCGGCGCCGTTCAGCCCGGTATCAAAGAGCACGAGCTCCGATCCGGTGTTCACGATCGTCGGCGTGAAGAAGAATTGCGACCGGTCGGCGGGGATGAAGTTTTCCGCCGAGACGGCCTCGAACGTTTCGCGATCGACATTCATGCCGAAGATGCCCTGCGGATCATCCGGCACCGTGCGCGTGCCGGCGAGAAGCGCGGTGACCTCGAACTCTCCCAGCATGAAGCGGTTGTGGGTGGCCATCGTTGCCCCCAGCATCGGCGCCGCGGCGGCGGCTGGCCGCGCGCCCGCAAGGAAGGCGGCGGTGAAGGGAAGGGAGGCACCGGCGGCAATGGCCGTGCGGCGGGTGATAGATCGATCTGTCATGGGTTCAGCCCTTCTTTGCGACATCCTGCCGCAGAGGATAGGGCGCGCGAAGGCCGGGTAAATGGGCGCGCCCGGGCTTGGGGCGCAGGCCGGTGTCACGATGTTGAGAGGTGGGTCGTTGGGCTGCGCCCGATTGCCGGCTTCGGGGCGTAGGCCGTTCCGGGCTTTGTCGGCCCCGCAAGCCCGCTATTCCCACCACCGGTCAATGGCCGCGATATCGGCATCCGACCAGCCGAAGTGATGCGCCAGCTCATGCACGAAGACATGCGCCACCAGATCCCCCAGCGCGATATCCCCGCGACCGCACCATTCATCCAGGATCGGGCGGCGGAAGAGCCAGATCGTATCGGGGCCCATTGGCTGATCGGCGACTGATTTCTGGGTTAGCGGAATGCCGTCGTAAAGCCCCGTAAGCTCGAACGGATCCTCAAGCTCCATCTCCCGCAGAATCGCTTCGGGCGCGAAATCCTCGATCCGAAGCGCCACATCGCGGGCCGCTGCGCGAAACGCCTCCGGCAAAGCAGCAATGGCCGCGCGGGTGATCGCCTCGAAATCGGCGGCATCGGGGGCAGGGGTGTCGATCCAATCCATGCCCCCGATATGGACAATTCGGGTGCGCTGTGGAAGACCGCGCGGCTCTAGCCAGAGGCATCACATGACCGTCACGCGCTTCGCCCCATCCCCCACCGGATACCTGCATATCGGCAACCTGCGCACCGCGCTTTTCAACTACCTGATCGCGCGCAAGGCCGGGGGCACTTTCATCCTGCGGATCGACGATACCGATCCCGAACGCTCCAAGGAAGAATACGTGGATGCGATCCGGGAAGATCTCGAATGGCTGGGCCTGACATGGGACAGGATCGAGCGCCAGTCGGCGCGGCTGGAACGCTACGAGGCGGTGGCGGACCGGCTGCGCGCTGACGGGCGCCTATACGAGGCGTTCGAAACGCCGACCGAGCTTGACCTCAAGCGGAAGAAGCAGCTCAACATGGGACGCCCCCCTGTATATGACCGTGCCGCGCTTGCGCTGAGCGAAGACGAAAAGGATCGCCTGCGCGCCGAACGCGGCGGGCACTGGCGCTTCAAGCTTGATCACGCGCGCATCGAATGGGCAGATGGCATTCTGGGAGACACCTCGATCGATGCCGCAAGCGTATCGGACCCCGTGCTGATCCGGGGCGATGGCCAGATGCTCTACACCATGGCCTCGGTCGTCGATGACACCGAGATGGGGGTCACCGATGTGGTGCGCGGCGCCGATCATGTGACAAACACCGCAACGCAAATCCAGATCATCGCGGCGCTTGGCGGCAGCGCGCCGCGCTTTGCGCACCATTCGCTGCTTACGGGGCCGCAGGGCGAGGCGCTTTCCAAGCGCCTGGGCACGCTTGCATTGCGGGATCTGCGCGCCGGTGGGGTGGAGCCGATGGCGATCCTGAGCCTTCTCGCGCGCCTTGGGTCTTCCGATCCGGTGGAGCTTCGGGGCGATCTGTCATCGCTGATCGAGGGCTTCGATGTCTCCCGCTTCGGTGCCGCGCCCACAAAGTTCGATGCCGAGGATCTGGGCCCGCTGACCGCGCGGGTGGTCGCCGCGCTGCCGTTTGAATCTGTGGCGGGCGAGATCGCGGCGCTGGGCGTGCCCGAAGGGATCGCTGGGCAGTTCTGGGATGTGGTGCGCGAGAACATCGCCACCCGTTCCGAAATGGCCGGATGGTGGGCGCTCTTCCGCGATGGCGCGGCGCCCGAGATCGCGGAGGAGGATCGTGCGTTCGTGGCCGAGGCCTTCGCGCTTCTGCCGCCGCACCCCTACGGGCCGGAAACCTGGGGGGCGTGGACGGCGCAGGTGAAGGAGGCCACCGGGCGCAAGGGCCGGGGCCTTTTCATGCCGCTCCGCCTTGCGGTCACGGGCCGCGCTCGGGGGCCTGAGATGGCCGAAGTCATGCCGCTTCTCCAAAAACCGCTCGCGGGCTGAGGGCCAGGCTCAGCTCTGGGCCGAAAGCGACTGGCCGATGCCCGCCCGGTTCCCTAGGTTGCCGCGGGAACCGCAAGGGAGGGGCAGATGAACCTGGCGAAACTGGCTGCGGAACGGGCGGCGGACGGGCGGCCCGTGCGGGCCGGGCTGATCGGTGCGGGCAAGTTCGGCTCGATGTTTCTGGCCCAGGTGCCCACAATTGCGGGGCTTGAGGTTACCGCGATTGCCGATCTCGATCCTGACCGGGCGCGCGAAGCCTGCCGCGCCGTGGGCTGGGGCGATGCCGCCATATCCGGGGCCGCGTTTCTTGATAGCGGCACGGCGCTTTCCGCCCGCGCGGAGGTGGATGTGGTGATCGAGGCCACGGGCGATCCGCGCGCCGGTATCGCCCATGCGCTGGCGGCAATCGATGCGGGCAAGCATCTGGTGATGGTGAATGTCGAGGCCGATGTGCTGGCGGGCCCCGCCCTGGCCGCCCGGGCGGCGGCTGCGGGCACGGTTTATTCCATGGCCTATGGCGATCAGCCGGCACTTGTGGCCGAGATGGTGGATTGGGCCCGCGCGGCGGGCTTCCGCGTGACCGCGGCGGGGAAGGGCACGAAGTACCTGCCCGCCTATCACGCGGTGACGCCGGATGATGTTTGGGGCCATTACGGGCTGACGCCGGAGACCGCGGCAAAAGCGGGCATGAACCCGCAGATGTTCAACTCCTTCCTCGATGGTACGAAAAGCGCCATCGAGATGGCGGCAATCGCCAATGCCTGCGGGCTTGACGTGCCCGAGGCGGGCCTCGCCTTTCCTCCCTGCGGGGTGGATGATCTGGCCCATGTGCTGCGCCCGCGCGCGGTGGGCGGGCAGCTTGAGGGCGCTGGGATGGTCGAGGTCGTCTCAAGCCTCGAACGCGATGGGCGCCCGGTCTTTCGCGATCTCAGATGGGGCGTTTATGTCGTGCTCGAAGCGCCGAGCGACTATGCCGCTGCGTGCTTCAGCCAGTACGGGCTGCCCACCGATGGCACCGGGCGCTATGCCGCGATGTACAAACCCTTCCATATGATCGGGCTTGAGCTTTCCATCTCTGTTCTCTCTGCGGCGCTGCGCGGGGAGGCCACGGGCAGTTGCGGGGCGTTTCGCGGCAGCGTGGCCGCCGTGGCCAAGCGCCCGCTGAAGGCGGGCGAGATGCTCGATGGAGAGGGCGGCTATACCGTCTGGGGGCGCCTGATGCCCGCCGCAGCTGCGCAGGCCGAGGCCGCGCTGCCCATCGGGCTTGCCCATCACGTGCGCCTCACCCGCGATGTGCCCGAAGGCGGTGTGGTGACATTTGCGGATGCCGAGGTGCCGGAGGATCCGGCGCTCGGGCTTTACCGCGAGGCGATGGGGCAGGCGGAAAGGTGATTGCGTCGGCGCGGAAATGCGCCTCTAGATGCGGGGATGGCGGAACAAGCGAAATTTCTCACCGGTAATCTGTTCCGCCACATCTCGGTCATGTCGCTCACCGCCAGCCTCGGGCTGATGGCCGTTTTCGCCGTCGATTTCATCGACATGATCTTCATCTCGATGCTGGGGAAGGCCGAACTGGCCGCCGCGGTGGGCTATGCAGGCGCGATCCTCTTTTTCACCACCTCCTTCGGGATCGGGATGGCGATTGCCGCGGGCGCGCTGGTGGCGCGGGCGCTGGGCGAGGGCAAGGAAGAGCTGGCGCGCCAGCGTGCCACCAACGCGCTGATCTACGGCGTGGTCTTCGGCGCGCTCTTTGCCGCGCTTGTCTGGGCGAACCTTCCCGCGCTGGCCCGGCTGATGGGCGCAAGCGGGGAAACGCTGGATCTTGCCGTGGGCTATCTTGCGATCATCGTGCCCTCCCTGCCGCTTTTGATGATCGGCATGGTGGGCGGCGCGATCCTACGCGCCCATGGCGATGCGCGGCGCGCGATGATGGCCACGATCTGGGCGGGCGTGGTGAACGCGGTGCTCGACCCGATCCTGATCTTCGGCCTCGATCTGGAGCTGACGGGCGCCGCCCTGGCGAGCGTTGCGGCCCGGGTAGCGATTGCGCTGGCGGCGCTGGCCCCGATCCAGCGCCACTATGGCGGCTTCACGCGGCCCACGGCGGCGGGCCTCGCCGCCGATCTGCCGCCCGTTTTCACCATCGCGGTGCCCGCGATCCTCACCCAGCTCGCTACACCGATCGGGCAGGCTTATGTTACCCGCTCTATGGCCGAGTATGGCGAAGAGGCGGTGGCGGGCATGGCGATCGTCGCGCGCACCACGCCCGTGGCCTTTGGCGTGATCTTCGCGCTGTCGGGCGCTGTAGGCCCCATCATCGGTCAGAATTTCGGGGCCGGGCGGCATGACCGGGTGCGGGGCGCCTTCCGCGATGCGCTGATCTTCACCGCGCTCGTCGTGCTTCTGGTCACGGCGATCCTGTTCCTCTTGCGCGGCCAGATCGCGGCGCTTTTCGGCGCCACCGGGCTGGCGCTGGAGCTTGTGTTTCTGTTCTGCGGGCCGCTGGCGCTGGCGTTTTACTTCAACGGGGTCTTGTTCGTCTCAAACGCCGCGTTCAACAATCTCGGCCACCCGTTCTATTCCACCTGGCTCAACTGGGGGCGCCACACGCTGGGCACGATCCCCCCGGTGATCCTTTTCGGCGCGCTCATGGGGGCGCCGGGCGTGCTGATCGGGCAAGCTGTGGGCGGGGTTGTCTTCGGGCTTCTATCCGCCTGGCTGGCGCTGCGGGTGATCGCCAAGCAGGCCGCCCCCGCAGAGGCCGAGCCCTTTGCCCGCCAGGCGCGGCTGTTCCAGTTGCTGCACCATCGGCGCTAGGGTCGGCCCCGGCGGACGGCATGAAGCCGAACGTTAGCCCACTCGCGCGCCTACATCATCGAGATGGCGATCCACCAGCGCGCGCTCTGCACGGCTGAGTGTTTGGTGCCGCCCGTAGCGAGGTGCCTTGCGATCATGGGCAATGGGCGCCTCCCACCCCTCGGTCGTGGCAAAGAAGCGCGCAACGCCCTCGGCCCCGAATTCGTTGAGATAGCCCTGCACGACCGTATCGACATAGCTCAAAAGCACGGGGTGGCGCAGGTTCGGGTGCCCATGCTTGCCCTCCGGGATCGTGTAGATATGCACCTCCGGCGCATGGCCCAGCGGATGGTCGTGGGCTTCTGCGCCCACGCGATCATAGGCGCGTTCGCGTTCGTCGAGCGCTGCCCAATCCGCCCCCGGCACGGCGGCGATCAAGCCCTCGATCTCGGCCCTGCAATCGGGCACCACCGTCAGGAATGCCACCGGGCGCAGCTCGGTATGGCGCCACACGCGCTTCCACCCCCGCACGCGCGCGGGATGCGCGGCATCGTGGCTGTGGGTGCGGCGGTTCACGAGGCTGCCGTAGCCGAAGAAAAACGGATCGTGCATGGCCCATATCTGTGCCCGCGCGCGGGCGGGGATACAACGCCTTGTTGCCGCCCCTTGCCCGACGGGGCGAGAGGCGGTATCGCTAGGGCCGTCAGCAACGGGAGAATCCGGTCAGCGCCACCCGCGCCGCCCGGTGCCGAAGGAGCAACCGCCCCGGTAAACTCTCAGGCCTCAGGACCGGGCTGGCATAGAACTCTGGAGAGACCCCGCTTGGGGCGCCGAAGGGATAACGATCTCAGGCCACAAGGACAGAGGGGGCATCGACGGGCGCGCATCGGGCGCGCCTCATGCGGTGCCGGGCATTCCCGGCTTTGAAGCGGGGGGCCCATGGGCGATCTGAAGCGAACCGGGCTATACGATCTTCACGCGGAACTCGGCGCGAAGTTCGTGCCCTTTGCGGGCTACGATATGCCGGTGCAATACCCGCTGGGCGTGATGAAGGAACATTTGCACACCCGCGCCGCGGCCGGGCTGTTCGATGTGAGCCATATGGGGCAGGTGATCCTGCGCCCGCGCTCCGGCGATCTGGCCGATGCCCAGCAGGCGCTTGAGGCGCTGGTGCCCGCCGATCTTCTGGGCCTTGCGCCCGGGCGGCAGCGCTACGGCGTTTTCACCAATGATGCCGGGGGGATCGAAGACGATCTTATGATCGCCAATCGGGGTGATCACCTGTTTCTCGTAGTCAACGCCGCGCGGAAGGCGGCCGATCTGGCGCATCTTGAAGCGCATCTTTCCGGGACTTGCGTGGTGGAGGAGATCACCGACCGCGCGCTGATCGCGCTGCAGGGCCCCGGCGCGGAGGCTGCGCTTGCGGCAGAGGTGCCGGAGGCAGCGGGCCTGCGCTTCATGGATGTTCTCATCTCGGGCGATCTCTGGATCTCGCGCTCGGGCTATACCGGCGAGGATGGGTTTGAACTGTCGCTGCCCGAGGCCGCGGCGGAGCCTTTTGTGCGCCGGCTTCTGGCCCGGGCAGACGTGGCGCCCATCGGGCTTGGCGCGCGGGATTCGCTGCGCCTCGAAGCGGGGCTTTGCCTTTACGGCGCCGATCTCGATGCCACCACGAGCCCGGTTGAGGCAGGGCTCACCTGGGCCATCGGTAAGGCACGGCGGGCGGGCGGCGCCCGCACCGGCGGCTTTCCGGGTGCAGACAGGATACTCGGCGAGATCGCCTCTGGCGCGCCGCGCGCCCGCGTGGGCCTGCGCCCAGAGACCCGCGCGCCGATGCGGGCGGGAACGCCGATCTTCACCGAAACCGCTGATGCCGAGATCGGGCAGGTGACCTCCGGCGCCTTCGGGCCCACCGTCGATGCCCCGATTCCCATGGCCAATGTCACCGCGCCGCATTCAGCGATCGGCACGGTTTTGTACGGTGAGGT
>JANQPC010000052.1 GCA_028285485.1 Paracoccaceae bacterium | reverse complement strand
CGCCTCCAGCGCCTCGCGCGGGCAATCGCCGATCTTGGCGCAAAGGATCGTATCGATCCCCTCAAGGGTCTTGATCACCAGTTCCAGCGTGTCTTCCTCGCCGTAGCCGCCCACGCAGTAATTGTCGCAGCGCCGGTGGGTGACAAAGCGCACGCCCTCGGCATCCACTTCGAAGATCTGGAATTCGGTCGCATGACCGAAATGCTGGTTGATGCGCCCGCCGCCCTTGGTGGCCACGGCCACCAGCATCGCGGCGGCACCTTCGGCCACGGCGGTTTCGGTTTCCGCCTTGGCCATTGCCGCCGCGGCGCGCCGGTCTTCGCGCTCTTTCGCCACCCAATCGCGGTAGGTTTCGCGTTTCTCGGGATCGTAGGTTACCTCATCGGGCACCAGATCCATGGTGAATTCCTGGCCGCGATCCTCGCCCAGTAGGCCAACCGCATCGGCGCGGCACTGGCGGCAATGCTTCATGAGATTCGCACCGCCGGCGCAGGCGTCCTGAAGCTCTTTCAGCTCCGCCGCCGTGGGCCCGCGCTGCCCTTCCAGCCCGAAGACGGTGCCGTGTTCGGGGGCGGAAATCAGCGGCATGATATTGTGCAGGAAGGCGCCGCGCTTCTTCACCTCCTTGTTCACGTCAAGCAGGTGCTTGTCGTTGATGCCCGGGATCATCACCGAATTCACCTTCACCAGAATGCCCCGATCATGCAGCAGATCGAGGCTTTCCATCTGGCGTGCGTGCAGAATGGTGCTGGCCTCAAGGCCCGTGCGCCGCTTGTGCTGGTAGAAGATCCAAGGATAGATCTTGGTGCCCACTTCCGGGTCGATCATGTTGATCGTCAGGGTCACGTGATCGATGTTCATGTCGAGCAATTCGTCAACATGATCGGGCAGCGCGAGCCCATTGGTTGAGAGGCAGAGCTTGATATCCGGCAGTTGCTCGGCCACGCGCTTGAAGGTTTCAGAGGTTTTGCGCCAGTCATAGGCGCTGTCTCCCGGCCCCGCGATCCCCAGAACCGAAAGCTGCGGGATTTCATTGGCCACGGCGATCACTTTGCGCGCGGCCTGCTCGGGCGTCAGCCGTTCCGATACAACGCCGGGGCGGCTTTCGTTCGCACAATCGTATTTGCGGTTACAGTAGTTGCACTGGATGTTGCAGGCCGGGGCCACGGCAACATGCATCCGCGCGAAGTAATGATGTGCTTCTTCCGAATAACAGGGGTGGTCCTTCACCTTTTCCCACGTCGCGGGATCCATATCTTCCGGCGCGTCCGAAGATCCGCAGGCCGATGTGGAACATCCCTCGGATTCCATCGCCTTGGTCAACGCGTCTTTGGATCCGATCGTCAGGCCATCAAGCGAAACAACATTGGACATGAGAGAGATTTCCTTCCGGTTGGAAAAAGCCTTTGGAAGACTCGCAGCAAGAACTGTGCCAAGCCGCGGGCGGCCGGAATTGTCCGAAACACAACAATCGAGGCGCGAAACGAAGAACGGCCCCGCAGAACGGGGCCGTTCCTGCGCAAGCCGGAAGGGGAGGATCAGATCTTGCGCACTTCGATATTGTGTTTCTGCAGGGCGTAGCCGATCTGGCGCGGGGTCATGCCAAGAAGACGCGCGGCCTTGGCCTTGACCCAGCCCGCCTCTTCCATTGCCGCGATCAGCTCGTCCTTGGCCGTGTTTGCCGTTTTGCGGCGGGCCCCGTCGGGGGGCGGAACCGGGGCGGGCGGCTCGGCATAGGCCGGCGCTTCCGGCTCGATCGCGCCGGTGGAAACCGAGGGCGTCACGATGCGGCCCATGGCCAGCCCGCCGACGGGCGAAGCCCCTTCGCGCAGCCGCGCAAGATCGGCCGACAAACACGCGTTCTGGCGGCAGGCCAGTTCCCCGGCCATTACCACCTTGCCGTCCGAGAGTGAGGCCGCACGGTTCACACAATTCTCAAGCTCCCGCACATTGCCGGGAAACTTACATTTGCAAATCACATCAAAGGCATCCGGGGCAAAGCGCACGTCGGTGCCATTGGCCTTGTTGAACTGATCGAGAAACACTTGCGCCAGGGGCCGAATGTCGCCCGCCCGATCGCGCAAGGGCGGCAACACGATGGGCACGACGCAGATGCGGAAATAGAGATCGGCGCGGAATTCGCCCTGTGCCACGGCATCTTCGAGATCACGATTCGTGGCGGCCACGATCCGCACATCCGCCTTCATCGTGCGGGTGCCGCCCACACGCTCAAACTCACCCTCCTGCAGGATACGCAGCAGTTTGGTTTGGAAGGCCGGGCTGATATCGCCGATCTCGTCTAGAAAGAGCGTTCCGCCATCGGCCAGCTCGAACCGGCCCTTCTTGAGCGCTGTCGCCCCGGTGAACGAGCCTTTCTCATGGCCGAAAAGTTCGGATTCAAGCAGGGTTTCCGACAGAGCCGCGCAATTGACGCGCACAAAGGGCCCCTTGGCGCGGTTTGACAGGCTGTGCACCGCCCGGGCGAACAGTTCCTTGCCGGTTCCGCTTTCGCCGCGCAGAAGAACCGGGGTGCGCTTGCTGGCAACGCGGCCCACCTGTTCGATCACATCGGTGATCGCGGGACTGTCGCCCACGATCCCATCCAGCGAGATCGGGGCGCGAACCGGCTCCGGCTGGCCGCGGAACGCCTGCATCAGGCGGCGGGTATCTTCCTGCGCGCGCGCCCGGTCACGGGCAATGCGCCGCCGGAAGCGCAGGGCCTGCTCCAGAAGCGATGCAACCATGGTCAGAACCCGAACATCAACCTCCGGCAGGGCGCCCTGGTTTGTGTCATGGCTGCGATACGCGGCCAGAACGCCGATCACGAAATGGGTCTTGTCGGGATCGCGCAGGGGCACGGCAACCAGCGTCTGCTGTTGGCCGCGCAGGCGTTTGGGCACCGCATCGATCCCGAATTCGTCTTCCAGATCAAATGCGATCAGCGGCACGCCAGAACGGAACAGAACCTTGGCCACCTTGCCCGAAAGGATGTCATCGGGATCTTCGTCGGGACCGAGCGAAAAGGCCGTTGCGGCAATCTTGTAAGGGTTTGTCACCCCCGCGCCCCCGGCCGGATCGGGCTCGCTCAAAAGCGCCAGAACCCCGTGACGCAGATCCAGAAAAGAAGACAGAACGTTCAGGATGTCAGGCACCACCTGGATCGGATCCGCCGCGGTCGAAAAAGACCGCGCGACCTCATAGATGGCATCAAGTGCCAGCCTGTCGGTCGCCAGTGGTCGTGTGGATTGCCGCATTTCGGGGATCGGCGGCTGCATTACGTGGGGCTGTCCTTCGGTCGTTCTCATGCGCACAATCTCCTACGAGGTGCCGAAGTGGTGTTCCTCCATATGTCGTTTTGAGCGCTGCGTTCGCATAATCGGTTGCGCAGCTTCCCCGACCTCAAATTACGCCTATCTGCGCGCGGAAATGGATTTCAGGGGCGTTCGGATCACTATGCCGCAGGGCAGCGCGCGCCCGGGCCCGGTGTTTCGGCATTGCTGAACAGGAGATCAGCGGGCTGCCGCAATACTCAGCAGTTTCAGTATCTTCGCTGGCGCCGGATGGGCGGGCAAGGGAATCACGCCTCTGCCACCGCCTTGCGCCGCTCGTAAGAAGAGCCAAATCCAAGGGCCATCCGGTACTTGGCCACCGTGCGGCGCGCAATCCGCAGGCCCTCGGCCTTGGCCAGATCCACTATCGCCCCGTCGCTCAGCGGCCTCGTTTGATCTTCTTCGGCAAGGGCGCGCTGCACGAATCCCATCGCCTTGTCGCGCGACAGGCCCTGGCCATCGGCGCTTGGCCCAACCGCGCGGGAAAAAAACGCCCGAAGCGGCAACGCCCGGGTTGGCGTTTGGATCATCCGGCCCGAAAGGGCGCGGCTGATCGTGGAGGCATGCAGGCCAAGCTCTTCAGCCACGTCTTCCAATGTCAGCGGTGTGAGATGTTCCGATCCGCTCTCAAGAAAGGCCGATTGCCGCGCCACCAGAACCGAGGCCGCGCGCAGAAGCGTATCGCCCCGCCGGTTCAGCGCCAAGGCCAGCGCGCGCGCTTCAGCCAGCGCCCGGCGGCGGGCGCGGCGCGCCTCCTTATCGATCCCGCCATCCTTCAGGCGATCCTCGCGCACCGTGATCGTTGGCGCCGTGGCGCGATTAAGCTCCACCTCCCACCCCTCGCCCCCGCGGCGGGCGATCAGATCGGGCGGGAACACCGGCGCCGGAACATGATCGAACGCCAGCCCCGGCTTGGGATCGAGGCCGCGAACCAGCGCCAGAAGATCAGGCAGGTCCGACAACGGGCAATCGCACAGATCGGCCAGCTCACCCAACCGCTTTTCGGCAACGAGATGGATGTTCTCGATCAGCGTCTGCAAATCCCAGGTGAGGATATCGGCGTCCCGCGCCTGCAGAAGCAAGCATTCCTTGAGCGAGCGTGCGAAAAGCCCCGCAGGCTCGAACGCGTGCAATACCTCCAGCACACGCTCGGCTTGCGCCATCGGAACGGAGGCCGAAAGCGCAATGGTTTCAACGGATTGGCCAAGCCATCCCGTGGGTTCCAAGGCTTCTGCAAAGCGCAGGGCGATCATGCGATCCTTCGGCACGGTGAAGTGCAGCTCGATCTGGCCGATCACGTGCGACATCAGGCTTGGCCTGTCTGACGACAAGAGCGCCACCGCATCGAAATCCTCGCGGCTGCGCGCGGCAATCGCCGGCGCAGGCGCGTAGGAAACATAGGGGTTGGATTGCGCCTTTTCGGAAAGATACTCGGCCAGATCTTCAGAAGACATGCCGAGAATCGCAAGCGAGTTCAGCATATGGCCGCTCATGACCTGGGTCTGAGCCTGCGTTTGCGTGACGGCTTGCAACATTTCCATGGGATTACCCTACCTTGACCCAGGTGTTCCTATAGGCGCGCTGGCGCGGTGCGGCGGATTGGTCGCAGCGCCAGCGCGGATCTTTCATCCTTCTGCCGCATCTGCAGGCACAGCGTTGAGCTGGCCGAAGTTTTCGGCACCGATCGTTTCGTGAAGCTGAAGTTGCGTTTCGAGGAAATCGATATGCCCCTCTTCATCGCCCATCAGCGCTTCGAAGAGCTCCATGCTCACGTAATCGCCTGCCTTGCGGCACACGTCGCGCGCTTCCTTGTAAAGGGCCCGGGCGGAGTATTCGGCCTCCAGATCGCATTCCATGGTTTCCTTGAGGGTTTCCCCGATGCGCAGCGGGTCAAGCACCTGCAGGTTCGGGTGCCCCTCAAGAAAGATAATGCGCGCGATCAGCTTATCGGCATGCTCCATCTCCTCGATGCTTTCCTCGCGGCTCTTCTTTGCCATCTTTTCAAAGCCCCAATCCTCCTGCAGCCGGTAGTGCAGCCAGTATTGGCTCACGGCCGTCAGCTCGTGACGCAGGGCCTTGTTGAGGTATTCGATAACCTTCTCGTCACCTTTCATGGGGTCGTTCCTTTCGTGGTCGTGATGTCTCGGGCAGCGCGCCCTGGATCTGGCGAAGTTCTTTGGCGATCACCTCGTTCACCAGCCGGGCGCAGCGCCCGCACTGCATCCGGTTGCCGGTCATCGCAAACAGGCGGCCGGGCGTGACAAGGCTGTAGGGATCGGTCTGGCACTGGCGCTCCAGCACAGCGCGAACGCGAGAGGTGGAGAGACGGTTGCACGAGCATAGGATCAAACAGGCCTCCGCACCAAAGAAAGCGGCGGTCTTGCCGCCTGGCCCGCGGCGGGGCGCAGGCAGGCGGCGGCGGGAAGATCCGCGCGCCCGTCGGCAAGGGTGACAACACGATCGCACAGGCGCCGCACCTCTTCAGGCGCGTGGCTGATGAAGATCATCGGGATGCCGGTGCGCGCCTGAACCGAAGCGATCAGATCCAGCGTGCGCGCCTTGAGATCGGGATCAAGCGCGCTGACGGGTTCATCGAGAAGCAGAACATCCGGCTCGGCCATCAAGGCGCGGGCGATGGCGGCGCGCTGGCGTTCGCCGCCCGAGAGGCGCCCAGGCCGGGCCTGCATCAGATGCGCCAGATCCAGCGCGTCAACCACCTCGTGCCAGAACTCGGTCCCGCGCCGCCGCGCGCCAAAGGCCAGGTTTCGCGCCACGGTCATATGGGGGAAGAGAAGCCCCTCCTGAAACACCAGCCCCACGCCGCGCAGCGTTGGGGAAAGATCGATGCCCCGCGCACTATCGAACAGCAGCTTGCTGCCCAGCGCGATCCGCCCGGCATTGGGCCGCAGGTGCCCGGCGATGCAGGAGAACAGGGTGGATTTGCCGGAGCCTGAGCGCCCGATAAGCCCGGTGATCCCCTCGCCGGGAAGGCTCAGCGCAACGTCAAGGCAGAACTCGCCGCGCCGGTGGATGAGGTCGACCGTCATCATGCCGGGCGCACCTCATGGGGCGCGGTGTGGCGCGATAGCGCCTCGGATAGCAACAGGGCCGCTCCGGCAAGCGCAAGCGACAGCAGGCAAAGGCGCAGGGCCGCCATGTCACCGCCGGGGCTTTGCGACACGGTGTAAAGCGCGAGGGGAAGCGTTTGCGTGCGCCCGGGCATGTTCCCGGCCAGCGTGATCGTGGCACCGAACTCCCCCACCGCGCGGGCAAAGGCCAGCGTGACGCCCGTAAGGATGCCAGGTGCCATCAGCGGCAGCGTCACGGCCAGAAAGATGCGGGGTTCCGAGGCGCCGAGGCTACGCGCCGCCGAGGCATAGCGCGGATCGATGGCCTCGGCGGATTGACGGATCGCGCGCACCAGAAGCGGAAACCCCACCACGGCGCAGGCGATCACCACGGCTTCGGTGCTGAACGCGATCCGAATGCCGAACCATTCCAGCAACACCGCGCCCAGAGGGCCGTTTCGCCCAAGAAGGAGCAGCAGCAGATATCCCAGCACAACCGGCGGCAGCACCAGCGGCAAATGCACAACGGCATTGAGCAGCGCGTGGCCGGGAAAGCGCTTGGTGCCCAAGAGCCAGCCGAGCGCGATGGCGAACGGCAGTGACCAGAGCACCGCCTGTGCCGAGGCGCGGAGCGACAGCATCAGCGCCGCCTGCTCCATATCCGTCAGCCCCGGCATCAGTTGCCCGGCCCCACGAGAAAGCCGTTGGCGGCCAGCACCGCGCGCCCCGGCGCGCTTTCCAGATAGGCGATCAGCGCATCAGCGGCGCGCGCGCTTCCCCCCTGCCCCACAGGCGCGATCAGATATCGGATGGCGGGGTGACTATCCTGCGGGATGGTCCAGAGAACCTCGACGGGCTGGCCCATCGCATCGCTGGCGTAAACAAGCCCAAGCTGCGCCTCCCCGGTGCTGACGGCGGCCACGGTGGCCAGCGTGTTCTGCATCGGCACAAGGTGGGTCTGAACCTCCCGCCACAGGCCCAGCGATTGCAGCGCTGCCTTGCCATAGGCGCCCACCGGCGCGACGGCCGGATCCGCCATGGCGAACACCTCGCCAGCGAGCCGATCACCCATCGCAAGCTCGCCCCAGCCCGGCGCGCCAGGGGGCCCGATCAGAACGAGGCTGTTTGACATCAGCACCCGAACGTTTTCTTCCGCGATCAGGCCGGTTTCGATCAGATGCGCCATCCACTTCGGGTTGGCGGACACGAAAACATCTGCCGGCGCCCCCTGCGCGATCTGGCGGGCCAGAACGCCCGAGGCGGCATAGCTGGTCGCGGCCTCCATCCCGCTGCTCTCTAACGCCGCCGTTAAGGCACGGTTGGTGGACGCCGCCGCCATCACCACGGGCTCTGCCGTGGCAAGGCCGGCGCAAAGCGCCAGAGAAGCGGCCAGCGCCCAGCGGATCATTGCAGCGAGGCTTTCAGCGCATCGAGGCCAACAAAGCGGTTCTTGCGCTTCTCTTCCTCATCCCGAAAGACTTTGAACACCTTCTCGGCCATCGGCGTGCTATCCACAAAATCGCCATAGGCGCGCTTGAGCAGCTGTCGGCATTTGAGGAACACCTCCTCCTCGACCAGCCCGCCAAAGCTCGCCTCGCGCAGATAAGCCCCGAACCGCTTCATGATGTGCAGGCGCGACACGTTCACCACCTGGGCATCATGAGGCAGCAGCAAGTAGGTAAAGATATCCTCCGCCGAAGACAGCTTGTTGATGTGGTCGAGAACACCGGTTTCTTCAAAGTCCTTGGGCATGCGTCATACTCCTTGTGGATCTGAGGTGGTCATATCCGCGCGGGTTTCCGAAACCGGCGCCGCGCAGGGCCCCGACGGGGCGGCAGAGGTTTTGTCATGGCGGCGCGCATCAACGCGCGCTTCGAGAAAGGCGATCCTGTCGGCAAGCCGCAGCAGGGTGCGCCCCACCGGATCGGGCATCAGATGGTGATCAAGATCCACGCGGTAGGGATCGGTGCTGCGCGGCGCGTCACCCTGCACGATGCGGGCGGGGATGCCGACAACCGTTGCCTCGGGCGGCACCTCTTCCACCACCACCGAATTGGCGCCGATGCGCGCCCCGGCGCCAATGTTGATCGGCCCCAGGATCTTGGCGCCCGCCCCCACCATCACCTGATCTTCCAGCGTGGGGTGCCGCTTGCCCGCGTTCCACGAAACGCCGCCCAGCGTGACCCCGTGATACAGCGTCACGTCGCGGCCGATCTCGGCGGTCTCTCCGATCACAACGCCGGAGCCGTGATCGATGAAGAAGCCGGGCCCGATGCGGGCGCCGGGATGAATATCGATCCCCGTCGCCATGCGCGCGAGATAGGACAGCACGCGCGCCAGCCCCCGCCAGTTCCGCCGCCACAGGATATGGGCGATGCGATGGGCGATCGTTGCGTGCAGCCCGGGATAGGTCAGCGCCGTTTCAAGCACCCCGCGCGCCGCAGGATCGCGCGCGCGGATGGCGGCGAAATCGCTGCGAACCAGTGCGCGAAACGCCCCCATGGCCTATTCCCCCCGCAAGGCGAGTTGCGTGACCATGGCCACAAGATCGGGGGCAGTGACGGGGCGC
>JANQPC010000041.1 GCA_028285485.1 Paracoccaceae bacterium | reverse complement strand
CCTGAGCCTGAGCCTGAGCCTGAGCCTGAGCCTGAGCCTGAGCCTGAGCCTGAGCCTGAGCCTGAGCCTGAGCCTGCCGCACGCACGGCACCCGAGCCTCAGAAACAGCCCGCCTCCGCCGCAATCGTGCCCATGCTGATCGGTGGCGCCATTGCCGCGCTTATCGGCTTTGCCGTGGCGCGCTACATGGAAACATCCCAGCCGCCCGAGGGGCCAACAACCACCGAACTGGCCGAGGCGCTCGCCGCTGAAGAGGCGCGCGCCGCCGAGCTTGAGGCCCGGATCGGCACTCTGGAAGGCGCTGATGTGCAGCCCGCCATCGATGCCGCCGCCGCCCCGCTTTCAGAACGGATCGAGGCGCTTGATACCCGTATCGGCGATCTCGACACCGCGATTGCGGCGCTGAGCGACAGGGTGGAAACCATCGCGCTTCGCCCCACCGCCACCGGGATCGAGCCCGAAGAATTCGATGCCGCGCTCGATCAGTTCCGCAGCGAATTGAACGCCGCCATTGCCACCGCGCAGACTGAGATCTCGGATGCCCGCAGCGAGGCCGAGCAGATTTCGGAAACCGCCTTCGCCGCTGAAACCGCCGCGATTGCCCGCACGGCCTGGGGCCAGGTTTCGAACGCCGTGGAAGGTGGCGTGGGCTACGCCGACGCGCTGGCCGAAGCCGAGGGGGTGATCGAAAGCGAGATCCCCGAAGTGATTGCGGCCAACGCCGCGGAGGGCGTGCCATCGCTTGCCAGCCTGCAGGAGGGCTTTCCCGGCGCGGCCCGGGCGGCGCTTGAGGCATCGATCCGGTCGGATACCGGGGAAACCACGATGGATCGGCTGACCGCCTTCCTGCGTGTGCAAACAGGCGCCCGCTCGCTCGCCCCCCGGGAGGGCGGCGATCCCGATGCCGTTCTGTCGCGCGTGGAAGCGGCTCTGCGGCAAGGCGATCTCTCCCAGGCGCTTACAGAGGCCGACGGGTTGCCGGAAGAAGGCCAGACGGCCCTGGCGCCCTGGCGCGCCGCCGCTGCCACCCGGCTTGAGGCGCTGGCCGCCGTGGCCGCTATCGCCGCTGAAATCGATTCGAACTGAAGGGTTCCGGTATGTTGTGGTCGCTCATCAAAATCCTGCTCTTCATCGGCATCGTTGCGGGGCTGACCCTCGGGGCCGGTTATCTTATCGATACCGGCGGTGGCGTGCGGGTGGCCATCGGCACCATCGAATTCACGCTTGGCCCGCTTCAGGCGGTGATCGTGGCGCTGGTCTTGCTGATCGCGATGTGGATCGTGCTGAAGATCGCCAGCCTCGGCGTGGCGGTGCTGCGCTTTCTCAACGGCGATGAAACCGCGATCTCGCGCTGGTTCGATCGCAACCGGGAACGCCGCGGGTTTGAGGCGCTGGCCGATGGGCTGATGGCGCTGGCGTCCGGAGAAGGCCGCGCGGCCATGTCAAAAGCCGCGCGTGCGGAACGCTACCTCAAGCGGCCCGAACTGACGAACCTGATCACCGCGCAGGCGGCGGAGATGGCGGGGGATCGCGCGAAAGCCGAAGAAACCTACAAGGCGCTTTTGAAGGATGATCGCACCCGCTTTGTGGGCGTGCGCGGGATCATGAAGCAGAAGCTGGCCGCGGGAGAAACCGATACCGCCATGGCGCTGGCCGAAAAAGCCTTCGCGCTGAAGCCTCGCCACGAGGAAACGCAGGATGTGCTTCTGCGCCTCCAGGCCAATAGCGGCGATTGGAAGGGCGCGCGCAAAACCCTGGGCGCCAAGATGAAGTACGGCGCCCTGCCCCGCGCCGTGCATCGCCGGCGCGATGCGGTTCTGGCACTGGGCGAGGCCGCTGCCATCGTGGAGGAGGATGCCACGATCGAGGCGCGCGAAGCGGCGATCGAGGCGAACCGGCTCTCGCCCGATCTTGTGCCTGCCGCGGTGATGGCCGCGCGCAGCTACATCGCAGACGGAAAGCTGAGAAACGCCGCCCGCGTGATCAAGAAGGCCTGGGGTGCCGCCCCACATCCCGAACTTGCCGCGGCCTTTGCCGAGATCGAGCCCGATGAAACGCCGGCCCAGCGAGTCAAGCGGTTCGCCGCGCTCACCAAGCTGCAGCCGGGCCATCAGGAAACCAAGATGCTTCTCGCCGAACTGAACATCGCGGCCGAAAACTTTGCCGAGGCCCGCAAGGCGATGGGCGATCTGGCCGAGGCCGATCCCACGACCCGCGCGCTGACCATCATGGCCGCGATCGAGCGGGGGGAGGGCGCCGGCGATAGCGTGATCAAGGGCTACCTCGCGCGCGCTGTGGGCGCCTCGCGCGGGCCGCAATGGGTGTGCGACAACTGCCAGCACATCGCGGGCGAATGGGCACCAACCTGCACGAATTGCGGCGCGTTCGATACACTGACCTGGCGCACGCCGCCCGATATCATGGGCCCCAGCCAGGGCGCCGAGATGATGCCGCTGATCGTTGGCACGCCGGATGCCGCGGCGCTTCCCGCGGAAGATGCGATTGCCGAAGTGGTGGTGGAAGATGCGGTGGAAGCCGATCCCCCGGCGGGCGAGGCGGCAGGGGAAGAACCGGCAGGCCCGATGAATGGCCGCGACCACAGCGCCGAACCGCCCGTGCCGCCGGCAGACAGCCCCGAGGAAGACGCCCGAAAATAGGGCTACCCCTCTCGCGCATTCGCTGCTATCAGGCGCGCCGGCGCCGCTGTTGCTCAGCTGGTAGAGCACGTCATTCGTAATGATGGGGTCGGGGGTTCGAGTCCCTTCAGCGGCACCACTTTCTTGCAGATTGGGATTGCTTCGCGCGCCGGGTGCCGCCTCCGTCGCATTCCGCGGGCGCTTGCCCAAAGGATAGGCGCCGGGCGCTTTCCAGTTGCGAGCGGTTCGCAAAAGGCTTGACAGTTGCGAGTGATTTGCATTTACAGGCGACAACCGATCATGGAGATGCCCAATGTTACGCCTGCGAACACCGGCGATATCTCTCGCCGTCCTCGCGTTTGCCGCCGCCCCTGCGGTGGCGGACGATCGCATGACCGTTGTCACTACCTTCACCGTTCTCGCCGATATGGCGCAGAACGTGGCCGGTGATGCCGCCGATGTTGTCTCGATCACCAAGCCCGGCGCGGAGATTCATGGCTACGAGCCCACGCCGCAGGATATCGTGCGCGCCTCGGAGGCCGATCTCATCCTCTGGAACGGCATGAACCTGGAGCTCTGGTTTGAACAGTTCCTATCCAACCTCGGCGATATCCCGGCGGTCACGCTGAGCGAAGGGATCGATCCGATCCCGATCGCCTCGGGCAGCTACGAGGGCAAGCCCAACCCGCATGCCTGGATGGGCCTCGATAACGCACTGATTTACATTGATAATATCGCGGAAGCTTTTGCGGCGCAGGATCCGGCGAACGCCGATACCTACGCCGCCAACGCCGTGGCCTACAAGCGCGCGCTGAAGGAAACCATCGAACCCCTGCGCGATGCCATCGTGCGCATCCCCGAAACCCAGCGCTGGCTCGTAACCTGCGAGGGCGCCTTCAGCTACCTCGCCCGCGATTTCGGGATGCGGGAGCTTTACCTCTGGCCGATGAATGCCGATCAGGTGGGCACCCCGCAGCAGGTACGCGCGGTGATCGATGGGGTGCGCGCCAACGAGATCCCGGTGGTGTTCTGCGAAAGCACGGTAAACACCGCGCCGGCTGAACAGGTGGCCCGGGAAACCGGCGCGCGTTACGGCGGGGAGCTTTACGTTGATTCGCTGAGCGAGGCGGATGGGCCGGTGCCCACCTACTTCGATCTTCTGCGCGTAACCGCCACCACGGTGGCGGAGGAACTGACAGCCGCAACCAACTGACGCGGCAAAGCGCCCGGGCGCATCGGGGCTGCGGCGGAAACGCCGCGGCCCACATGCGTTTCGGGCCGCACAAGGCGGGGTGAGACGATGCTGGATGCCAAACCGAACGCGCCCGCGGCGGAGCTTGCCGCGGGCCTCTCGGCGAAAAACGTTACGGTCACCTATCGCAACGGCCACACCGCGCTTTGGGAGGCGAGCTTCGATATCCCGCGCGGCACCGTGACCGCGCTTGTCGGCATCAACGGGGCGGGGAAATCGACCCTGTTCAAGGCGATCATGGGCTTTGTTCCCGCCGCATCGGGCCAGATCGAGGTGCTGGGCCAAAGCGTGACCCGTGCGCTTTCGCAAAACCTTATCGCCTATGTGCCGCAGGCCGAAGAGGTGGATTGGGCCTTCCCGGTTCTTGTGGAAGACGTGGTGATGATGGGCCGCTATGGCCATATGGGCTTTCTGCGCCGCCCCCGCCCCGCCGATCACGCGGCGGTGGAACGGGCGCTGAAGCGGGTGGATATGCAAGGCTTTCGCCAGCGCCAGATTGGCGAGCTTTCAGGCGGCCAGCGCAAGCGCGTGTTCCTGGCCCGTGCGCTGGCGCAGGAAGGCCAGGTGATCCTGCTCGATGAGCCCTTCACGGGCGTTGACGTGAAGACGGAGGCGCAGATCGTGGCCCTGCTGCGGGAGCTCCGCGATGAAGGGCGCGTGATGCTTGTGTCCACCCATAACCTTGGCTCGGTGCCCGAGTTTTGCGATCGCACGATCCTAGTGAAGGGCACGGTGCTTTGCCACGGGCCCACCGAAACCGTGTTCACCCGGGAGAACCTCGAACGCGCCTTTGGCGGGGTATTGCGGCACTTCACGCTGGGCGGCGACACGCTGCATGACGATGAAGATGCCCGCGAGGTGACGATCTTCACCGATGATGAGCGGCCCTTCGTGCAATACGGCGAGAAAACTCAGGTGACGGATCAATCCGAATGATTGCCGTTCTCACCGAGCCCTTCACCTATGCCTACATGACGAACGCGATGTGGGTTTCGGCCCTCGTGGGCGCGGTTTGCGCCTTTCTTTCAGCGTTCCTGATGCTCAAGGGCTGGTCGCTCATCGGCGATGCGCTGGCACATTCCGTGGTGCCCGGTGTGGCGGGCGCCTACATCCTTGGCCTTCCCTTCGCGCTTGGCGCGTTTCTCGCCGGCGGGCTCGCCGCCGGGGCAATGCTGTTTCTCTCCGAACGCTCTGGCCTGAAGGTGGATGTGATCATCGGGCTGATCTTCACCTCCTTCTTCGGGCTCGGCCTTTTCATCGTATCGGTGAATCCGATCTCGGTATCGGTGCAAACGATCACGATGGGCAATATTCTGGCGATCACGCCGGGCGATACGTGGCAGCTGGCGATCATCGGTTTTGTCTCGCTCACCATCCTTCTCGTGATCTGGAAGGATCTGATGGTTACGTTCTTCGACGAAAACCATGCGCGCACGATCGGGCTGCGCCCCGGGCTTCTGAAAGCGGTGTTCTTCATCATGCTTTCGGCCGCCGTTGTGGCGGCGATGCAAACGGTGGGCGCCTTCCTCGTGATCGCGATGGTCGTGACCCCCGGCGCCACCGCCTATCTGCTCTGCGACAGGTTCCCAAGGCTCATCGCCACCTCGGTGGGCATCGGGGCGGTCACGAGCTTTCTGGGCGCCTATGTGAGCTACTTCCTCGATGGGGCCACGGGCGGGATTATCGTGTGCCTGCAGACACTGATCTTCCTTTTGGCCTTCATCTTTGCGCCGAAGCACGGGCTTCTGGCTGCCCGCCGCAAGGCCCGCGCGGCGCTGCGGCGCGGGCCCCCGGCCCATCTGGCGGCAAAGGAGGGGCCGGCATGATAGATACCCTGCTTCTGCCATTCAGCTTTCCGTTCATGCAGAACGCGTTCTTGATCTCCGCCATCGTTTCGGTGCCCACCGCGCTGCTTTCCTGCTTTCTGGTGATGAAGGGCTGGGCGCTGATGGGCGATGCGGTGAGCCATGCGGTGCTGCCCGGCATCGTGCTGGCCTATATCCTTGGCCTGCCGCTTCTGATCGGGGCGTTTGCGGCAGGGATGCTTTGCGCCGTGGCCACCGGATACCTCGCCGAAAACAGCCGCGTGAAGCAGGATACGGTGATGGGCGTGGTGTTTTCGGGCATGTTCGGGCTTGGCATCGTGCTCTACGTCTCGGTGGAAACGAACGCCCATCTCGATCACATCCTTTTCGGCAACATGCTGGGCGTTGATGGCGGCGAGCTTCTGATGGCAGGGGCGCTTTCGGCGCTGGTGGCGGGGTCGCTGATCCTGAAATGGAAGGATCTTCTGCTGCAAAGCTTCGATCCCGCGCAAGCCCGCGCCTCTGGCCTGCCCGTAGGCGCGCTGCATTACGGCCTGCTGGCTGCGCTTTCGCTTACGGTGGTGGCAACGCTGAATGCCGTGGGGCTGATCCTTGCGATCGGGCTCATGATCGCCCCGGGCGCCATCGCCTTCCTGCTGGTGCGGAGTTTTGCGCAGATGCTCTGGGTCTCTGTTGCGGTCTGCATGGCCTCGATGCTGAGCGGCACCTATGCAAGCTTCTTCCTCGATAGCGCGCCGGCGCCCACCATCGTTCTGATCCTCACGGGTGTGTTTATCGCGGCCTTCATCTGGCGGCAGGTTCAGACCCGGCGGGCCACGCAGGCATGAAAAAGGCGGCCCTGGGGCCGCCTTTCGCATCCGGATCGCGCGCCCGTTAATCGAGGCTGCGCTCAACCTCTTCGCGTTCGAAGATTTCGATCACATCGCCATCGCGAATATCGTCGTAGTTTTCGAACGCCATGCCGCATTCCTGGCCCGACTGTACCTCGGGCACTTCATCCTTGAAGCGCTTGAGCGTTTTCAGCGTGCCCTCGTGGATCACCACGTTATCGCGCAGAAGCCGCACGCCTGCGGAGCGGCGGGCAACGCCCTCTGTCACCAGGCAGCCTGCAACCTTGCCAACGCCGGAAACCTTGAACACCTGCTTGATCTCGGCATAACCGATGAAGTTTTCGCGCACTTCGGCCGAAAGCAGGCCCGAGGCCGCCGCCTTCACATCATCCACCAGATCGTAGATCACCGAGTAGTAGCGGATCTCCACACCCTTCTGGTTGGCCACGTTCCGCGCCGTTGCATTGGCGCGCACGTTGAAGCCGAACACGGGCGCTTCGCTGGCTTCCGCAAGGCCAACATCCGTTTCGGTGATCGCGCCCACGCCCGAATGCAGCACGCGCACGCGCACCTCATCGTTGCCGATCTTCTCCATCGCCTGAACGATGGCCTCGGCAGAGCCCTGCACATCGGCTTTCACAAGAATGGGCATCTCTGCCACGTTCTCATCGGCCTTGGCCTTGGCCATCATCTGCTCAAGCGTGGTGGCGGCCCCGGCGGCGGCGCGCTTCTCCTTGGCCAGGTTGGCGCGGTAATCGGCGATCTCGCGGGCCTGCGCTTCGGTTTCCACAACGTTCAGCACATCGCCCGCTTCAGGCGTGCCGTTGAGGCCAAGCACCTCTACCGGAACCGAGGGGCCCGCTTCCTTCACACGCGCGCCCTTATCGTTTTCCATCGCGCGCACCCGGCCCCACTGTTCGCCGACAACGAAGATATCGCCCTGCCGCAGCGTGCCTTTTTCCACCAGAACGGTGGCCACGGGGCCGCGGCCCACATCGAGCTGCGCTTCGATCACGGCGCCCTGCGCGGCGCGGCCCGGGTTGGCCTTCAGTTCCAGAAGTTCCGCCTGAAGTGCAATGGCTTCGAGAAGCTCATCAAGCCCCGTGCCGTTGATGGCCGAAACCTCAACATCCTGCACTTCGCCCGACATCTTCTCCACGATCACCTCGTGCTGCAGAAGATCGGTGCGCACCTTGTCCGGGTTGGCTTCCGGCCGGTCGATCTTGTTGATCGCCACGATCATCGGCACTTCGGCGGCCTTGGCGTGGTTGATCGCCTCCACCGTCTGCGGCATCACTGCATCGTCTGCGGCAACCACGAGCACCACGATATCGGTCACCTGCGCCCCGCGCGCGCGCATCGAGGTAAAGGCGGCGTGGCCCGGCGTATCCAGGAAGGTGAGCTTCTTCTTATCGTCGGTTTCCACCTGGTAGGCGCCGATATGCTGGGTAATGCCCCCGGCTTCGCCCGAGACCACCTTGGCATTCCGGATCGCATCGAGCAGCGATGTTTTGCCGTGGTCGACATGGCCCATCACCGTGATCACGGGCGGGCGCGGCTTGAGATCTTCGTCGCTGTCTTCCACAGCGTCGATCACATCTTCCACATCCGCGTCAGAAACCCGCTGCACCTTGTGGCCGAACTCTTCGATGATCAGTTCTGCCGTATCGGCATCGATCGTCTGGTTCTGCGTGGCCATGATGCCGTTCGTCATCAGCGATTTGACAACATCTGCCACCCGTTCTGACATCCGGTTGGCGAGTTCGGAGACCACGATGGCTTCGGGCAGCTGCACCGTGCGCATCACCTTCTCACGCTCCACCGGGCCGCCCATTGCCTTCTGGCGCGCGCGTTCCTGCTTGCGCTTCATTGCGGCGAGCGAACGCTGGCGCCCGCCTTCGCCGCCCGAAAGCGCCTGGTTCAGCGTAAGCTTGCCGGAGCGGCGGCCATCGTCGCGGCCCTTGCCGCGGTTCTGCTTGTCGCGTGCTTCGCGTTCGGGCTTGCGGGCCGCAGGGGCGGGCCGGGCACCACCGCGCGGGGCGGTGCTGGTCTCTGCCGGCGCGGCTGCGGCGGGCGCGGCTGCCGCGCGCGCCTTCGCCTCGGCCTCTTCGCGGGCGCGGCGTTCTTCTTCCTCGGCCTTGGCGCGGGCACGTTCCTCGCGCTCTTTCTCCTCGCGTTCCTTGGCTTCAGCCTCGGCGCGGCGGCGTTCCCGCTCTTCCGCACGGGCGCGTTCCTCGGCAACGCGGCGTTCTTCGTCCTCGGCCTCGCGCGCCTTGGCGGCGGCAAGCGCCTTCATCCGGCGTTCAAGCTCGGCATCCGAAATGCCCGCGGGCCGTTTCGAGGGATCGCCGCTGCGCGCCTGCCCGCCCTTGGCCGGGGCGGCGGTGGCAGAGCTGGCCTTCGGCACGACAACACGCTTGCGCTTGGTTTCAACGACGACGTTCTTCGTCCGGCCATGGCTGAAGCTCTGCTTCACCTGGCCGGAGCGTGCGCCCCCGCGAAGCCCCAGTGTTTTTTTGCCGTCCGTATCGCTCATCTAGCTTACTTCACCTTTCCGGCGGCGCGTTCGCCACCCGTCTTTCCACTTGCCGTGCCGCGAACGCCCGAAAGCCGCAGCGCGTCATCCCTGACCCTGTCAGTGAGTCCGCCCGCGGCAAGCGCCGCATGTATCACATGTTCACGTCCGAATGCCAAACCCAATTCTGAGGCACTCAGAACCTCGAAAAACCTGGCCTCTCCGGCCGGTGCGCGCAGTTTCGATTTCCCGCGCGCCGAACCGTCGAGCGCCTGAAAAAGCACCGCCGCCTCTTCGGTGGCGAGCCAGGCTTTCACCTTCTCGTAGCCGGCCACCGCCTGCCCCGCCTTTCGCGCGAGTGAGATCAGATCGATCACGCGCGCGGCGAGAAGATCGGCTACCTGTGCTGCCAGCCCCTCGGGCATCCGCACCGGGTGCCGGGCGGCGCGGGCAAAGTGTTTTTCCGCCACCGCACCGAGATGGTCGGCCTCCGCGCTTACCCAGATGCCGCGGCCCGGCAGCTTGCCCAAGATATCGGGCGTCACCGTGCCATCGGGCGCGATCACAAAACGGATCAGGCCTCGTGCATCGCGGCTTTCGCCCGTAACGATGCAGCGCCGTTCGGCGCCGCCCCGCTCTTTCTCTCGGCCACCCCGTGCCAGGCCCGCGCTCCAGCGCCTGCGATCAGGCGCTGGCCTCCTCTTCGGTTTCGCCGGCCTCGCCGTCTTCGTCTTCAGCCGCCGCGGCCTCCAGATCCGCCGGATCCACCCAGCCAAGCTGGATGCGGGCCGTCATCACCATGGCCTGCGCTTCCTCAAGGCTCACATCGAAGGGTTCGAGAATGCCGTCATCCTTCACGCGCTCGCCGTCCTGAACAGTCCAGCCGCCCGCAAGCTCCCAATCCGCGCAAGTGGCGAAATCCTCAACCGATTTCACGCCGTCCTGCGCCAGCGCCTCGATCATCTGGGGTGTGAGCCCCTCGAATGCAATAAGGCTGTCTTCGACGCCCAGTTCGCGGGCATTGTCGAGCGCCTTCTTGTTCAGCGCATCGATGTGATCGCGGGCGCGGGCCTGAAGTTCGGCGGCGGTGTCTTCATCCACCCCGTCGATGACAAGAAGCTCGTCCACATCCACATAGGCCACCTCTTCCAGTGAGGTGAAGCCTTCGGAGACGAGGAGCTGGGCGAAGAACTCGTCCAGATCGAGCGTATCCACGAACAGCTTCGTTCGCTCTTCAAACTCGGCCTGGCGGCGCGCGCTTTCTTCCTCTTCGGTCATGATATCGATGTCGAGCGCGGTGAGCTGGCTCGCAAGCCGCACGTTCTGCCCGCGCCGCCCGATGGCAAGCGAAAGCTGCTCTTCCGGAACAACGACCTCGATCTTGCCCGCCTCTTCATCGATCACAACCTTGGAAACCTCGGCCGGCTGCAGCGCGTTCACAAGGAAGGTTGCCTGATCGTCATTCCAGGGAATGATGTCGATCTTTTCGCCCTGAAGTTCGTTGACCACCGCCTGAACACGGCTGCCGCGCATCCCCACGCAGGCGCCCACGGGATCGATGGAGTTGTCATAGGAGATCACGGCAATCTTCGCCCGGCTGCCTGGATCGCGGGCCACCGCCTTGATCTCGATGATGCCATCGTAGATCTCCGGCACTTCCATCTTGAAGAGTTCGGCCATGAATTCCGGTGCCGTGCGGCTGAGGAAGATCTGCGGCCCGCGCGGTTCGCGGCGCACATCCTTGATGTAGCAGCGGATGCGATCGCCATTGCGGTAGCTTTCGCGGCCGATCTTTTCGTTGCGGCGCAGGATGCCCTCGCCGGTGCCCACATCCACAACAACGTTGCCGTATTCCTCGCGTTTGACGACGCCATTGATGATTGTGCCCGCGCGATCCTTGAATTCCTCGAACTGCCGGTCGCGTTCCGCCTCGCGCACCTTTTGCAGAATCACCTGCTTGGCCGATTGCGCGGCGATCCGGCCCATATCCACCGGCGGCACTTCTTCCACGAAGGTATCGCCGATCTCCGGGTTATCGAGATACTGCTTGGCCTGCTCAACGGTCATCTCGGCCTGGTAGTTTTCAAGCAGCTCTTCCTCAACAACCGTACGCACGCGGGTGAAGGTGGCCTTCCCCGTCTTCCGATCGATGGACACGCGAATGTCCATCTCGCTGCCGTAGCGGCTCTTGGCGGCGCGCGCGAGGCTCTCTTCCATCGCCTCCACAACAAGCGCGGGGTCGATCATCTTCTCCCGCGCAACCGCCTCTGCCGTCTGCAGAAGTTCAAGCTGGTTTGCCGATGTGATGGCCATGCTCAGGTCTCCTCATCCCCATCGATGATGGTTTCGATTTCATCAAATTGCGCCTCGTCCACGGCGCCTGCATCCTTCCGGGCGCGCAGCACGTCCCGGATCAACTCGTCTGTCAGCACCAGCTTGGCATCCGCCAGCCAGTCAAACTTCAGCCCGATGGTGACGGGCGCGCCCTCCACCTCGATCTCGATCAGAACCTCGTCGCCCTCGGTGCCCTGCAACAGGCCTTTGAAGCGGCGCCGCCCGTCGATCAGATCGGTCGTCTCTATCTTGGCCTCGTAGCCTTCCCACATCTCAAAGTCTTTGAGCCGTGTCAGGGGCCGGTCGATGCCGGGGGAAGAAACCTCCAGCGTGTAGGCATCCTCCACGGGGTCTTCCACGTCGAGCGTGGCGCTTACGGCGGTGGAAATCTCCGCGCAATCATCCACCTCGATCCCTCCGTCGGGGCGTTCGGCCATGATCTGCACGGTTTTCGTTTTGCCGCCCATGAACCGCACGCGCACAAGTTCAAACCCCAGATCTTCGATCACCGGGGTGATGATCTCGGCGAGGCGCCGATCCAGCGTGGCTTTTGCAACGAGGTCTGACATGCGTGTCCAGAAACAAAAAAACGGGCGCGCGGCCCGTTGTGACGTTCGGTGGAGCTTCGGGGGTGGAGGCCGATGCGCCGCTGTTGAGTGGCATATACGCCCCGCCCTGCGGCGTTGCAAGGGATTAGCGCACGAAGATCTGCGTGAACCAGAGCTTGCCGCAGTTGCGGTCGTTCGAAAAGGCCGCGGCGGTGGAAAGCCGTTCCGCGCGCCTGTCCAGCACGTTGCGGCGGTGGCCGGGGCTTTGCATCCACAGCGTCACGACCTCGCGCGCCACGCTGGCATAGCTGTGGGGCGGCACCTGCGAACCCCGCGCGGTGGAGAAATCGCAGCGCCCGCGATTGTTCACCCGGAAGGGCTGGGTGCCGAACTGGTAGCGGGGCAGTTGCGCAAGGTTCTCGCTGCCGAAGGTGGGGGCAATGCCCGCGGCCTTGATGCGATCTGCAAGGCCCCGCCCGGAGGCGCCGCGCCCGGTATGGGAAAGTTTGCCGGCCCGGGCCATCCAGGTGCTGTGGGCCTTGGCCGAGGCGATCAGGGTGCCGCCCGCCGGGGAAAGGGCGCCGATCCCGTTGCGGCAGCGGTGATAGTTTACCTCGGCGCGCACGGCACGGTCCAGCGCCGACTGATCGATTGCGCCGGGGTTGAGAAGGGCGCGCGATTGCTGGGGGGCGGTGCAGGCCAGGGCCGCCGATGCGCCGAGAAGGATCGCCGCGGCGGCGGCGGTCAGGCGGCCTAGGCCGCGCGCCTGGATGCCAGCGAAACGCCGCGCAGATCGCCCGGGATCTCTACCCGCGGGCCGTGCATCACCAGCCGCTCGCGCAGCGCCGGCACGATGATCCGGCTTTCCGAGGCGAGCCGCGCTGTCATCGCCGCAACCTGCGCCGCCCGGCCGGTGGAATCCCCACCCGCCAGAAGCGTTGCCAGATCCGACTGATAGCGTGCGCACGCTTCGAAGCCTCCGTCTCGCGCGGCCCAAAGCGCGGCTTCGGGCGTCAGGTCCATCGGCCGCGTGCGCAGCGTGAGCCGGGGGGTCAGCGGCGCCGCCCCCGACCGCGATGTCAGGCGCAGGCCGATGGCCCGGGCATCACGCGCCAGCGCGCGCACAAGCCGTTTCGTTGCCGGATCGGGAATCAGGGCAGCGTCAAGCGAAACCGACGCTGCAACAAGCCCCCGAGCGGCAAGGAGCGACCGTGCCGCCTGAATGTGGCGCTCGTGTGGCACGGGCTCGGCGAGAAGCGGGTGATCGTTTCCAACTTTACCGAAACCGCCGGCCCAATCCTGAACGATGCGCGCACGGTCGATCCCCAGTTTCAGCGCCCGCGCCATCGCATCGGCGCCAGGGCCCTCGGCCAGAATCTCCAGCCGTTCCAACCCGATAGAAGCGTGGCGAAGGCCCGTGCGCCGGTGGGCAAGGGCGGCGGGATCCTCCAGCGCGCAGAGGTCAATCCTCCCGTCGAGGAGCGCGTCGCGCCCCGCGCGCTGCCCGTGGATCGAAATGCACTCAATTCGATCGAACGCGCCGCCCATTGGCCCGACACGCTCCAGCACGCCCCCATCGGCGGCGGCGCGGTAGCTTCCTGTGCCTAGATCGGGCCGTTCGGGATGGCGCAGGGCCAGCTGCCCATCGGCCAATATGAAGGGAAGCCCGGCCACGGCGGTATCCAGCCGAATAAGAAGCCCTGCCGCACCAGAAGCCTCTATCGCCTTCAGCGCGGGGATGATCCCTGCCCCGGTGCGCAACATCTCGGCAACCTGGCCAGCGCGCACGGGCGATCCGTCATGCCACAGGGCCCCGGGATCAAGCGCAAGCCGCCAGCGCGCACCGCCCGCCTCGGCCTCCCACCCAAGCGCGAGCCGCCCGTGAAGGGCGCCTCCGGCATCGATCTGCGTCAGCGTTTCAAATAGAAACGGGGCCAAGAGCGGCGAGCGCGCCCCGGTATCCGGCACCCCGATCCTGAGTGTGCCGCCGCCCGCGGGCGCGGCACGGCCCAACCCGGCGCTCGCCGCCAGCATCGAGGCCGCGGCACCCGATTGCAAAAGCCGTCTTCTGCTGATGGCGGACATCTGCGTCAGCCCTCACCTGCAACACCGAATCGTCGAAGCCAGAGCCTAGCAGGCCCGCCCTGCCTTCGCCCATGACTTTCGGGTCAGGCGGTTTTGGTTAGCCTGCGGGCTGAAAATCACGGCGCAGCGCGTTCGTGGTGCGCACAAGTTGCGCGCTGATGCCGGGTTCGGAGAGCGCGTGACCGGCCCGCGGGATGATCCGCAGCGTCGACCCCTGCCAAAGATCGTGCAGCGCCGCGGCAGAGGCGGGGGGGCAGATCATGTCATAACGCCCCTGCACGATGGTTCCGGGGATGCCTGTGAGCAGATCGGCATTCTTCAGGATCTGCCCATCCTCCTCAAGAAACCCGCGGTTGATGAAGTAGTGGTTTTCGAGCCGCGCGAAGGCCCGGGCATATTCCGCCGGGCTTTCCCCGCCCGGCCCGTCATTCGAGATCGAGGCAAGCGTGTTCTCCCAGCTCGCCCAGGCCCGGGCATAGCGTGTTTCGATGGCCAGATCGCCGCAGAACAGCCGCCGGTTATAGGCCACGATCATATCATCCTGCTCATCATCGGGGATGAGCCCGGTGAAGCGCTTCCACATATCCGGCCAGAACTGGCCCGCGCCGCCGCCGTAGAACCAGGCCAGTTCCGCCTGGGTCATCAGGAACACACCGCGCAGGATCAGGTGCATCACCCGGTCGCCATGGGTTTGGGTGTAGATCAGCCCAAGCGTGGCACCCCAACTGCCCCCGAAGATCACCCAGCGATCGATGCCCAGTGTTTCGCGGATCAATTCGATATCGCGCACCAGGTGCCAGGTCGTATTGTCTTCCACGCTGGAATGGGGGCGCGAGCGGCCGCAGCCGCGCTGATCGAACAGGATGATGCGGTAATGCTCGGGGTCGAAATACCGGCGCATGGCCGGGCTGCAGCCGCCGCCGGGCCCGCCATGCAGCACGATTACCGGCACGCCATCGGGCCGCCCGCATTGTTCGACATACACGCGATGACCGTCGCCCACATGCAGCATGCGCTGATCGAACGGGTCGAGCGGCGGGTAGAGATACTGGGCCGCGCCCTTTTGTCCTGCCACCTTGTTCATCACTGCCCTATATAGCGCGGGACTCGGCCCTGAAGCCGAACCTAACAGGATTAGGCAGGGGCTGACAGATGCAGACGGCACGGAACACGATCGACCCGCAGGAGATCGAAAAGTTCCAGAGCATGGCGGCGGAATGGTGGGATCCCGACGGCAAGTTCAAGCCGCTCCACATGCTCAATCCAACGCGGCTTGATTACATCACGGCGCAGATCGCCACCGAGTTCGATCGCGATCTGGGCGCGCGTGAGCCCTTCGCGGGCCTGCGCCTGTTGGATATCGGCTGCGGCGGCGGGCTGTTGTCAGAGCCCATGGCGCGGCTTGGCGCCGATGTGCTGGGCGCGGATGCTGCGGAGGGCAACATCCCCGTTGCCCGGCTTCATGCCGATCAACAGGGGCTCACGATCGACTACCGCAATGTTACGGCCGAGGCGCTGGCCGAGGCGGGCGAGCGCTTCGACATCGTGCTGAACATGGAGGTGGTGGAGCATGTGGCCGACCCCCAGGCCTATCTCAACGCCTGCCACGCAGTGTTGCAGCCCGGCGGGCTCATGATCTGCTCTACCCTCAACCGCACCGCGCGCAGCTTTGCCGCCGCGATCGTTGGGGCCGAACACATCCTGCGCTGGCTGCCGCGCGGCACCCATGACTGGCGGAAGTTCATCACGCCGGAGGAGCTTTACGCCATGCTGTCCCGGGCGGGGCTCGAACCGGTGGATCGCAAGGGCTTTGTCTTCAACCCCCTGACATGGCGCTGGCATCTTTCTGACGGGGATCTGAGCGTGAATTACGTCACCGCCAGCCGGCGGCCCGGATCACCAGGCGTTGGCTAGATCGATTCGTCGAACCGCGCCCTGATTGCCCGCAGCACCGGAAGCGCGGCGCGTACCTTGTCCGCCCCGATCGATTCCACCACTTCGCCGATGATCGGCGTGATCGCGGCAATGGCGGCGTCACGGGCGGCGCGGCCCGCGGGGCTGATCGTCACGAACTTCCGCCGCGCATCATCCCAATCGGGCCGGATATGCACATGGCCGGCCCATTCCAGCTTGCTGAGCGTATTCGTCATCGCCCCGCGGGTCACATGAAAGGTCTTGGCAAGCTGGGCCGGCGTTTTTTCTTCTGCCGCGCGCGCCAGGTGATTCAGAACCGAGAAATGCGAAATCTCCATGCCCTTCGGCAGCGCCTTTGAAAGCCGCGTGCGGGCAAGCTGATCCGACATGAAGATCTCGCTGAAAAGCGCAACGGCAAGGGGATCGCTGGTATCGCTCATACCGGCCCCGTAAAGGCGCGGTCATGGCTGATCGCGGGCAGGCGCCGCCGCGTCTCGGCCACATCCGCCAAATCGATCTCGACGAAGCTCACGCCCGGCGCCGTGCCCGCATCGTGCAGCACCTCGCCCCAGGGCCCCACGGCCAGGCTGTGGCCATGGGTGTGGCGGGAAATGCCGTTGCCGCTGGGATGCGCGCCGGTCTGGGCGGGTGCGAGAACGAAGGCGCCCGTTTCAATGGCCCGTGCGCGCAGAAGCACCTCCCAATGCGCGGCACCGGTGACGGGGGAGAAGGCCGCGGGAATTGTGATGATCTGGGCGCCCGCCTGCGCCAGGGCGCGGTGCAGATGGGGGAAGCGCAGATCGTAGCAGATGCTAAGCCCGATGGTGGCGCCCGCCGCCTCGGCCACCACGGCGGCGGCGCCGGGGCGAAACCCCTCCGATTCCCGGAACGTTTCTTCCTTCGTTACCGCCACATCGAACATGTGGATCTTGTCGTAACGGGCGGCAATCGCGCCATCCGGGCCAATCAGGAAAGATCGGTTGGCAAAGCGCCCATCCGCATCATCGGTGGCCAGCGCAAGCGATCCGATCAGAAGCCAGATCCCACCGCGCGCCGCCTCATCCCGCAGCGCCTCAAGGGTCGGATCCTCCTTCTCCCGGGCCAGATGAGCCTGCTGATGGGCGCGGCTGTTGGAGACGCAATTCGTCACCTCCGGGGTCAGCACCAGATCGGCGCCGCCCTCGGCGGCCTTGCGCACAGCCTCCACCGTCACGGGCAGATTCTCCAGCGGCAGATCGCTGGAGGTCAGCTGCACAAGCCCCGCGCGCAGCCGGGTCATGCCGACAGAAGCGTATCGAGCTTTCCGGCCCGGTGGAGCGCATAGAGATCATCGCAGCCGCCCACATGCTGCCCGCCGATGAAGATCTGCGGCACGGTGTGGCGGCCGCCGGCGCGCTGCATCATTTCCTGCCGCCGCGCGGGATCGCCCGACACGTCAATCTCGGTGAAGGGAACATCCTTCGATGCCAGCAGCCGCTTGGCCGCCACGCAAAACCCGCATAGCCGCCCGGTATAGATCTCAACACTTTGGAATGATGCGTTTTTCATAGTCCAAATATAACGTGTCACGGGGCCTTTACAACGCGCGCCAGTGCGATCACGTCGATCCGCGCGGCGCCGGCCTGATGCGCGGCTTCGGCGGCGGCGGCGAATGTGGCGCCGGATGTCATCACATCATCCACGAGAAGCACATCTTTGTCGCGAAGAAGCGCGCCGTTGCGGCGGTGGGGGGCCATGGCGTTGGCGACATTGGTGAACCGCGCCGGGGCGGTGCGCCCGTCTTGCGACCCCGTGTTGCGCCAGCGCACAAGCGCATCGGGCGCCACCGGCAGATGCAGCGCGGCGCCCAGATGCCGGGCCAGCAGCGCGCTTTGATTGAAGCGGCGCCGCAGCAGCCGCTGCCAGTGAAGCGGGATCGGCACGATCACCGTGCGATCTGTGATCACAGGCTGTGCCTGCCGCGCCATCCAGGGCGCCGTGTGGCGGCCGATATCCATGCGGTGCCCATGCTTCAGCGCCAGCACGATCTTGCGCCCGTTCCCGGCATATTCGAACACTGCGCATCCCCGGCCCCAGGGGCGCGGCGCGGTGAGGCAGGTATCGCAGAACGCCTCGCCCTCCTCCGCCCCGCCCGGCAGCGGCACCGCGCATTGCGCGCAGAGAAGCCCGCCCAGAAACGGGGTTTCCGCCCAGCAGGCCGGGCACAGCGCGCCGGTTTCGGCCACGATTGTCTGGCAGGTCAGGCACTGTGTGGGAAAAATCGCCTCAATTGCCTTTTGAAACCCCATAGGTTCGGCCCTAGATCGTTTCGCGGACGCATTGCCATGTCATCTCAGCCTGCCTTGACCGACCGGGATAGCCTTGCCCGCCACCGCACCCGCGCGGAGGAGGGCGGCGGTTTTCTGCAGGCCGCGCTGAAGGATGAAGTTCAGGAAAGACTTACAGAAGTTAACAGGGGGTTTACGGCGCCTGCTGTTGTGACCGCCTATCCCGGTCTTTGGCAGGGCGCGCTGCCCGGGGCCAAGATCACCCGCGATCACGAAACCCTCCCCTTTGAGGCCGGGGCCCATGATCTGGTGATTCACGCGCTGGCGCTGCATTGGGCCAATGATCCGGTGGGGCAGCTTATCCAGTGCCGCCGCGCGCTGCGCGCTGATGGGCTTCTGATTGCAGCGCTATTCGGCGGGCGCACGTTGCATGAACTTCGCACGGCACTGGCAGAGGCCGAGGCGCGCCTTCGGGGCGGGCTATCCCCTCGCGTTGCGCCGATGGGCGAAATCCGCGATCTCGGTGCATTGCTGCAGCGCGCGGGGCTTGCCCTGCCCGTGGCCGACAGCTTTGTGATCACAGCGGAATACACCTCGCTTCCCGCCCTCGCCCGCGATCTGCGCGCCATGGGCGAAACCAATGCGCTGGCCGCGCGTGATCGCCGCCCGCCGCCGAAGCGGCTTTTTGCGGAGGCGGAGGAGATCTACCGCGGCGGATACGGCACGCCCGAGGGCCGCCTGCCCGCCACGTTCGAGATTATCTGCCTTACCGGATGGGCCGCCGATGCCAGCCAGCCGCAGCCCCTGCGCCCCGGCAGCGCCGCCGCACGGCTGGCCGATGCGCTGGGTACCGAAGAGCGGCCCGCCGGCGATCCGCCGCCGCGCACCGATTGACGCCCGCGGCATTCCAGTTACATCCACGCTGAGATATACGATCAGAAGGCAGCACCTCCGCCATGCTCGATGCACATGCGCAGCGCGACCCGGGAATTCAGATGAACCGTGCCGAGACGATCGAAACGCATCTGCCGTCTGATCATCCGGCGGTGCCGCGCCAGAAGATTGGCATTCTCGTTGCCAATCTCGGCACGCCCGATGGCTATGATTACTGGTCGATGCGCCGGTATCTAAATGAATTTCTCTCTGATCGCCGGGTGATCGACTATTCGCCCTGGATCTGGCAGCCGCTGTTGCAGGCCGTGATCCTGACGAAGCGACCCTTCTCTTCCGGCGCCGCCTACAAATCGATCTGGAACGAGGAAGAAGGCGAAAGCCCTCTCATGACGATCACCAAGGCGCAAACGGTTAAGATCCGCGCCGAGATGCAGCGCCAGTATGGCGAGAATGTCGTGGTGGATTTCTGCATGCGCTACGGCAATCCCTCGACCCGCTCGAAGGTGCGGGAGATGGCCGATCAGGGCTGCCAGAAGATTCTCTTCTTCCCGCTTTACCCGCATTACGCCGGCGCCACCTCGGCCACCGCCTGCGATCAGTTCTTCCGCTCGCTGATGGAAGAAAAGTGGCAGCCGATCTCACGCACCGTGCAGCCCTATTTCGAACACCCGCTTTACATCGAGGCGCTCGCGCAATCGGTAGAGCGGGCCTATGCGGCAATGGAGCAGAAGCCCGATGTGCTGGTGGCTTCTTATCACGGCGTGCCGAAGCGCTACCTGCTGGAAGGCGATCCCTATCACTGCCAGTGCCAGAAAACCTCGCGCCTTCTGCGCGAGCGGTTGGGCTGGCCGAAAGAGAAGCTCGTCACCACCTTCCAAAGCCGCTTTGGGCCCGAAGAGTGGCTGAAGCCCTACACGGTGGATGAGGTGGCCCGCCTGGCCGAAGACGGCAAGAAGCGCATTGCCGTGATCGCGCCTGCGTTTTCCGCCGATTGCATCGAAACGCTTGAAGAGATCAACGAAGAGATCCGCGAAAGCTTTGAGGAAGCGGGGGGCGAACACTTCACCTACATCCCCTGCCTCAATGACGACGATGCGCATATCACGGCGCTTTGCCGGGTGATCGACGAAAACCTGAGCGGCTGGATCTGAACGCAAAAAAAGGGCGGCGCCTCGGCACCGCCCCTATCTTGTAGCGCTACCGCGACGGGCTCAGATCAGCAGCACCTGCGTGCCCACTTCCGACATCTCGAACAGTTCCGCGATGTGCTCGTTATAGAGCCCGATGCAGCCGTTCGAGGAACGGCGGCCGATCTTTCGCGTATCGTGGGTTCCGTGAATCCGGTAATACGTCCACGAAAGATGCAGCGCATGGGTGCCCATCGGATTGTCGGGCCCCGGCGGCATGTAATCGGGCCATTCCGGGTTGCGCTTCTTCATCGCCGGGGTGGGGCGCCAATCGGGCCCGTCCACGCGCTTGGTAATCTGGGTGCGGCCCCGGCGCGTGAGATCCTCGGTCATCGGCACGCTGGTGGGATAAAGCTTGTAGATGCTCTCATCTTCCGACCAGTAGTGCAGTGCGCGCGAGGTGGTATCCACAAGGATCGCGCCCTGGCGCAGGTTCGAAAAGTAGGGTTGCCATTCCAGCGCGCGGAAGCTCGATGCATTCCGCTCCACGGTACGGGAGATCTCGCTGCGGAATTCAACGGTATCCCCCGTCTGGGCGATCGCGGGGGTGGCGAGCGCGCCTGTCGCGATCATCGACGTTTTCAGAAAGCCCCGGCGATCGATTGCCGGTATCTTCTTTTGCATTGTGTGACCTCTTTGGTGGCCTTGCCTCTTTGCGCGAGACCGTATTGCGCGCGCGCCGCAGTCGCAATTCAAAGACGCGTTAGATCGCCAATCGGCGGTTTGACGGTTTGAAAGGCGGCGGATCACGCGGTAAGCCGTGGCAAAAATACAAGGTTGAATGGCATGAACCGCACAACGCTCACCGGTCTCATCGGGCTTCTTTTCCTCGCCGCCTGCGCCACCCCGGCCCCGATTCGCACAGGGCCGGATGGCCAGCCGCTGCCGCAGGTTTACCAGATCACCCCCGCGCGTTCGGACGAGGTGAAGTTCAACATGCTGGATGGGGTGAACGTGCTGCGCCGCGAACAGGGGCTTGCGCCGGTGGAATTTGACGCCGCGCTCATCGCCGCCGCCGCCACCCATTCGCGCGACATGTCGGTGCAAAACCGGCCCTGGCATTTCGGCTCCGATGGATCTTCCCCGCTCGATCGCGTGGCGCGCGTGGGCTACCAGGGCCAGCTTCTGGGTGAAAACATCTCTGAAACCTATGAGACAGAGCTTGAGACGCTCGCCGCCTGGATGAACAAGCCCGATACCAAGGGTGTGATCCTCGATCCCGCCGCCCGGCGCATGGGTTTTTCCTGGCATCAGGAGAATACCGGCAAGATCTGGTGGACGTTGATTCTGGGAACCTGATCTTCTTCAGGCGTAGATGCTGATCGGCGTGCCGGTGCGCACCATCGCGTAGATATCGTCCATCTCCCGGTTGGTGACGGCTATGCACCCCCAGGTCCAATCCGGGCCGCGGCGGGCGAACATCGCCGGCGTGCCGTGGATGAAGATATCGCCCCCCGGCTCCTGCCCGAGCGAACGGGCATAGGCCACGTCTGCCGGCGAGGGGTACGAGATTCCCAGCGAAAGGTGGAACATACTATCGGGGTTCCGGCGATCGATGTGGTAGTGGCCTTCGGGCGTTTTGCCATCGCCCTCCACCTTCTTATCGCCCACCGGCGCAAAGCCCAGATCGATATCAAAGCTGCGCACGGATCGCTGGCCGTGCATGAGATAAAGCTTGCGCCGTTCCTTCAGAACGATCAGCCGTGTCACCTCCGGCCCGCTATACCGTTGCCGGCCCCCACCACAGCCCGCAAGGGCCAGAGTGGCGGCTAAACCGAGAGCTGCCTCACGCCGTTTCATGCCTGTTCCCACTGCTCATGCCTGCTTTTTCGCGCACCATAGTGGGAAATGGTAAACGGTTGAAGTGTGGCTATTTCTTGCTCTCGTTAAGTTGTTTTTCGATAGCTGCCAGGCGGGCAAGCACTTCGTCGCGATAGGCATCGGTTTTCTCGCCTTCCTCCACGCCATGCGCCTCTTGCATGGAGTTGACGATGAGGCCCACAAGCAGGTTCACCACGGCGAAGGTGGTGACCATGATGAAGGGCACGAAAAACGCCCAGGCAAACGGATAAACCTCCATCACCGGGCGCACGATGCCCATCGACCAGCTCTCAAGCGTCATGATCTGAAAAAGCGAATAGGCGCTCTGGCCCAGCGAGCCGAACCATTGCGGGAAGCTTGCCGCGAATAGCTTCGTGGCCATCACCGCGCCGATATAGAAGATGATCGCCATCAAGAGGAACACCGATCCCATGCCGGGAAGCGCGGTGATGAAGCCCTCCACCACCCGCCTCAGCCGCGGGGCGGCCGAGATCACGCGCAGCACCCGCAGGATCCTCAGCGCGCGCAGCACGCTGAAGCTTTGCGCGCCGGGCACCAGTGAGATGCCGACAATCGTGAAGTCGAAGAGGTTCCAGCCGGATCGGAAGAACCGCCCGCCATGGGCGATGAGCTTCAGGACGATCTCGATCACGAAGATGCCAAGGCAGATCCTGTCAAGCGCCAGGATCACCGCGCCGTAGGAGGCCATCGCTTCGGCCGAGGTTTCGAACCCCAGGATCACCGCGTTGAACAGGATCACGCCGATGATAAAGTTCGCCACCGCCGGCCGTTCCAGCCAGCGCGCCAGATCCTCACGAAATGCCATTGTGGCTGCCCTCGTCGTCGAGTCGCCCGCGATATGGTCGCATGGAAGAATGACTGCAAGCTGAGCGGGCGCGGAACGGGCCGAAACCGGCGAAAAAGGGTCGAACCCGCCTATTCCGCCGCCGCATCGAAGCGCATGAAGCCGCCCGATTGCCGCTGCCAGTAGCGCGCGTAGAGGCCGCCCTTGGCCAGCAGCTCACGATGGGTGCCCTGTTCGGCGATCTGCCCCTGATCAAGCACCACGATGCGATCCATCCGCGCGATGGTGGAAAGCCTGTGCGCGATGGCGAGCACCGTTTTGCCTTCCATCACCCGTTCCAGCGCCGTCTGGATCGCCGCCTCCACCTCGCTGTCCAGGGCGCTTGTGGCCTCGTCGAGCACCAGAATGGGCGCATCCTTCAGGATCGCGCGGGCCAGTGCGATGCGCTGCCGCTGCCCGCCCGAAAGCTTCACGCCGCGCTCGCCCAGATGCGCCTCCAGCCCCTCGCGCCCCTGATGATCGCGCAGGTCCTGGATAAACGCCCACGCCTCGGCGCGCTTGGCGGCTTCGATCATCTCGCCTTCGCTGGCATCGGGGCGGCCATAAAGGATATTCTCGCGGGCCGAGCGATTGAACATCGCGGTTTCCTGGGTGACCATCGCGATATTGCGGCGCAGGCTCTCCTGCGTGATCTCCCGCAGATCTTCGCCGGAAACGCGCAGGCACCCCTTCTCCACATCGTAAAGCCGCAATAGCAGGGCCACGAGGGTGGATTTGCCGGCGCCCGATGCCCCCACGATCCCGATCTTCTCGCCCGCATGCACGGTCAGATTGATGTCGCGCACCCCGCCGGTTTGGCGCCCGTAGCTGAAGCCCACGCCTTCAAAGCGGATTTCGGGGGTATCCACCACCAGCGTGCGGGCGCCGGGGGCGTTCACGAGGCCATGGGCGGGGGTAAGCGTGCGCATCCCGTCTTCCACCTCGCCGACATTTGCGTAAAGGCCCATCAGCGTGAAGCTGACCCAGCCGGTCATCTGCGCCAGCCGCAGAGACACCGCGCCGGTGGCTGCGATATCGCCCGCGCTGACGAGGCCTTGCGACCAGTACCAAAGCGCGCCGCCCACGAGGATCAGCGGCAGAAAACCCGCAAGCGTCATCAGAAGCGTGCGGAAAGCCACCGAGATATAGCCGTATTCGAGCGTTTTCTGCCGCAGAGTGGAGATCGATTCGAGCGCCGCGCGATCTTCGTGATCGTCATGGGCGAACAGCTTCACCGTTTTGATGTTGGTAATTGTATCTACAATTTGCCCGGTCACATTGGCCCGCGCCGCCGCCCGTGCCTTCGATCGCGCGCGGATTCGGGGCATGAAGTAGCGGATCATCGCAAGATAGGCCGCAAGCCAGAGAAGCAGAGCCACAGAGATCCGCAGATCAACCGCGCCGAGCAGCAGCATCGCCCCCACCACAGAGGCCAGCGCGAAGAACACCGTTTGCAGGATTTCAACAACGCTATCGGTCAGCGCCCGCGCCGTCTGCATCTCTTTCTGCGAGATCCGGCCTGCGTAATCGTTATCGAAAAACGTCACCGCCTGGCCCAGCGTGTAGCGGTGCAGGCGCTGCAGCGTCATCGCCATCACGTTCGGCGCCACGACGAGGTTCTGAAACATCGCGTTCAGGCCGAACAGAACGGGGCGGATCGCGAGGAAGAACAGCACCGCGAACACCATCACCCACACGCTGCCAAAGGCGCTTTCGGGGCCCGCCGTTAGGGCGGAATCGATCACCCAGCCCAGGATCACGGCGCCCGTCACCTCGGCCACCCCGGCTGCAACAGAGACGAAACTGCCGCCCATCAGCGCGGGCGCGCTGCCCTTCAGGGCCCACCGCACGAAGGCGCCAAGCCGCGCCGGGGGCGGGGTTTCCGCGGGCGCAAAGGCATCGATCATTTCGCTAGGCTTCATTCCGCGGCTTCCGTGGTGCCGATGAACCCGCCCGATTGCCGGTTCCAGAAGCCCGCATATAGCCCGTTCTTTGCCAATAGCTCGTTATGGCTGCCCTGTTCCACGATCATACCATCGTCCAGCACCAGGATCCGATCCATCCGCGCGATGGTGGAAAGGCGGTGCGCGATGGCGATCACCGTCTTGCCTTCCATCAGGCCATAGAGCGTTTCCTGAATCGCCGCCTCAACCTCGCTGTCGAGCGCGCTCGTGGCCTCGTCGAGCACAAGGATCGGGGCATCCTTCAGCATCACGCGGGCCAGCGCGATGCGTTGGCGCTGGCCGCCCGAAAGCTTCACGCCGCGTTCGCCCACATGGGCTTCATACCCGCTGCGGCCCTCGGGATCTTCGAGATCGGCGATGAATTCCGTGGCCTCCGCCCGGGCCGCCGCCGCGATCACGTCTTCTTCGCTGGCCTCGGGCCGGCCATAAAGGATGTTGTCGCGCACCGAACGGTGGAGTAGCGAGCTATCCTGCTGCACCATCCCGATCTGGGCGCGCAGGCTGTCTTGTGTGACCTCCGTGATATCCTGTCCATCGATCTCGATGCGCCCGCCGTCGGGATCGTAAAACCGCAAAAGCAGCTTCACGAGGGTCGATTTCCCGGCGCCGGAGCGCCCGATCAGCCCGATCTTCTCGCCCGGTTCCACGGCGAGGTTGATGCGGTTCAGCCCGCCCGATCCGCGCCCGTAATGGTGGCTGAGATCGTGCATCACGATCCGCCCGGCGCCAAGCTCAAGCGGTTTGGCGCCTGGGGCATCCACAAGCGTGATCGGCTGCGCAATCGTCTCCATCCCCTCGGCCACGATGCCGAGGTTTCGGAAAAACGAGGTGAGCGCCCACATGATCCACCCCGTCATGGCGCTGAGGCGCAGAACCAGCGCAGCGGCTGCGGCCACGATCCCCACGCTTGCAGTGCCCTGCACCCACAGCCAGATCGCCCAGCCCACGCAGCCCACGATCAGCAGGCCATTGAGCGTGACAAGCGCGCCATCCATGATGGTGTAGAGCCGCATTTCGCGCTGGAACGTGACCCGCGTGCGCTCGATCGCCTCATGCGCATAATCGAGCTCGCGATCATGATGCGCGAACATCTTCACGGAATGGATGTTGGTGTAGCTATCCACCACCCGCCCCGTCACCTGGCTGCGCGCATCCGAGGCTTCCTTGGAAGCCGGGCCAATTCGCGTCACCGTCCAGTGGACGAGCCAGCCGTAAAGGCCGAGCCAGACCAGCAGCGGAAGAACCAGCCGCGGATCGGAGTTTGACAGCAGGATCGCGGCGCCGATGAAATAGGCAAGCGCGAAGGCGATCGCGTCAAACACCTGAAACACCGCCTCGCCCGCGGCGGGGGGCGTTTGCATGATGCGGTTGGCGATCCGCCCCGCGAAATCGTTCTCAAACCAACCCACCGACTGGCGCAGAACATGCCGATGCGCGCGCCAGCGGATCAGTGTGCCGAAATTCGGCAGGATCGTGTTGTTGAGCAACAGCACATCGATCATCTGCAGGGCGGGGCGGATGAAGAGCAAAAAGAGCGCCACGAGGATCAGCTCGGTGCCGTGGCGATCCCAAAGCTCCGATGGCCCCGTCTCGCTCAACACATCCACGAGCCGGCCCATATAGGCGATGAGCCAGATTTCCACGGCTGCGACGACGACCGACATGGCCCCGGCCAGCACGAAAACCCGCGCGAATGGGCGGGAATAGTCTCTCATAAACGGCCAGAGACGGGTCGGCGGCTTGTCGGTGACCTCGTACTTTGCGTACGGGTCCACAAGATTTTCGAAGTAGCGGAACACGGTAAGGCCGAGCCTTGAATGCCCTGCCGCTATAGCCCGAAACCCGGGCGAAGGGAACCGGCCGGGCTAGCCTTCGCCACCCGCCAGCAATGCCGCGCGCGTCAGCGTGAAATCCGAAGCAATCCAGCGGCGTTCCAGGGCGGCGAGCGCCGCGCCGATCTCCGCCCCCTCAAGCGCGGGGTCGAGATCCGCCGCCGACACCGGGAATTGCGCCCCGGCGCCCTTTGAGGCGGCCTCAACCGCATCGGGGTTGAGCGGTTGGCCCGCGAGCGCGGCGCGCAGCAAGGCGGTGTCCACGGCCATCTCTGCACCGTCGCGGTAGCCGATCTCCGCAATCCCGGCAGGCTGCCCGATCCAATCGGTCAGCCCCGCGAGCTGCCGCGCCCCTTTCCGCGAAAGCCTCAGCCGCGCAGGATCTCCGCCGATGGCCGCAAGCCGCCGGATGGCACCGGGCGCCGCGCCTGCATCGGCCTCAAGCGCCACCAGAGGCGCCAGCGCGCGGGGATCGGCGCCCGGAAGCACCCGTGCCAACACCCCCACCGCCGCCATGCTGGCCACGCTTGGCGCCGGGTCCGGCGCCGTGAGAAGCTTCGTGACCTCGGCCCCGATCCGTTCTGCGGGAAGCTGCGCCAGCCCCTCCTGCCCACGTGCGATGGCATCCAGCGCCTCGGCATCCACATCTGCCCCGCCAAACCACGCGTGAAACCGGAAGAACCGCAGGATGCGCAGGTAATCCTCTGCGATCCGCGCGCTGGCATCTTCGATGAACCGCACCCGGCGCGCGGCCAGATCGGAAAGCCCCTGCCCCAGCGGATCCAGCACCTGGCCCCCCGGTTCGGCATAAAGCGCGTTCATTGTGAAATCGCGCCGCCGCGCATCCTCGGCCACATCCGTGGCGTATTGCACCACTGCGCGGCGGCCATCGGTTTCCACATCGCGGCGGAAGGTCGTTACCTCATGCGGCACGCCGCTTGCGATCACCGTGACCGTGCCGTGATCAATCCCTGTGGGAACCGTTTTGAGCCCCGCTGCTTCGGCAAGCCGCGTCACCTCTTCCGGCCGCGCATCGGTGGCGATGTCGATATCCGTCACCTCTGCCCCGATCAGCGCGTTTCGGACGCAGCCGCCGACGAAAAGCGCCTGCCCCCCGCCCGCCGCGAGCGCCGCCATCACCGCGCGGGTGGGCGGCGCCGAAAGCCAGGGGGCGGCAAGCTGCGTCACGGCGCAAGCCTCTCGGCCAGCGCGCGCAGCATCCGGGCAGTGGCACCCCAGATGTAATAAGGCCCCCAGGGCACGGTGTAATAGTGCCGCCGCGCGCCCCGCCAGCGGCGGCCTTCAACGGCGTAACGGGCCGGGTTAGACAGGTGTTCGAGCGGTACGGTGAACACTTCCGCCACCTCACCGGCTTCCGGCACGGGCGCGAAGGGCGCCGCGATCCAGCCCAGCACGGGGGTTACCCGAAAACCGGTGACCGTTTCGTGCGCAGGCAGCGTGCCCAGAACCTCGACCGCACCCTGCGGCAGGCCGATCTCTTCCTCCGCCTCGCGCAGCGCCGCCTCCGTCACGCTTGCATCGCCCGCTTCCACCTTGCCGCCCGGAAAGGCGATCTGGCCCGGGTGATGCTTCAGCCGAGAGGAGCGCTTGGTCAGGATCACCTTCGCCTGCGCCCCGAAATCCGTTACGCCGATCAGCACCCCGGCATCGCGCAGCCGCCGGCCTTCGGGCAGCACGGTGCCGGGGTTGAGATCGAAATCCGAAGAGGGCCGCCCCGGCGCCGCCACCGCCGCGGCGAGCCGGGCGCGCAGCTCAGCTGTCACGCCCGCTTTCCGTGGCCTCGAACCCAAGCGTTTCGGGGCGGAACTCATAATGCGCGCCGCAGAACTGGCAATCGGCTGTCACGATACCCTCCGCGGTGGTCATATGCGCGATATCCTTGGCCGAATAGATCGACAGGCTCTGCCGCACCCGATCCGCCGAGCAGGTACACCCGAACTTCACCGGTTGCGGATCGAACACGCGCGGCTGCTCTTCGTGAAAGAGGCGCACCAGAAGATCCGTGGGCTGCACGGCGGGGCCGATTAGCTCCAGCTCATCCACCGTATCGAGAAGAAGATTGGCGCGGCGCCAATCTTCCAACTCATCGCCGCCCAGCACATCCTTGGCCTGCAACAGCCCATCCGCCCCCGATCCGCCGCCTTGAACGAAGGGAGAGACCTCTGGCATATGCTGCAGCATCACACCGCCCGCCCGCCAGCTTTCGGCCTGGCCCGGAAGCGATGAACGCCCGAAGCTTAACGCAAAGCGCGTGGGCAGCTGTTCGGATTGGGCGAAATAGGTTTCCGCACAGGCCGCAAGCGATCCGCCCGCAATCGGCGTGATCCCCTGATAGGGCACGGTATCGCGCCCCTGATCGATCAGCACGGCAAAGTAGCCGCTGCCGATCTGATCGAAAGCGGGCAGAGCCGGATCAAGGCGCGACTCGTCAAAGCTTGCATAGGCGCGGATCTTCGCAGGCTCGCCCTCGGCCTTCGGCGCGAAGTAATCGGTGGCCACAAGCCGCGCGGGCCCATCGCCGCGAACCTGCAGTGAAAGTTTCCAGCGCAGCTTGATCGTTTGCCCGATCAGCGCCGTCAGAAGCGCGGTTTCGGCCACCAGCGCCTCGATCGGCGCAGGGTAATCATGCTGCCCCAGTATCGTTTCCAGGGCACCGTCAAGCCGCGCGACGCGGCCGCGAATATCGGGGCGATCCAGTTGGAACGGCAGAATCGTATCGTCCCACGCGATTTGGGAGCTGAGCGTCATGGGGGGTTTCCTTGGGGCCAGCAGGTTGGCATAGGGCGTTTATATAGGCAGTGCAATCGAGGGTCCAAGTGGCGGTGATACGGCGGGTGGGAGAGCCGGTTTTGCCGGGCAAGCCCTATCGGATGCGCCCGGGCGCCTATGCGATCCTGATCCGAGGTGGCGATGTGCTGCTGACCCATCAGGCGGAACCGATCCCCGAGTTTCAGCTGCCCGGCGGCGGGATTGATCCGGGCGAAGCGCCGGTATCGGCGCTGCACCGCGAGGTGTTTGAGGAAACCGGATGGGCCATCTCGCGGCCCCGGCGCCTTGGGGCCTTCCGCCGCTTTACGTTCATGCCGGAATACGGGCTTTGGGCAGAGAAGCTCTGCCATGTGTATCTTGCGCGGCCCGCCCTTCGCCGCGGCCCGCCGCTGGAGCCCGGCCATACCGCCCTCTGGGCCAGCCTGCCCGATGCCGCCGCGCTTGTGGCCAATGCGGGCGACCAGCTCTTTTTATCGCGGCTCGCGCGCCGTCAGGCCCCGAGATAGGCCAGCATCAGGGCCGAGATATCATCCTCCATCTCCGCGCCCTCGGCCGCAGCACCAAGCTTCCAATGCAGCGCTTCCAGCACCTCTTCGGTGGCCATGCCCGCAAAGCCGCGCATCAGGTCTGCAAGCCCGTCACCGCCAAGCTGTTCGCCGCCCGCCACGGTGCATTCCGTCACCCCGTCGGAATACATCAGGAACCGGTCGCCCGGGGCGAGCTGCGCCGTGTGGCGCGGATAGTCCGCGCCCGGGAACAGGCCGATCGGCGGGCCGCCATCGCCCAGAAAGCGCCCCGCGCCCGACGCGCCGATCACCAGGGGCGGCGGGTGGCCCGCCTGGGCGAAGCTTACGGTGCCCGTTGCCAGATTACAGTCCGCAATCAGCATTGTGCAGTAGAGATCGGTATCCATGTCTTCCAGAAGAAGCCGGTTGAATTCGGCACAGATCTCATCCACCGGCCGCATCCGGTACTGGCCCTTCTCATCGATGGCGAGCGCAAGGTTCTGATCGGGGTTCGATCCCGTCAGATGGCCTGCCAGCCGCGCGGCCAGCAAGGCCGCCGCGATGCCATGGCCCGACACATCGAAGGCGAACAGCCCCACATGGGTTTCGCTCACTCCGAAGGCGCCCACGAGATCGCCGCCGACCTGCCCGCTTGGCCGCAGGATCATCGCCACATCCGCTCCGTTGAAGCGCACGAATTCCCGCGGCAGCAGCGATTGCTGCAGGCGCCGCGCCTCGGCCAGATCGCGGGCGATGTTCTCGTGGATGCGCTGCAACTCGCCCAGCGCCTCGGCCAGTTGCGCGTTCTTCTCCGAAAGCCGCCTCTGCGCCGCAACGAGCCGCGTGCCCGCCCCAAGCCGCGCGCGGAGTTCTTCGCCATTGAAGGGCTTGGCAAGAAAATCGTCGGCCCCCGCGGCCAGCCCTTCGGCCAGATCCGATTGCGCGTTGCGGGAGGTGAGCAGCACGAAATACCCCGGATCGCGGCCCTGCCGGGCCCGGTAGGCGCGGCAGAGTTCCAGCCCCGTCATATTGGGCATCATCCAGTCGCTGAGGATCAGGTCCACCCGCCCCCGTTCCAGAATCGCCAGCGCCTCGGCGCCCGAATGCGCGGGGATCACCTCATAGCCCCAGCGCCCGAGGACAGTGGAGAGAAGTTTCACCTGCGCGGGGCTGTCATCCACAATCAGGATGCGCATCTGCTGCCCGTCGCCAAACTGGCCGCCCGCCATCGCCCCGGCAAGATCTTCGGCCCCTGCCATGCCCTATCCCGTGCGGCCACCGTTTCGGGGGGAATGGCGCAGAGAGGTTAATTTCAATGAAATGCCGCCGCTCTGCGGTGCGGCTTAACCTGCCGTTAGGAGGGTGGCCCTATCCCGCGCGCGGGGCAGAGAGGGGAGGCATGATTGATCAGGGCCGGATCGCGGAATTGCGCGCGGAACTGGGGGATGAGGATTTTGCCGAGATCGCCGCGCTTTTCGTTCTGGAAGTCGAGGCGCTGATCGAAGGGCTTGCGGCCACCCCCCCGGGCGCCGAGCTGGCAGATGCGCTGCATCGCGTGCGCGGAAGTGCGCTCAACTGTGGCATGGCTGCCCTGGCCGAAAGCTGTTTGGCGGCTGAGACAGCCCAACGCAGGGCGCCGACACCGTTTTGCCCCATTGCGCTGCACACCCTGTTCCGCGAATCGGTTGAGGCCCTTCCGGAGCTTGGGTGAGCACACATTAAGCCTCTGAAATCAAAAGTTTAAACTCACAGTTGCCAAAGGGCGGTTCGCCCAGTGTGGCAGGCCGCACGCGGCACAACATGCCTTCAACACAGTAAACAAAAGCCGCATTATCGCCACACCGGCCCCGATACTAGAACGTGCGCGGAAACTTGCTGGATGTCCCCCGCGCCTCGTAACGATTTGGGAGCGAACGGATCATGCGGCGGCTTACGGCACATATGGCTACGGCGGCACTTATCGTGTCACTGGCCGCGCCGGCTGTGCTGGTGGGATCGGCGCCTGCCGCGCTGGCGCAGCCCCAACAGCCCCATACCACCGAGAAGTTCGGTGATTTCCTCAAGCGCATGTTCGGCCGACCGGAAGAGCCCGCGCCGGTGCAGCGCCGCACCCGCGCGGTGCCGCGCCACGCGCCCGCCGTTTCGCTGGTGCCCGCGCCGAAACCCGGCTGGCTGCGCGATCCCGACTATTCCTCCCATTGGGAAGGGCTGACGGCGGTAAACGCCAGCCGCGCAGAATTCTTCCGCGCCCAGCCCAACAGCCGCGTGGGCCGCTTGCGCACCTACTACCTCGAATACCTCGAATATGAGCGCTTCATGGCCGAGCAGGGGGAACGCGATACCTACCGCGCCACCCTCGAAGCCGCGATGCTGACAGAGGCCTGGACCCCGGGCACCACCTCGCCCGAAATCGGGCGCGCCATCGAACGCAGCGAAACGCGGCTTGGAACGATTGATGCCGAGATCCGCGGCCTTGACGAAACCTTCGCGGGCCTGATGGCCAGCGGCAATATCAGCGCGGTCACGCTCGATTCCGCCGCCGGGGCGATCACCGTTCTGCGCGAGGCGCTCAAAGCGGATCGCGAGATCCTGGTGGAAGAGCTTGCCGACCTGCGCGATCGCCGCGCGATCGCCATCGCCGCGGAAACCTTCGGCTCCGCCGAGGCGCTTCAGCGCGAGCTGGATCAGATCGCCCTGACCGAGGCGGTGGCCGAGCAAACCCTGCGCGCCGCCCTGAAAATGGCCGCTGGGCCCAGCAGCATTCCCGAAGGCGAGGCGCTTGATGCGTTCAACCGGCTCCTGAAGGAAAAGCTCGGCACGGATGACGTGGCGGTGGATGCGCTGCGGGATATCAGCGGGCTGCGCAGCGAAGATGCCGAACCCCCGCGGCTGCGGGACAAGACGCAGGAACTGGCAGCCGCCTTCTTCGAGTAGCGGCAGCGCTCTTGCCGCCCCTCTGAAAACGGCCTAAACGCCCGGAAACCTGCGGTTTCGGGGGTATCCCATGGCAAATCCCAAGAAGGTCGTGCTCGCCTATTCCGGCGGTCTCGATACCTCGATCATCCTTAAGTGGCTGCAAACCGAATACGGTTGCGAGGTGGTCACCTTCACGGCCGATCTGGGCCAGGGGGAAGAGCTTGAGCCGGCGCGCAAGAAGGCCGAGATGCTGGGCGTTTCGGAGATCTATATCGAGGATCTGCGCGAGGAATTCGTGCGCGATTTCGTCTTCCCGATGTTTCGCGCCAATGCCTTGTATGAGGGGCTGTATCTTCTGGGCACCTCCATCGCGCGCCCGCTGATTTCCAAGCGCCTTGTCGAGATCGCCGCCCAAACGGGTGCCGATGCCGTGGCCCATGGCGCCACCGGCAAGGGCAACGATCAGGTGCGTTTCGAGCTTTCCGCCTATGCGCTGAACCCCGAGATCAAGGTGATCGCGCCCTGGCGAGAATGGGATCTGTCCTCGCGCACCAAGCTGATCGAGTTTGCGGAAGCCCATCAGATCCCGATCGCGAAAGACAAGCGCGGCGAGGCGCCGTTTTCGGTGGATGCCAACCTTTTGCACACCTCTTCCGAAGGCAAGGTGCTGGAGGATCCCGCCGACGAAGCGCCCGATTACGTGTATCAGCGCACCGTGCATCCCGAAGAGGCCCCCGATGCGCCCGAATATGTGGAGATCGGGTTTGAGAAGGGCGATGCGGTTTCGATCAATGGCGAGGCGCTTTCGCCCGCAGCGGTGCTGACCCGGCTCAATGCGTTGGGCGGAACGCATGGGATCGGTCGGCTCGATCTGGTGGAAGGCCGGTTCGTGGGCATGAAATCCCGCGGCATCTACGAAACCCCGGGCGGCACCCTGCTTCTTGAGGCCCATCGCGGGATCGAACAGATCACGCTCGATCGTGGCGCGGCGCATCTGAAGGACGAACTGATGCCGCGCTACGCAGAGCTAATCTACAACGGCTTCTGGTTCAGCCCCGAGCGTGAGATGCTGCAGGCGGCGATTGATAAGAGCCAGGAGCATGTCACCGGCACGGTGCGGTTGAAGCTTTACAAAGGCCTCGCGCGCACCGTTGGCCGCTGGTCGGATCACTCGCTTTACAGCGAGGCGCATGTGACCTTTGAGGATGATGCGGGCGCTTACGATCAGAAGGATGCCGCCGGATTCATCCAGCTTAACGCGCTGCGCCTGAAGCTTCTCGCCGCGCGAGACAAGCGGTTGAAATAGGGCCTGGAGCGTTTTGCCAAAGAACTGGATCCCTTAACGCTGCCTGAAATGAAAGATTTCAACGCGTTAAGGGATATCTGACGGTTCAGGGGGTTCGTCAAACGCCCTAACCCGCCCGCATCGCCTCGTAATGCGGCAGCGCGGCCTCTGCCACGGCAGCCAGATCGCCGCCAAGCTCCGGCACAGGCCCCTCCGCCGCTTGGAACCCGGTGGAGCGATGGATGGCCCCATACCAATGCGGGGCCCAAACGCCATCCTCCGCTCGCCCCCCCGCGGGCCAGGCCAGCATGGCCGGATCGAACGCCAGCCCAAGCGCGGCGCAAAGCGCGGTGAGCGCGCCTTCGGGATCGGCGCGCACATCGGCGCTGTCGATCACGATCGGGGCCTGCCCCATCCCCCGCACGCGTTCGAAAATCGCGCGCTGCTGCACGAAGCCCAGATCCTCAAGCACCGGCGCTTCGCGCTTTTTCGCATAGCTTGCCGCCACCCGCGCGGGGTGGCGCAGCAGGAAGACATGGCGCGCTTCGGCCATCCATTCGGTGGGAAAGCCGGGCAGCTGATGATGCGTCATCTGCTTCTGGTAAAATACCGCCTTGCCGCCCGGTGCGGGCCCCGCGCAGCGCGCGGCCACCGCCTGCGGATCGCTTTCGCCCGCCGCCAGGATCTCAGCCCGCATCGGGTGATCGAGCCCCGATGCCGCAAGATA
>JANQPC010000040.1 GCA_028285485.1 Paracoccaceae bacterium | reverse complement strand
GCGCTCGACTTGCATGTGTTAGGCCTGCCGCCAGCGTTCGTTCTGAGCCAGGATCAAACTCTCAAGTTGAAAAGCTGTTACCAGCTTATCCTTGACGTTCGAACCTCTGCACATCTCACCGGGTGTGATCCCGGTGAAGTCATCTGTTTGATGTACATCGTTCCATTGGAACGGTGCCGTTCAAACAGTGAAGCTGACACTCACGTCATCGGGCCGAAGCCCTAGCGAGCCGATATGCAGTTGTTTGTCCATCGAATGGACCAAACCGCCCACATATCTCTTCAGTAACCAGCGATTTCAAAGAGCGCAGAAACAAAATCAACTGAGTGCGCCCTAGCTTGTTCGGCGCGCCCCGCCTCAATCATCTCTGTTTTGTTGTCCCTTCGGGCGTCTCCGCCGTTCGGTGAGGGGCTATTTACGGATGCAGGCCGGGCTCCGCAAGGGGTTTTTTCGCAAAGCTGCCATTTTTTTTGCACCTCGCGAACACCCCGCAAAATATGGGGTTTGGGGCCGTCACTGCCACTATCTGCGCCCCATGAGGCCACCCGGCCGGGCCAGGGGCGGCGCGATTCCGGGCACCGTATGTGCCACAGCGGGGATTCCCCGGATTCCGGGCTCAGGCCGTGCCCGGTGCCGCCTGCCGTTTGCGCCACTTCAGCCGCATCGCAAGAAGGGCCGCGATGCCGCACAGGTACAGGATCGGCTCAAGCTGCCAGCCCTTGACCAGCATCAGATAGTGCACGCCGCCAAGGATCACCGCCGGGTAGGCCAGCTTGTGCAGCCGCCGCCAGCCCGCCGCCCCGATCTTCCTGATCGACCAGTCGTTCGAGGTGGCCGCGAGGGGCAGCAGAAGCAGGAACCCCGCCATCCCGATGGTGATGTAGGGGCGCTTGACGATATCCTTCCAGATCTCCGTCCAGATCCCCACATCGAGGATCAGCCACACAATGAGGTGCAGCAGGATATAGAAGAAGGCGATCAGCCCCAGCGGGCGGCGGAACTTGATAAGGTTCACCCCCACATGGGTCCGCAACGGGGTGATGCAGAGGCTCGCGATCAGCGCCTGAAGCCCCCAGAGGCCAAGCCGGTGCTCGATCTCCTTGATCGGCTCCACGCCCAGCGCACCGGTCGCCCCGGCCCAGAACACCCAGACCACGGGAACAGCGGCCAGCACATAGAACGGCCACTTCGGCAGCCGCCGCGCGGCACCGTTCACTGCATCGATCAGCGGCATCAGAAGAACTCGGTCAGATCCATGCCTGTGTAGAGCCCGGCCACCTCTTCTTCGTAGCCGTTGAACATCAGTGTCGGCTCACGGCCGGCAAAAAGCCCGCCGCCTATGCGCCGCTCGGTGGCCTGGCTCCAGCGCGGGTGATCCACAGTGGGGTTCACGTTGCTGTAGAAGCCGTATTCGCGCGGCTGGCTCATATTCCAGCTCGTGGGCGGCTCGTCTTCCGTCAACGTCATCCGCACGATCGATTTGATGGATTTGAAGCCGTACTTCCAGGGAACGACGAGCCGGATCGGCGCGCCGTTCTGGTTCGGCATGTCTTCGCCATAAAGCCCCGTGGCCATCATCGTGAGCGGATGCATGGCTTCGTCCAGCCGCAGCCCCTCGCGATAGGGCCATTCGAGAACCGGGAACCGCACGCCCGGCATCTCTTCGGGCCGCACGAGCGTTTCAAACGCCACGTATTTGGCCGATGGCTGCACGCCCACCTGTTCCAGAAAATCCGCAAGCTCAAACCCGTTCCAGGGGATCACCATCGACCAGGCCTCAACGCAGCGGAAACGATAGATCCGCTCTTCAATCGTCTTGCCGGCGATCACATCGGCGATGTCATAGGTGCCCGGGCGTTCCACCAACCCATCAACCTCGATCGCCCATGGGTCGGTCGTCAGCTGCCCGGCGTACCGCTTTGGGTCATCCTTGCCGGTGCCGAACTCGTAGAAGTTGTTGTAGCTGGTGATCTCTTCGAACGTATTCGGCTCAAGTGCCTCTTGCGCCTGAAGCGGCCCGCCAATGCCTCCGACCGCCGCGGCAGCCCCGGCGGCCGCCATGAAGCTCCGGCGATTGAGGTAGGTCTCGCGCGGTGTCACATCGCTCCAGCGCAGCGGGCTTTTGTAGCGGCCTGCCATCTTCGTCTCCTCGGCGTTTCACTCACTGCCGTCATACGGCGAGTGTAAAGTTAGGCTCAAAGCAATCCTCGTCACGATGCCGTGCATAATCTGACATCTTGGCAAAACCTTGCCGCCGTATTCGCCGGCGCGAGATTACCCTCTATCTCTTGCGGTATTGGGCATAGCGCGCGCAGCCGTCACACCCAAAACGAAAAAAATCGAAAAATGGGAAATTTTCACACATCCGGTTCAGCGCCTCGTGCGTAGAAGCCCCGTGATGCCACTTCAGGCATCCCGAAAAAAATGTGTGGGAGATACCAACATGCTTCGCAAGACTTTCGCTGCCCTGGCCGCCTCCACGATGCTGGCCGCCCCCGCCTTTGCAATGGATAGCAAGGATATCGTCGATACCGCTGTGGAAGCCGGTTCGTTCGAAACCCTCGTTGCTGCCGTGCAGGCCGCAGGTCTCGTTGAAACGCTGAAGGGCGATGGCCCGTTCACCGTGTTCGCGCCGACCGATGAAGCCTTCGCCGCGCTGCCCGAAGGCACCGTGGAAGAGCTTCTCAAGCCCGAAAACGCGGATCAGCTGACCGCGATCCTCACCTACCACGTGGTGCCGGGCAAAGTGATGTCGGGCGATCTGACCGACGGCATGGAAGCCGCCACCGTGGAAGGCTCCGAAGTTACGATCATGACCGAGGGTGGCGTTACCGTTGACGGCGCCAATGTTGTCACCGCCGATATCGAAACCTCGAACGGCGTTATCCACGTGATCGACCAGGTGATCCTGCCCGAATCCTAAAGATCGGCAGACCACACCCCCCACGCGGGGCGCGATCGTCCGAGAGCGCCCCGCTCACGCACTTCACAGAAAGACCAAAGACATGAACAGACGTTTCGCACTCAAAGCAACTGCACTGGCCGCCGTTGCGGCACTGGTAACCGCCTGTGCGCCCGCCGACGATGGCGATGATATCGTGGATATCGCTGCCTCGAACGAAGACTTCTCGACCCTTGTTGCCGCTGTCACGGCAGCCGGTCTGGTTGAGACGCTGAAAGGCGATGGTCCGTTCACCGTCTTCGCGCCCACGAACGATGCGTTCGCCAAGCTGCCCGCCGGTACGGTGGAAAGCCTGCTGGAGCCCGAAAACCGCGATCAGCTCGTTTCGATCCTCACCTACCACGTGGTGCCCGGTGTGGCGAAATCCGGCGATCTGGCCGGCGCCTTTGTTGACGTTACCACCGCCCAGGGCGGCACGGTGCGCGTGGATGGCCGCCACAGCGGTGTCACCGTGAATGACGCGACCGTCACGGCGGCCGATATCGAAGCCACGAACGGCGTGATCCATGTGATCGATACGGTGCTTCTGCCCTAACCGGCGCAGCATATCTGCCAACGAAGCCCCGCCCCAACCGGCGGGGCTTTTTGTTGCGTAGGCCCGTGCGCTAACCGCCGGGGCCGCCGATGTCATAGCGCTTGCAGATGCGCCCGGCGTGGCTGCGATAGGTGCGAAACCCTATGGCCTCGTAGTAGGCGAGCCCCTCCGCGTTGGCCTCCCCGATCGCAGCATCAAGGCTCCTGAGCCCCGCCGCCTCCGCCGCCGCAAGAGTGGTTGCAAAGAGCGCCCGGCCCACCCCGCGCCGTGCCGCACGAGGGCGCACATGGGTGCCGATGATGCCCCAGCCGGGTTCCACAGCCCAGGGGTTGCCCGGCTGTGCCACCGAAAGGATCTGAATGCCAAGAACCGCGCCATCGCTCTCTTCAGCCACGCTGCAGGCCACGCCGTTGGGGTTGCCGATATACTCATTGCGCACAAAGCCTTCGTCGCTCGGCCGGGTGCGTTTGCCCAGCGCCGTGAGCTCCTGCAACAGCGCGCTGATCTCCGGCGCATCGTTCTGAACGGCGGCTCTTACCCGCATCCTCTGCTCCTTGGTTGCGCACCGGCGCCGCGCCGGCCCCGCCCGCCATATCCGCGCAGCAAAGCGAGCGCCACCAAGGAGGCACAGCCGCGACGCGCTACTTCAGATGATAGGTCAGCGCGTGCCGGATCAGCGGCGCAATTGCGCCGGGCTCCGGATCCACATCAAAACGAACGGCGCGATTGCCGTCATAGGCAAAGTCATCGGGAAACACCCGCCGGAAATCGGCAACGATGGTCGTCTGACAATGGGCGAAAAGCGCGAACCCGCCTGTTTTCGGCACGCCGAGCCGCAGGGTCGACCCCGCCCGGGTCTCGGGCGTGAGATAGGCGGGCTGGCCCCATTTGAGCGTTTCCTCGATGCGGCCCACCCCCGGCGTGTCTTGCGCAACTTCGAAGATCAGCGCGCGCAGCCGCAGAAGCCCCCCGCGTGCCGCATCGGGAAAGGCGGCAAACGCCGCCGCCACGGCAGGCGTCGCGAAATCCGGCGCAGCGGTAACAACACTTGAACCCTGCATCGCCAAAGCCTAGCCCAGGCTGCGCATCCCTGCCAATGATCCCTTCATCTTGGCGATAATACTCATCCACCGCTGCCCCTAAGGGAGATCGCCAGATGCCTGAAATCCAATGGCGCGGCTTCGATCCCCCAAGCACTGAAACCTGCGCGTTGCGCAAGGCGAAGGATGGCTGGCGGCTCGAGGGCGAGGCGGTGATCCACGGGCCGCACCCTGGAACGCTGACCTACGCCATTGCGCTCGGCCCCGCCTGGGTGACCCGCAGCGCGCGGGTTACCGGCGCGCTCGGCGCGCGCCGCCTGGATCTGGCCATCTCGCGCAGCGCCGCGGGGGTTTGGGCGGTCAACGGCACGCCGCATCCCCAATTGGCCCCTGCGCTGGACATCGATCTGGGCTTTTCGCCCGCCACCAACACTTGCGTCATTCGCCGCTTGGGCCCGGGTCGGCAAGGGCAGCGCCCCGTCATTGCTGCCTGGCTCGATACCGAGGATTGGGTGCTGAAGCCCCTGCGCCAGGTCTACGAGCTGACCGGGCCGCTCACATGGGCCTACCGCTCGCCCACAACCGGGTTTTCCACCGAACTCACTGTCAACAATGATGGATTTGTCACGGATTATCCCGGCCTGTGGGCCGCCGTACCACAGGAGGGCGGCGGATAGCGCGCGCCTCTTCCCCTTTGCGCGGCCATCCGGCATCAAGGCGCCGAAACCTCAGGAACGCGCGCCTATGCCATCACAAACCGCCATCGTTACTGGCGCCGCCCGCGGCATCGGCCTTGCCACGGCAGAGCTCTTTCTCGCCGATGGATGGCAGGTGGCGCTGATCGATCGCGATGGCCCGGCGTTGATGGAAACGATCCAGAAGCTGCCGCCCCGCGCCTACCCGGTGATCTGCGATGTCTCTCAGCCAAAGCAGGTCAGCGCCATGATCCGCGAGGTTATGGTGCAGGCGGGCCGGATCGACGCGCTTGTGAACAACGCCGGCGTGGCCGATTTCGGCCCGATTGAAGACCATGATTTCATGCGCTGGCGCCGGGTGATGGAAACCAACCTTGATGGCGTGTTTCTTTGTTCCCAGGCCGCCATCGAGCACCTGAAGGAAACCCGAGGCTCCATCGTCAACATTGCATCGATCAGCGGCCTGCGGGCCTCAACCCTCCGGCTGGCCTACGGCACCTCGAAAGCTGCGGTGATCCACCTGACGAAACAGCAGGCCGCCGAACTGGGCGAACACCGGATTCGCGTGAACTGCGTGGCCCCCGGCCCGGTGCGCACCAAGCTCGCGGAGGCCGTGCACTCGCCGGAGATCATCGCCGCGTACCACGATGCGATCCCGCTCGCCCGCTATGGCACAGAGCAGGAGATTGCCGAGGTCGTGCAATTTCTGTGTTCGCGAAAGGCCAGCTACATCACCGGCCAGGTGATTGCCGCCGATGGCGGGTTTGACGCCACCGGTATTGGCCTGCCCGCGCTTAGGGGCTGATGCAGGCTGCCGCCTCTTCGCCTGCCCGGGCAACCAACGCCGGGCAGGGCCAGGCCAGCCCCCGTTCGATCAACGCCTCTCCGATATCGGCACCGCCCGCAGCGCAAGTCCCTTCACGGTAGGAAAAAAGCCCCTGCGCGCCAAGGCGGCAGGTTACCATCTGCCCCGCCACGAGGCCCTCCACCGCTTCCCGCGCCACATCGCGTGCCGGCGTGCCCTCGGCGGGCAGCGCAATGCCGGAAAGCCGCACAGCGGTGCCCGAAATCACCAGAAGACCCGCATCGGCCACGAAAACATCCCCCTGGGGCGCTGCAATCAGCAAGGCGAAAGACAAAGCGGGTAGCATTTCTGACCTCCTCGATGGCGTAAACGCTATCTCATTTGTCATAAAATATACATCATGTATAAGTATCGCACGATCAGGTTGTCAAATCGTTACGAAGCTGAGAAATATCGGCCTCATGAAGATCGGGACGGTTATCTCACGGGCGCGGCGGGCAACCGGGCTAAAACAGCGCGAATTGGCGGAGGCGGCAGGCGTGCATGTGCAAACGCTAAAGCGCCTCGAAGGCGGCGCGGGTGCGGGGTACGAAACGGTCAGGGCGTTGGAGAAAGCGCTGAAGAAGGCCGGCGCGCGGTGGGAAGAAACCGATGGCGGCTACCGCATGACGATCGATCTTCCGGCGCCAAAGTGAAACAGGCGGCCCCATGGCCGCCCGCATCGTTCGCTCAGTGCACCACCGCGTCATGCGGCGGCTGGCGGTTCGAGGCCGCGAGCCTGTCGCCCACGATAAGGCCATCGGCACCGGCACTTACCGTCACCGTATCGCCCTCGCCCACATCCCCGGCCAGAAGCATCTCGGCCAGTTCATCCTCAAGCGCCCGCTGGATCACGCGCTTGAGCGGCCGCGCCCCGAAAACAGGATCATAGCCTTCATCGGCCAGCCATTTGCCCGCGGCCTCATCTAGCGCTAGCGCGATGCCCCGCTTGCCAAGACGCCGCGTGAGCCGGCCAAGCTGGATCTGCACGATCCCATCCATATCCGCCCGCGTGAGCCGATCGAAGATGATCTGATCGTCCAGCCGGTTCAGAAACTCGGGCCGGAAATGGGCGCGCACGGCATCCATCACATCCCGCCGCGCCTGGGCGGCATCGCTGCCATCGGGCAACTGGCTCAGCGCCTGCGAGCCGAGGTTGGAGGTTAGCACGATGATCGTCTGTTTGAAGTCCACCGTGCGGCCCTGACCATCGGTGAGCATCCCGTCATCCAGCACTTGAAGCAGCACGTTGAACACATCGGGATGCGCCTTTTCGACTTCATCGAAAAGCACCACCTGGTAGGGCCGGCGCCGCACGGCTTCGGTAAGCACGCCGCCCTCGTCGTAACCCACATATCCCGGTGGCGCGCCGATCAGGCGGGCGACGGCGTGTTTTTCCATGAACTCGCTCATATCGATCCGCACCATCGCGCTGTCATCGTCAAACAGAAACTCCGCCAGCGCCTTCGTCAGCTCCGTCTTGCCAACGCCCGTGGGCCCGAGAAACAGGAAGGAACCGAGGGGCCGGTTTTCATCCTGCAGCCCGGCCCGCGCCCGACGCACGGCCTTTGAAACCGCTTCCACCGCCGCCCGCTGGCCAATCACGCGTTTGCCAAGCTCCTCTTCCATGCGCAGCAGCTTCTCGCGCTCGCCTTCGAGCATCTTGGTGGTCGGGATCCCCGTCCAGCGTTCCACCACCTGCGCGATCTGCTCGGGCCGCACGGCTTCCTCAACCATTATCTCGCTTTCGGCTTCTTCGGCCACGGTGAGCTGCTTCTCAAGCTGCGGGATCACGCCGTAGGAAAGCTCGCCTGCCCGCGCCAGGTTGCCTTCGCGCTGCACCTGGTGCAGCTCTGCGCGGGCCCGATCAAGCTGTTCCTTCAACTCGCGCGCCGATTCCAACTTGTCACGCTCCGATTGCCACTGCGCCGTCATCTCCGAGGAACGCTGCTGCAGATCGGAAAGCTCTTTTTCCAGCTTCTCCAGCCGGTCTTTCGAAGCCTTATCGTCTTCCTTCTTGAGCGCCTCCGCCTCGATCTGCATCTGCAGGATCTGCCGGTCGAGCGCATCAAGCTCTTCCGGCTTCGAATCCACTTCCATCCGGAGGCGCGAAGCCGCCTCGTCCATCAGATCGATCGCCTTGTCGGGCAGGAACCGGTCGGTGATATAACGATGCGAAAGCGTGGCAGCCGAAACGAGCGCGCTGTCGGAGATCCGCACCCCATGGTGGAGTTCGTACTTCTCCTTGATCCCGCGAAGGATCGAAACGCTGTCTTCCACCGTCGGCTCTTCCACCATCAGCGGCTGGAACCGTCGCGCAAGGGCTGCATCTTTTTCGACATGCTTGCGGTATTCATCAAGCGTGGTTGCGCCCACGCAGTGCAGCTCACCCCTGGCCAGCGCGGGCTTGAGAAGGTTCGAGGCGTCCATCGCGCCATCCGCCTTGCCCGCACCCACAAGCGTATGCATCTCGTCGATGAAGAGGATGATCTCGCCCGCCGCGGCGGTGACTTCCGAAAGAACGGCCTTCAGCCGTTCCTCAAATTCACCGCGGTACTTTGCGCCCGCGATCAGGGCGCCCATATCCAGCGAGAGCAGCCGCTTGTTCTTCAGGCTTTCAGGCACGTCGCCATCCACGATCCGCATCGCCAGCCCCTCGGCAATGGCGGTCTTACCCACACCGGGTTCGCCGATCAGAACGGGGTTGTTCTTGGTGCGGCGGCTCAAAACCTGCATCGCGCGACGAATTTCCTCATCCCGCCCGATGATCGGATCGATCTTGCCCTCGCGGGCCCGTTCGGTGAGGTCGGTCGCGTATTTTTTCAGCGCGTCATAGCCCTCTTCCGCGCTCGCGCTATCGGCAGTGCGGCCTTTGCGAATATCGTTGATCGCCTCGTTGAGCTTCTGCGCGGTGACCGCGCCCGCATCGAGCGCATCCTTCGCCTTCGAACGCACCATGGCCAGCGCCATGAGTATCCGCTCAACGGGCACAAAACTGTCGCCCGCCTTCGTGGCAACCTTCTCCGCCTCATCCAGAACCCGGCCCGTGGCGCGATCCATATAGGTCTGCCCCGCATCGCCGGAGATTTTGGGAAGCTTCGCAATCGCGGCCTCGACGGCCTCGATCACCCGCTCGGGCGCGCCACCGGCGCGCTTGATCAGGTTGGCGGCAAGGCCCTGATCATCATCCATCAGCGCTTTCAGCAAATGCTCCGGGGTCAGCGCCTGGTGGCCTTCCCGCATCGCGATCGTCTGGGCGGCCTGCAAGAAGCCGCGCGACCGCTCGGTGAACTTATCCAAGTTCATCGGTCTCTCCTTCCGTTAGCCTTCGATGCAGGGCGCCCGCTCTGGCGGCACAACCCTCGTTCGAACCTGAATGCAGATATGGGATGCGCTGCCAGCCCGCACAACCCACGCGCGCCAGCAGGCCGGGAATCGCACCGGCAAAGAGCCCGCAGTGAGGCCGTTTGAACACTGTCGCTTTCGCGTCCCTGGGCGAAGCGTGCGCGCCACTCGGGCCACATCAGGCCCGTTTCGGCGGGCGTGGGGTGCCCGCTGCACCGTACCCGGCGGCTTGGAGCTGCCGCGCGCGGGCTCTCATGGCCGCTGACGGGCTGGTCAACCCGGCACTTAGCAATGCCTTTGCCTCGGCCATCGGGGCGCAGCGCACCGCCGCATCAAGCGCCCAAGTGCGCACCAGGGCCCGGCGATGCGTTACGTGCTTGCGAAACTCCGGCAGCGCCGGGGTCGCCTCTTCGGGAAACACTTGCACCATCTGAAGCGTATGCAGGATCGCATCTGGCTCCGTCATCTCGGGGAGCGCAGCGAGGATTTCCAGCGCCTCGGCAGATCTGAGCGCCCCGCGCTCCGCCCAGCGCTTCGCGATCCAGGTGGCCGCGATCTGATCCGGCCCGGCCACGGCGGCCAGAACCGCCACCCGCGCGGCAGCCGATAGATCGGCATCCGCAAGCGCGCGGATCGGTGCCACCCGGCGCCCGTCAAACTCCGAAAACGCCGCCTTCACGGCGGTCACGTCCTCTGCCATGGGGCATAGCAAAGCGGTTGGCGCCCACTTTGCCAAGTCAGCCCTCTCCGGCGCCCCGCAAATCGCGGCGTCCACGGGGGCGAAAACCGCAGCCCCGCGCTTGACCTGCGCCCCGCAAGCGCCCAAACCCCGGCCATGTCTGACGACCGACTGATTGTTGCGCTTGACGTACCGAACGCCCTTGCGGGCCTCGAACTCGCTGAAGCACTGGGCGATACCGTTTCCTTCTACAAGATCGGCCTTGGGATGCTCACGGGCGGCGGCCTGGCGCTTGCCAACGAATTAAAGGAGGAGCACGGCAAGCGCATCTTCCTCGATCTCAAGCTTTTCGATATCGGCGCCACGATCGAGGCGGCCGTGCGGGGGCTTGCGCAGTTCGATCTCGATTTCCTGACCGTGCAGGGCGATCCCCACGTGGTGCGCGCCGCGCGGGAGGGGGCCGGTGCGGGCGACATGAAGATCCTCGCCGTCACCGTGCTGACCTCGCTGGATCGCGCGGATCTGGACGATAATCAGATCCGCCCCGGCAAGATGGAAGATCTCGTCAGCGCCCGCGCTGCGGCGGCGTTTGAAGCGGGGGCGCATGGGGTGATCTGCTCACCCCACGAGGCGGAGATGATCCGCGCGCTGCCTGCCGCCGAAGGCCGGTTGATCGTGACGCCCGGCGTGCGCCCGGCGGGTGCGGACCGGGGCGATCAGAAGCGGGTGATGACCCCGGCGCAGGCCATCGCGGC
>JANQPC010000022.1 GCA_028285485.1 Paracoccaceae bacterium | reverse complement strand
GCCGGAGCCTTCACCAACACCAGATGGCCAGGTGGCCGATGCGGTCGCCGGCAACTGGGTGGATCGTTATGCGCCGGCTGCCGCGCGCCCCTATCTGCGACTGTCGCGCGCTGACAGGCCCATCGGCACGTGGCTCCTGCTGATCCCTTGCTGGTGGGGCTTGCTTCTGGCCATGCTTTCCAGCGGAGAGGCGCGGCCACAGGATCTCTGGGTCGCCGTGGGCTGCGCCATCGGCGCGTTCCTGATGCGCGGCGCCGGCTGCACTTGGAACGATATCACGGATCGTGACTTCGATGCCCAGGTGGCGCGCACCCGGTCGCGCCCGATCCCGGCGGGGCAGGTGACGGTGCGGCAGGCGATGGTTTGGCTTATCATCCAATCGCTGCTGGCCTTCGGCATTCTGCTCACGTTTCACCCAACGGCGATACTCCTTGGCATCGCCTCGCTTGCCCTCGTGGCGATCTACCCTTTTGCCAAGCGCTTCACCTGGTGGCCGCAGGTGTTTCTCGGCCTCGCCTTCAACTGGGGCGCGTTGCTGGCCTGGGCGGCGCATGCCGGAACGCTCTCGCTCGCGCCGCTTCTGCTTTATGCCGCCGGGATCGCCTGGACGCTTTTCTACGATACGATCTATGCCCATCAGGATACCGAAGACGATGCGCTGATCGGCGTGAAATCCACCGCGCGGCTTTTCGGCGAGGCGAGCTATCGCTGGCTGCGGCGCTTCCTGATTCTGGCCGTGGGGCTCATGGGCCTCGCGGTGATTGATGCGCTGGCGCAACAGGTGAACGTGTTGCAACTAACGCTCGCGCTCTGCGGGGTCTGGGCCTTCGGGTGGCATATGATGTGGCAGCTCACGCGGCTGAACACCGAAGATCCCGAAACCTGCCTTGCCATGTTCCGCAGCAATCGCGACGCGGGGCTGATCCCGGCGGTGTTTCTGGCCGCCGCGCTGTTCATTTGATTGAACCGTAAGCCCGGGCGCAGTAACAAGACTTAGACCTCCGGCCAAGAAACGGGGCAATATGGGCGCATATTCCTACCTTCCCATCGCGGTTGCGATGGTTCTCGCCGCGTCGGCCAGTGTGACCGGCGCGATCTTTGCGGCTGACCGGATTGAGAAGAACGCGCAGGCCGATCTGGCGCGCGCCTTTGCGGCGGCCGAGACGGATTGGGTGTCCGTCGATGTGGATGGGCTGCAAGTCACGCTGACCGGGCTGGCCCCGGACGAGGCCGCGCGCTTCGAGGCGCTTTCTGTGGCCGGCAGCATCGTGGATGCCACCCGTGTGGTGGATCAGATGGAGGTGGAGCCAGGGCGCGCCATCGAGGCGCCCGATTTTTCGCTTGAGATCCTGCGCAATCTCGATGGCATCTCGCTGATCGGCCTTGTTCCGGCTTCGCAGGATCGGGCCGAGCTTCTTGAACGCATCGGGCGGCTTTCAAACGGTGCGCCGGTTACCGATCTGCTTGAGGGCGGCGAATACCCTGTGCCGGGCACCTGGGAGCCTGCGTTGGACTTCGCGTTGACCGCGCTTGCGGATCTGCCGCGTTCCAAGATTTCCATCTCGCACAGCCGCGTCGCCATCACCGCCATCGTGGAAGATGTTGAAACGGCGCGGCGGACCGAGACGGTGCTGGCACGTCGCGCGCCGCCCGGCCTGGCGCTCGCCCTGGATATCTCCGCGCCGCGGCCCGCGATTGCGCCTTTCATCGCGCGCTTCCTGATCGATGAGGATGGCGCCCGGTTCGATGCCTGTTCGGCAGATACCGAGGCCGCCCGCGACCGCATCCTCTCTGCCGCCATCGCGGCGGGGATGCGCGAACGGGCAGAATGCCGGATCGGGCTTGGCGCCCCGTCGCTGGCCTGGGCCGAAGCGGTTTCCCGCGGAATCGGCGCGCTTGCCCGGCTTGGCGGTGGCAAGATCACCTTCTCGGATGCCGATGTAACCCTCGTGGCGCTTGATAGCGCGAGCCAGGCGGAGTTTGACCGCGAGGTGGGCGATCTTGAACGCGCGCTGCCCGAGGGCTTTTCCCTGCATGCTGTGCTGCCGGAGCCCGTGGCGGTGGATGGCACGGGCGAGGAGAGTGCCGCGGGGGCGCCGGAGTTTGTGGCCACGCGGAACGAAGAGGGTGTTGTGCGGCTTCGCGGCCGGATCGCGGATGCCCGTTCGCGCGACACGGTGGAAAGCTTCGCGCAGGCGCGGTTCGGTGTGGCCAACACATCCGGCGCGCCCCGGCTTGACGCCGATTTGCCCGAGGGCTGGAGCATGCGGGTGCTCGCCGGGCTGGACGCGCTTTCGCATCTTCACAATGGGCGCGTCGTCGTCCAACCCGATTTCGTTTCCGTCACCGGTGAGACGGGGAGTACCGCCTCGGCATCGGACATTGCGCAGGTGCTCACCCGCCAGCTTGGCGATGGCGCGAATTATGAGCTGGATGTGCGGTATGTTGAGGAACTCGATCCGCTGGCCGGGTTGCCCACGCCCGACGAATGCGTGGAACAGCTCAACGCCGTTCTGGCGATCAAGAAGGTAACGTTCGAGCCGGGCTCTGCGGATCTGGATGCCGAGGCGGCAGAGACCATCGACAAGCTCGCCGAGATTCTGAAGAACTGCGGCAGCGCCGAGATGGAGATTGCAGGGCACACCGATAGCCAGGGGCGGGAAAGCATGAACCAACGCCTCTCACAGGCGCGCGCGACCGCGGTTCTCGAAGCGATCGTGGCGCGGCGTGTTCTAACCTCAAACCTCACCGCGAGGGGTTACGGCGAAGCCAATCCGATCGCCGACAACGATACCGAGGAGGGGCGCGAGGCGAACCGCCGCATCGAGTTTACGCTTCTTGTGCCAGACACCATCGCCGAAGATGCGGATGGCGTTGCCGCGGATGCAGAGGCGGAAGCGGAGGCCGAAGACGAGACCGCCAGCGAGGAGGCCAGTGATGAACAGAATTGAGTTCATCGCCGCAACGGCGATCATTCTCTTTGTTGCCTTCATGCTCGGCTGGTTTGCGTATTGGCTGCTTCACAAGCTGACGCGCGTGAGTGCAGCCGATATCGATGAGCTCGATCGCATGGCGCGCGCGTTGCACGATGCCGAAGAGGCGCGCGAGGAGGCGGAACTGAAGCTGGAGGAGCGCGAAGCCGAGCTTTCAAATCAGCTCACGCAGACCGAGGCCGAGCTGAAAGCGGCGATGGACGGGTTGCGGGAGGCGCGCGCAGAGGCCGAGGAACTAAGGGAAAAGGCGGATAAGGCAGAGGCTGAAAGCTAGCGCTTCCACCGCCCCAGCGCGGCTTCATCATGCTCTTGCGCGGCCACCCATTCTGCGGCGCCCGCACGCTGCTCTTTCTTCCAGAACGGCGCGCGCGATTTGAGGTAGTCCATCAGAAAATCGGCGGCCTCGAATGCCGCCGCCCTATGCGCGGCAGCGGTAGCCACCATCATGATCGGCTCCCCGGGCGCGAGGTGGCCATGCCGGTGGATGACCATTGCGCGGTCCAGCGCCCAGCGCGTGGTGGCTTCGGCCAGGATCTTGCCAATCGCGCGTTCGGTCATCCCCGGATAATGCTCGATCTCCAGGGCCTGAAGATCGCCCGTATCATCCCGCACGATGCCGGAGAAGCTGACCACAGCGCCCACGCCGCTCAGACCCTCTGAAAACTGCGTGAGTTCCGTTCCCGGATCGAAAAGTTCGGTTTGCACCCGGATCACCGCCTAGCCCCCCGTCATTGGCGGGAAGAAGGCCACCTCGCGCACCCCGTCAAGCGGTGCGTCAAATTCCGAGAGTTCCTGATCCAAAGCCACGCGCAGGGCGGAGATATCCTGGAACGCCAGCGCATAGCGCTCTTCCCGCCCGCGCAGTTCCTCGATCAGGTCGGCCACCGTGGCCGCTTCGGTGGCCCATTTTTCGCGGGGGATACCGATGCGTTCCCGAAGCCAGGCAAAGTATAGGATATCGATCATGTCGGCTCTTTCAGATGCGGCAGTGATTTGCGGAAGTAATCCCAGCCGGTGATCAGCGTCAGCGCCGCAGCCACCCACAGAAGGCCAACGCCGATCCACCATGTGGTGTTCGTCATCATCAGATACCAGGCAAGCCCAACGGTATCTTCCTCGGCGCCCGAGAGAACGAGATCCACCATCTCTGGCCCCATGCCATAGGCCAGTGCGAGGAACTGATGTTCGAACACCCCTTTGCCGAACAGCACGGCGATGGCGATCATCTGCACCGTGGTTTTCCATTTTGCGAGGCTTGTGACCTTCAGCGTTCCTGACACATCGCCAAGAAATTCGCGGATCCCGCTAACGAAGATCTCGCGAAAGAGGATGACGGTGGCGGGGAGCAGGATCCAGGGATCCATCACCTCCCGCCCGAAGGAACTTAGGCCCGCGATCACGCAGAGCGCGATCACAACCATCGCCTTGTCGGCAATCGGATCGAGCATGGCGCCAAGCTTCGTTTCCTGCTGCCAGGCCCGGGCGAGGTAGCCATCGATCCAATCGGTGATGGCGGCGCCCGCAAACAGGATAAGGGCGAACCAATCCGCCCAGGGCCGGGTGAAATAGAGAAACAGAACCGCCACGCCCGGGGCCGCGAACAGCCGCATGACCGTGAGGATATTCGGGATCGTCCAACGCATTGCCCGAGGTCTATACCCATCCGCAGCCTGCGAAAACCCGCCGGGCGATCAGCCGCGTTCGTGGAAGAAATCGTAGATCGTTTCGGCCAGCGCGTCCGATATCCCCTCCACCGCCTTGAGGTCTGGCAGATTGGCGCGGGAGACGGCCTTGGCCGATCCGAAATGCGCCAGAAGTGCGCGTTTGCGCGCCGCGCCCACGCCCGGCACATCATCAAGCGGCGTGGCCCCGATCGCCTTGGTGCGCTTTGCACGGTGGGCGCCAATGGCGAAGCGATGCGCCTCGTCCCGCAGCCGCTGCACGAAGTACAGCACAGGATCGTTGTGACGAAGCGCCATGGGCCGCTGCCCGACGCGGTGAAATTCTTCCTTGCCCGCGTCTCGATCAAGGCCCTTGGCGACCCCGATCATCTCAATATCCTCAACGCCCAGTTCGGCCATAATCTCATGCACGGCACTAACCTGGCCCGCGCCGCCGTCAATCAACAGCAGGTCGGGCCAAGCCTCGGTCTGGCGATCTGGGTCTTCCTTGAGCAGGCGCTTGAACCGGCGTGTCAGCATCTCGCGCATCATGCCGAAATCATCGCCGGGCGTGAGATCCTTGCCGCGGATATTGAACTTCCGGTACTGGCCTTTGAGAAAGCCCTCGGGGCCAGAAACGATCATGCCGCCCACGGCGTTGGCGCCCTGGATATGGCTGTTGTCATACACCTCGATGCGGGCCGGCGGGCTTTCAAGATCGAAGGCTTCGGCAAGGCCCTTCAGCAGCTTCGTTTGCGTGGCGCTTTCGGCCATCTTGCGGGCCAGGCTTTCGCGCGCGTTCCGGGCGGCGCCCGCGATCAGTTCCAGCTTCTCGCCGCGCCGGGGAACGGCAATCTCCACCTTCCGGCCCGCCTTTTCCGAGAGCGCCTCTGCCATGAGATCGGCATCCTCGATCCCGTCGGACAGCAGGATCAGCCGCGGGGGTGTTTTGTCGTCATAGAACTGGCCCACGAAGCTGCGCAGCACCTCGGCGGCGTCGGCGCCGGAGCCGGTGCGCGGGTAGTAATCGCGATTGCCCCAGTTCTGGTTCGCGCGGATGAAGAATACCTGCACGCAGGCCTGCCCGCCTTCGGTGTGGAGCGCGATGACATCGGCCTCGGCCACGCCCTTGGGGTTGATGCCTTGGGTGGATTGAACCTGCGTGAGCGCGCGGATGCGGTCCCGCAGAGCGGCGGCGCGCTCAAACTCCATCGCATCGCTGGCTTCCTGCATCTGCGCGGCCAGCTGGCCTTGTACTTTGGTAGAGCGACCCGAGAGAAACCGCTCCGCATCGCCCACGAGGCCCGCATAGCCCTCTTCGCTGATATACCCAACGCAAGGCGCGCTGCAGCGCTTGATCTGGTAGAGAAGGCAGGGGCGCGTACGGCTCTCAAACGTTGCGTCCGAGCAGTTGCGCAGCAGGAATACCTTTTGCAGCTGGTTCAGGGTGCGGTTCACGGCGCCTGCGCTGGCGAATGGCCCGTAATAATCGCCCTTCTCGGCCTTTCTGCCGCGATGCTTCTTGATCTGAGGAAACGCGTGATCTTTGGCCACAAGGATGTTTGGGAAGGATTTGTCATCCCGCAGGAGCACGTTGTAGCGCGGCTTGAGCTGCTTGATGAGGTTCTGTTCCAGAAGCAGCGCCTCGGTTTCGGTGCGCGTGGTGAGAAACATCATCGAGGCGGTATCGGCGATCATCCGGGCGATGCGCGGGCTGTGCCCCGCCGGGCGCGCGTAGTTCGATACCCGCGCCCGTAGGTTTCGCGCTTTGCCGACATAGAGCACCGCGCCCTTGGCATCGAGCATCCGGTACACCCCGGGGCTCGTTTCGAGATCGGCGAGGTAACGTTGGATTACCTCGTGGCCGGTTTCGATATGCTCAAGGCGCTGGTCGGTCATGTCGGTTTTGTGATTCCCGGGATCTGGCTGCAACCATACGTGGGCGGCCACAAGAGAAAACCTTTCCACCAAATCTGTGGATAACGCTGCGGGTAAGTTTCGGGGTTTCCCAAAAACTCTCTATTTTTGGTGGGGTTCCGGAGGTTGCTCAATTTTTAGGCGCTGCCGTAAGCATCTGTTATTCAATGGTATTTTTTCAGACCAGTGGCAAAACACTGAAAACATTAGCGGAATCGTAACACTTCCGTGACGGCAAAAAGGAAGGTGAACAAGTCAAGCCACCAATCTGCCGGGCCCGCCAATTTCCGCCTATTCCACGCCCAGCACATCGGGCGTTTGCCAGGCCAGATGCTGGCCGCCATCGATGCAGAGAAGTTGCCCCGTGACCGCCGGCGCGGAAAGGAAGTAACCGAGTGCGGCGGTGATGTCGCCCACATTCGCGCCGCGCTCCAGAACCGTCGCCGCCCGCTGTTTTTCGAAATGCGCCGCGCTCTGGCGCGCGCCCCGCAGCGTGGGCCCCGGCCCGATGGCGTTTACCCGCACCCGCGGGGCCAGCGCCTGCGCGGCGGTGCGCGTGAAGGCCCAGAGGCCCATCTTGGCGATTGTGTAGCTCATGAACTCCGGCGTGAGTTTGCGCACTCGCTGATCGATCATGTTGATCACAAGCGCCTGAGACACCGGTTCGCCGGCCGCATCCGTTGTCGGGGCCGGGGCCTGGCCCGCCAGCCACTGCGTAAGCGTGACGGGCGCGCGCAGGTTCGATTCAATGTGCCTGTCCCAGCTTTCGCGGGTGGCGGTTTCGATCGTATCGTGTTCGAAGATCGAGGCGTTGTTGATCAGCACGCTGATGGCCCCGCCCAGCGCCTCGGCCGCGCGGGGGCCCAATCCCGCGGTGGCCTCTTCGCTGAGAAGATCGGCCTGCAGCGCCTCCGCCGCGCCGCCCGCCGCGCGGATCGTCCGCACGACCTCATCGGCGGGGCCCTGCGAGCTGTTGTAATGCACTGCCACAGCATAGCCCTCGGCGCCCAGAAACTCCGCCATCGCCCGGCCAAGCCGTGCCCCCGCGCCGGTCACCAGTGCGCGCTTCGCTGTTCCCTCAGCTGCCATTGGAGATCACGATCCAGAGGTAAGCGGCATAGAACACCGTGAATAGCAGGCCCCAGCGCTTCGTCATATCCCGCGAGGAGGAGAAGACGAAGGGCGCAAGCATCAGCGAGGCCGCCAGCATCACCCAGAGATCGAGCACGAGGAACGTGCGATCTACGGGTATCGGCCCGACGAGGGTGGCAAGCCCGATGATGGCAAGCAGGTTGAACATGTTCGAGCCGATCACATTGCCCAACGCCACCTCCGCCTGCCGCCGAAATGCCGCCATCATCGTTGTTGCCAGTTCCGGCAGCGAGGTGCCGATGGCCACAAGCGTGAGGCCGATCACCGTTTCACTCACCCCGAAGGTGCGTGCGATCTCGATTGAGCTGTCAACGAGGATATCCGCGCCCAGGGGCAGCCCGATCAGGCCCAGCACGAGGAATACCGAGATCCGCCACCAGGGCATCTCCGGATCCGCGCCTTCCACATCCTCTTCTTCGCCAGCGCCGCCATTGCGATGGGCCATCGCCTGGCGAAACTGATCGCCGAGGATAACCGCGAGCACGGTCAGCAGGATCATGCCATGCACCCATGTGAGCGGCTGGAAGAAACAGGCCACGATGAACAAAAGCGAGACGCCAATCATGGTGACGTAGCTTTTGCGCGTATCGGTCTGGCTGGTATGCAGGCAGGCTAGCAGCGCGGGCACGCCGAGCACCAAGAGGATATTGGCAGTGTTAGAGCCCACGACGTTGCCGATCGCGATGCCCGCCGCGTTGTCATCGATCGCTTTAATCGCGATCAGCAACTCGGGGGCCGACGTGCCGAAGGCCACGATGGTAAGCGATACGATCAGGGCCGGAACGCCGAGCCTGAGCGAAAGGTTCACCGCCCCCCGCACCAGCGCATCGCCGGCAAGAAGCAGTATCACAAGGCCCAGCGCTGCGAACAGAAAATCCGACACGGATCTATCCGCCCCGCCCGCAATCGCAGGGGCTCTTTCCGATCAGATATCGCCCGCATCGCTTGCACTTGCGGCGGCTGATGCCCGGTGCGCCGCTGCGGCGGAAACGGCCCAGAATAGCCAGAGCCACCATGGCAACGAGGAACAGGCCGACGATGCCGATCATGCGATCAGAGGCCGAAACGCGCGAAGGCGGCGCGATCTTCCATCGCGCCGATGCCCTGGCTCACAATCGAGGCGCCCAGCCTGGCAAAAAGCGGACGGCGCGATTGATAGACGGCGAATTTCACCTTGTCGCCAAACCGTTCCTTCATCTTGGGCACAACATGCCCGATCCCATCGATCAGGCCCACGTCAATGGCCTGGCTGCCAACCCAGACTTGCCCATTGAAGAGATCGCCCTCCCCAAGCTTTGCGCCCCGCCGTTCCTTTACCTGATCGATGAAGGTTGTATGGATGTGTTCCTGCAGCTCGCGGATACGCTTCACATCTTCCGGCTTTTCGGGCTGAAACGGGTCGGCCAGGCTTTTTGATGTGCCCGCCGTGTAGATGCGGCGCTGTACGCCGTAGCGTTCGATAAACTGATCAAACCCGAACCCGGCCGAGATCACGCCGATCGAGCCGACAATCGAGTTCTGGTCGGCCCAGATCTCATCCGCCGCCGTTGCCAGCCAGTAGCCGCCCGATGCGGCCACGTCTTCGACAAAGGCATAAACCGGCACCTCGCATTCCTGCGAGAGCCGTCGGATGCGCGCCGCGATCAGTGAGGATTGTGCGGGGCTTCCGCCGGGGGAGTTGATGATGAGCGCCACCGCATCGGGTTTTTTCCGCCGGAACGCGCGTTCGATAAGCGGGGCCGTCGAAATGTCACTCAGGGCGCCCGCGCGGTTTCCGGCGGCAATCACGCCCTGTAGGCGGATGGCGGCGACGAGCGGGCTGGTTTTCACGAAGGGCAGGCGGCGCAACATGTCGCAGCATTTAGAGTGAAGGACGCGCCGCAACAAGGCACGCGCGGAAACTTCACGGCCTGTTGCGTTTGGGCGCCGCGGTGCTGCGGCTTGACAGCCCCCTGTCGCAATGGCCCAAAGGGACAACATGGTGCGGGCAGGGCAGGGGCCGGGATCGTTAGAATTCTCCTCATATCGACGATGCGCAATGAGGGGCCCTACATCCTCGAATGGCTCGCGCATCACCGCGCCATCGGGGTGAGAGATGCGCTGATCTACTCCAACGATTGTGATGATGGCAGCGATGCGCTGCTGGATCTGCTGGCCGGTGCCGGGATGGCGACCGCACGGGAGGCCATGCGGTCACCATGATGTATGCCCAGGCCAATGGCCCCGACGACATCCAACTGTGGGTCCGGG
>JANQPC010000009.1 GCA_028285485.1 Paracoccaceae bacterium | reverse complement strand
ACTGATCCGCCCGATCTCCTATTCGCAGCCTCTCTCGGGTTTCGATCTGATGACAACCCCGCGGGCGGAAACGCTTGATCGGGCGCGCCGCCAGCGCATCGCCGCCGCCACGGGGAAAATCGCGCTGTTCGGCAACCGGCCCGGAATCGTGATCTACACACCCGTTTACCTGCGCCGCAGCGATACCCGGCCCTTCGGCTTTACCGGCGCGGGCTTTGTGACCGATGTGTTTCTATCGAACCTCTCGCACCTTATCGCGCCGCTTTCGGTAGATGTGGAGATCTTCGATCTGGGGGCGTTTGACGGCGCGCCCCTGCCCCTTTCGGAAGAAACGCGCTTGGCCACGCTGGGTTTCTCACCTGGCGCAGGATTGGCGGTGAAGGATGATCCGCGCGCCGTTGCCACCGAAATCGCGGTGGCAGACCGGCGGTGGAGCGTGATTGCCCGGCCCTCCGCGCCCCCGCCCCGGCCCGCCTGGATACCGGGCACCCATGTGGCGCTTGGCGGGGTGATCGCGCTTCTGATCAGCAGCCTTGTCTACATCTCGCGCCGCGACGCGAATGACCTTGCGAAACGCGTGGCCGAAAAGACCGCCGATCTACGGCGGGCGCTGGCCGAGATCCGAAGCGCCGAGGCTGAGGCGCAGCACCAGGCCGTCCATGATGAGCTTACGGGCCTATGGAACCGCCGCGGCCTGCAATTGCAGCTCGGCCATATGACCGCTTCGGAAAACACCTTGGTGTTGAGCGTGGATCTCAACGATTTCAATGCGATCAACGATTCACGCGGCCATGCGGTGGGCGATGCGGCGCTGCGCGCGGTGGCCGCGAAACTGGCGGAACTTGCCCCAGCCGATGCGCTGGTGGCGCGGATCGGAAGCGATACATTCGCGGTGGCGCATCCCGAACCCTGCGCATCCGCCACAAGCCCGATCCTGGCCCCGTTTCTCGCATGGGTAAAATCGCCCATCGAGGTTTCGGGCCAAACCCTTCGCATCGATGCCGCGATCGGCTCGGCGCATTCCGAGGTCAGCGGCTGCGATCCCGCCAGCCTGCTGGCCGATGCCGATATCGCGCGCCATCGCGCCAAACTGGCCGGGCCCAACCTGCACCTGGCCTGTACGCGCGCCTTGCGGGCCGAATACGATGACCGCCGCCAGTTGGCGGAGGATTTGCGCGAAGCCCTTGAGCGACGGGCGCTCGAACCCTTCTTTCAAACCCAGCACGATGCGCAATCCCGGGCGATCGTGGGCGCCGAGGTGCTTGTGCGCTGGCCGCACCCCGAACGCGGCATGATTGCCCCCGCGGAGTTTCTTCCGCTGGCCGAAAGCCTCGGCGTGATGCATGAGATCGACGCGCAGATCCTCGACAAATCGCTGGCCGCCATGCGCAGCCTGGAAGACCGGGGGCTTACCCTTCCGAAGCTGAACATCAATGTCAGCTACGCGCGGCTGTCAGACCCGCGCTTGCACAGCTGGATAGACACGCTGACCCCGATGAAAACGCAGCTTGTCTTCGAAATCGTGGAGGCGGTGTTTCTTGACGATCTCAACAGCTTCGATGCGTGGGAGCTTGACCGGATGCGCGCCAAGGGCATCGGTATTGAGCTTGACGATTTCGGCACCGGTCATGCCTCTGTAGTCGCACTCACAGAGCTGCGGCCGGACCGGCTGAAAATCGATAAGACCTTCGTGTTGCCGCTTCCCGACCCGGGCTATGAAAAACTCGTGCGGGCGATTGTGAGCATGGGGCTTTCGATGGGCATTCCGGCCACGGCTGAAGGGGTTGAAACCAAGGATCAAGCGCGGGTTCTGAGGGCGCTTGGGGTGGATACGCTGCAGGGCTTCCACTTCAGCCATCCCATGCCGCTTCATGATCTGGAGGCGGCCCTTCGCCGGCAGGAGCCCGAGGCGGGCAGCACATTGGCAGCGCAGGCCAGCCTGCCGAAGCCCGCGCACTAGCGGAGCGGCGCGGCAGGCGGGGCAGGCAGCGAATGCTGCGCCGGATTTCGTTGGGTGCCCTGGGGGTTTCTTGGGTGTGCCCCAAATCCTCGCCCCGGCCGGCGGGGGGTTTTCGGCCAGGGCGAGGTTCGCGATCACGCCCCGAAGGCCGCCCCCGCGAAATCTGGATAGAGCGTGTCAGAAACGCGCTCAGGCCAACGAGCGGGGGTTTAGCGAGTCGGGGCTAATGGGCGGTAAATGGCTCGAGAATCTTCCGAAAAACCGCGCGGCCCCCGAAAGGGCCGCGCAGAGTGTTGTGGTGGGCGCTCAGTTCCGGGCCTGTTCCCAAAGCGTATTGTCCCAATAGGGATTGGGCCGTTCGGCGCGCACCTCAAATGTGATCCGATCCGAGAACTCCCGTCCATGCCGATCCACCGCCGTGACGGTGATAATATGGGCACCTTCGGGCAGATCCGCGGGCATCTCCAGCCGCCAGAGATGGGTTGAGCTGTCAGCCACATGGCCTGCGCTCATGCCCTGGGGCGGCACCGGGCCGAATTGCGCGCCCTGCCAAAGCTCAAACCCCTGCGCCCGCGCCTCGCCAGAGGCCGATTGCCAGGCGTAACGCCCGATCGTCATCTGCCGCTGGGCGGCGAAGGGATCGGCCCATTCGGCGCCTGCGAGGATATCCTCGCCATTGCCCGGTTGCGTTCGTTCCATCTCAAGTCGGGGGCCATCGTTGATCTGGGCGAAAACGCGGCTGTTGCGCCCCCCCGCCCAGAAATTCGCTGTGAGCCACACGGTTTCCTGAAGTTCCCCGGGCGTGACAAGCTTCACATCCGGCAGATCGTTGATCGTAACCGGCGGGATTTCCGAGGCGCCGCGGCCCAACTCATCCTGCCAGGTGTGTAGCATGGTGAACCAGTCGCGGAACGGCGGCGTGTTGAAGCTGAGCGCAAGCTGGCGCTCGGGCGGCTGGTTGGCGGCGTGGAAGTTCAGCCGATAGTCGGGCCCATCAAATTCAATTACCATGTAGCCCGGCGGCGTACCGCCCCGCGCGAAGGACATCGGCGTGCCGTCAAACCCCAGATCGCCCTGGAACCAGTTGCCGGACGGCGCGCCGCCCACAACGTGATCGAACGGCAGGCGCGTCACGCCCACCTGCTCTTCCCAGCCGCGAAACCAGTCGCCCGCCGCGAGATATTCAAAGGTGTGGGTATGGCCCGAGAAAGAAAGCGCGGGCCGCCCGGCCAGCAGCGCGTGGATCTCGGCAAGGTTATCCGTCTGATGCCGCCCGGTATTGGAATCGATGAATGAAACGAAGGGGATGTGATGCAGCATCACGATCAGCTTGTCTTCTGGGATGTTGGCCAGCGTGCCCTCAAGCCAGGCCATCTGATCCGCGCTGACCCGGCCATTGTAGGTAACCCGATCGGGATCAATACAGGCATCGCGGCCGCCGGGGCCGTTATCCTCGGGCCCGCAGGGGTAAATCACGTTGTCCAGCGCGATGAAGACGGCATCGCCGATCTCGTAGCTGAAGTAATTCGGCCCGTAGAGGTTGCGCCAGCTATCGGCCGAATGCGCGTCGGACGTCGCATCGAAATCGTAATCGTGATTGCCGTGGATGTAGTATTGCGGAAGGCCGAGAACCGAGAAGAGGTTGGCGAAACGCGGCAGAAGCGTAAGGTCATCGCCCATCACATCGCCCAGCATCACGATGCACTCGGCGTCTGACAGATCGCGCTCAAGGAGGCTGTCCAGCACACCGTCGCGCACATAGCCGATCTCGGTATTCGAATAGGGCTGGGTATCGCCCATCATCACGCAGGAAAACTGATCGTCCGCGCCCGTGCGGATGAGCGGAAAGTTAATCTCGGCGGGCAACGGGCCGGTATCGGGCAGCCCGCCATAACGCAGCGCCTCCGGCGTACCGCCCGGCTTGTGGTTGTAGAAGAACTGCGGGATGCCGTTTGCGTTGACAGGCGCATCCCAGGCAGCGGGTTCGGAGATCATCACGATCATATCGTCGCGCACCGGCAGGGCGTAGCTGCCATCGGCGCCCGTGGTAACCACATCGCGGCCATTGGAGACGATCACGCCCGCCACGCCGGGCTCATCATCCTGGCGCACTCCATCGCGCGACAGATCGTGGAAAACCACGCCCGTGGCGGCTTCGGGCGTTTGCCCGGCCGAGGCGGGCACGGTGTGGATGTCGGCAATGTAGTCATAGGCGGCGGCCGGGGCTGCGGCCAGAACGCCCGAAAGCGCGCTGGCCAGGGCCAGCCGGGAAACGGAGCACGTCGTCATACGATACCTCCTGTTGGGATCGGGTTGTGGGGCCCGCGATTCCCGCGGGTGCCGCCAGCATGCGCGCCAGCACGACAGGCAGGCGTCGCCTGCGTGACGCGTTTGTAACGTGGGCGGGGCCTTGCCGGTAGCGCGCGAACCCGCCCACCCTCACGCAGCCGTGTTCCGCCGCGCCAGAATTCCCCCTATTCTTTTAGCTGAGCCCCTGCCGACCCTGCCGCAAGGAGAGCGCCATGCCGCTGACCCGCCGCACCCTTCTCACCGCAACCGGGGGCGCGCTGGCCGCCAGCGCCCTGCCCCGCCCCGCAACCGCCGCCACCGGCGCAGAGATGCGGGCACGCGCCACCCGGTTCCTCGAAAGCCTTGAGGCGCCGCAGCGCGATGCCGCGCTCTTCCCCTTCGCCACGAACCAGCGCGTGGCATGGAACTTCATGCTGGGCTCGGCCCGCGCGCCCGGCCTTGCGCTGGAACAGATGAACGGGCCGCAAAAGGATCTCGCGCTGGATCTTCTGGCCACGGGCACCAGCGCGCTCGGCCTTGAAAAAGCAATGAACATCATGCTGCAGCAAGACATACTGCGCGATGAATGGGGCAAGGGGCGGCCGGATCGGAACCGCGAACGCTTCTCGGTTCAGATCTACGGCCTGCCCTCGGCGCGCGAGCCTTGGGCGTGGCGGTGGGAGGGGCACCACCTTTCGCTCACCTTCACCATGGTGGCCGATGAGATCGTATCCACCACCCCCAGCGCGTTTTCGTCAGAACCGAACACGGTGCCCTCGGGGCCCCATCGCGGGCTTGTGGTGCTGAAAGATGAAGAAACGCTGGGACGCGCGCTCTTCACCGGGCTCGAAGGCGCCGAGCGCCGCGCCGCGCTGGCCTTCGAAGGGTCTCCGGGCAACATCCAGTCCGTCCGCGGCACGGAGCGGCGGGTCGCCGGCCAGGAGGTGGGGCTTGCATTGGGCGATATGCCCGAGGCCAGCCGCGCCCTCGCGGAGCGGTTGATCGAGGTCTATACCACCGAGGTTCTGCCCCGGCCGCTCGCCGCCACTCAGGCCGCACGGCTCAGGGGCGAAGATATGGCGGCAGCGCGGTTTGCCTGGGGCGGCGCAAACCTTGAAGGATCGATCTACTACCGCATCACGGGCGCGAATTTCCTGATCGAATTCGCGACCTTGCGGAACCAGCCGCAGCACCAGCACGCGGTCTTCCACGATACGGCGCGCAACTTCGGGCGGCACATGGTGTAAGGCTTCGCGCCCGGGCGGCTGCGCCTATTCTTCCCGCTCGGTCGTAAAGGCCAGCGGATAGCCCTCGCGCTCGCCCGCCTCGGTGCCCGCCCGTGCCTTTTCGTCTGCCACTTCCTTGGTGTAGACGGCCACCACGCAGGCGCCTTGCATATGCGCCGTCAGCATGACCGCCTCGGCCTCCCCCTCGCTCATCCGAAACACCGATTTCAGCACCGTCACCACGAAGGCGCGGGGTGTGAAATCATCGTTCAGAAGGATCACCTTATAGAGCCGCGGGCGTTCGGCCTGCACCTTGGCTTTGGGTTTCAGAAGGGTCTTGGCGTCGCTCATGCCCGGCATCCTCCGGCAGCAGCACCGAGGAAGCTTCCCCCGAATCGCGGGATGCGTCCAGCCCGGGCGTTGCGCCCCCCTGCCCGCCTGCTATGTACGCGCCCAACACGTGATCGGAGGGCGCCATGGCCAGCTACCAATACGTCTACCACATGGATGGGGTTTCGAAGACCTATCCGGGCGGCAAGAAGTGCTTCGAGAACATCCGCCTGTCGTTCCTGCCAGGCGTGAAAATCGGCGTCGTGGGGGTGAACGGCGCAGGTAAATCCACGCTTCTGCGCATCATGGCCGGGCTCGATAAGGAGTTTTCGGGCGAAGCCTGGGCGGCGGAGGGCGCACGCGTGGGCTACCTGCCGCAGGAGCCGGAGCTTGACGGCTCAAAAGACGTGCGCGGCAACGTGATGGAAGGCGTGGCCGCCAAGAAGGCCAAGCTTGACCGGTTCAACGAGCTGGCCATGAACTATTCCGACGAGACGGCAGAGGAAATGGCAAGGCTGCAGGATGAGATCGATGCCGAAGACCTCTGGGATCTCGACAGCCAGATTGACGTGGCGATGGAAGCGCTGCGCTGCCCGCCCGACGAGGCGGATGTAGAAAGCCTGTCAGGCGGTGAAAAGCGGCGCGTGGCGCTCTGCAAACTGCTCTTGGAAGCGCCCGACATGCTGCTGCTTGACGAGCCTACCAACCACCTTGACGCCGAAACCATTGCCTGGCTGCAGCAGCACCTGATCGATTACAAGGGCACCTGCCTGATCGTGACCCATGATCGCTATTTCCTGGATGATATCACGGGTTGGATCCTGGAACTCGATCGCGGGCGGGGCATTCCCTACGAAGGCAACTATTCAAGCTGGCTTGAACAGAAGGCCAAGCGGCTGGAGCAGGAGGCGCGGGAAGACAAATCGCGCCAGAAAACCCTGGAACGCGAGCTTGAATGGATGCGCCAGGGGCAGAAAGCGCGCCAGGCCAAGCAAAAGGCGCGGATCAACGCCTATAACGAGCTTGCCCAGCAATCGGAGCGTGAGAAGCTGTCGCGCGCCCAGATCATCATCCCAAACGGCCCGCGACTGGGCCAGAAGGTGATCGAGGTCGAGGGCCTGCAAAAGGCGATGGGCGACAAGCTCCTGGTTGAGGGCCTCTCCTTCTCGTTACCCCCGGGCGGCATCGTGGGCGTGATCGGCCCGAACGGGGCAGGGAAAACAACGCTTTTCCGGATGCTTACGGGGCAGGAGCAGCCCGATGCAGGCGATATCAGCTACGGTGACACGGTGAAGCTGGCTTACGTGGACCAGACGCGGGATGCGCTTGAGGGCAAGAAAACGGTCTGGGAAGAGATTTCCGGCGGCGCCGAGATCATCGAACTAGGCGATGCGCAGATGAACAGCCGCGCCTATTGTTCGGCCTTCAACTTCAAGGGCGGCGATCAGCAAAAGCCCGTGGGCCTGCTTTCGGGCGGCGAACGCAATCGCGTGCATATGGCGAAACTCCTGCGCTCGGGCGGCAATGTGCTGCTGCTCGACGAGCCCACGAACGATCTGGACGTGGAGACGCTGCGCGCATTGGAAGACGCGCTGGTGGATTTCGCCGGCTGCGCCGTAGTGATCTCCCACGACCGCTTCTTCCTCGACCGCATCTGCACCCACATCCTCGCCTTCGAGGGCGAGGCGCATGTGGAATGGTTCGAGGGCAACTTCGAGGATTACGAGGAAGACAAGAAACGGCGCCTCGGGCCCGACGCGGTGGAGCCGAAGCGGATCAAGTATAAAAAGTTTGCGAGGTGACTTGAGCGCTAATTTCAGTACGTGGAATCACAGTTGAACAACGCCAACCGTGGAGCAATTTCAAAGCAACGACACGAACTAACTCTTAGCTTAATGACTTCCGGCTTTGAGCAAATCGAAATCGTCCAGTTCCATATACTTATTCGGAATGGACGCCTACTGCGAATATTCTTTTTAGCCTCCCTGAGCTACTTTCGTTTCTGAAGCCCTTCAGACACACATCCGGCTGCGTGTTTTGGCGCGCCGCACCTTGTGTTCTCGCGTTGTTCCGCAGACTTGTCGTAATGCGGTCGACTTCCGCGCGTGATCTTGCTTCTTCAGAAAGCTCAAAGGGCAGGGTTCGTCTTTCGTTGGGAACGTACAATCGTCCTTTAAAAGTATTGACATTGTAGCTGGAGATTACGCCGCAGAATTCATCAACATCTTCCGACGTGTAAGTCTCAGACATGTACTCGAAAGTGCTTTGATCAAAGTATAGTTCTAGGTTCCCGGTATCCGCGCCTATTCGAAATCCAATTTGCGCCCGGTCGGCGGTGCCTGAGAAGACTATGGGTCTATGAACGGTCCGTATACCTGCCTCAGTCTTCTCTATAACGGAGTCAAATCTGCCCTCATCAAGTTCACGGTGGATCGGTTGCGTGCCCTCTAGAGACCGATATCTCTCTATTTGAGACCCTAGCGTTTCCTCAAAATTTGGAGTGAACCCTAGAGACTCTTGTACGACGTATTCAACCGCGGATTTAGCCAACCATCCAAACATCGTGTCTGGTGGAGCCAGCCCAAAGGCACTCACAGTCGAACCCAAAAAAAGCACGACATTGAACTTCCAACTCCCTTCTTCTGAAGGAAGGGCGACAAGACTAAAGCCCCGCGCGCTGGGCGACTGTGTGATTGCCTCACCATTAAGCAGCATGTGTGTTGTAAGCGATATGCATCGCTCAAATCCGGCCAGCGCTTGTGCGACGTCGTAGAACTGAATTTGATTGTTGTCCGCGAGAGAGCCACGGAACGTCAGATCAAAAACACACTCCATGTCCAACTCTCCATACTGTCATCCGTTAGTTGACTTGTGAGTGTGCACATGAATCAAGTCTAGATTGTGTCACCTTGATCCAAGTAATCTTCAACGTGTTATTCTCTCACCCAATTCGGCTGGGAACAAACAGACGACCCTAAGCCAAGAAGCTTTACACCCGTCCCCCGCCCTGCCATACCCCGCCCCGCTACGCTATCTCTATCGATCCCCTGTTTCCGCATTCCGGCTTCAGCGCACTCGATCTTGCGACGTTGCCGGGCCGCTGCATTCTGCGAGCGGCGCAGAGTATAGGAGACCACGGAATGGCCACTGGCACCGTGAAATGGTTCAACACCACCAAAGGCTTTGGCTTTATTGCGCCCGAAGGCGGCGGCAAGGATGTGTTCGTGCACATCTCGGCGGTGGAGCGCGCCGGGCTGACCGGGCTCGCCGACGACCAAAAGGTCACATATGATCTCGTGCCCGGGCGCGATGGCCGCGAGGCGGCCGAAAACATCGCCCTCGTCTAGGCGCGCGGGGCCCAACCGGCCCCTGCGATACCAACGCCCTCCGCGCAGCCCCTGCGCGGGCGGCCCCCCGCCGCTTGACCCACATCAACGCCGGCGCACTGCCCCCTCCGGTAGCCTTGGGCGAAACCAAGAAACGGGAGGCTTCAGATGTCACACACCCCCCATGAGCTGGCCGAGGATTTCCCGGGCCAGGCCGATCTGATCCATGAGCTGAAGATGAATGATGGCGAGTTTCGCCATCTTTTCGAGCGCTACCATGAGGTGAACCGCGCCGTGCACCGGGCGGAAACCAATGTGGAGCCCTGCGATCAGTTCCACGAAGAGAAGCTTCGCAAGGAACGGATGCAGATCAAGGATCGGATCGCGGCAAAGCTCTCTGCCGCAAGCGTGCCCTAACCACATCTCACAACGCCGTGCGGGCGGGTTGCATGGCCTGCCCCGGGCGGGCATCTCTTGCGGGCGCCCAACGCCTGAGGATCTGCCGATGTTCCGCCCTGCGCTGGCCGTGCTCGTGGCCGCCGCCCTCACCCTCGTTGCCGCCCGTTTCGGGCTGACCCAGGCTTTGGGCGCCCATCCGATCTGGGCGGTTCAGGTGGCGTGGATCGGCGTGCCGATCGGCGCCGCGGCGGCGTTTCTGGCGCTCTGGCGCGGGTTGCCGCAGATCTGGGCGGCACCGCTCTTCGCCGCGGTCACGGCGGCCGCAATGGCCGCCGCCTTCTGGGGCAAAGCGGAATTCGCGGCCTCCTTCGCAGAAAACGCGCGCGCCGGGCAGGCCTGGTATTTCGGCTGGATCGTTACGGCGGCAGGCGCCACCGCAACGCTCGCAGCGCTTGTGCCGGCTACTCGAGGATGAACGTCACCTTCAGGTTCACCCGGTACTCCGCAATCTTTCCGTTCTTGATCGTGACCTTCTGATCCTGCACCCAGGCGCCTTCAACATTCTTCAACGTCTCGGTGGCGCGTTTCACACCTTTCTCCACGGCATCGTCGAAACCCTTCTTCGACGAGGCGATGATTTCGGTTACGCGTGCGACAGACATGGGGATCCTCCTGTTTTGCTGGTGTGAGAGCAGGATACACGGGATCGTGCGCCGTTTGGCGGGGAACAAACCGCAGGGACCGTCACTCTCGCGCATTTGAAGGATTTCCCTCGCAGATCCAGAACTCTCCGGTGTATTCGAAACGCCGAATCCGATGCTTTCCGAGGCCCCGATGCTCCGCCCCCTCGCCCTCTTGCCCTTTCTCGCCGCGCCGGCGGTTGCCGATGATGCGCGCGAACACTTCGTTGCCGCCAACATCATTTCGATTTTCTATCACGAGCTCGGCCATGCGGTGATCGATGTGGAGGGCTTGCCGATCTACGGGCAAGAGGAGGATGCGGCGGATGTATTCTCGATCTTCATGATCGATGCCCTCTTCGAACAGGATGCGGCAGAGGCGCTGGCCTACGATGCCGCCTGGGGTTTTCTGGCAGAGGCTGAGGCGCGCGATGCCGCTGCGGAAGAAATCGCGTGGTGGGGCGTGCACGGGCCCGATGAGCAGCGGTTCTACAACACCGCCTGCCTCTTCTTCGGGGCCGATCCGGGCGCCCGTGGCGAGTTTGCCGATTTCGTTGAACTGCCTGCGGATCGCCGCGATACCTGCGCCGAGGAATACGATCAGGCGAATGCCGCCTGGGGCGCTGTGCTGGATCGGATGGCGGCGCGGGGGCCCGCGGAAACGCTCATTCTGGCCGATAACGACGGCTCACTCACCGCACAGCTTGTTGCAGAAGAGGCCGCCGCGCTGAATGCCGAGTTCCAGCTTGCGCGGCCTGTCACGATCACAATCGAAGGTTGTGGCGAGGCGAATGCGTTCTACGATCCCGAAACAACCGAAATCGTCATGTGCGCGGAGTTCGAGGATTATCTGCGCGACCTGGCGGATCTTCTGGAGTAACCGGCCTCAGGCCGCGTGGCGATCGATGAACAGGCAGAGGTTCTGCACGTTGCGGAAATCGTCAAATTCCAGCTCGTTGATATCCACCGCGATGCCGTAACGCGCATCGAGCAGCATGATGAGTTCCACCAGCACCAGCGAATCGAGCACGCCGCTTTCGATAAGATCCATCTCGGGCGTTTCGATCTGAATGCTCAGCTCTGCCTCAAGCAGCGCCTGAACTTCCTGCAACTGTTGGAATTGATTGTGTTTTGACTGATCCATACTCGGCACCCAAAGCATCTTAACTAACTCGTTCCCACCATTTGCCCGCGAAACATGTCACGCAACGCTGGCCGATCCGTCTTCCCATTCGCGTTCTTGGGAAGGGAATCGAGCGGGATCCACTGTGTTGGTAGCATGTATCGCGGGATTAGGGAGCCCAGATCTTGCCGAATTTGCTGTGGCAACACATCTTTTTCGGGCTCCGGTACATAGGCACAGCAAATGGCCGTGCCTTCGAAACCGCCGACATCCACGCCGACGATCGCACTCTCCTGCAGGTAGTCCAGGGAGTTTACGGCGACCTCAATCTCGCCAAGCTCGATTCGGTAGCCGCGGTTCTTGATCTGGCTGTCGGTGCGGCCGTGATAGTGGAAGTTTCCGTCTTCGGTCCGGCGGCCCAGATCGCCGGTGCGGTAAATGCGGATCTCGGCGCCATTTTCGCCCGGAACGGTGCGGAACGCGGCCTCGGTTTTCACGGTGTCGCGCCAGTAGCCGGGGCTGAGGCCCACGCCGCCGATATAGATTTCGCCGATCTCGCCATCGGGCACCGGGCGCAAGTGTTCGTCGAGCACGTGAAGCGTTTCGCCGCCGCAGGGCTTCCCGATGGGCGTGGCATCCATCACGCTGGCGGGAATGCCGCGCACGGTGTGGAAGCTTGAGGCAATCGTTGCCTCCGTGGGCCCATAGAGATTGGTGAAGGTCACATGTGGAAGCCGTTCCATCCAGTAGATCAGGGTGGCCGGAGGCATCGCCTCGCCGCACCACATCAGCCGCTTCAGCGCCGGAAAATCGCCCTCGGTCACTACATCAAAGTTGGCCATATAGGTCAGGATCGAGGGCACGGAAAACCACTGATCCAGCGCCGCCTCGCGGATAAACTCGGCCAGTTTCGGCGCCAGAAGATTGGCCGCGGGCGGCACCATGCAAAGCGTCGCGCCGGTGCTGAGCGCGGCAAAGATATCGAAGGTTGAAAGATCGAAATGCAGCGGCGGGTGGCCCGACACGCGCTCGCCCGCCTGCATCCCGAAGTAGTCGCAGGACCAGTCGAGATAGGAACACGCATTGGCATGGGTGATCTGCACGCCCTTCGGCAGGCCGGTGGAGCCGGAGGTGAAGAGCAGATGCGCCAGATCCTCGCCGGCTGAAAGAGGCGGCAGCGGATCTGACGAATGGCCGGAAAGCTGGCCGTAATCGCCTGCAAGTTCCAGCCCCGCCCGATCCAGCCCCGGGGCCTCAAGCGCAATGGCGCGTGGCAGATCGACGATGGCAGAAAGATCGGCCAGCAGCCGGTGCGCCTTGCCATGGGCAATCAGCAGCGCAGGTTCGGCCTTGTTGATCACATGCGCTACGCGGCTTGCGGGGCTGTCGAGATCGACGGGCACATAAACGCCGCCCGCCTTCATCACCGCCAGCATCGCCACAACCGCTTCGGGGCATTTCGGCACGAAGAGGGCAACGCGATCGCCCTTGCCGCAGCCCGCGGCCGCGATAGCCCTTGCCAGGCGGTTCGATTGCGCCTCGATCACACCATAGGTGAGGTGATCGCGGCCCATCTCCACCGCCACCGCCTCGGGCGTGCGCGCGGCCTGTTCGGCCACGCGGATATGCAAGGCATCCGCCGTCACGAGGCAACCTCAAGTTCCCGGGCCTTGGCCTTCGCCATCTCAAACACCTTGGCGGTGTGCTCGATATCGTCCTGCGCGGGCGGGATATCGAGGATGAAGGTTTTGAACCCGAAGCGGATGTAATCGGCCACGAGATCGCTGACCTCTTCGTAGCTGCCCACAAGATAGGGGCAGAAGGTTTTGTAGTTCTGGAATGGCCCCAGCCAGTAGACACCGCGCGCGGCACCGTCGGCCCCCATGGCGGGCTTTGCCGAAAGCTGCTTGTGCCACTCGGAATCCGACATCTTCATTGCAAGCTGGTGGGTGATCTGCCCGCGTTTGTCTTCGGGGAAGCGGTCAAGCGCCACGCGCCAGGCGGCATCCGCCGTATCGCGCCCGATGATCCCGATCCGCACACCCACTTCCGTTTGCGCTTCCGCCGGCACTCCGGCCTCTTCGCCGGGCTCCTTGGGGTAGCGGATCGCCACCGCGCCGATCTCTTCCGCCGCCGCCATCCCGGCGGGGCTTGAACCCGACAGCGTGATGTTCAGCGCATTTTCGGGCGGCAGGGGCGGCGTCATCTTCAGGTTGGTGACGCTGTAGTATTTGCCCTCGAAGGTCACCGGTTCCCCGGTTGTCAGCAGCCGCTGCATGATCGTGGCGTATTCGGTCACCCGCAGATAGCGATCGTCATGGGGCGTGTCATCGTTCAGCGCCGCAAGATCGGTCTTGAAGCCGCCCGCCACCATGTTGATCCAGAGCCGGCGGTTGTAGAGGTAGGAGAAGGTCGAAACCATCTTCGCCGCCGTGTAGGGGTGCATGTAAAGCGGCTGAACGGCGATCAGCGGGCAGAGCCGCTTGGTATTTGTCACAATCGCCTGCGCCACAGGCCAGGGATCGACAATCCCGTTATCGGTGTACACGAGGATGCCCTCGTAGCCCGCCGCCTCGCTCCACCGCGCCACTTCGCCAACGCGTGACAGGTAGCTGTCTGCTGGCACGTCTTTCGATTGCGGGCAGGTGGAGAAAATGCGCAAATTCTGATGGTTATCGGCCAACGGTCAACTCCTCAGACATCGGGTGGGAGAGGATGCTCCCAGCCGCAAGGTGGGCGCCGGGCGGAACGGCCCGGCCAGCTTGAATTATCTTCTCGATCATCAGGGTGCCGGCGCCGGTGGCCACCTGAGCGCCCGTCGCATCCGCGGCGATCACGGCGCCCGGTCGGGCGCTTGCCGCCCCCTCAAGCGGGCGGGCCTTCTGCACCTCGATCCGGGTATCGCCCAGCATCGTCCAGGCCGCCCCCCAGGGCGAGGGCAGCGGGTAGTAATCGCAGGCC
>JANQPC010000112.1 GCA_028285485.1 Paracoccaceae bacterium | reverse complement strand
GGGAAAGGATCTTCATGCCGGTCGTCGTTGTCGAGTCACCCGCCAAGGCCAAGACAATCAACAAATATCTCGGCTCAGACTATACCGTGCTTGCCTCCTACGGCCATGTTCGCGACCTGCCGCCGAAAGACGGATCGGTGGATCCCGACCAGGATTTCTCGATGAAATGGGAGGTTGCGAGCGACAGCAAGAAGCATGTCAAAGCGATCGCCGACGCGCTGAAGGAAGATGGCGAACTGATCCTCGCAACGGACCCGGACCGCGAGGGCGAGGCAATCAGCTGGCACCTGCGCGAAACGCTCGCAAACCGCAAGGCGATCAAGAAGGATACGCCGGTCAGCCGCGTGGTCTTCAACGCGATCACCAAGAACGCGGTGACCGAGGCGATGAAGGCCCCCCGCGATGTGGATATGGAGCTTGTGGAGGCCTATCTCGCCCGCCGCGCGCTGGATTACCTTGTGGGCTTCAACCTCAGCCCCGTGCTCTGGCGCAAACTGCCCGGCGCGAAATCCGCAGGCCGCGTGCAATCGGTGTGCCTGCGCCTGATCGTCGAACGCGAGATGGAGATCGAGGCGTTCCGCGCCCAGGAATACTGGAGCGTCACGGCAGAGCTCGCCACGCCGCGGGGCCAAAGCTACGAGGCGCGGCTGACCGTTCTTGGCGGCAAGAAGCTTGAAAAGTTCGATCTCGGCACGGCAGAGGCGGCGGAGCTTGCGGTGCAGGCCATCCAATCCCGCGATCTTTCGGTCGCGTCTGTCGAGGCGAAACCGGCGAACCGCAACCCTTCGGCCCCGTTCATGACCTCGACGCTCCAGCAGGAAGCCAGCCGCAAGTTCGGCTTCGGCGCGCGGCAAACGATGCAGGCCGCCCAGCGGCTCTACGAGGCGGGCCACATCACCTATATGCGAACCGATGGGATCGACATGGCGCCCGAGGCCGTGACGGCGGCGCGCGATGCGATCAAGGATCGCTACGGCGCGAATTACCTGCCCGACAGCCCGCGAATGTATAAAAACAAGGCCAAGAACGCCCAGGAAGCCCATGAATGCATCCGGCCCACGGATATGACCCAGGATGCCGCCGCGCTGAAGCTGACCGATAAGGATCAAGCGCGGCTCTACGATCTGATCTGGAAGCGTACGCTGGCCAGCCAGATGGCCGCGGCCCGGCTCGAACGCACCACCGTTGAGATCGCAAGCGCCGATGGGCAGGTGGGGCTGCGTGCCACCGGCCAGGTGGTTCTTTTTGACGGGTTCATCCGGGTCTACGAGGAGGGCCGTGACGACAGCGCCGAGGATGAGGATGGCAAACGCCTGCCGCAGATTGCCGAGGGCGAGGCGGCCGAAAAGCGCCAGGTCACCCCCGAGCAGCACTTCACCCAGCCGCCGCCCCGCTACACCGAGGCCACGCTTGTGAAGAAGATGGAAGAGCTCGGCATCGGCCGCCCTTCCACCTATGCCAGCATCGTCACCACGATCCAGGACCGCGGCTATGTGCGGAAAGACAAAAACCGCCTGATTCCCGAAGACAAGGGGCGCCTCGTCACAGCGTTTCTGACGAATTACTTCCGCCGCTACGTGGGTTACGAGTTCACCGCCAACCTCGAGGAGGAACTGGACGATATCACGGCAGGCGCGCGCGACTACAAGGATGTGCTCGGCCGTTTCTGGCGCGATTTTACCGCGGCGATCGGGGAGACTTCGGAACTGCGCATCACCGAGGTGCTCGAAAAGATCAACGAGGTTCTTGAGCCACATCTCTTCCCGCCCAACGCCGATGGCACCGATCCGCGGCTCTGCCCCAATTGCGGGGTGGGCCGGCTTTCGATGCGCACCGCGCGCTCAGGCGGCGCCTTCATCGGCTGCTCGAACTATCCTGAATGCCGCTACACCCGCGCCTTCGGCCCCCCGGGCGCCGAAGACAACGAGGTGGGGCCCGATGGCAAGCTGCTCGGCACCGATGCCGAAGAGGAGATCCGGCTGATGAAGGGCCGCTTCGGCCCCTATGTGCAGCGGGGCGCGGTAACAGAAGAGGTGCCGAAACCCCCGCGCGCGAGCCTGCCGAAAGGGTGGGAGCTTTCCGAGATCGATCTCGAAAAGGCGCTGATGCTTCTCAGCCTGCCGCGCGAAGTGGGCAAGCACCCCGAGGATGGGGAGCCTGTGGAGGCCGGGATTGGCCGCTACGGGCCCTTCGTCAAGCACGGCAAGCTCTATGCGAACCTGCCCGAGGTGGAGGAGGTCTTCACCATCGGCATGAACCGCGCCGTGGAAGAGCTTGCCAAGAAAGCCGCCAGCCGCGGCCGCCGCAACGGCGCCGCCCAGCCGCCGCTCAAGGAGCTTGGCGAGCACCCCGAAGATGGCGGGCCGATCAATGTGATGGACGGGCGCTATGGGCCTTACGTGAAATGGGCGAAGGTGAATGCGACCCTGCCCAAGGGCACGGAGCCCGGGGATGTTACGCTTGAAATGGCGGTTGAGTTGATTGCCGAGAAGCAGGCGAAGAAGGGCAAGGGGCGCAAGACGGCGGCGAAGAAGAAGGCGGCAAAGTAGGCGGGTGTCTGGCTTTGCCGAGCAATGTTATCGTACGGCCCGCACCAGGGTTCGCCTTGTTGGGTAAACCCTGGCATGCTGATCAGGTTGCGGACCGTCGTGCGTCCGTTGAAGTTCCAGAAGCTCGCCGAAGACGTTCAAACCGGCAATACCGATGCAGCGGGTGAGGGTGTTGCGGCGCTCTGCGAACTGCGCCCGAAATCAGCTCCCGATCTGGTCTTGCGCGGGGTGATCCGCCTTTCGATCGCGCGCTTGGCGCCGCAGTCAAGGACTATCGCGCAGCGCTGACTCTCCTACCCGCGTCCGCACTCAGCCCCGAAGATCAAGATTTCTTGGGGGCGTAGATCGAGTTCCGCCACAACGCGATCGAACACGATACGGGCCGCCGCGCGTTTGAAGGATAGGAGGGCGCTGCCGTTCTGATCGATGGCATGCCCGCCGCCAGATTTCTCAAGACCGCCTTCAAGCTCCCTGAAGGTTAACCGGCCATTTGCAGGGGCAGAAGCTCCCGCACTTTATCGCGCAGTTCATCCACATTCGTGGCCCGCATCACGCCCTTCGGGCCGCCGATGCGGCGCATATCGGCCTTCACCGCGCCGGGGGCCACCCCGAGGGCGCTGCAGATCCCGGCCACCGTGGCGGAATGTGCGCCCGCATTCTGAAGATCCGTCTCGTAGATGACCGACAGATGCGGCAGGCCCGCCAGCAGGCAATGCTCGTAATCCAGCATCGACGCGTTCCAGGTGTATTGCCGCAGGAACGCGTCGGGATCGAGGCGCACCTGGGTGGGCCGCTCCACCGCCGGTTCGCCGGGTTTGCGATGGTAGCGGCCCGTTGCCTGCGCCAGCGAGAGCGAAAGCGACTGCTCGAAGGTATTGCGCTTGAGGTGGATGATCTGAAAGCCATCTGCCACGAGGCCCGCGAAGAACCGCCGCGGATCACGCGGTTTCTGGATCTCCAACATCTGGTAGCTCAGGTATTTTGAGCCATGTGCGCCAGCACCCGAAAGCCGGGCCATCCGGTTCAGATACGCGTGGGGCGCGAACATCGCCTTGTTCAGCATCTCCCCGCCACAGGTGATCTCGGGCACCTGATTGAGAAGCCGGGTGAGAAGCGTTGAGCCCGAACGCGGCCTGCCAAAGATCAAGAACCGCGTGGGCTGGCCATGGCCCCTTCCAAGCGCGGCCTTGGCAAGGCTCACCGCCTCCCGCCTATAGCCCTCAAGGCTCACGCGGCTTTTGTGCCACCGACCCCAGATATAAGGCGCGCCCGTCGGGGGCATCTTGTGTACGGGGTGTTCGGAAAGCGGAAGACCGGGCTGAAAGCGGTGGGGGGCCGGTTGAAACATGGGGGCGTCCTTCAAGCTGCTCCGGCAAGCAGACCCCAACAAGGTGAATCAAGTCTTAACCTCACACCCATGGCGCGAGACATGGCGCCGCAGGCGCCGTGCCGCAGTGCGGCGATTGACTCCCCGCACCCACCCCGCCACAACACCGCTACCGGAATAGGCGGAACGGGAGGCCCCATGAAAAAGCTCTACGCATCGGCCGATGAAGCGCTCGACGGGCTGCTTCGCGATGGGATGCAAATCGCAGCCGGGGGCTTTGGGCTCTGCGGCATTCCGGAGTTGTTGATTGACGCCGTTGTCAAAAGCGGCGTGAAGGATCTGACCATCGCCTCCAACAATTGCGGGGTGGATGGCTTCGGGCTGGGCAAACTGCTCGACACCCACCAGATCAAGAAGATGATGAGCTCTTACGTTGGCGAGAACGATGAGTTCATGCGCCAGTATCTTTCGGGCGAACTGGAGATCGAGTTTAACCCGCAGGGCACCCTGGCCGAGCGCATGCGCGCGGGCGGCGCGGGCATTCCGGGCTTTTACACGAAAACCGGTGTGGGCACCGTGATCGCCGACGGTAAGGAGCACAAGGAATTCCGCGGCGAGACCTATATCCTTGAAGAGGGGATCTTCGCAGACCTCTCCATCGTGAAAGCCTGGAAAGCGGATGAAACCGGCAATGCGGTGTTCCGGAAGACGGCGCGCAATTTCAACCCGCCCGCCGCCATGTGCGGCCGCGTCTGTGTGATGGAGGTGGAAGAGATCGTGCCAACCGGCAGCCTTGACCCCGATACCATCCACCTGCCGGGCATCTACGTGCACCGCCTGATCCAGGGCGAACACGAAAAACGGATTGAACAGCGCACCGTACGGGCGCGGGAGGAAGCCTGATGCCCTGGGATCGCAATCAGATGGCCGAACGGGCCGCGAAGGAACTGGAAGACGGGATGTATGTGAATCTCGGGATCGGGATTCCCACGCTCGTTGCCAATTACGTGGGTGACAAGGATATCACCCTGCAATCGGAAAACGGGATGCTGGGCATGGGCCCGTTCCCGTTTGAAGGCGAAGAAGATCCCGATCTGATCAATGCCGGCAAGCAGACGATCACCGAGCTTCGCCGCACGAGCTACTTTGACAGCGCCACCTCCTTCGGCATGATCCGGGGCGGCAAGATCGCCGCCGCGATCCTCGGCGCCATGGAAGTAAGCGAGGCCGGCGATCTGGCGAACTGGATGATCCCCGGCAAGCTTGTCAAAGGCATGGGCGGCGCGATGGATCTGGTGGCCGGGGTGGGCCGGGTGATCGTGGTAATGGATCACACCAACAAGAAGGGCGAAACGAAGCTTCTGCGCGAATGCACGCTTCCGCTCACCGGCAAGGGCGTGGTCGATCTGATCATAACCAATCTCGGCGTGCTTGAAGTGGGCCACAAGGGGCTGCACATCCTCGAATGCGCGCCCGATGTGAGCCATGACGATATTCGCGCGGCGACCGAGGCGACCATTGTCTGAGATCGAAATCGAACGCGAAGTGGAGGGTTCCAAGGGCCGCTACGTGATCCGGCAGGGGGGCGAGGAGGCGGAGCTTACCTATTCGATCACCTCGCCGACCCTCATCATCGCCGATCACACCGGCGTGCCGGATACGTTTCGCGGCATGGGGTTCGGCAAGGCGCTGGTTGCCCGGCTGGTGGACGATGCGCGCGAGGAGGGCTTCAAGATCGTGCCGCTTTGCCCCTTCGTGAACGCCCAGCGGCGGCGGCATCCCGAATGGGCAGACGTTTTCAACACTTAGCCAGTTTCTCACCGGAGCCGCTTGCCAAGCTTCATATTCCTGCCGAAATCTGCAACTAGCAGGCAGGGCAATGATAATGAGCGGTGCCAATCCTTTTCCGCAGCCTCCGCCGCGCGCGCAAGGCGGCAATACCCGGCGTGATGTTCTTATTCTCGCCGGCCTCTTTGCATTGATGGTGGCGGGCCTTGTGGGGCTTGCGGCCGCCACGGGGTGGGAAGAAACCCGCGCCGAGATCGCAAAACTCACCCTGTTACAGGTTGCGATCCTTCTGGCGCTGAGCCTTGTGAATTACGGCTTCCGCGGCTTTAGGTGGCACCTGTTTGCCCGCAAGCTCGGCCTTCCAACGGGCGTGCTGCAGGATATGCGCCACTTCATCGGCGGTTTTGCCATGTCGGCCACGCCCGGGCGGGTGGGCGAGCTGGTGCGGATGCGCTGGATCCGGCGCGAAACCGGGTGGGCCTTTGAACGCACCGCGCCGCTTGTTCTGGTGGATCGTGCGGCCGATCTGGTGGCGATGGCCCTGATCCTCGCCGTGGCCGTGGCGCTTTCCGCCGGCGGGATTGCGGGCGCGGTGCCCGTTGTGCTGATCGCGCTCGCGGGCGCCTATGTGGCAACGCACCCGCCGCTTCTGCACGGCCTGGCCACAAGGCTTTACAAGGCGCTCGGGCACTTCCCGCGCCTGTTTGCGCGCGTGCGCGGCGCGGCAAGATCGCTCGGCGCCTTTCGGGGGCCGATGGTGATCACCCTCGCCGCAGTTCTTGGCACGATCGGCTGGATCGCCGAGGGCTATGCCTTCCACCTTTTGCTGATGTGGATGGGCGCCGATATCGGCTTCTGGATGGCCGTTGCGATCTTTGTGTTCTCCACGCTTGCGGGCGGGCTGACCGGCGCGCCCGGGGGCGTGGGCGGCGCGGAAGCGGCCATGATCGCGCTTCTCACGCTTGAGGGCGTGCCCCTCGAGGTTTCCATCCCCGCAACTCTGATCATCCGCGTGACAACGCTTTGGTTTGCCATCGGGCTCGGGCTTCTCGTATTCCCCGCCGCGGAACGCATCTCAATGAAGGCCAAGCATGCCCACTAGAACCATGCGCTACAGCGGCTGGGGCCGCGCGCTCTGGGCCGAAGGCACCGTGGCGCGGCCCGAACGCATGGCCGCGCTGGATCGGCAGATGGCCGACGCGCCCGCCCCCGCCATCGGCAGGCTGCGCTCCTATGGGGATGTCTGCCTTAACGATGGCGGCCTTGCGATCAACATGGCGCGGCTTGACCGGATGCTGGCGTTTGATGCTGAAACGGGCCGGATCACGGTGGAAGCGGGCGTGCAGATCGGCGATCTGGCCCGCGCGCTGGCCCCGCGCGGCTGGCTGCCCGCGGTAATGCCGGGCACAGGCTTTGCCACCGTGGGTGGCGCCATCGCCAATGATGTGCATGGCAAGAACCACCACCATGCGGGCAGCTTCGGCCAGCATGTGCAAAAGATCACCCTCTACACCCCCAAAGGCGAGAAAACCGCCACGCCCAGCCGGGGGAAAGACCTTTTCGAGGCCACCGTTGGCGGCATGGGCCAGACCGGTGTGATCGCCAACGCCGAGCTGCAGCTCATCCCCACCAAGGGTGATGTGGTGATGGTCACAGAACGCCGGATCGCGGATTGGGATGAACATCTTGCATTGCTCGATGCCTCCGAAGCCCCCTATTCGGTGGGCTGGATCGATGCCACGGCCA
>JANQPC010000073.1 GCA_028285485.1 Paracoccaceae bacterium | reverse complement strand
CGGTTTCGGCAACGCGGGCGCCATGCCGCTTTGCGCGATGCCCAGAATCGGCTACCACTGCCCCAGGGGCTCGGAAGGATTGCGCGATGCAGAACGCCGCCCTCTGGTCTCGGCTTGAGGCCTACCAGTTCCGCCCCGAAGACCCCGATAATACCCCCCGTGGCCGCCCGATGCGCGCCTCGATCGAAGCGCGGCTGCAGGAAAGCGAAAACTGGGCCGACGATTACATCGAGGACGTGCTGATGGAATATCGCCGCTTCCTCTACCTCGCGCGGATCTCGCCGGGCCAGGCCACCCCATCGGACATCATCGATCGTGCCTGGCATGCGCATATGGCCGACAGCCGCGATTACATCGATCTCTTCTGCCGCCGGGTTTTTGGCGAGATCCAGCACCACGAACCTTGCATCGGGCCCGAGGAAATGCCGCGCTATCATGCGCAATACGAGACCACGCGCGCGCTTTATGCGCGCGAGTTCGGGGCCGAGCCTCCCGCCGATATCTGGGAAAGCCGCAGCCCCGCCGAACAGGCCGCCGACAAACGCCGCGCGCGGCTTGCGGGCCTTGGCGCCGTGGCCATCGGGGCCGCGATCTTCGCCATTGCCTGGCTGGCCTTCGGCTGGCGTTTCGGCGCGGTTTTCACGGGCTTCGCGGTGGGCGCCATCGCCCATGTGGTGCTGACCCCCATGGTGCCCGGGCCGCGCTATCGCAGGTCTGACAGTTCCAGCGGCGCGGGCGGGTGCAGCGGCTGCGGAGGGTGCGGCGGATGAGCCTTTCCGATCCCGCGCTCTGGGCCCGGCTGGAGGCCCACCGTTTCGATGCCGCCGAGGGCTCGCTGCCCTTTTCGGGCAAGCTCGCGCAGGCTGAAGGCTGGGGCGGCGAGGATACCGCGCGCGTCATCGAGGAATATCGCCGGTTTCTCTACCTCGCGCAGATCCTCGATCTCGAACCTGCACCGCCGCCCGCGATTGATGCCGCCTGGCGGCTCCATCTCACCTATACCCGCGATTACTGGGAACGGCTGGTGCCGGACGTTCTGCGCCGCCCCGCCCACCGCGATGCCGAAGCCGCGCGCCGGCTCTCCCGCCGCCGCGCCTTCTACGCCGCGGCCCGCCGCGCCTATGCGCGCGAATTCGGCCAAGCGCCCCCGCGCGATATCTGGCAAAGCCCGCTCCAGCCGGAATTCGGCGGTGTGCTCGCCTCCTGTTTCGTGCTGGGCTTTGCGATCGCGCTGGGCGGCTTTCTGGCCACCTGGGGGCTTGGCTGGCTTCTGGGCCTGCCCATGGGCGGCGCGGTCGATACCGGGCTTGAGAAGGTTGGCACCGTGTTCTTCCTCATCGGTTGGGGGCTTGCCTTCTTTTCCCCGCTTTGGGCCTGGCTGATCTCCCGCGCCCTGCCGCATCTGCGCAGCACCAAGAAGCCGCCGCCCGGCACCCGCGAAATCGGCGTGTCGCTCAACGTCTCGCGCCCCTGATCTTGGCCCCGCGGCACGCGTGCTCTAGGCTCGCGGGCAAAGCAAAGGGGCACCATGCAGGATCTGATTGACGACCCCGCGCCGGGCCAGAACGCGCCGGAGTTCACCGTCTCCGAAATCTCCGGCGCCGTGAAGCGGGTGATCGAGGGCGAGTTCGGGCGCATCCGCGTGAAAGGCGAAGTGGGCCGCGTGTTCAAGGCGCGCTCGGGGCATCTTTATTATGACATCAAGGATGATCGGAACGTGCTGGCCTGCACCACCTGGAAGGGCCAGATAAGCCAGCTTTCGGTGCTGCCCGAAGAAGGGCTGGAAGTGGTGGTGACCGGGCGGCTCACCACCTTCGGCGCGCAATCGAAATACAACATGAATGTTGATGAGATGGCCGTTGCCGGTGTGGGCGCGCTGATGGCGATGCTCGAAAAGCGCAAGAAGGCGCTAGAGGCCGAGGGGCTTTTTGCCGCCGAGCGCAAGCGCCCGCTGCCCTACCTGCCGGAGATCATCGGGGTGGTCACCTCGCCCTCGGGCGCCGTGATCCGCGATATCCTGCACCGCCTGCGCGATCGCTTTCCGCGCAAGGTGCTGATCTGGCCGGTGGCCGTGCAGGGCGATCGCTGCGCGCCCGATGTGGCGCGGGCCATCGAAGGGTTCAACCGGCTCACGCCCGGAGGCGCGCTGCCGCGCCCCGATGTGCTGATCGTGGCGCGCGGCGGCGGCTCGATCGAAGATCTCTGGGGTTTCAACGAAGAGATCGTGGTGCGCGCCGCGGCGGCCTCGGATATTCCGCTGATCTCCGCCGTGGGGCACGAAACCGATACCACGCTGATCGATTACGCTGCCGACCGCCGCGCCCCCACCCCCACGGCGGCAGCCGAGATCGCGGTGCCGGTGCGGCTGGATCTTCTGGCCCATGTGGAGGGGCAGGGCGCCCGGCTCGCCCGTGCCGCCGAGCAGGCGATCACCACGCGCCGCCAGCGGCTGCGCGATCTTTCCCGCGCGCTGCCCCGGCCCGAGGCGTTGGCGGAAACCGCGCGGCAGCGGCTTGACCGGGCAGACCGGGATCTTGACCTCGCGCTGCGCGCGGGCGTGCAGGTGAAGCGCGCGCGGCTCGATCAGGCGGGCGTGGCGCTGCGCCCCGCGCTTCTTTCGGCCCGCGTGGCGCGCGATCGCGATGCGCTTGGCAAGCTTGCGGCCCGGCTTGGGCCCGCGGTGGCGCGGCTCTTGCGCGATCAGGCGCGGGAAACGGCGCGCGGGCGCGAGCGCTTGGCCGAAGCCTCTGCCCGCCTCTCGGCAGCCTTTGCGCGCAGCGTAGCGGCGCGGCGCGAGGCGGTGGGGGCGCTTGACCGGCTGCGCGAGAGCCTCGGTTATGCGCAAACGCTGAACCGGGGCTACGCGCTCGTCTGGTCCGGCGAGACTCTGGTAACGACGAAGGCGGCGGCGGAAGGGGCGGCCACGCTTGAGATCGAATTCCGCGACGGGCGGGTGGCGGCGGGCGGCCGCGCGGCGCCCAAGAAGCGCAAGGGCGGGGCAGACGGGCAGGGCAGCCTCTTCTGAGCAAAGGTCGCCCATCCGCCGCACCCGGCTCACGTTACGATGAACGGGTAACGGCGCCCCGCCCCGAAAGCGCCGAAGCGCGCCTAGGATCCCACCTCCGGCCCCAAACACAGCATCGGCTCTTCGCTGGCGCGGGTTTCAAAGAGCGTCGTGTTCGCCGGATCGTTCTCAAATCGCGCCTCAAGCCCCGCGCCACGCCGAAAGAAGCTCCAGCATTGCGGGGCCTCGATCTCTTCATACTGAAAGCAGATCAATTCGCCTTCGGGGTACCACACGCCCTCCTGGCACCGCCCGTCGAGGAAAGACCAGGTGACTTCGCGGCCTTCGCGGTATTCCTCCACCCCATAGGCCACGCCGGCTGAGGAGAAGGTGAGGGTGCGGCCCGTGGTATAGGCCTCGAACTCGGCGGCAGACATCGGGGTTTCCGCCGCGGCGGGCAGGGCAAGACACAGGATAAGACAACACGCGCGCATGGCGGCACACCTCGCATAGCTGCCCCGCCGCGGCCAGCCCCGCCAAGCGCATCGGCCATCACGTGCCGGAGAGCGGCGCCGATGCGGCTGCCTTCCATCGCCCCGCGAAAGCCACTAAGTGGGGCCCAAAGGGGTGCCACGCCATGGCGTTTTTCAAAAAACTCAAGGATAAGCTCTTCAAATCCTCTTCGAAGCTGGAGGAAGGGCTGGATGCCATCGTGGCCGATGGCGGCAGCGTCGAGGCCGCCGATCCCCGCGAATTGCCCGGCACGCCAGAGCCCGAACCGGAGCGGCAGCCCGAGCCTGAACCAGAGCCCATTCCCGCCGAACCCGAGCCGCTTCCGGGGCCCGAACCGGAGCCAGTGCCCGAGCCGCTGCCAGAACCGGAACCGGAGCCGGTGCCCGAACCGGCCCCGGCGCCCACGCTTCCCGAGCCCGCCCCCGAGATCCCGGTTGTCTCTGACCCGGAGCCTGCGCGGCCGCCCGCGGAGATCCCGCCGCAACCCTCCGAGCTCCCGCAAGCCGCGCCGGTGGAGATCCCGCTGCCCGCCGCCGATCCCGCGCCGGAAGCCGCGCCGGAAGCCGCGCCTGACGCCAAGCCCGGCTTTCTTGGCCGCCTCATGGGCCGCCGCGCCGATGGCGGCACTGCGGTGCCGGTGATGCGCCGCGCGCTGGATGACGAGATGCTCGAAAGCCTCGAAGAGCTTTTCATCACCTCCGATATGGGCGTGGATACCGCGCTGCGCGTCACCGCCAACATCGCGGAAGGCCGGATGGGCCGAAAGCTTTCCACCCAGGAGTTGAAAGAGATCATGGCGGGCGAAGTGGCGCGGATCATGGAAAGCGTCGCAAAACCGATGCCGCTTTATCCGCGCAAGCCGCAGGTGGTGCTGGTTGTGGGTGTGAACGGCTCGGGCAAAACCACAACCATAGGCAAACTCGCCAGCCAGTTCCGCGCGGCAGGCAAAAAGGTGGTGATCGCCGCGGGCGATACGTTCCGCGCCGCGGCGGTGGAACAGCTGCAGGTTTGGGGCGAACGCGCCGGCGTGCCGGTGATGACGGCGCCCGAAGGCTCGGATCCGGCGAGCCTGGCCTATGAGGCCATGGGGCGGGCCGAGTCGGAGGGCGCCGATCTTCTGATGATCGATACCGCCGGGCGCCTGCAAAACCGCGCCGATCTGATGGAGGAACTGGCCAAGATCGTGCGCGTGATCCGCAAGAAAGATCCCGATGCACCCCACAACACGCTTCTGGTGCTGGATGCCACGACGGGCCAGAACGCGCTCAGCCAGGTTGAGATTTTCCAGAAGATCGCCGATGTGACGGGGCTTGTGATGACCAAGCTCGACGGCACCGCCAAGGGCGGCGTTCTGGTGGCCCTGGCCGATAAGTTCGGCCTGCCGATCCATGCCATAGGCGTTGGCGAACAGATCGATGATCTGGCCCCGTTTGACCCCGAGGAATTCGCCGCCGCGCTCACCGGTCTCGATGCCGGCTGAGGCTTCGCCCCGCGCGCCTGATGCCGCAGAGTTACGGGGCCTGCGCCGGGCGGCGGGTATGAGCGATTTCGGGCAGGCGGCCACCGAGATTTCGCTGCAAAACACCCTTCACGGCGTCTGGCTTCGCGAGGGCGGGCGGCTGGTGGGCATGGGCCGGCTCATCGGCGATGGGGGCGCCTTTGCGCAAGTCGTCGATGTGGCCGTGCATCCCGATTTTCAGGGCCAAGGGCACGGCCACCGGATCATGGCGGCGCTGGTGGGCTGGGCCGATGCCAACCTGCCCAAGGGGGCCTATATCAGCCTGATCGCCGATCCGGGTGCCGAACGGCTTTATGAGCGCCACGGCTTTTCCCACCGCACCGGCATGGCGCGCCTCGTTCCGTGAGCGCATGGCTGATCTCGCTGGAGGGCACCGAGGCGGGCGGCACACTGGCCACCGCGCTCGCGCTTCTCGCCGCCTTCCTTCACGCCGTTTTCGGCGCGCTCCAGAAGGGGCGGCACGATCCCTGGCTTTCGCGGGGCGCAATCGACGCGAGCTATGCGATCATCGCCATGCCCTTCGCGCTTTTCGTCGTGCCCTGGCCCGAGCCGCATATGTGGCCGATCTTCGCGGGCGCCGTGGTGATCCATGTCGGCTACAAGGTGATGCAGGCCAATGCCTACACCTTCGGGGCCTATACGGTTGTGTACCCCGTGGTGCGGGGCACCGGGCCGCTTTTCGCGGTGATCGGCGCCTATCTGATCTTTGGCGAGGTCTTCACGGGCATGCAGTGGCTGGGCGTTGCGGTGCTGCTCACCGGCATTTTCGGGCTGGCCGTCTACAACCTGATCTTCCTGGAAACCGCGCGCGATACGCTGCCTTTGGCCTTGGGTCTGGCGGTGCTCACGGGCGGGTTCGTGGCGCTTTACACCACCTATGATGCCTACGGCATTCGCGCCACCGCCGATCCCTTCACCTTTCTCGCCTGGTTCTTCTTTCTCGACGGGCTGACCATGCCCTGGGTGGCCGCCTGGCGCTATCGCCGGATGGATGATCCGCCTGCGCTGGGCCCGCTTGCGGCGCGCGGGGTGACGGGGGCGTTTGTTGCGTTTTTCTCCTTCGGCTCGATCATGCTTGCCACCCGGCTCGACAAGGTGGGCGAGGCGGCGGTCTTGCGCGAAACCTCCACCGTCTTTGCCGCGCTTATCGGCTGGCTCATTCTGGGCGAGAAGGTGGGGCCCCGGCGGCTGATCCTGATGGCCTTGATCGCAGTGGGGGCGGTGATAGTTGAAAGGGGCGGATAGAGGCCAGGGCATGCAGACGAAAGAGATCAACCCGGTTCTGAAACAGGTGCTCGAACTTGGGCCCCCGATCCTGTTCTTCGTCGTCTATCTTTATGTGCGCGACGAAACCTATGTGATCGGCGGCACCGAATATGATGGGTTCATCGTTGCGGCGGCGGGCTTCGTGCCGATCCTTCTGGCCTCAATCGCGGTGCTTTGGCGGCTGACGGGCAAGCTTAGCCGCATGCAGGTGTTCACCGCCGTCCTGGTGGTGCTCTTCGGCGGGCTCACGGTGTGGTTCAATGACGAGCGCTTCTTCAAAATGAAAACCACCATCGTCTATGGCGTTTTCGCGGGGCTGCTGGGGCTTGGGCTCCTGCAGGGCCGCTCGTACCTGGCCTGGGTGATGAGCGAGTTCCTCCCGATGCGCGATGAGGGCTGGATGATCCTCACTCGGCGGCTCACGGCCTGTTTTGCGGCGCTAGCGGTGGGAAATGAGATCGTCTGGCGTACGATGTCGACCGATACCTGGGTGAAGATCGAAACCTTCGGCTTCCCGCTGGTGCTGTTCCTGTTTCTCTGGGGGCAGATCGTGGCGCTTCAGAAATACATCATCGAAGACGAAAAGCCCTGAGCGCGCGCCTGCGCCCGGCGTGGCCGTATCCGGCTGCCGGGGGGGCGCAAGACTGGTCTCTTGGTAGACGGGCCCGCCTGGGTCTTGAGAGGTGGCGATGCCGCCGGG
>JANQPC010000055.1 GCA_028285485.1 Paracoccaceae bacterium | reverse complement strand
TCAGGCTCAGGCTCAGGCTCAGGCTCAGGCTCAGGCTCAGGCTCAGGCTCAGGCTCAGGCTCAGGCTCAGGCTCAGAAGCCTCTACCGCCTCTGGCTCCGCCGGGCCACCGTCATCTTCCCAGGCCATTTCCTCGGCATCGGCAGGCGCGTCGGGCCGTTCCTTGGCGCGCGGCTCCTCGCCATCGGCAGAGAAGATTTCTCCCTCAAGGCCGCCCTCGGGTTCCGCCATTTCGGGCGCGTCGGCATCGGCCAACACTTCATCCTGTGGCTCCGGTTCCGCGGCATCTGCCGCTTCAGGCGGTGCGCCTTCGGCATCCGCCTGGGATGATTCCGCAGCCTCCACCCCATCCTCGGGCTGGTCCTCCGGAAGCTTCTCTTTCGATTTCCGTGACTTATTGTTTGACGGAGCCAAGGCGACCCCCCTTGCATGACCTGGCCTTGGTGCGGCAGCACTCGAAAACCTTATAGTGCGGCCCCGGGCTCAACAAGCGTTGGGGCGGGCCAGCTCTGCGACACACTCGGCCATCGCTTCCGCATTGGGCGCCGGGGCAACCGTGTTGCCCGAAAAAGGGCCGCCCCACGCCGCGCGCACAGCCTCGGAAATCGAGATAACATGCGCGCGTTCGCCCAAGGCCCCAAGCGATGCGCTGAGAGTGCGGGCGCTGAGCGGTGAAAACACCGGCGCAAGGAAGGCCGGCTCATCCGCAAGCGCGGCCAGATCCGCTGGGGCGAGGGCCAGGGGCTCCTGCCGGTAAACAACCCGGTCTTCCGCCGCAAACCCCTCCGCGCGCAAGGCCCCGGCGATATCGGCCGCGGTATGGGCCCCGCGCAGGTACATCAGCGGGCCCTCGGGCCGGGCCTCCCGGATCAGCGCAATAAGGGCCGCGGCATTGCCAGCGGCAGAGCGGGCATCGAACCCGGCGGCGCGCGCGGCCTCTGCCGTTCTGTCGCCCACGCAGAAGGCGGTGCGGCCATCCCCCGGCCCGGCGCGCGCCACGGCGTGAACCGAGGTGAAGATCAGCGTGGCCGCCGGTGGCCCGAGATCGGCGCCCGGCACATCGGCAATCGCGATCACCGGCGCGATGCGGTGGGGCAGCGGCTGGCCCGCGCGGGCCTCACACATGGCCAGAAAGGCCAGCGATTGCGGGCGCGGGCGGGAAAGCAGAAGGGTGGGCAACCGGTTGTCTGGCACAGCACGGGGTGATACCTGCCGCGCGGTTCCCCCGCAACCGGAGACGGGATATTGGCGCGCGCCCTTCTTGGCCTCGAAAGCAGCTGCGATGAAACCGCCGCGGCGGTTGTGCGCAGCTCCGACGGAGCGGGCGAGATCCTGTCCTCCATCGTCTACGGCCAGGCGGATCTGCACAGTGCTTTCGGCGGCGTGGTGCCCGAAATCGCCGCGCGGGCGCATACCGAGAAGCTTGATTATTGCGTTGAGGCGGCGCTGGCGGAGGCGGGCCTGGGGCTTTCCGATCTGGGCGGCGTGGCGGTTACGGCGGGCCCGGGGCTGATCGGCGGGGTGCTCGCGGGCGTGATGTGCGCCAAGGGCATCGCGGCGGGGGCCGGGCTGCCGCTGATCGGCGTGAACCATCTTGCGGGCCATGCGCTCACACCGCGGCTCACCGATGGGGTGGCCTATCCCTACCTGATGCTTCTTGTCTCTGGCGGGCATTGCCAGTTCCTGCGGGTCGGCGGGCCGGATCGCTTTACCCGCCTTGGCGGTACGATCGATGATTCTCCCGGTGAGGCGTTCGATAAGGTGGCGCGGCTTATCGGCCTGCCTCAGCCCGGCGGCCCGGCCATCGAGCGCGCGGCTCAGGCGGGCGATCCGGCGCGCTTCGCGCTGCCAAGGCCGCTTCTTGATCGGGACGGGTGCGATATGTCCTTCTCCGGCCTGAAGACGGCGGTGCTGCGCGCCCGCGATGGGCTGGTGGCGGCGCAAGGCGGGCTGCACGGGCAGGATCAGGCGGATATTGCGGCGGCGTTTCAGGCGGCGGTGCGGGATGTGCTGGCGGAAAAATCGCGCCGGGCGCTTGCTGCCTCACCTGGCCTCTCAGCCTTCTGCGTGGCCGGGGGTGTTGCGGCAAACATGCCGATCCGCGCGGCGCTGGAAGAGGTCGCGGCAGAGTGTGGCACCCCTTTCCTCGCCCCGCCGCTTGCGCTTTGCACTGACAATGCCGCGATGATCGCCTGGGCGGGGATCGAGCTGATGGGCGCAGGCCACCGCTCTGGCTTCGATCTGGCGGCCCGGCCCCGCTGGCCGCTCGATACCAGCCAGCCGCCGATGCTGGGCCATGGCAAGAAGGGCGCGAAGGCATGAGCGAGATCGGCGTAATCGGCGCGGGCGCCTTTGGCACGGCGCTTGCGATCACACTGGCGCGCGAAGGCCATACGGTGGCGCTTTGGGGCCGGGATGGCGCGGCGGTCGCGGCGATGGCGGAGGCGCGGGAAAACACGCGCTACCTGCCGGGCGCGGCCCTTCCCGAAACGCTTCGGCCCACGGCAGAACTCTCTCGGGCGCTCGATGCCGACACGCTTCTGATCGCCATCCCGGCACAACAGGTGCGGCCCTTCGCATTGGCGCGGGCACAGGCGCTTACGGGCAAAACGCTCGTCTCCTGCGCCAAGGGGATCGATCTGGAAAGCGGGGTGGGGCCGGCGGCGACGCTAACCGCCGCCTGCCGCGATGCCACGGTTGCCGTGCTCACCGGCCCCAGCTTTGCCGCCGATCTGGCCCGGGGCCTGCCCACGGCGCTGACCCTCGCGGCCACCGGCCCCGGCGCGCCCGCGCTGCAGGCCCGGCTTTCCGGCGCCGCCCTCCGGCTCTACCTGACCGATGATCTCACAGGCGCCGAACTGGGCGGTGCGCTGAAGAACGTGATCGCCCTTGCCGCGGGGTTGACGATTGGCGCCGGGCTCGGCGAAAGCGCGCGCGCCTCTGTTATCACCCGGGGGTTTGCCGAGATGCAGCGTTTTGCCCAAACCCTCGGCGCACGGGCCGAAACGTTGGCGGGGCTGTCGGGCTTCGGCGATCTGGTGCTCACCTGCACCTCGGAGAAATCGCGCAACTATGGCGCCGGGCTTGCGCTGGGGCGCGGAGCGGCCCGGCCCGGCGGCACGGTGGAAGGCGTTGCAACCGCGCGCGCCGTGGTTAGGCTGGCCGCGCATCATGGCGTGGAGATGCCAATCGCGGCCATGGTGGCCGCGGTGTTGGCCGGGCGGCTTTCGGTTGCCCAAGCGCGAAAGGCGCTTTTGACCCGGCCTTTGAGGGAGGAATAACAATGCTTGTGGCGCTGATCGCGAAAGACAAACCCGGTGCGCTGGAAACCCGCATGGCCAGCCGCGAGGCGCATCTGGCCTATGTGCGCGAAACGGGGGTTGTGCAGCAGGCGGGGCCGTTCCTCGATGCCGATGGCGCGATGTGCGGATCGCTGCTGATCCTTGAGGTGGAGTCACTTGCGGCGGCAGAAGCCTGGGCCGCGGACGACCCCTATTGCAAGGCCGGGATCTTCGCCTCGGTCGAACTCATGCCCTGGAAACGGGTGATCGGGGAATGAACTACTGGCTCTTCAAATCCGAACCCTCGACCTGGAGCTGGGAGGATCAGGTGGCCAAGGGTGCTGTGGGCGAAGAATGGGATGGGGTGCGCAACTATCAGGCGCGCAACGTGATGCGCGAAATGAAGATCGGCGATCGTGGCTTTTTCTACCACTCGCAATCGGAAAAGGCGGTGGTGGGGATCGTAGAGGTGATCGCCGAGGCCCATCCCGACAGCACAACCGAGGATGAGCGCTGGGAATGCGTGGATATCCGTGCCGTCGGCCCGCTCAAAACGCCGGTCACGCTGGCGATGTGCAAGGGCGATGCGCGGCTTGCCGGCATGGTGCTTGTCAACAACACCCGGCTTTCGGTTCAGCCGGTCACCGCCGAGGAATGGCGTGTGATCTGCGAGATGGGCGGGGTCGCCCCCTAGCTTGCGCCCAGCGCGGCCGGGGAGAAGAGAACCCCGAACTGCTCGCACCAGATCACCACGGAGCCGTATTGCGACAGATCCGTGCCGGCGGGGATATCGTAATTCTGATCGCCCACATTGCCCTTGAGCTGGCCGAGCGAGAGCCAATCGCCATCCGAGACATCGGAGGAAGATTGCGGATCGGGGTGCGCGGATAGCCACACTTCCAGATCCGGCCCGTTTGTAACCTCAAACGCTGTAAAGCGCAGCACCGCGGATCCATCGGCGCGGGCAAAGATGGTGGCCGTTCCGGTGCCGCGATGGGCGCGGTCGGCATCACGGAAGTTACCGCTGGCCACTTCTGTGAGCGTATCGGCGCCCACGAGTTGTTCGCTCACCACATCATCGAAAAAGAGCGGCGAGAACAGATACCAGAACGCCGCGCCGCAGGCGAAGCCGATGGCAAAGACGGGGATGGAGATTGCAAGGAACCGGCGCATGGGGCCTCCCTCAGGCTGGATCAGCACGCCGAAGGCGTGTTTTGATGCCCCCACAATAACAGGAGGGATCAAGATGGGAACGCTTTCGGTTCTGGCGGCCGCGGCGGGCGCGTGGATATTCGGGGCAATCTGGTACGGCGTTGCCGGGAAGCCGTGGATGGCGGCAGCCGGGCTGACGGAGGAAACGATCAACCGCAAGAACTACGCCGCCTTCATCGGCAGCTTTCTCTGCGCGATCCTCGTGGCCGGGATGATGCGGCATGTGTTTGTCACATCGGGGATCGACACGGTTGGGAAGGGTGTGATGACGGGGTTCGGGCTTGGCCTTTTCGTTGCCACCCCGTGGATCGCCACGAACTACATGTTCGCCCAGCGCCCCCTCGCGCTTACGCTGATCGATGGCGTTTATGCCACCGTGGGCTGCACCGTAATGGGCATCGTTCTGGTTCTGCTGTAGAGAAATCGATGCGGCATGAGGGTTCCGGCGCGATGCCGGAACCCTCTGTCACCCCGCGTGCTCACCCCATGGGCACGGCGAAAATGGAAAGGTTCCAGCCATCCTGGCCGGTCATGCGTTATGTACCCGCCCTTGCGCGCAGGCGCAAAGGCGGAATGGATGGTATTTTAGCAATCAGCCGTAAACGGATTCTTTGCCGAAATGCTTCGTCAGCATGTAGTAGACAACGGCGCGGTACTTGTTGCGCTCGGATTTGCCGTAGGTTTCGATCACCGAATTGATCGCATCCATCAGCTCGGGCCCGTCGCTGAGGCCAAGCTTCTTGATCAGAAAGTTTTCCTTAACCGTCTCCAGCTCGCCCGGCTGCGAGGCCGCCACGGTTGACGCATCCGCATCGTAAATCGAGGGGCCGCAGCCAATGGTTACCTTTGTCAGAAGATCCATATCCGGCGTCATGCCGCATTTGTTCTTCAGATCATCGGCATATTGGGCGATCAGATCATCGCGCTTACCCATGAAATCACTCCCACCTGTTCCAGTTTTTTCCTTCGCCGCCGGTGTTCTACCGGTGCGTGCGGCACGATAGCGGCGAAGTTGGCCGCAACAAAGGGAAAATCCCGCCGCGGTTCCCCGCGGCGGCAACTGTTCGCCCGGCTCAGTAACGGTAGTGTTCAGGCTTGTAGGGGCCTTCGGGCTTCACGCCGATATAGGCCGCCTGATCGGCATCCAGCGGCGTGAGCTTCGCGCCGATCCGCGCGAGATGAAGCTTGGCCACTTTTTCATCCAGATGCTTGGGCAGGATGTAGACCTTGTTCTCATATTCATCGCCCTTCGTCCAAAGCTCGATCTGGGCGAGCACCTGGTTGGTGAACGAAGCCGACATCACGAAGGAGGGGTGGCCGGTGGCGTTGCCAAGGTTCAGAAGGCGGCCTTCGGAGAGCAGGATGATCCGGTTGCCCGAAGGCATCTCGATCATATCCACCTGTTCCTTGATGTTGGTCCACTTGTGGTTCTTCAGGTTGGCTACCTGAATCTCGTTATCGAAATGGCCGATATTGCCGACGATCGCCATATCCTTCATCTCGCGCATATGCTCGATGCGGATCACATCCTTGTTGCCGGTGGTGGTGATGAAGATATCGGCGTTGGCCACCTCATCTTCCAGTAGCGTTACTTCGAAGCCATCCATCGCGGCCTGCAGTGCGCAGATCGGATCAACCTCGGTAACCTTCACGCGGGCGCCTGCCCCGCGAAGCGAGGCGGCAGAGCCCTTGCCCACATCGCCGTAGCCGCACACAACGGCAACCTTGCCCGCCATCATCGTATCGGTGGCGCGGCGGATGCCGTCCACCAGGCTTTCCTTGCAGCCGTACTTGTTATCGAACTTCGATTTGGTGACGCTGTCGTTCACGTTGATCGCCGGGAAGGGCAGCAAGCCATCGCGCACAAGCTGGTAAAGGCGGTTCACCCCCGTCGTCGTTTCCTCGCTCACGCCCTTGATCTGATCGCGCACCTTGGTGAACCAGCCGGGGCTTTCGGCCATGCGCTTCTTGATCTGCGCCTTGATTACCTCTTCTTCCTCGGATTGCGGAACCGGGATGATATCTTCCCCCGCTTCCGCCCGGGCGCCGAGCAGCACGTAAAGCGTGGCATCCCCGCCATCATCGAGGATCATGTTGGGCCCGTCTTCGAAGAGGAAGGATTTATCGAGGTAATCCCAGTGCTCTTCCAGCGTCTGCCCCTTGATCGCGAAGACGGGGGTGCCGCCTTCGGCGATGGCCGCCGCCGCGTGATCCTGGGTTGAGAAGATGTTGCACGAGGCCCAGCGCACATCGGCGCCAAGTGCGGTGAGCGTTTCGATCAGAACGGCGGTCTGGATCGTCATATGCAGCGAGCCCACGATGCGGGCGCCGCTCAGGGGCTTGGCCTTACCGTATTCCTCGCGCAGCGCCATCAGGCCCGGCATTTCGGTTTCGGCGATGTCGAGCTCCTTGCGGCCAAAGGCGGCCAGCGAGATGTCCTTAACGATATAATCCTTGGGCATGCCCAGAACCTCATGATGTGGTTGGCGGCTTTGGCCGACCCCTTAGCAGCCGCGCGGTGCGGCGACAACGCGGCAACCTGCTTGATTTGCATCATGTGCAACCCGCGCCCGAGTTGCAGGAATTGGCCGAGATTTCTTTTCTGACACGCTCATTTTGGGGGCCCTGATGACTCTACCGAAAACAATGAAGGCTGCCGTTGTTCCCGCTTTGGGGGCACCGCTCGATATCCGCGATGTGCCGGTGCCGGAGGTGGGGCCAGGCCAGGTTCTGATGCGGGTCCGGGCATCGGGCGTGTGCCACACCGATCTGCACGCCGCCGAGGGCGATTGGCCTGTCAAACCCACCACCCCCTTCATCCCGGGCCATGAGGGCGTGGGCGAAGTGGCCGCCGTGGGCGCGGGCGTGACGCATCTCAAAGAAGGCGATCGGATCGGCGCGCCTTGGCTGCACAGCGCCTGCGGGCATTGCGAACACTGTGTGGGCGGCTGGGAAACGCTCTGCGAAAGCCAGCAGAATACCGGCTACTCGGTGGATGGCGGTTATGCCGAGTTCGTGCGCGCCGATGCCGATTATGTGGGCCACATCCCCGATGGGCTGGAATTTGGCCCGGCGGCGCCGGTGCTGTGCGCGGGCGTAACCGTTTACAAGGGGCTGAAGGAACTGGAGTGCAAGCCGGGCGATTGGGTGGCAATCAGCGGCATCGGTGGTCTTGGCCATATGGCGGTGCAATATGCCAAGGCCATGGGCTTCAACGTGGTGGGCGTGGATGTTGCCGACGAAAAGCTCACCCTCGCACGGGAACTGGGCGCAGACCTTACGTTCAACGCCGCTACCCAGGACCCCGTCGCCGAATTGCAAAGCCAGATGGGAGGGGTCCACGGTGTGCTTGTGACCGCGGTATCGAACACGGCGTTTGAACAGGCCGTTGGCATGCTCAGGCGGCATGGCACGATGTCGCTCGTGGGCCTGCCGCCCGGAAGCTTCCCGCTTCCCATCTTCGAGATTGTGCTGAAGCGGATCACCGTGCGCGGCTCCATCGTGGGCACGCGCAACGATCTTGCCGAATCCCTTGCCTTCGCGGGCGATGGCAAGGTGGCAGCCCACTTTGAGTGGGACAGGCTCGAAAACATCAACGCGATCTTTGACAAGATGCGCGCCGGTGCCATCGATGGCCGGATTGTAATGGAGATTTAGCCGGGAATACCGGCAGGCTCCACTTCCGGCATGGCCTTGCGCCAGTTCGTACCCGAAGCCATGACGCAGGAACGGCCATTGGCCATCGTCATCAGGATCGTCCAGGTGCCCTTTTCTTCGGACATCCAGATTTCGAAGACGCTTTCGGAGTTGCGAAGCCCACCGCCGGCATAGCTTTCGCCATATCCTGTTTTCAGGCGGTTGGTGATATCGGCGCGCTCTGCGCAAAACTGCTGCGCGTGCCCGGCCAGGGGCATGAATACTGCTGCTGTGGTTACTGCCGTGATCAGTCTGCGCATTGGTCTGCTCCTTTCGCGGCACGTGGCGCCGCTGTTGCGCTTTTTGATCCCCCTGATGCTTGTTTTTGTGACGTGCATACTTGATACGGGCACGGCGATGGGATTTCCCTAAAATCGCCATGGGACATGAAAATGCATCGCACTTTCTGGCCTATTTCGCCTGAATAACAGGCAAACGGACCCGTGAGCGGGCAAGTTTGGGAGGTTTTTATGGCACGGGCCCCCCGCGCCTGGCAGCGCATGCTCTCTGGCCGGCGCCTTGATCTGCTTGACCCCACGCCCATGGATATCGAGATCGAGGATATCGCCCATGGGCTTGCTTTCGTGGCCCGATGGAACGGTCAGACGCGGGGCGATTACCCCTATTCGGTGGCCGAACATTCGCTTCTCGTGGAAGATCTGTTCTGCCGGATCGAGCCGAATGCGCCGCAAAAGTGGCGGTTGGCAGCGCTTTTGCACGATGCGCCGGAATACGTGATCGGCGATATGATCTCGCCGGTGAAAGATGCCGTGGGGCCGCAGTATTCCGAGCTTGATGCCCGGCTCTCGGCAGCGATCCACCTGCGCTTCGGCCTGCCTGCGGTGCTGCCCCAGAAGATCAAGCGCGCGATCAAGCGGGCCGACAAGCTTTCGGCCTGGCTGGAGGCCACGCAGATCGCGGGGTTTGCGATCACCGAGGCTAACAAGTTCTTCGGGTCGCCCCCCGCGGGCCTTCTGGATGGCGTGACCCTGGCCCTGCGCCCGCCCGCCGATGTGCGCGCGGGCTTTCTCAAGCGCCACGCGGCGCTTCTGGATCTGCCGTGATCACGGTGCGGCCCGCCGCGCCCGGGGATGCGCCCCAGATGGCGGCGCTGCTCGCCGCGATTATCGCGCGCGGGGGCATCACCGCAATTCGCGGGCCTGTAGACGGCGCGGATATCGCCGCCTGGATGGCACGGGCGCCCGAACGTTCCTCCTGGCATGTGGCCTGCGATGCCGCGGGCGCCGTGATCGGCTTTCAATGGGCCGAACCGCACCCCGATCTGCCCACAGACGCAGCCGATATCGCAAGTTTTGTGCGGATCGGAGAAACCGGGCGCGGCGTGGGGCGAAAGCTCTTCGAAGCAACGGCCGCACGGGCCCGGGCGCTGGGCTACCGCTGGCTTAATGCCTCGATCCGTGGCGATAACGCATCCGGCCTGACATATTATGCCCGGATCGGCTTTTCCGATTGGCATGCCGATCCCGGCGCCACCCTCTGGGATGGCACCGTCACCGGCAAGGTGCACAAGCGGTTTGACCTTTAGCGCGGGCTGCGCTTGGCGAGGATGCGCTGCAGCGTGCGGCGATGCATGTTCAACCGGCGCGCCGTTTCGCTGACATTGCGATCGCAAAGCTCATAGACACGCTGGATATGCTCCCACCGCACACGGTCGGCCGACATCGGGTTCTCGGGCGGCGGCGGCAGCTCATCCGGCGTGGCCAGAAGCGCGGCGGTGACATCATTGGCATCGGCGGGTTTTGACAGATAATCTGTCGCGCCGATCTTCACCGCGGCAACGGCTGTTGCAATCGCGCCATAGCCCGTGAGTACAACCACCCGGCTATCGGGCCGTTTTTCACGGATCGTTTCCACAACATCGAGCCCGTTGCCATCCTCAAGCCGCAGATCGATCACGGCATAGGCGGGCGGGCGGGCAGTAGCGATCGCGCGGCCCGCCGTAACGGACCCCGCTGTTTCAACGGCGAAGCCACGCTTTTCCATGGCGCGGGCGAGGCGTTTTAGAAACGGCTCATCATCATCCACCACCAAAAGCGAGCGGTCGTCGCCGATCTCTTGAAGAGCGCGTTCGACCATCAGAAGTCCTTCCGGTTCCCTATGTTTTTTCTAAGGATAGGCGCCAGAAGGGGTTCGGTCAAACGTTCCTCACGCAGCGTTGACGAAGCAGGCGGTACTGTCGGCTATCTGTTCCGCCGTCATTTCGCGCCGAAAGAACTCCACAAACCCATGTTCGGGCAGCACGAGATACGAGAAGGTCGAATGATCGACGAGGTAGAATTCGTCGCCCGTATCATGCTTGCGGTAATAGGTCTTGTAGGCTTGCGAGGCAGCGGCCACCTGTTCCGGCGATCCCGTCAGGCCCAACATATCCTCATGCAGGTTTGCGGTGAAATCATCCACCACATCGGGGGTATCGCGTTCCGGATCGATTGAGATGAAGACGGGCTGCACGTCGAGCCCCTTTTCGGTGAGCAGATCAATCGCATCGGCGTTGCGCGCGGTATCAAGCGGGCAGACATCCGGGCAAAACGTGTAGCCGAAATAGATCAGGCTCGGACGGGTGATCACATCGGCATCCGTGACGGTTTCGCCGGTTTCGGAGACCAGCGTGAAGGGGCCGCCAATCTCGGCCGCGCCGCCGGCCACGGTTGTTGCGCGGCACTGGGCGAACTGATCGTCCCCACCGCTTTCGGACATGATTAAGACGCTCAGGCCTGCACCGGCCACCACAGCAAAGAATGCGGCGATCAGGTAAATCCTTGTCATAGCCAACCTTTCAGGAAAGTCGCGTTGCAAGTTGATCCCGTGCAGAATGACGCCTTACAACATGGGTTGCCGCGTCACCACTCACAAATAGGTAAGCGTTATGGCCAATCCTACGCTTGGACTTTTCGACGCAAGCCACCGCGTGAACTGGGTGCGCCTGCGGACCCTGATCGTGCTGCGCTGGATCGCGGTGGCCGGGCAATTGGCGGCGATCACCGTTGCCCAGCGCCTCTTCGATCTGAACCTTGAAATCGGGCTGGCCTTCCTGGCAATCGGCGCGGCGATCACGGCCAATCTGGTGGCGATATTCGTCTACCCCGAAAACAAGCGGCTTTCCGAAGGCGAGGTGGCGCTACACCTTGTGTTCGATATTACGCAACTGGGCTTTCTTCTTTATCTCACCGGCGGGCTGCACAACCCCTTTGCACTGCTGATCCTCGTGCCGGTAACCGTTTCGGCCACCGCGCTGCAGCTTCGCACAACCGTTCTGCTGGGCGCCTATGCGATCCTGATGGTGACTTTCGTTGCGCAGTATCACATCCCGCTCCGCACCGATCTGGGCTTCCTGATGCGGATGCCCACCGATTTCGTGTTCGGTTTCTGGGTGGCGATCGTGATCGGGGTGGTGTTTCTGGCCGGGTTTGCCCAGCGCGTCACATCGGAGATTCACGCCATGTCAGATGCGCTTGTGGCCACGCAACTGGCGCTTGCCCGGGAACAGAAGCTCACCGATCTGGGCGGCGTGGTGGCCGCGGCGGCGCATGAGCTGGGCACGCCCCTGGCCACGATCAAGCTTGTGAGCGCGGAGTTGATGGAGGAGCTGGAGGATCGGCCTGATCTTCTGGATGATGCCCGGCTTGTGCGCGATCAGGCCGACAGGTGCCGCGATATCCTGCGCTCCATGGGCCGGGCAGGGAAAGACGATCTGCAGCTCAAGCAATCGCCCATCGGCGCGCTGGTGCGCGAGGCAGCCGAACCCCATGAGGGCCGCGGCATCACCATCACCTATGATATCGCGCCCGTGGAAGAGGCAGAGGATGCACGCCAGCCCGTGGTGCTGCGCCGGCCCGAGATCATTCACGGCCTGCGCAACCTGATCCAGAACGCTGTGGATTACGCCCGGGCCGAGGTGTGGATCGATATCTCGTGGAGCGATGAGGCGGTGGAGGTGCGAATCGTCGATGACGGGCCGGGCTTCCCGATCCAGCTTCTGGGCCGGATCGGGGATCCGTTCGTGCGCATCCGCCGATCTGCTACGCAAAGCGGGCAGCGGCGCGAATACGAGGGCATGGGCCTTGGCCTCTTCATCGCCAAGACGCTGCTGGAACGTTCGGGGGCGGAGCTCAACTTTGCCAATGGCCGCGATCCGCTGGCCGCCGCGCCAAGCAGCGCGCGCAGCGGTGCGATCATCGATGTGGTCTGGCCGCGCCACGCGATTTCGCGCGATGACAGCGCGCCGCAGGCCGGGTTGGGGCAGAACAGGCCCATCGAAGCCTAGGGACCGGACGCTGCGTTAACGCGGTGTTAAGACTCGTTAGCTAAACGTTTCGGCAGGCTGCTGGGGGGCCGCCATGCCGATGTCGGGTTTGGATTTCTTTCAGGTATCGATCGCTGGCGGGGCCGCGTTCTTCGCGGCCCTTCTCGCAATGGCCCTCTTCGCATTGGTCGACCGTGCCGCGCGCACCCGCAAACCGGCGGCAGAGGTGCTGCCCGGCGCGATGTTCCTCTTTGATGGGGAACAGCTTGTCGATTGTTCGCCGGAGGCCGAGATCGTGCTGCGCGGCGCGGGCGCCGGCACCACCGATCTTGCCCGCGCGCTTTCCAGCCTTGCCGGGCACTTTCCGGCGCTGAGCGATGCATTGGTGGAAGCCGATCTGGTGAACGATCTTGCGCTTGTGTCACGCGATGAGCAGCAGCGCCTTCTGCTTTCCCGCGTATCGGGGCGCCTGCGCCTTGAGATCACCGATGCCGATGGCGCATCGGGCACTGTAAGCCTTGAACCGTCGGTCTGGGCCTTCACCAAGGAAGAGATCGAAACGCTGCGCATGGTGATGGATGCGGTGCCCTTCCTCGTGTGGCGGCAGAACGCTGAAGGCGAGGTCTATTGGGCCAACAAGGCCTATCTTGACGCGTTAGAGACGCATTTTGGCGCCCGCGCCGCCGATGCCTGGCCGCCGCCGCCGCTGTTTGATCCCGAACGCCTGCAAGCCCTTGCGGGATCACCGGGGCTTACGCGCCTGCGGGTGGAATATGGCGAGGCGCTGGAGGATCACTGGTATGATTGCGCGCGGATCGCCACGGAGGGCGACCCGATCTATTCCGCGCTCACCGCCAATGAGGTTGTGCGGGCGGATCGCCAGCGTGCGGAGTTCACGCAAACCCTGACCAAGGCCTTCTCGCATCTCAAAACAGGGCTCGCCGTTTTTGATCGCGACCGGCGGTTGACGCTGTTCAACCCGTCGCTCACCCGGTTGACGGAACTTGCGCCGGGCTTTCTGGCGGGGCGCCCGAGCCTTTTTGAGTTTCTCGACAAGCTGCGCGATTGCCGGATGATCCCGGAACCCCGAAATTACGCGAACTGGCGCGCGCGCATGGCCGAGCTTGAGGCGCAGGCCGAAAGCGGCACCTATTCCGAAACATGGTCTCTTCCCAATGGGCAAACCTATAGCGTCTCGGGCCGCCCGCATCCCGATGGCGCGGTTGCCTTCATATTCGAGGATATCACCCAGGAAATGGCTCTGACCCGCCGGTTCCGCAGCGATCTGGAGATCGGGCAGGGCGTGCTTGATGCGTTGGACGAGGCCATCGCCGTTTTCGGGCGGGACGGGGCCTTGACGCTTTCCAACACCGCCTATCGGAATCTCTGGGGCAGCGGGGCAACGGATGCCGATGCCGGGGGGCGCATCACGGTCACCGAATCGATGCGGATCTGGATGTCCGGCAGCCAGCCCACGCCGCTTTGGGGCGAGATCCGGGATTTCGTGCTTCATGCGCGCGAGAGGCAGGCCTGGGGCGGGGCGTTTCAGTTGCGAGAGGGGCCCCGGCATGATTGCCGGATCGCACCCCTGCGCGGCGGTGTGACGCTCATTCGCTTTTCGGCGCGCCCGCAACGCGCCACATCCCCGCCGCCTGCCCGCACGATGGCCTGAACAGCGCCCGATCGGGCCTTGCAGGCCCCGCGGCAGCCGGTCAGACTCGCCCCATGAGCCGCCGCATTCCCCTCGCATCGCCCGATGAAACCGCCGCCCTGGCGCGGGCGCTGGCGCCGCATCTGGCGGCAGGCGATGCCGTCTTGCTCGCTGGCCCGATCGGCGCTGGCAAAACCGCCTTTGCGCGCGCGCTGATCCAGGAACGGCTGGCGCGCGCAGGGCGCTGGGAAGAGGTGCCTTCGCCCAGCTTCACCCTTGTTCAAACCTATGACGATGGCGCGGACGAGATCTGGCATGTGGATCTCTACCGCCTTGAGGGCGGGGCCGAGGCGGGCGAACTTGGGCTCGACGAAGCGTTTCGCACCGCGATCTGCCTTGTCGAATGGCCGGACCGGCTGGGGCGCGACCTGCCCGCCGAGGCCCTGATGCTGACCTTTGAGATTGGAGACGGCGATATGCGCCTGCTCACCGCCAGCGGCGCGGGTGCGCGCGGGGCCGCACTTGCCAAGGTGATCGAGGAGGTGCGCGCCACCCATGCGTGAGGGGTTTTTGCAAAGCGCCGGATGGGGCGCGGCGGCACGGGCGCATCTGGCCGGGGATGCATCGCACCGATCCTATGAACGGCTCACGGCGCCGGATGGCACCCGCGCGGTTCTGATGATCGCGCCGCCCGAGAAGGGCGAGGATGTGGCCCCCTTCGTGGCCATCGCCGAACACCTTGCGCATCTGGGGCTGAGCGCCCCGCGGGTGTTGGCCGAGGATCGGGCGCGGGGGTACTTGCTGCTTGAGGATCTTGGCGACGATCTCTTCGCCCGCATCCTTGAAGACCGGCCAGGAATCGAGCCGGAGATTTACGATGCCGCCGTTGATACGCTGATCACGCTTCAAAAAACGCGGCCCCCGGCAAATGCCCCGGAATACGGGGTAAGCCTCATGCTGGATCGCGCGCGGCTCGCGCTCACGTGGTACGCAGGTCGGCCAGATACGGCGCATCCGCCAGCGTTCTCCACGATGCTGGCGGATCGGTTGGAGCCGCTGACCGCCGCCTTCACGGCACTCTCCTTGCGCGACTATCACGCCGAAAACCTGATCTGGCTGCCGGATCGCGGGGGCGTGGCGCGCGTTGGGTTGCTTGATTTCCAGGATGCCGCGATCTGCCACCCCACCTACGATCTGATCTCGCTGATCGAAGATGCGCGCCGCGATGTGGCGCCGGATATGGGCACCGGGCTGATTGACCGTTTTGCCACCGGGATCGGGATGAACCAAGGCTTGGCTCACGCCACCGCACGCGTTGTCGGCCTTCAGCGCAATCTGCGGATCCTTGGCGTGTTTGCGCGGCTCTGCCTGCGGGATGGCAAGGCGCATTACGTGGATCTCATCCCGCGCGTTTGGGGCCATCTGGAGCGGGGGGCGGAGGCCACGGGGCTCGCCACGCTTCTTCAAATGCTGCCGGAGCCAAGCGCTGATCACCTCGAACAGTTGAGGGCCCGATGCGGCACGATACAACCAGCCTGATGATCTTCGCCGCCGGGTTCGGCACCCGGATGGGCGCGCTGACGGCCGAGATGCCGAAACCACTGATCCCGGTTGCCGGAAAGCCGCTGATCGATCACGCGATCGATGTGGCTGAAAGCGCCGGGTTTGCGCCTATTGCCGTGAACACCCATTTCCGGGCGGCGCAGATGGCCGCCCATCTGGCCGCGCGGGAGGTGCTGATTTCTCACGAGGCGCCCAATATCCTCGATACGGGCGGGGGGCTGAAACAGGCGCTCCCGCACTTGCCGGGCACGGTGGTCGCCACGCTCAATTCCGATGCCGTCTGGCGCGGGCCCAATGCGCTTGAGGTGCTGAAGGCCGCGTGGGATCCCGCGCGGATGGATGCGCTTTTGCTTTGCGTGCCGCCGGAGCGTGCCCATGGCCGGCAGGGCGGGGGGGATTTCACGATCGGCGGTGACGGGCGGCTGATCCGCGGCGGCGCGGCGGTTTACGTGGGCGCCCAGATCCTGAAACCCGCCCGCGTGGCCGCCTATCCCGAGGATGTGTTTTCGCTCAACGTGATCTGGGATCAGATGGCCGAAGAGGGCCGGCTTTTCGGCGCGGTTTATCCGGGCGACTGGTGCGATGTGGGCCATCCTGCGGGGTTGGCGGAGGCCGAGGCCCTGCTCGCCGGTGTTTGACCGCTCCGATACCCCCCGCGTCTTCGCCCTGCCGCCGGGCGCCGATTTCGCGGCAGAGCTTGTGGCGGGCCTTGATGCGCGCGCAGCCGGGAGGGCGCCGCACACGGCGGCGCGCACTCAGATCTACGTCAACACGCGCCGGATGCACCGCCGGGTGCGCGGGCTTTTCGAACGCGGCGGCGCGCGGCTTCTGCCCCGGCTCCTGACAGTGGCCGATATCGGGGCGGGGATGCCGCTTCAGGCCGTGCCGCCCGCCACCTCGCCGCTTGCCAGGCAGCTTGAGCTGACGGCACTCGTTTCCGCGCTGATCGAGGCCGAACCCGGGCTCGCCCCCAAAAGCGCCGCCTTCGATCTTGCGGGCAGCCTTGCCGCACTGATCGATGAAATGGCGGGCGAGGGCGTGGCTTTCGCCGCCATCGAAGGGTTGGAGACAGGCGGCGCCTCCCGGCACTGGGCGGATAGCCTGAAGTTTCTCTCCATCGTGCACACCTTTCTCGCCGCAAGCGCTGATATCGCGCCGTCGCCCGAGGCCCGGCAGCGGCGGGCGGTTGATGCGATGATCGCGGCCTGGGCCGATGCGCCGCCCGCGCATCCGATCCTGATCGCGGGCAGCACCGGCTCGCGCGGAACCACCGCCGCACTCATGCGCGCGGTGACCAGGCTCGATCAGGGCGCGGTGATCCTGCCCGGCTTCGATTTCGATCTGCCAGGCGATCTCTGGCATCAGATTCTGGAAACGGGGGAGGAGGATCACCCGCAATACCGCTTCGCCCGGTTCATGGCGGATCTCGGGATCACGCGCGATGAGGTGCAGCCCTGGCGGGACGGCGCGGCCCCGGCCCTGCTGCGCAACCGCCTTGTTTCGCTGGCCTTGCGCCCGGCCCCGGTAACCAACCAGTGGCTGCGCGACGGGCCGGATCTTGGCGATCTTACGCCCGCCTGCGCGGGGCTCTCGCTTATCGAGGCGCCAAGCGAACGGCACGAGGCCGTTGCCATCGCGCTGGTGCTTCGCGACGCGCTGGCCCGGGGCAAACCCGCAGCGCTTGTCACACCTGACCGGATGCTCACGCGGCGGGTGGCGGCAGAGCTTGATCGCTGGGGTATCGAGCCTGATGACAGCGCAGGGCGCCCGCTTTCGCAATCTGCGCCCGGGCGGCTTTTGATTCACCTCGCGCGGCAAAGCGGGCGGCGGGTGACAACCGAGGCGTTGCTCACCCTTCTGAAGCATCCGCTCGCCTGCCGGGATGGCGCGCGCGGGCCGCATTTGCGCTGGGCGCGAGAACTTGAGCTTTGGCTGAGAGGCCGGAATGTGGCCTATCCGGGCGCGGCGGAACTTACCCGGTGGGCCGAAGATCCGGGCGGCACGGCAAAGCCCTGGGCAGAGTGGGTTGCGGCCACACTTCTGGCAACGCCAGACCCCCGGGCGGCTTCCATCGGCACCCATCTTGACCGGATCCTGGCCACCGCAGAGGCGCTTTGCGCGGGCCCAGGCGGAGGCACGGCCATCGCGCTTTGGGAAGAGCCCGCCGGGGAAGCGGCACGCCGTGTGACGCTGGAGCTGACCGGTGCGGCACAAAGCGGCCAGCCCATCCCGCCCGCCGAATTCACCGCAATCCTGCAATCGATCCTCGCGCGGGCGGATGTGCGCGACCCGGTGCGCCCGCATCCCGGCGTGATGATCTGGGGCACGCTGGAGGCGCGCGTGCAGGGGGCTGAGCTTCTGATCCTCGGCGGACTGAACGAGGAGGTCTGGCCCGCCGCGCCTGCGCCCGACCCCTGGCTCAACCGCGCCATGCGCCGGACCGCGGGCCTGCTGTCGCCCGAGCGGCAGGTTGGCCTTGCAGCCCATGATTTCCAGCAGGCGATCGGCGCGCCCGAAGTCATCCTGTCGCGCCCCGTGCGCCGCGCGGATGTGGAGCCCGTGCCTTCGCGCTGGCTGAACCGGATCGTGAACCTGCTTGAGGGGCTCAAGGCCCAGCGCGGCCCCGAGGCGCTTGCGGAAATGCGTGCACGCGGCGCGGCGTGGCTGGGGCAGGTGCGCGCGTTGGAGCAGATTGCGGAACCGGCCGCGCCCGCCCCGCGCCCCGCGCCCGTGCCGCCGCCCGGAAAAACGCCGCGCCAGCTTTCGGTGACCGAAATCCAGACGCTGGTGCGCGACCCTTACGCGATCTACGCCAAGCACATCCTGCGGCTGCCGCGGGTGAACCCGCTCAAGCAAATGGCCGATGCGCCCCTGCGCGGCACGCTTCTGCACGAGGTCTTCGCGGAGTTTCTCAAGGCGGGGCTCACTGGCGAGGCCGCGCAGGATCGCGCGCACCTTATGGAGATCGCTGAACGCGTGCTTTCGCGCGGCGCCCCGTTCCCCGTGGCCCAGCATCTCTGGCGCGCCCGGATCGCGCGGGTGGCCGAAGAGATCGTGCGCCTCGAACACAGCCTGCGCGCCGGGCAGGCGTTTGCGGCGGCAGAAACCAGCGGGCGGTTCGAGCTGCGCGATCCGCCCTTCACGCTTACCGCCCGGGCAGACCGGATCGACCGGTTGCATGGCGGCGGGCTTGCGATCCTCGATTACAAATCGGGCGCTGCACCGACCACGAAAGAAATGCTGGCCTTCGACAAGCAGATCCTTCTTGAGGCCCTGATTGCGGAAGAAGGCGGGTTTGCCGAGGTCGGGCGCGCCGCGGTGGATCACGTGGCCTATATCTCGCTGAAAGAACCCCTGCCCTATGCGCCCAAGGGCCTTGACGGTTCGCTGGATGAGCGGCTGACCGTGCCGGCGGTGCGGGCCGGGCTGCAAACGCTCATCGAAGGGTTTGCGAAGAAAGGGCGCGGCTTCACCGCACGGCGCGCGATCAAGAAGCGCGGCTTTGAAGGCGATTACGATCACCTTGCGCGGTTCGGAGAATGGGATGATGCCGCGCAACCCCGGCGCGAGGCGCTGGAATGACGGTGCGGGATGAGGCCACGCTCAGCCAGATCCGCGCAGCTGATCCTGCGCAATCAATCTGGCTTTCCGCCAATGCGGGCTCGGGCAAGACCCGGGTTTTGACAGATCGGGTCGCGCGGCTTCTTCTGGGCGGTGTGCCGCCCCAGAACATCCTGTGCCTGACCTACACCAAGGCGGCGGCAAGCGAGATGCAGAACCGCCTGTTCAAGCGGCTCGGCGCATGGGCGATGCTGGGCGAGGCCGATCTGATCGCCGCGCTCGATGAGCTGGGGGCAGAGCGGCAGGCGGATGTGTCAGACGCGCGCACGCTTTTTGCCCGCGCTATCGAAACGCCGGGCGGGCTGAAGATCCAGACGATCCATTCGTTTTGTGCCGCGCTTCTGCGCCGCTTCCCGCTGGAAGCCGGGCTTTCGCCGCAGTTTCAGGAGATGGACGAAAGCGCCCAGCGCCACCTGATCGCCGATGTGCTTGAGACGGTTGCGCTGGCCGATGCGGGCGGGGCGCTGAGCGATCTGGCGCAGTTTTTCACCGGCGATGATCTGGTGCCGCTCGCGGCAGAGGTTGCGGGCACGCGGCACGCCTTCGATGCCCCGCTCGCGCTGGCCGATGCCGCGCAGCATTACGGGCTTCCCCATGGTTTCGGCGACGAGGCATTGAAGCAAGAACTGGCGGCTGCCGCGCCCGAGGCGGCGATACCGCCCGCCGTTGCAGCGCTGGAGACGGGAAGCACCCGCGATCAGCAAGCCGCCGCAAAGCTGCGGGCCATCGATCTTTCGCAATCGGCACCGGCAGTGATTGCGGCGCTTGAACCGATCTGCCTTTACGGGCCCGCAGCCAAGGATGCCTATGCGGCCAAGCTGACCGCGCTGCCCACCAAAGGAACACAGGCCAGCCACCCCGGCGCAACCGCCGCGCTTCATGCGCTGATGGAAGCCGTCGAAGCGCTGCGGCCCAAACGGATCGCCCTTGCCGCCGCCCAGCGCACCGGGGCGTTGCAACGCTTTGCGGCGGCGTTTCTGGCAGAATACGCGGCCGAAAAACAGCGCCGCGGCTGGCTTGATTTCGATGATCTTGTTCTTCGCAGCGTCGCGCTTCTCAGCCAGAGCGATGCGGCCGATTGGGTGCGCTTTCGCCTCGATGGCCGGATCGATCACGTTCTGGTGGACGAAGCGCAGGACACGAGCCTTCTCCAATGGCGGCTGGTAGAGCTTCTGACAGAAGAGTTCGGGGCGGGCGCGGGCGCGCGGGAGGATCCGCGCCGCCTCTTCGTTGTGGGCGACAAGAAGCAATCGATCTACTCCTTTCAGGGCGCCGATGCGCAGGCATTCGAAGCGATGGAAGAGCGGTTTCGCGGGCGGCTCAAGGCGGCGGGCGGCATGCAGAGCCGATCGCTCGATTTCAGCTTCCGCTCAGCGCAGGCCATCCTCGATACGGTAGACGCTACCTTCGAAGACGCGGCGGGCGTGGGCACCGGCAGCCGCCACCGGGCATTTTTCGCCGCCATGCCGGGGCGGGTGGATCTCTGGCCGCCGATCCCGAAGGCCGAAACCGTGGAGGAGGGGGACTGGACAGATCCCGTTGACCGCCCCGCCGCGAACCACGAGGCGATCATGCTGGCGGAGGCCATCGCGGGCGAAATCCGGCGGCTGGTGGATGATCCCGCCGCCGCGCTCCCCCGAGCCGAGGGCCCGCCCCGGCGGATCACCGAGGGCGATTTCCTGATCCTTGTGCAGGGGCGTTCGGGCAGCGGCGATCTGTTCCGCGCGATCATCCGGGCCTGCAAGGCGCAAGGCCTCTCCGTGGCGGGGGCCGACCGGCTGAAGATCGCCGGCGAGCTCGCCGTGCGCGATCTGCGCGCGCTTCTGGCATTTCTGGCGCTGCCGGAAGACAGCCTGTCGCTCGCCGCCGCGCTGCGATCCCCGCTTTTTGGGTGGAGCGAACAGGCGCTCTTCACACTCGCGGCCCATCGTGAGGAAACCTACCTTTGGGCCGCCTTGCGCGGGGCCGCCGATGCGCATCCCGAAACCCTTGCGATCCTTGGCGATCTGCGGCGCGAGGCGGATTTCCTGCGGCCCTTCGACCTGCTCGAACGCATCCTGATCCGCCATGGCGGCCGCGCCAAGTTGCTCGCCCGGCTGGGGCCCGAGGCAGAGGATGGAATCGATGAGCTTCTGACCCAGGCCCTGAGCTACGAGCAGCAGGATGTGCCCAGTCTTACCGGGTTTCTGGCCTGGCTCGATGGCGAGGATGTGGAGGTGAAGCGGCAGCTCGATAGCGCGGGCGGGCGCATTCGGGTGATGACGGTGCATGGCGCAAAGGGCCTTGAATCGCCCATCGTGATCCTGCCCGATACGTTGCGCGGCGCGCGGGCGGGGCGGAATGACGTTATCGTTGATGAACAGGGCCAGGCCCATTGGCGCACGCTGAAAGACGAAGCGCCTGATCTTCTGCAAAGCGCAAGCGAGGCGGCGGCAGAGGCGGATCGGCTGGAACGCCAGCGCCTGCTCTATGTGGCGATGACCCGAGCGGAAAACTGGCTGATCGTCTGCGGGGCAGGGGAGCCGCGGGGCGGGGGCGATACCTGGTATCAGGCGGTTGAGGCCGGGCTCGGCCGCACGGGGCACGGGCCGGTGGAAACCCCGGCAGGGGAAGGCCGGCGCCATTTCACCGGCGCGTGGCCAGAGGCGGCGGGGCCCGGGGCGGGCGCCGCAGAGGCCCCGATCCCGCCGCTTCTGCCATCTGCCGCCACGCCTGCGCAGGCACCGGACGATCCGCCCGGCCCGCTTGCACCCTCCGATCTTGGGGGTGCCAAGGCGCTTCCCGGCGAACCGGCGGAGGCAGATGCGCTGCGCCACGGGCGGCTGGTGCACCGGCTACTGGAGCATCTGCCGGGCATCGCCGCGGCGGATCGCGCGGCTTATGCGGCGCAGATCCTCGCCACCGGGGAAGATCCTGTGGATCCTGGCGAAACCGGCCCGCTTCTGGCGGAAGTCGCGCCGCTTCTCGATCACCCCGAGCTTGCACACTTGTTTGGCGGCGAAGCGCTGGCCGAAGTGGAGATCACGGCAGAGCTTGCGGAACTGGGCGGCCGCCGGATTCGCGGCGCGATTGACCGGCTGATCGTGGAGCCGGGCCGGATCACGGCGGTGGATTTCAAAACCAACACGGTCGTCCCCCATGCGCCCGGCGATGTGCCTGAGGGCCTACTGCGCCAGATGGGCGCCTATCGCGCTGCCCTCGCGCAGATCTATCCCGGCCACGAGATCTGCACCGCGATCCTGTGGACACGGGCGCCCGCGCTCATGCCCCTGCCGCACGACATCGTGATGGAGGCGCTGGCCCGCGCCGCCATATCTTGACGCCCTCCCCACCGATACCTAGGTTGCCGCTCTGACCTGTTTTGAGGAGAGCTGCCATGGCTACCGTGCCTGTAACTGACGATACCTTCGATGCCGAAGTCCGGCAGTCAGACATCCCCGTGGTGGTGGATTTCTGGGCGGAGTGGTGCGGCCCCTGCAAACAGATCGGCCCGGCGCTGGAAGAGCTCAGCGCGGAATACGAGGGCAAGGTGAAGATCGTGAAGGTGAATGTGGATGATAACCCCAATTCACCGGCCCAGATGGGGGTGCGCGGCATCCCGGCGCTGTTCATGTTCAAGGGGGGCGAAGTGATCTCCAACAAGATCGGCGCCGCGCCGAAAGCCGCGCTGCAAAGCTGGATCGACGAGGCGATCTGACCGCCGATCCGCATTGCGGGCCAACGGGGCGCCTTCGGGCGCCCTTTGCATTTTTCCTGCCCCGGCCTTATGTGCGGCCCGGCAAGGAGGCGCCCATGGCAGAAAGCGAATTCCCAGGCTGGCACGGCACCACGATCATCGGCGTGCGCAAGGGCGGCAAAGTGGTGATTGCGGGCGACGGGCAGGTGAGCCTGGGCCAGACCGTGATCAAGGGCAGCGCGCGCAAGGTGCGGCGGCTGAAGCCCGGGGGGCTTGATATCGTGGCGGGCTTCGCAGGCTCCACCGCCGATGCCTTCACTCTGCTTGAACGGCTTGAGGCAAAGCTTGAGGCCACGCCCGGCCAGCTTCAACGCGCCTGCGTGGAGCTGGCAAAGGATTGGCGGACCGACAAGTACCTGCAGAAACTCGAAGCGATGCTGATCGTGACCGATGGTTCCGATCTTTATGTGGTGACCGGTGCCGGCGATGTTCTGGAGCCCGAACATGACGTGACCGCTATCGGATCGGGCGGCAATTATGCGCTGGCCGCGGGCCGGGCGCTGATGGAAGGCGATCACGATGCCGAAGAGATCGCGCGCCGCGCCATGGCGATCGCCGCCGATATCTGTGTTTACACCAACGGCAACCTGACGGTGGAATCGCTCGGCGGCTAACGCTTTGATCGGAAACGATGACATTCGCGCCGCCGTCGCCTCGGGCTTGCTGACCGAGGCGCAGGCCGCCTCGCTCACCGCGCTGGCCGATAGCCGCCGCGGCGCGCGCGAGGGGCTGGACCCGGGCGATGAACCGTTCGAACTATTTCGCGGATTTAACGAGGTTTTCGTGATGGTTGGCCTCGCTATCCTTGGCGCCGGATGGGCTGGCGTTGTGGGCTGGATGGTGGCCGACCGGCTGGAAACCTGGCGCAGCACCGCCGTGATCTATTCCGCCATCTCCGCGGGCCTGATCTGGGTTCTTGCCGAATACTTCATCCGCCGCCGCCGGATGGTGGGCCCGGCGATCCTGCTTTCGCTTGGCTTTGCGGGAAATGCCGCCTTCGGGCTTGGCCAGCACTTCGCCCAGATTTTCATGGTGGCGCAGGAAGATTACTCTTCGCTCATCCTGCCTGGGCTTCTGACGGTGGGTGCGGTGTTCCTCTTCTGGCTGCGCTTCAAAGTGCCCTTTGCAATGGCGCTCATCGCCCTGGGGCTCTTTGCAACGGCCTTGATTGCAGGGGCCACACGCTCTGGAACCCCCGAGAACCTGACCGACATCTTCGTATTCTCCGCCGAATCGAGCTTTGCGTGGATCACGCTGGCGCTTGGTGTGGCCACCTTCGCGGCGGCGATGGTGTTCGATGGCTCCGACCCGCATCGCGTGACCCGGCGTTCTGCCCAGGGCTTCTGGCTGCATCTCGTGGCCGCCCCGATGATCATCAACACGGTGGCGCTTTCGATCCTGTCGAACGAAAGCCCCGCGGCCTACACCACGATCCTTGGCGCGATGGCGAGCTTTGCGGTTGTGGCCATCGTGATCGATCGGCGCAGCTTTCTTCTGGCAGCCATCGCCTATGTCGTTTCGGTTCTGCTCACGCTGAACTCGGCGTTTGAAACCTTCGAAGGTGCGGGGCTCATCTTTGGGCTCGGCGCTTTCCTCGTTATCCTCGGCGCGTTCTGGGCGCGGATCCGCGCCATCTTGCTGGCCGCCCTTCCCCTTGGCGGCTTGCGGGATTATTTGCCCCCTGCGCATTAGGCTGGACGTTGCATGACAGATCTCACCCCCCGCGAAATCGTCTCTGAACTCGATCGGTTCATCATCGGGCAAAACGATGCCAAACGCGCGGTGGCCGTGGCCCTGCGCAACCGCTGGCGCCGCAAGCAGCTGCCCGATGACATTCGCGAGGAGGTTTATCCCAAGAACATCCTGATGATCGGGCCCACGGGCGTGGGGAAAACCGAAATCTCGCGCAGGCTCGCAAAGCTGGCGCGCGCGCCGTTTCTAAAGGTGGAGGCCACGAAATTCACCGAAGTCGGCTATGTGGGCCGGGATGTGGAACAGATCGTGCGCGATCTGGTGGAAGCCGCGCTTACGATGACGCGCGAACTGATGCGGGAAGATGTGAAGGCCCGCGCCCAGGCCAATGCCGAGGATCGGGTGCTCTTGGCCATCGCGGGCAAGGATGCCCGCAGCCAGACGCGGGAGATGTTTCGCGAAAAGCTCAAGCGCGGCGATCTGGATGAAACCGTGATCGAACTTGAGGTTGCCGATACCTCCAGCCCCTTCCCGCAAATGGAAATCCCCGGCATGCCGCCGGGCCAGGGCGGGATGATGAATCTCGGCGACCTGTTCGGCAAAGCCTTCCAGGGCCGCACCGTGCGGCGGAAGATGACGGTGGCCGAAAGCTATGACGTTTTGCTTTCCGAAGAGGCCGATAAGCTTCTGGATGATGAAACGGTCACCAAAGCCGCGCTTGAGGCGGTGGAGCAGAACGGCATCGTTTTCCTCGATGAGATCGATAAGGTCACCGCCCGGTCCGAGGCGCGGGGTGCGGATGTCAGCCGCGAAGGCGTGCAGCGCGATCTGCTGCCGCTGATCGAAGGCACGACCGTTTCCACGAAATACGGGCCGGTCAAAACCGATCATATCCTGTTCATCGCCTCGGGCGCCTTTCACATCGCCAAACCATCGGATCTGTTGCCTGAACTTCAGGGGCGCCTGCCGATCCGGGTGGAACTGCGGGCGCTGACAGAGGCGGATTTCGTGCGCATCCTCACGGAAACGGATAACGCGCTGACCCGCCAGTACACGGCACTTCTGGGCACTGAAGAGGTGACGGTGAGCTTCTCCGAAGATGGGATCGCGGCGCTGGCGCGGATCGCGGCAGAGGTAAACCAGAGCGTGGAAAACATCGGCGCGCGGCGGCTCTACACCGTGATGGAGCGGGTGTTTGAAGAATTGTCGTTCACCGCGCCCGATCGGGCGGGCGAAACGATTGAGATCGATGCGGCTTTCGTCGAAACACATCTTGGCGAACTGGCTCAATCCGCGGATATGAGCCGCTATGTGCTATAGGGCGCGGCGCCTCTTTGTTCTCCTTCTCGCAGCCTTTCTGGCCGCCTGCGCCCCACGCGGGCCGCTTTTGGAACTGCCGCCACCGCCCGGCGCCGCGATCGCGCCGCTTTTCGTGGCCTCGACCCGCGCGCCGGGGCAGGACGGCGAACCCGGGCCGGATCGGAGCGAGGGCCTCACCTATTCGCGCATGGATGTGGCCATCCCGGCAGACCGCGCGGCGGGCAGCGTAACCTTTGCCACGAGCGCCGAGGCAGGCAGCACCGGATTTTCGCTGGCCGCGCAGGAACGCTATGGCACGCGGGAGGCGTTCCGTCGCGCGGTGTCGCGCGCCCTTCGCGCGCAGCCTCGCGGCGGGCGGGATGTGACGCTTTATGTTCACGGCTTCAACAACACCTATGCCGAAGGCGTGGCCCGGCTGGCCCAACTGACCCATGATCTGGGGCTTCCGGGGGTAGGGGTTCATTTCTCCTGGGCCAGCGCCGCGAACCCACTGGGTTATGCCTATGATAATGACAGTACGCTCGTGGCGCGGGATCGGCTTGAGGGCGTTCTCAGCGATCTGAGCGCGGTTGGTGCGGAAAACGTGACTGTTGTCGCCCATTCGATGGGCGCGTTTCTCGTGATGGAAACGCTGCGTCAGATGGCGATTGCCCAGCCGGGCAGCCCGGCGCGGCGGGTGGATGCGATCGTGCTGGTATCGCCGGATATCGATATCGATGTCTTCCGCGCGCAGGCCCAGCGGATCGGCACACTGCCGGAGGATTTCATCATCTTCTCGTCCCGTCGCGATCGGGCGCTTGCGCTTTCGGCACGGCTTACGGGGCAAACGGAGCGGCTGGGCACCATCGCCGATCCCGCACAGATCGCCGATCTGAGGGTCACGATCATCGATGTCACGGCGTTTTCGAGCGGGATCGGGCATTTCGTGCCCGCAAGCTCACCCACGCTTCTGCGCATCCTTTCCGAGGTCGCGCAGGTGGAAGAAGCATTTGAAGGGGATCGCGCGGGGCGGGCGGGCCTGTTGCCCGGCACAGTGCTGACCATTCAGAATGTGACCGAAGTGATCCTCGCGCCGCTTTAGCGCGCGCGTTTGAGGTAGACGTAAAGCGCCCCGCTACCGCCGTGTTTGCGATGCGCCTCGGTGATATCAAGCACCGTGCCAGCCAGCGGAGGCTCGCACAGCCAGAGCGGCACCTGCCGCCGCAAAAGCCCGGTTTGGGGCGGAATAGGGCCTGTATCCTCGCGCAACTTCCCCTTCCCGGTGATCACCAGAACCAGCCGGCGCCCGGCGGCGCGCGAGGCGAGGATGAACTGTGTGAGCGAGCCGTGCGCCTGCGCAAGCGTCATCCCATGCAGATCCAACCGTGCCTCAGGCTCCATCCGCCCGCGCGTGAGCCGTTTGTGCGCCTTGGCATCCATCTGGATCGGGCCGGGCGCGGCGGGCCGGGGCGCTTTGGGCTGCGGGGGCGGGGCGCTCGGGCGCGGCGGCGCGGGCGTTCCGTTCGGCGCGGTTTGGCGCGGCGGTGCAGGCTCTGCCGCACGCGGGTTCAGCGGGGTGACGCGT
>JANQPC010000036.1 GCA_028285485.1 Paracoccaceae bacterium | reverse complement strand
CTGTACCGGTGCCGGCACGCTCATGGTGGGCGGTACTGGGATCGAACCAGTGACCCCTACGATGTCAACGTAGTGCTCTACCGCTGAGCTAACCGCCCGGACCGCCGCTCAGCGCCTTGCCCAAAGAACAAGACGCGGGACTTCCCGCGCCGGTGGAGGGGTCTATAAAAGGTCAATCTCGAGTCTTCAAGGGCTTTTGGCGGCGGTGAAAATCAGCCTATATTGCGCTGCAGCAGGAGGGCCGCTGATGATTGAGACCGCGTTTGAATTGCTGATGCCAGAGGCACGCAGCACAAGCGTGGTGTTCGCCTCGCCCCATAGCGGGCGGGAATATTCCTGGGCGTTCCTGCGCCGATCGGTGCTGGATGAACGCGCGATCCGGTCCTCCGAAGATGCCTTCGTGGATCTTCTCTTCGATAGCGCGCCGCGCGCCGGCGCGCCCTTGCTAGCCGCCCGCGCGCCGCGCGCCTTCCTCGATCTCAACCGCAGCGCCGATGAGCTTGATCCAGCGCTGATCGATGGCGTGCGCCGGGCGCCGCATAACCCGCGCGTCAGCTCGGGGCTGGGCGTTATTCCCCGCGTGGTGGCCAATGGCCGGGCGATCTATCGCGGCAAGCTGCCCCTGAACGAGGCGCAGGCCCGGATCCGGGAATACTGGCGCCCCTACCACGATCGGCTGGCCACCCTTCTGCACGAAGCGCATGCGATGTTCGGCGAGGCGATCCTGATCGATTGCCATTCCATGCCGCATGAGGCGCTCGATGCGGTGGTGCACCCGCATGGCCTGCGCCCCGAGATCGTGCTGGGCGATCGGTTCGGCGCGGCGGCGCGCGCCGATGTTGTGGATCGCGTGGAAGCGGCCTTCTTGAATGCCGGGCTGAAAGTGGTGCGCAATGCGCCCTTCGCGGGCGCCTATACCACGCAGCATTACGGGCGCCCCTCGCGCGGCCAGCATGTGGTTCAGATCGAGGTCGACCGGTCGCTTTACATGAACGAGCAAACGATCCGGCCCAGCGGCAACTTCACGGCGTTTCAGGATGTGATGGCCGGGGTGATCGCCGAGATTGCGGCCATCGGGCGGCCGGAGCTTCAGGTGGCCGCCGAGTAGGCGCTAGCTCTTGCGCAGGCGGATCACCACATCCACCGAGGCCACTTCGGCGCCCTCGGGGGCCTGCGGCAGACGCGAAATCTCAAGCTCATCGGCGGGCGCATCCGTCAACGTTGCCGTTTCTTCCCAGAAGAAATGCGGGTGATCGTCGATCCGCGTATCGAAGTAGCTTTTCGAGCCGTCCACCGTAACCTCGCGCACAAGGCCCGCTTCGCTGAAGGCGCGAAGCGTATTGTAAACGGTTGCGAGCGAAACCTTCTCATCCGAGGCGAGGCTGGCCTCAAACAGGCTTTCCGCCGTGACATGGCGATTCTTTCCATCGCCCACCAGCAACGCAGCAAGGGCCACACGCTGCCGCGTGGGCCGAAGGCCTGCGCTGGAAAGCCAGGCCGTTCCCCGTTTGATGGATTCAGGCGCCATGGGCTCCATCACTAGCTATCACAGCCCACAATATAGGTGCGACAGCGCAGGATATTCAAATAGAATCGCTCTAAACAGTGGGAAATGAGGGGCTTGAGGCCCACTTGCGCGCCCTTGAGCGCCGGTGATAGACACGCCGCGCACAAACTACGAGCAGATCGGACAACGCCGAATGGCCGCATTCCCCACCCAATTCGATAAGGACGAGCTGCTGAAATGCGCCCGGGGCGAGCTGTTTGGCCCCGGAAACGCGCAGCTTCCCCTGCCGCCGATGCTGATGATGGATCGGATCACCGATATCAGCGGCGATGGCGGCGCCCATGGCAAAGGCCATGTGGTGGCGGAATTCGATATCACGCCCGATCTTTGGTTTTTTGAATGTCACTTCCCCGGCAATCCGGTGATGCCCGGCTGCCTGGGCCTTGACGGGCTCTGGCAGCTGACGGGGTTCAACCTCGGCTGGCGCGGCTGGCAGGGGCAGGGCTTTGCGCTTGGCGTGGGCGAGGTGAAGCTCACCGGCATGGTGCGGCCCGACCGCAAGATGGTTACGTACTACGTGGATTTCACCCGGGTGATTGACCGGCGCCTAAAGATGGGCGTGGCCGATGGCCGGGTGGTGGCAGACGGCGAAGAGATCTACGCCGTGAAGGATATGAAGGTCGGCCTCGCAACGGCGAGCTGACCGCCCACGGGAGGGAATGGAAGATGCGCCGTGTTGTGATCACAGGGCTCGGTGTCATATCACCGATCGGCAATTCCGCCGCCGCGGTGGCCGAAAGCCTGCGGGCGGGCCGCTCGGGCATCCGGTTCGAAGAGAACTATGCCAAGCACGGCTTCCGCAGCCAGGTCGCTGGCATTCCCGATATCGATCTTACCGAAGCCGTGGACAAGCGGCAGCTTCGCTTCATGGGTCCGACGGCGGCCTATGCTTACCTTTCGATGCAGCAGGCAATCGAAGATAGCGGGCTGAGCGAGGCGGAGGTTTCAAACGAACGCACGGGGCTGGTTGCCGGATCGGGCGGCCCCTCGACCTCCAACTTCTTCACGGCCTTTGAGACGGTGATCAACAAGGGCGCGCCCAAGCGGATGGGCCCCTTCATGGTGACGCGCTGCATGTCGTCCACCGTTTCGGCCTGCCTGGCGACGCCCTTCAAGATCAAGGGTGTGAACTACTCCATCACTTCGGCCTGCTCGACATCCGCCCATTGCATCGGCAATGGCGCGGAGCTGATCCAGATGGGCAAACAGGATGTGATCTTCGCAGGCGGCGGCGAAGAGGTGGATTGGACGCTCTCCTGCCTGTTCGATGCCATGGGGGCAATGAGTTCCAAGTACAATGACGCGCCCGAAACGGCGGCCCGCGCCTTTGACGCCACGCGGGATGGCTTCGTGATCGGCGGCGGCGGCGGTATGGTGGTGCTTGAAGAGCTGGAGCATGCCAAGGCCCGCGGCGCCAAGATCTACGCCGAAATCACGGGCTACGGCGCCACCTCGGATGGCTACGATATGGTGGCCCCCTCCGGCGAGGGCGGCGAACGTTCCATGCGCCAGGCGATTGCCACGTTGAACGGCAGAAAGGTGGATTACATCAACGCCCATGGCACCTCCACGCCCGTGGGCGATGTGACAGAGGTGGAAGCCGTGCGCCGGGTTCTCGGCGAAGATCACGCCCCGATCAGTTCCACCAAATCGATGACCGGTCATTCCCTGGGCGCCACCGGCGTGCATGAGGCAATCTACTGCCTGCTGATGATGGAAGGCGGCTTTATCGCACCCTCGATCAACGTGCGCGAGCTTGATCCTCAACTGCGCCCGGAAGAGATCGTTACCGAGACACGCGATGCGGCGCTCGACACCGTTCTGTCAAACAGCTTCGGCTTTGGCGGCACCAATGCAACGCTCGTGATGAGCCGGGTGGACGGGTAAGCCTATGGCGGGCCTTCTCAACGGCAAACGCGGCCTTGTGATGGGTGTTGCCAACGAACGCTCCATTGCCTGGGGCATCGCCCGAAGCCTTGCAGGGGAAGGCGCAAGCCTTGCCTTCAGCTATCAGGGCGAGGCGTTTGGCCGCCGGGTTGCGCCCCTGGCCGAAGAGGTTGGATCAGATATCCTGTTCGATCTCGATGTGACCGACGGTGCCTCGATGGAGGCGGGCTTTTCCACACTGGCAAACCGCTGGGGATCGCTCGATTTCGTCGTCCATGCCATCGCCTTTGCCGACAAGGCGGAACTGGCCGCCGATTTCCGGTTCCGCGACACCACGCGGGAGAATTTCAGCCAATCGATGCTGATCTCCTGCTACTCTTTCATCGATGTGGCGCGGCGCGCAGCCGAGATGATGCCTGATGGCGGCACGCTTCTCACGCTGACTTTCGAGGGCTCGCAGCGCGTGATGCCCTGCTACAACGTGATGGGCGTTGCCAAGGCAGGGCTTGAAACGGCGGTGCGCTACCTGGCAAGCGATCTCGGGCCCGAAGGCATCCGCGTGAACGCGATCAGCCCGGGGCCGATGAAAACGCTCGCAGGCTCGGCCATCGGCGCGGCGCGGCGCACCTACAAGCATGCCGAGGCTAACGCGCCCCTGCAGGCCAACGCCACGCTGGAGGCGATTGGCGGCACCGCCGTCTACCTCGCCTCCGATCACGGCGCCAACACCACGGGCCAGATCATCATGGTGGATGGCGGCTTCCACGTGATGGGCATGCCGCGGGTGGAACACCTGTAGGTGACCGGGCCTAGACATGTCATGGCGCACGCATAAGTGTGCGCCATGCGCCTTTCCCGAAGAACATTCGTTGCCACATCCCTCGCCGCCACGGCCGCGCGCGGACAGTCAGCTCCCTATTCCGCCGCGATGGATCGCGCCGCAGCGCTCGATCAGCTGCACAGCATCGTCATTGCGCAGGAGGGCCGGATCGCGGCGGCAGAGGCGTTTCGCGGCCCGGGGCTCGAACGCGCGGCAAACATCAAATCGGTCTCCAAGACCATCGTCGCTGCGCTAACCGGGATCGCTATCGATGAAGGGCTCTTGCCCGGCACCGAAGCAAGGCTTGGCGATGTCGCCCCGCAACTGATCCCCGGCGCGGCAGACCCGCGCGTGGCCAGCATCACCGTGGCCGACCTTCTTACCATGCAGGCCGGGCTCGAACGCACGTCGGGTGGCAACTACGGCGGGTGGGTTTCAAGCCGGAACTGGGTGGCCAACGCCCTGTCCCGCCCTTTCGTGGCAGAGCCGGGATCGCGGATGCTCTATTCCACCGGCAGTTACCACGTGATGGGCGCGGTGCTCAGCGAGGTTTCTGGCGATAGCCTTCATACGCTGGCCCGCCGATGGCTGGGCGCGCCCCTGGGCATCGATATCCCACCCTGGACGCGCGACCCTCAGGGCCGCTTCATGGGCGGGAACGAAATGGCGATGTCTCCCATCGCGCTGATGCGGTTTGGCGAGGTGTTTCGCCAGGGCGGCCGGTATGACGGCGCGCAGGTCATGAGCGCCGATTGGGTGACCGCCTCCTTCACCCCGCGCACGCGATCTTTCTTCTCGCGCCATGATTACGGCTATGGCTGGTTTCTGCCGCGCTTCGGCGGCCATAACGTGGCCTATGGCCGGGGCTATGGCGGGCAGATGATCTACGTTGTGCCCGATCTCGCGCTTACCGTTGCGATCACTTCCGATCCAAATCGCCCGGCCCGATCCGATGGCCATGTGGGCGCGCTCAACAACCTGCTCCGCGATCTGATCCTGCCTGAGGCCGAACTGGCCTGAGGGCTTTCCTCCCCGAAAGCGCTGTGCCAGTTTGCGCCCATGCCGCGCGGGAGGCACGATGGCGATCACCACATGCGTATTCGATGCCTATGGCACGTTGTTCGATGTCTCTGCCGCCGCACGCCATGCAGCCGCCGAACCGGGCCGCGAGGCGCTGGCCGAACACTGGGCGCAACTGGCCGAGATATGGCGCGCCAAGCAACTTGAATACACCTGGCTGCGGGCGATCACCGGGGCGCATACCGATTTCTGGCAGGTCACCCAGGATGGGCTCGATTGGGCACTCGAAGCGCTTGCACTGAGCGACCCGGCGCTGCGCGACCGGCTTCTGGCCCTTTATCGGGAGCTTTCGGCGTATCCCGAAGTTCCAGGCGTGCTCTCGGCCCTGAAATCGGCGGGCATCCGTAATGCGATCCTGTCGAACGGTGCGCCGGGGATGCTGGACGCCGCCGTAAGCTCCGCCGGTATCGGCGATGCGCTTGAAGCGGTGCTTTCGGTGGAAGCGGTGGGCGTTTTCAAGCCGGATCCGCGGGTTTACGATCTTGTCGGCGCCCGCCTGGGCGTGGCGCGCGAAGAGGTGCTCTTCGTCTCCTCCAATGGCTGGGATGCCTGCGCGGCGGCCGCTTACGGCTTTCGCACGGCCTGGGCCAATCGCGGCGGCACGCCGGTGGATCGCCTCATGGGCCGCCCCGATCACGTGATCACCGATCTGCGCGGCATTCCCGCCATTGCAGGGGCCGCCTGATGCCCACCTTCAGCGCGCCGGATGGCACAACGCTCTACTATGCCGAAGATGGCGCGGGCACGCCGCTTCTTTGCCTGGCCGGGCTTACCCGCGATAGCCGCGATTTCGATTATCTGATGCCGTATCTCGCCGGGCGCCGGGTGATCCGCCTGGATAGCCGCGGGCGCGGGCAATCTGCACATGCAGCGCCCGAAACCTACACCATCCCGGCAGAAACCGGCGATGTGATCGCGCTTCTCGATCATCTGGGCCTCGCCTCGGTTCCGATCATCGGAACGTCTCGCGGCGGGCTGATCGCGATGCTGATGGCGAGCTTTGCAAAGGATCGGCTCTCTGGCCTTTGCCTTGTGGATGTGGGGCCGGTGCTGGAGCCGAAGGGGCTTGACGCCATCAAGGTTTATGTCGGGCGTACCCCGGCCTTTGCAACGTTGGAGGAAGCCGCCGTGGCCCGCGCCAAGCTTCTGCCGGGCTTTGCCAACGTGCCCCATGCGCGCTGGATGGATGAGGCGCGCAAGCATTACGAGGTAACAGATGGCGGCCTGGCGCTGACCTACGATCCGCGGCTTGGCGATCAGTTCAAGGCGGGTGGCGCGCAGCCGGTGCCCGATCTCTGGCCGCTGTTCGATGCGCTTGAAGGCGTGCCTCTCGCGCTCATACGCGGCGCCAATTCCAATATCCTAACCGCAGAAACAGCAGATGAGATGGCGCGCCGCCGGCCGGATATGCTGCACGCAGAGGTGCCCGATCGCGGGCATGTGCCGTTCCTCGATGAGCCGGAATCCGTGGCTTTGATCGAAGCCTGGCTGGGGCTTGTGCCGTGAATATCGAGATGATCCGCGATGCCGCCTCGCGCGCAGGCGGCCACGTGCGCCGCACGCCGCTTCTGAACGCCACAGGGCTGGACAAGATTGCGGGGCGGCAGGTTTTTGTGAAGGCCGAATGCCTGCAGCACACCGGTTCGTTCAAATACCGCGGCGCCCGGGCCGCAATCTCGGCGCTTGCGGCCAATGGTGCAACGAACGGCGTCATCGCCTTCTCGTCCGGCAATCACGCGCAAGGCGTGGCCCGCGCTGCGGCAGAGCATGGGCTGGCCGCCGTGATCGTGATGCCCGCCGATGCCCCACGCGCAAAAATCGACGGCACGCGCGCATTGGGCGCCGAGGTCGTGCCCTATGATCGCGCCACCGAAGATCGCGATGCCATCGGCGCGAAACTTGCAAAGGAGCGCGGCCTCACGCTGGTGAAACCCTTCGATGAGCCTGAAGTGATCGCGGGGCAGGGTTCTGTGGGCCTGGAACTCGCCGAACAGGCGCGCGCGGAAGGGATCGAGCGCGCCGAAGTGCTTGTTTGCTGTGGCGGCGGGGGCCTGACCTCGGGCATTGCAACGGCGCTGGCGGAAGAGGCGCCGGGCCTGATCGTGAGGCCCGTGGAACCTGTGGGGTTTGACGATGTGGGCCGCTCCCTCAAAGCGGGCCGGATCGAGCGCAATGCGCAAACCACCGGATCGATCTGCGATGCGATCCTCACGCCCGCGCCCGGTGAGATCACTTTCCCGATCATCGCGGCCCATTGCGGCCCCGCGCTCGCAGTGCCGGATGAGGATTGCCTGCGCGCCATGGCGGCGGCCTTCCGGCATCTCAAACTGGTGCTCGAACCGGGGGGCGCCATCGCGCTCGCCGCCGCGCTGTTTCACGGGGCGGAGCTTTCGACCGACCCCGTGATCGCAATCGCTTCAGGCGGGAACGTCGATGCCGACCTTTTCGCCCGGGCGCTCGCAACCTACGGAGAGGGCCCATGACCCGCTTCACCATCGCCAGCTTCAACGTGAAAAACCTGATCGGGCCCCAGCAGGAATACTACCGTTTCGAGAAATACACGCCCGAGGAATATGCGTGGAAAGCCGATTGGCTGGCCGATCAGGTGCTTTCGATGGATGCCGATATCATCTGCTTCCAGGAAATCTTCGATGAAGATGCGTTGCGCTCGGTGATCCGCGAAGCCGATGTGCGGGGCATCGCCTCAAACGATGCCTCGTTGCCCGATCGCACCAAGCGCTATGCGAAGAAAGCGATCTTTCGAAAACTCGCCTACACGCCCTATGAAAACGCCGCATTCGCCTTTGCCCCAAATCTCAACGATGGGGGGCCGGGGGAACGGCGGCCAGGCCTTGCGGTGGTTTCCCGCCTGGGTTTTTCTGGCCCACCGGAGATCATCCAGGATGTTCAGCCCGCCGTAGATATCCCGCTGCGCGAGCTTGATGGATCCAGCGCCGGCAGCTTTCGCATCTCGCGCCTCTCGCGCCCGGTGGTGAAGGTGCGCGTGCCGGTGGGCGGCACCGCGATCACCGTGTTCAACTGCCACCTGAAATCAAAGCTTGGGGAATTCATCCGCCCCGAGGGCACGCCCTTCCCGCCCGAGGCCGATCTTGTGGCTTACGATCCCGCCGGCCGCGCGATGGGCGCGCTCCGCTCGGCGCTCAGGCGGATGGCCGAGGCCTGGGTGCTGCGCCGCGCGATCCTCGAAGAACTCGATCGCGGCAACCCGGTGATCGTGCTTGGCGATTTCAACGATGGCGAACATGCGGTGTCGTCCGAGATCATCTCGGGCGAGCGCCCGTTTCGAAACTACGCCTGGATGCGGCGGCACGATGCCGAACGGGCGAATGACCGCTATGGCGAAGCGGAAGCCCAAGCGATTACAGACGCGGTGGAACGGGTGCGCCTGCACTCGGCGGAGAAGCTCTTCGTGCGCCGATCGCTGCGCGATATGGTCTACACCGCCGCGTTCGGCGGGGTGTTCGAATCCATCGACCAGATCCTGTTCTCCCGCCACTTCCACCCCGATTATGAGGGCCGGATAGGCGAGATGGAGTATTTCTCCGTCTTCAACGATCATCTCACAGACGGGTCGCACCCCGAGGCGCCCTATAACAAGCTGGCCTCCGATCACGGCCAGATCATGGCGCATCTGCGCCTTGGCGGCGTGGGCCGGGAGTAGCACGATGCAGATCACAACGGCAGATGGGGTGGGCCTGCATTACCGGATCGACGGGCCGGAGGGCGGCGCCCCGATCGTGTTCTGCAACTCGCTTGGCACGGATCTCAGGGTCTGGGATCCGCTTCTCGCCGATTTGCCCGGCGGCCTGCGCATATTGCGGTACGATAAGCGCGGCCATGGGCTCTCGGACTGCCCGCCTGCGCCCTACGCGATGGGGGCGCTGATTTCCGATGCCGAGCGGGTGATCGAAAAGGCCGGGTTCGGCGGCGCGGTCTTCGTGGGCCTCTCCATCGGCGGGATGATCGCCCAGGGCCTTGCCGTGAAACGGCCCGACCTTCTGCGCGCCATGGTGCTTTCCAACACCGCCGCCAAGATCGGCACGGCGGAGATGTGGGCCACCCGATCCGAGGCTGCACGCGCCGGCGGGCTGGACGCGCTGGCCGATGGCACGATGGAGCGCTGGTTTTCCGCCCGCTTCCGCGCCACCGACGAGCTTGCGATCTGGCGCAACATGTTCACCCGCCAGCCGGCGGAG
>JANQPC010000015.1 GCA_028285485.1 Paracoccaceae bacterium | reverse complement strand
CCAAGCCCCGAACCCGAGCCCGTGCCAGAGCCCGAACCGGCGCTGGAACCCGCCGCGGCAGAGCCCGCCGCGCCGCCCAAGCCGCGGCGCAAAGGCTGGTGGTCGATGGGCCGCTAGGGTGCGCCTTCTCATCACGGGCGGGGCCGGGTTTCTTGGCCAGCGCCTAGCCCGGGCCATCCTCTCTGACGGCCATCTGGCGCTGCCCGACGGCACGGAACTTCTGCGGCCAGAGATCATCCTCGCGGATCGGCCCGGCGCGGCACTCGCGCCCGATCTTGCGGGGCGGGTGGAACACCGTGATCTCGACATCACCGATCCGGCCGGGCTTGCCAGGGCGATGGAGGGCGTTTCCGCCATCTTTCACCTGGCCGCGGTTGTGAGCGCGCAGGCGGAGGCGGAATTCGATCTCGGCTATCACGTCAATCTCGATGGCACGCGCGCCCTGCTTGAGGCGATGCGCGGCACGGGCCGGGTGCTGCCCGTTGTCTCCACCTCCTCGCTCGCCGTCTTCGGGGCCAACGCAACCGAGCCGCTTTCCGAAGCCACGGCGGCGCAGCCCCGCAACAGCTATGGCGCGGCCAAGGCCATGGCCGAAATCCTGATGTCGGATTATCGCCGCAAGGGGATTGCCGAGGCGCGCACGCTGCGCCTGCCCACGATCATCGTGCGGCCCGGCGCCCCCAATGCCGCCGCGTCTTCCTTCGCCTCCTCGATTTTTCGGGAGCCTTTGGCGGGCCAGCCGGCGCGCTGCCCGGTGGATCCCGGCCTGCCGATGTGGGTGGCCTCGCCGGAAACCGCGGTGGATGCGATGGTGCAGGCGATGCGGGTGCCGGTGGCCGATTGGCCCGATTTCAGTGCGCTGAACGTGCCAGGGCTTACGGTGACGGTGGCCGAGATGCTTGAGGCGCTACAAGAACAGGGCGGGATCGCGGCGCGCGACCGCGTGACGCTCGATCCCGATCCCGCGATCGAGGCCATCGTGGCGGGCTGGCCCGCGCGGTTCGATACATCGCTCGCGGCGGGCCTGGGCTTCAAGGCATCGGAAAAGCAGATCTCCGAGATTGTGGCGCGCCATATCGCCGAGGCGGGGTAGGCGCGCGCCAGCCTGGGGTACGGGCAGCACCCGACGCGCTATCTCAGCCACATCTGTTGCGCGAACCAACCATTTGGCATCAATGAAAAAAATCGGGGCGGGCTCCCCAAAGCCCGCCCCGTCCCCCAGCAAATCGGAACAGTCACCCCAAGCCTGTTCCGGACCCACCCAGCTTAGCGATCACTCGGCGGCCATATCCGGTGCCTCGGCCCCTTCGAAATGGATCGAAACGCTCTTGGCCCCGGGAAACATGGATTCGCGCATCTGGTCGGGCACAACGATGCGGCCCGGCCCGCGATGGGCGCTTGAAAACGTCACCACTTTCGGCGTGACCTTGCGGTTGCCCTCAAGCTCCCCTGCCGGCAGCGCCACGCGGTTGGAGCCCACTTCGAGCGACGAGCGCACGATGTACGAAAGCCTCCGGCCCTTGCGGCGGATCGTGGCCGGCACATGCTGGGCCACAACCTCCTGCTCGGGGTTCTTCGGCTCTGCGTCGAGCGAACCGTGGCAGGCCGTGGCCTCGCTCGGCGTCAGCTCAACGATCCGCGTCACCACAGCCGGGCGCCGCTGGTATCCGGCCGCGCGCTGCATCGGCCCCGGGCGGGGCCGTGCGGTGGCCGGATTGTCGTTGCGCAGATACTCATAGGCTGCATTCACTTCCGCCAGCGCGTCGCCTTCGCCATCGTTGCGGTCCGGATGCAGTGAAAACGCCAGCTTCCGCCAGGCCGCCCGAATCTCATCAGGCGTGGCGTTTTCGGAAACTCCAAGCGTTTCAATGGCTTTGGCGCGGTCGATGGTCGTCTTGGTCATGGCACACTCGTTACTCAACACACGTGTAAGTGGCCGTCACCGCCGGTGGCCCCGCGGATGATACACGCCGCGTTGGCCCCCAAGATCCGGCGCGAACACCGCCGGACAAACTCGCTAACAAACCGTTACACACCGGTTGTGTGGCACGGGTGGCCGGCGCGCCAAACCTATTTCGCAGGTGCGGCGCCAAATTCTTGCCAAACTTGGCGGCGGGCGGCGGATTGTTCCGGATCCGGCGCCCAATCGCCCGCCAAACCGCCGGGATCCGGCGCTTTGTTTACGCTTTTTGAAGGAAGTGGAGCTGCGACTCACCCGCCTCTTCCACGCCGAGATAGGTATTCCCGCTTTCCGCGCAGTAATGGGGCACATCCACGATTGCAGCGGGATCATCGGCCTGAAGCCGCAGCACCTCGCCCGGGGCAAGGGCGCGCATCTTCTTGGCGGCCTTGAGAACCGGCAGCGGGCAGAGAAGCCCGCGCGCATCAAGATCGTGGTCAAAGGTCATGCGCCGCGAGGTAGGGGCGATGTTACAGATTGTCCACCGACTTGTGAGGGCGCGGGGAGGTGACCTGTGAGCGCTCTTGGCATATGTCGGTGTGCGGGGCCGATGAAGAGAGCCGATGATCGGATTTGATATCATTGACGCGAGCCTTTTGCCGGCCATCGCCATCGCGGTGTTCGCAGGCGTGCTGTCATTCCTGAGCCCCTGCGTTTTGCCCATCGTGCCGCCATACCTGGCCTATATGGGCGGGATCTCGATGCAGGAGATGGACGCACCGCAGGATCGCGCCGCCCGGCGCCGCGTGGTGCTTTCGGCCCTGTTCTTCGTGCTGGGGCTCTCCACCGTATTCCTGTTCCTGGGCTTCACCGCCTCGGCCTTCGGGCGCTTTTTCCTGATGAACCAGGAATGGTTCGTGATGGCCGCAGGCGCCGTTATCATGGTGTTTGGCGCGCATTTCCTGGGTATCTTCCGCATCGGCTTCATGGATCGCGAAATGCGTGTGGATGCGGGCGACAGGGGCGGATCGGCCTTTGGCGCCTATGTGCTGGGCCTGGCCTTCGCTTTCGGGTGGACGCCCTGCATCGGCCCGATCCTCGGCGCGATCCTCTCCATCGCCGCAAACGAGGCCGATATGGTGCGCGGCACCACGCTGCTGGCGGCTTATGCCGCAGGGCTTGGCATCCCCTTCCTGCTGGTGGCGGCCTATTTCCCCCGTCTCAGCGGCCTCATGGCCTGGATGAAGCGGCATATGGAGCGGATTGAGCGCGTGATGGGCCTGCTTCTCTGGACAGTGGGGCTCTTGATGCTCACCGGCAAGTTTACCGATTTTGCATGGTGGCTGAACGAACAGTTTCCGGCCCTTCAGGCGTTCGGCTGAACGCTGCGTTGCCAAAACCGCGCTGATCGGCCATTTTCGGCGGCGGCGGGCACGAAGTGGCAGGGGATTGGCGGTAGTCGATGGCCATGAGTGTAGATGATGCAAGCGAGGTGAAGCGCCGTTGGGTGTTTTACATCCCCGGTTTTGATCCCAACCCACCCCGCCGGTATCGGGAGCTTTATCGCAGCGAAGGCGCGCGTCAGGCCGAAATCTCGCGCTATGCCCTGAATGTATCGGCCCGCACCGGCGAGGGCTTCGGCTGGGATGTGCATGCCAAGATCGAAGGCGTGCCGGTGCATGCGCGGATGGATGTGCTGGTGTGGCACGATCTGGTGCAGGCCTCGATGGGGCAATCGATCGCTGCCACCTATTGGCAGCTTCTGCGCACCGCCTGGACCTATATCGCGAGCGGAACGATGCGGCGGCTGATCTGGCTGCGCAAAGGGCCCATTGTGGCCGCGTTCTATCCAATCTTGGTGCTGCTGGCGCAGCTTGCGCTGGCGATGGCCCTGGGCTCGGTGCTTGCGGGCATCGCGGCCACGGTGGTGGGCTGGGGGCTGAGCGGCGTGGCCTGGGTTTTAGGGGTCGCCGCCCTGCCGGGCGCCGCGATTGCGCTTTGGGCGCTTGGATGGGCCGTCTTTGCGGTGACGGTGTTCTTGGCGCTGAGGTTTTTCCAGCGATGGGATGGCAAGCTTTTTGCCTGGTACCTGATGCATGATTTCGCCTTCGCGGCGGGCCATAACGGGGCCTATCCGCCGGAGCTGGAGGAGCGGATCGGGCAGTTCGCCGATCAGGTGGCGCGCGCGATGGCCAGTTCCGCCGATGAAGTGCTGATCGTGGGCCATTCCTCGGGCGCGCAGCTTGCGGTTTCGGTGGTGGCCGATCTCTTGCGCTCGGGCCGCGTGCCGGCGAACGGGCCCGAGCTATCGCTCCTCACCCTAGGGCAGGCGATCCCGATGGTTTCTTTCCTGCCGAAAGCCGCGCGGCTTCGGCGCGATCTACGCGATCTGGCGGTGAATGACCGGATCGCCTGGGTGGATGTCTCCGCTCCGGGCGATGGCTGTTCCTTCGCCCTCTGCGATCCCGTTGCGGTCACCGGCGTGGCGCCCGAGGGCGCGCGCTGGCCCCTTGTGATCTCGGCGGCCTTCTCGAAAACGCTGGCGCCCGAACGGTGGCGGGCGCTCAAACGGCGCTACTACCGGCTGCACTTCCAGTATCTCTGCGCCTTTGACGAACCCGAAAGCTTTGATTACTTCCGCATCACCGCGGGGCCGCGCACGCTTGGCGCCCGCTATGCAGACCGGAAGCCATCGCAGAACCGCATCGACGTGCCCGCCTCCCGCTTCACCGATATCGCGGCATGACGCCGCCGAAACCGGCACGGCGCGCCGCGCGGGTTTCGTTCTGGCGGCACCTGAAGATGTTCCGCGAAGACATCCTGTCGGCCCAGCCCGAGCGGCTGTTCGGCGCGAAGATGGCGGAGTTTCGAACGCCCTTCTTCCGATCTTTCCTCGTGAACGAACCCGGGCTCTGGCGCACGGTGCTAACCGACAGGCCAGAGGATTTCCCGAAATCCGACCGGGTGGGCGAGGGGCTGCGCCCGCTTCTCGGCCGCTCGATTTTTGTGACCAATGGCGAGGAATGGGCGCGCCAGCGGCGGATCATCGATCCCGCCTTTGCCGGCGGGCGGCTGAAGGAAAGCTTCGCGCCGATCCTCGATGCCGCCCAACGCGCCGCGGATGGCCTTGTGCCGGGGGTGGCAGAGAT
>JANQPC010000006.1 GCA_028285485.1 Paracoccaceae bacterium | reverse complement strand
TGGCGCAAGCGGCGCGCCCTGCCCGCCCAGCCCCATATCCGCCGTCCGGAAATCCCACACCACCGGCGCGCCCAGCGCCTCTGCCAGAAGCGCGCCATCGCCCGCCTGATGGGTGCGCCCGGCGCCCGCATCGTGAACCAGCGTCTGGCCGTGAAAACCCACCACATCCACCGCGCCCAACTGTGCCAGAAGCGCGGCATGGGCCAGTTCCACCACCTCTGTGGCCGCTGCCACATCCGGCCCCCCGGGCCATTGCCCGAGCGCGGCGCGCAGCACCGCGCGCTCATCCTCCGAGTAAGGCCGATACGCGCTTTCCCCGAAGCCCAGGATCGCATGGCCATCGGTTTCGATCACCGCGGCATCCACACCATCGAGAGAGGTGCCCGACATCGCGCCAAGCGCCCGTATCCGCCCCGCGCCCGATCCCTGCCCCGATCCCTGCCCCGCCATGGCTTTTCCTCGCCGCCCCGCGCCGCTATAGACGGCGCGCTCGACAATACGGAAGTTCCCATGGCCTACCACCCGAAATCGGATTTCCTGCATGAGATCGCCCAGCGCGGCTTTCTGGCCGATTGCACCGATCTCGAAGGGCTTGACGAGGCGTTTCGCACGCGCCGGGTGGCGGGCTATATCGGCTTCGATCTTACCGCCACGAGCCTGCATATCGGCAACCTGGTGCAGATCATGCTGCTGCGCTGGATGCAGAAAACCGGCCATAAACCGATCACGCTCATGGGCGGGGGCACCACCAAGGTGGGCGATCCCTCGGGCAAGGACGAGATGCGCAAGATGCTCTCGGTCGATCAGATCAATGCCCATGCCGATGGCATTCGCGCCGTTTTCTCGCGCTACATCACCTATGGCGACGGGCCGACGGACAGCCCGCTTGTCAACAACGCCGACTGGCTGGACGAGCTGCGCTACATCGAGTTTCTGCGCGATATCGGCAAACATTTCACGATCAACCGGATGCTGGCCTTTGAAAGCGTGAAATCGCGTCTCGATCGGGAACAGGCGCTGTCTTTCATCGAATTCAACTACATGCTCCTGCAATCCTACGATTACCTGGAGCTTTACCGCCGCCATGGCGTGATCCTGCAGATGGGCGGCTCCGATCAGTGGGGCAATATCATCTCGGGCGCCGATCTGATCCGCCGGGTCGAAGGCGCGGCGGCCTACGGGCTGACCACGCCGCTTGTAACCCGCGCCGATGGCAAGAAGATGGGCAAATCGGCAGAGGGCGCGATCTGGCTCAATGACGATATGATGTCTTCCTACGATTTCTGGCAGTGGTGGCGGAACGTGGATGATGCCGATGTGGGCAAGTTCCTGAAAATGTTCACCGAACTGCCGGTGGATGAGTGCGATCGGCTGGGCGCGCTGGAAGGGGCAGAGATCAACGAGGCCAAGATCCGGCTCGCCAATGAGGTCACCTCGCTCTGCCGGGGGGCCGAGGCCGCCGCCGCCGCCGAGGCCACCGCGCGCGACGTGTTCGAGGCGGGCGGTCTGGGCGAGGATCTGCCCACGCTGGAGCTTGCCGCGGGCGAGCTTTCGGAGGGTATCTCGATCGTCCAGCTGTTCGTGCGCGCAGGGCTTGCGAGATCGGGCAAGGAAGCCAAGCGCCTGATCGCCGAAGGCGGCGCGCGGCTGAACGATGATGCGGTGACCGATGCGGGCCGGATGATCGCCGCGGCGGATCTGGGCGAAACGCTCAAGCTCTCCGCCGGACGCAAGCGCCACGCGCTGGTGCGCCGCGCGCCCTGAGGCGGGCCGCGCGCCAACGCCGCGTTCTCCGCCAAAATGCTCCGGGCCAAGGCGCGCGGGCGCCCCGGAGCCCTGCCCGCTACCCCCTTGCCAATTGTGAACAATCGGGCCTAGGCTCATCTCCGCAACGACCGCCGGCAGAGCGGCGGCCAATTGGGAGGATTTCCATGAACACGTTTTCCGTGACCCGTCGGGTCATGCTCGCGGCTGCGGCCGCAACCCTCAGCTTCGGGGCCCCGGCCTTTGCCGATGGCCATCAGGTGCTTGACGATGTGCACTTCCTCATCCCCGGCGGCGCGGGCGGCGGCTGGGATGGCACCGCGCGCGGCACCGGCGAGGCGCTCACCAATGCGGGCCTCGTGGGCAGCGCGACCTACGAAAACATGTCGGGCGGCGGCGGCGGCAAGGCCATTGCCTACCTGATCGAAAACGCCGAAAGCCTTGAGAACACGCTGATGGTGAATTCCACCCCCATCGTGATCCGGTCGCTGACCGGCGTGTTCCCGCAAAGCTTCCGCGATCTCACCCTCGTGGCCGGAACCATCGGCGATTACGCCGCGCTCGTGGTTGGCAAGGATAGCGAGATCAACACCATGGACGATCTGCTGGCGGCCTATCGCGCCGATCCCGCCAATGTGGCGGTCGGCGGCGGCTCGGTGCCGGGCGGGATGGATCACCTTGTGGCCGCGCTGGCCATGGAAGCGGCAGGGGAAGACCCCACTGCGGTGAAATACGTGGCCTATGACGCGGGCGGCAAAGCCATGGCGGGCCTCCTTTCGGGCGAGATCGCCGCGCTTTCCACCGGCTTCTCCGAAGCCATCGAACTGGCCAAGGCCGGCGAAGTGAAGATCATCGGCATCACCGCGCCCGAGCGCGTTGAAAGCTTCCCCGATGCGCCCACCATGAAGGAACAGGGCATCGATACCGAGTTCGTGAACTGGCGGGGCTTCTTCGCAGCGCCCGGGATCTCGGAAGATCGCGTTGCCGCCTACCAGGATGCCATTGCCAAGATGTATGACACGCCCGAATGGGAAGAGGTCCGCGCGCGCAACGGCTGGGTGAACATCCACAACCCCGGCGACGATTTCCGCGCCTTCCTCGAAGCGCAGGAAACGGCGCTGGGCGATCTGATGAAGAAGCTGGGCTTCCTCTGAAGCCCCGGCACTGACAACCGATGCCCCGGGCGGCCTGCCCGGCCGGGGCCCCGTGAACGGGATGCGACATACGGGAGGCCGCGCCATGGCCCTGGATCGCTGGATTGCGCTGATCTTCTTTCTGATCTGCGGCCTCTACGGCTACACCGCCTATTTCGTGATGGATGTCGGATTGCCGCCCTTCATGCGCAACAACCCGATCTGGCCATCAACCTTCCCAAAGGTGCTGGCCATCCTCGGCATGATCTGCTCGCTGGTCATCCTCTTCGGCTTCGAAAAGGATGAACGCGAGCCCGAGGCGATGGATATCAACTACCGCCGCCTCACGGACTACAACCTGGGCCAGGCGATCCTGCTGATCACGCTTATGGTGCTTTATGCCTTCTCGCTTCGGCCCGTTGGCTTTGTGGCCTCGACGATGCTGTTTCTGATCATGGGTGCGGCCACGCTGGGCGAGCGGCGGTTCTTCATCCTGATCCCGGTGGCGGCGATCGCGGCGGGCGGGGTGTGGTACCTCGTGCAGGAGGTGCTTGGCATCTTCCTCAGGCCCTGGCCCATGGCATTCGGAGGCTGAGCGATGCTTGAAGGTCTTCTCGTCGGCCTCTCCACGGCCTTTTCGATTTCCAACATCCTGATGGTGGTCGGCGGCTGCCTGATCGGCACCTTTATCGGCATGCTGCCGGGGCTTGGCCCGATGTCGATCATCGCGATCATGATCCCGGTGGCCATCGGGATCGGCGATCCCTCCGCAGCTCTGATCCTGCTGGCAGGGGTCTATTACGGCGCGATCTTCGGGGGGTCGACCTCTTCGATCCTGATCAATGCCCCCGGCGTCGCCTCCACCGTGGCGACCTCGTTTGACGGCTATCCCCTTGCGCGCCAGGGCAAGGCCGGGAAGGCGCTTACGGTGGCCGCGGTTTCATCCTTCTCCGGCGGCACAATCGGGGCGATCCTGCTTTTGATCTTCGCGCCCATGCTGGCCTCGGTGGCGCTTCTCTTCCACTCCGCGGAGTATTTCGCGCTGATGGTTGTGGGGCTTTCGGCGATTGCGGCCTTCGCGGGCTCCGGCCAGGTGTTCAAGGCGCTTTTGATGACGATTCTGGGCCTGATGATGGCCACGGTGGGCGAAGGTGCGCTCTTCCCCATGGCGCGCTTCACCGGCGGGATCATGGATCTGCAATCGGGCTTCGGCTTCATTACGCTGGCGATGGCAATGTTTGCGCTGCCCGAGGCGATCTACCTTGTGCTCGATCCCAAGCGTTCGCAGCAGGAAGATGGCAGCAGCACCGGCGAGATCAAGGAATTGCGCATCACCCGCGAAGAGGCGCGCGCGATCATCCCGGTGATCGGGCGGCAATCGGTGCAAGGCTTCCTGATCGGCGTGCTGCCGGGTGCGGGCGCGACGATCGCCTCGTTCCTGGGCTACGCGGTGGAACGCAACATCGCGCCGAAGGAAGAGCAGGAGCAGTTCGGCAAGGGCTCGGTCAAGGGCCTCGCCGCGCCGGAGACGGCCAACAACGCCGCCTGCACGGGATCCTTCGTGCCGCTTCTCACGCTGGGCATCCCCGGGTCGGGCACCACGGCGATCCTGCTCGGCGCGCTCATCGCGCTGAATGTCAGCCCGGGCCCACGGCTGATGATCGACAATCCCGATATCTTCTGGGCCGTCATCATCTCGATGTATCTCGGCAATCTGGTGCTGTTGATCCTGAACCTGCCGTTGATCCCGTACATTGCGAAAATCCTCGCCGTGCCGCGGAACTACCTGATCCCCTTCATCCTCTTTTTCACGCTGATGGGGGCCTATATCGGGCAGAACAACGCCACCGAGCTTCTGATCCTCGTGGGCTTCGGCGTGATCGCCACGATCCTGCGCTTTGCCGATTACCCGCTGGCGCCGCTTCTGATCGGGTTCATCCTGGGCCGGATGCTGGAAGATAACTTTGCCCGGGCGATGCAGCTTTATGATGGCCCGGGCTTCCTGTGGGAACGGCCGATGACGGCCTCGCTTCTGGTGCTGGCCTGCCTTCTGATCTTCCTGCCCGCCTACCGGGCGCGCCGCGCGCGGCTGCGCGCCGAGGGGGTGGCCGACGCCGATTGAGCGCGGCGGATCAGCGCCAGAACACCGAGGCCCGCGGCCAGAAAGCCCAAGGGCGCCGGGATCGGCAGAACCGCCAGCCCATCGCCATCGGGCCCCTCGCCTTGCGGCAGGCCCGCCTCGCCGTGGATCGGGTAGAACAGCCGCGCCGCCGCGCGCTGGCCCTCGATCCTAAAGGCCACCTCGGCCGTGCGCCAGGGTTTGAGCGCGGCATCCCAGGCGCGCCAACGCGCCCAGCCCGCGCCCAGCGGCTCGGGCCCACTGGCGGCGCCCCAGGGCGTGCCGCCACCGGCCACCCAACTGGGCGGCGCATCGGCAAACCAGTAATAGCCGTGAACGGGCGGCAGATCGGGGCGGTTCGGCGCCTCGCGCAGCGCCCAATCCCAGGGATTGCCCTCACCGCGAAGGCTGGCGCCCGCCACCGGGCCCAGACCGGCCAGAAAAACCGCCAAGATCACTGCCAAGACACGCATGCCAACCCTCCGCGCAGCGCATGCGCGGCAGCTTCGGTCAACATGCTTAATTGATGGTTAAGGCCACCCGGGCGCAGCGTGGCGCTCGGCCCTAAACCGCAGGCGGGCGGGCGCCCGGCCAATCGGTTGCCCGGTGATAGGCCTGGCCCAGCTGCAACACGCCCCACCCGCCGCGGGGCGGGCCGATGATCTGCAGCCCCATGGGCAGGCCCGATGGCGAAAAGCCCGCCGGCGCCCCAAGCGCAGGCAGGCCGAGAAGCGAGGCGGGCACCATCACTTCCATCCAGCGATGGTAGGTATCCATCGCAACGCCCGCGATCTCTGCGGGCCACATCTGATCGAGCGAAAACGGAAACACCTGCGCGGCGGGCAGCATGATCGCATCGTAGGTTTCAAAAAGCGAAAGCGCCGACTTCAGCCAGGCATAGCGGCCCGCCGAGGCGCGATGAACCTCCATCGCGGAAAGCGCCATCCCGCGCTCGATCTCCCAGATCCCGTCTTTTTTGATCCGCGCGCGCTTCTCGGGATCCGCGTAGAGCGGCCCGAGCCCCGCGGCGATGGCGAAGCTGCGCAGGATCGTCCACGCCTCCCAGATCTCTTCCCGCGGATGCGGCGGGGCCACAGGCTCCACCACTGCGCCCAGCTCTTCGAACTCTTTCAGCGCAGCCTCAACGAGCGCCAGCACCCCCTCCTCCATCGGAAACGCCCCGCCCCAATCGCCAAGCCAGGCGATGCGGCGGCCCGAGATATCGGTATCGAGGTTTTCCGGCAGGTCCGGCCAGGGCGCGCCAGGCCAGCGCGGGTCATCCGCGGCCATGGTGCGCAGAAGCGCCACGATATCTTCCACGGTCCGCGCCATCGGCCCGGCGGTGGAGATCCGGTGCAGATAGGTCTCATCCCCCGGCTCGCCCGGCACCCGGCCCCAGGTGGGGCGATAGCCGTAGACGTTGTTCCACGCAGCGGGGTTGCGGAGCGAACCCATCATGTCGCTTCCATCCGCAAGGCTGATCATGCGCGTGGCCAGCGCCGCCCCCGCCCCGCCCGAGGAGCCGCCCGCCGTGATCCCGGGCGCGTAGGGGTTCACCGTGGCCCCGAAAACCGGGTTCACCGTGTGGCTGCCCAGCGCAAATTCGGGCACGTTGGTCTTGCCGATCACGATCCCGCCCGCGGCCTTCAGCCGCCGCACAAACCCGCTATCGGAGGCGGGTACATGATCGCGGAACAGCGGCGAGCCCTGGGTGGTGGGCAGCCCCGCCACATCCGCCATATCCTTGATTGCCAGGGGAATCCCGTGCAGCCAGCCCGCGCGCGGCGCGGCATCGGCTTTCCGCGCGGCCTCCATCAGATGCGCAGGCTCGCGCAGCGAAACGATGGCGTTGACCGTGCCGTTGGCGGCCTCGATCCGCGCCAGCGTGGCGGCCATCAGCGCCTCCGACGTGATCTCGCCCGCCGCCATGGCTTGCGAGAGCGCGACCGCGCCCAGATCCGTGATATCGCCCATAGCGCCCTCCCAGCCCCGTGGGCGACTATCTAGCCGCCCGCAGGCCCCGCGCCAAGGCACCGCACGGGTGGCTTTACATCCGCGCGCACGGCGGCCAGTTTCACGCCCATGGCGCCACGCAAGATCATCATCGATACCGATCCGGGGCAGGACGATGCGGTGGCACTCCTCCTCGCCCTCGCAAGCCCCGAAGATGTTGAAGTGCTGGGGATCACCGCGGTGGCTGGGAACGTGCCGCTTGCGCTCACCCAGAAAAACGCCCGCATCATCTGCGAACTGGCGGGCAAGCTGGAGGTGCCGGTATTCGCGGGCGCCGCCGCCCCGCTTGAACGCACGCTGGTCACGGCAGAGCATGTGCATGGCAAAACCGGGCTTGACGGGCCGGTGCTGGCCGATCCCAAGATGCCGCTTCAGCGCCAGCACGGGGTTGAGTTCATCGTTGAAACGCTGCGGGCAGAACCGCCCGGCAGCGTAACCCTCTGCCCGATCGGCCCGCTGACCAACATCGCGCTTGCGTTCCAAAAGGCGCCCGAGATTGTGGGCCGCGTGGCCGAGATCGTGCTGATGGGCGGGGCCTATTTCGAGGTGGGCAACATAACGCCCGCGGCGGAGTTCAACATTTATGTCGATCCCGAAGCCGCTGATATCGTGTTTAAATCCGGCGCTCCCATCACGGTGATGCCGCTTGACGTAACCCATAAGGCGCTGACCACCGCGCCCCATGTGGCGGGCTTTCGCGCGATGGGCACCGAGGTGGGGCGCATGGTGGCGGAGTGGACGGATTTCTTCGAACGCTTCGACAAGGAAAAATACGGCTCCGAAGGCGCGCCACTGCATGACCCTTGTGTGATCGCCTACCTGATCCGGCCCGAAATCTTCTCTGGCCGCCGGATCAACGTGGAGATCGAAACCACATCGGAGCTGACGCTTGGCATGACGGTGGCGGATTGGTGGGGGGTTACCGACCGGCCCGCAAACGCCATGTTCATGGGCGATCTTGATGCCGATGCCTATTTCGCCTTGCTCACCGAACGATTGGCGCGGCTGTGAGCGCGGCGCTTCACCTGGCCGGGCCCGAAGACCTGGCCGCGCTTGCCCCCATGGTGGCGGCTTTCCACGCCGATCAGGGGTTGGAGACGGACGAGGCCCACCGCACCGCCGCTCTTGCGCCCCTGCTAGAGGGCAGCCCCCATGGCTGCGCGTATCTGATCGGGCCGCGCAAGGCGCCCGTGGGCTACATCATCGTTTCCTTCGGCTGGTCGGTGGAGTTCGGCGGGCTTGACGGGTTTGTCGATGAGCTTTTCATCCGCCCCAATGTGCGCGGGCGGGGTGTGGCAACCGAAACGCTGGCGACCGTTCTGGCCGAACTGGAGAAGGCGGGCCTTCGCGCGCTGCACCTCGAAGCGGCGGCGGACAGGCCGCGGCTGGAACGGCTTTATGCCCGCGCGGGTTTCAAGATGCGCAAGGGCTATCATCTGATGACCCGGCGGGCGCGCCCCGGGCGCTGAGCGTACGGCGTATGCGCCGGTGCGATTTGCGCTGCGCGGGTGGCAAAACAGCCGGGGCGCGACTAGGTGGCGGGGATGGGCGTTAGTTTTTCATTCGACAACAGCTATGCCGCGCTGCCGGCGCGGTTTTACACCAAGATGGCCCCGGCGCCGGTGGCGCGCCCGGGTCTGATCAAGGTCAACCACGCGCTGGCAGAGGCGCTGGGGCTCGACCCGGCTGCCCTTGAAAGCGCGGCGGGCGTGGCGGTGCTGGCGGGCAATGCCGTGCCGGAGGGCGCCGATCCACTGGCGCAGGCCTATGCCGGGCATCAGTTTGGCGGCTGGTCGCCGCAGCTGGGCGACGGGCGGGCGATCCTCTTGGGCGAGGTTATCGATACCGAAGGCAACCGCCGGGATATCCAGCTCAAGGGCTCTGGCCCCACACCCTATTCGCGGATGGGCGATGGGCGCGCCTGGCTTGGGCCGGTCTTGCGCGAATACATCGTTTCCGAAGCCATGCATGCGCTGGGCATTCCCACCACCCGCGCGCTTGCGGCGGTGACAACCGGGGAAACGGTGCTGCGCGAGCGCCCCTATCCCGGCGCCGTCTTCACCCGGGTCGCCGCAAGCCATATTCGCGTGGGAACCTTCCAGTTCTTTGCCGCGCGCGGGGATGCCGAGGCGCTTCAGGCGCTGGCCGATCACGCCATCGCCCGCCATCATCCGCAAGCGAACGGCGCGCTGGCGCTTCTTGACGCGGTTATTGCCGCACAGGCGCGGCTCGTCGCGGCCTGGATGGGCGTTGGTTTCATACATGGCGTGATGAATACCGATAACACCACGATCTCGGGCGAGACGATCGATTACGGGCCTTGCGCGTTTATGGATTCCTATCATCCCGAAACCGTCTACTCCTCGATCGATCAGTTCGGGCGTTATGCCTATAACCGCCAGCCCGATATCCTGCTGTGGAACCTCGCGCAGCTGGCCACGGCCCTTCTGCCGCTTATGGGCGAGGATCGGGAGGCCGCGATTGAGGCGGCAACCGCCTCTGTGCACCGGTTCCCGGGCCTCTTTCAGGCCGAATGGCTGGCCGTCTTCCGCCGCAAGCTGGGGCTTCTGACGGACGGGCCCGAGGACGCCGCCCTTGCCCAGGATCTGCTCGCCCGGATGGCCGCGGGCCAGGCCGATTTCACCAACACCTTCCGCGCGCTGCTCGACGGCGGCGCGCGCGACCAGTTCCTTGAACCCGAAGCGTTTGATGCCTGGGCCGAGGGGTGGGAGGCGCGGCGTAAAACTGAGGATCCAGAAGCCTCGCGCGCCGCGATGGCGGGGGCGAACCCCGCCGTGATCCCCCGCAACCATCGGGTGGAAGAGGCGATCGCCGCCGCGCTTTCGGGCGACTATGCGCCGTTCGAGCGGCTCGTCTCCGCGCTCGCCACGCCCTTTGCGCTGGCCGACGGGGATCGCGATCTCACCCGCCCGCCCACGGAGAACGAGGTGGTGCGCCAAACTTTCTGCGGCACCTGAGGCCTGGGGCTCAGCCGGGCCGCGGCTGTGGCGATCGGGCGGGCCGGTTGATCAGAACAAGCCCCAGCGCCACGAGCGCGAGCGCGCCCAGGATCGAGGGCCCGATCGCCTCGCCCAATAGCGCCCAGCCAAGCCCCACGCCGAAGATCGGGCCGAGAAAGCCGTAAGCCGCCACGCTTGCGGGCGGGTAGATAGACAAAAGCCAGAGCCAGAACACAAAGCCGGCCGAGACCACCACCACGATCTGGAATGCCAGGGCCCAAAGGTGGATCGGCTCAAGCGCGCGCACGAGCGGGCCGAGGATCGGCACCATGAGCGGCGCGGCGATCATCAGGATCGGGGCCGAAACCGCGACTTGCCAGAAAAGCTGCATCGTGGGGTTCACGTCCTTCAGCGCCGTTCCCCGCGCGATCAGTGCGATCCCCGCCCAGCAGATTGCCGCCGCCAGGGCGCAGAGATCGCCCGCAAGCGAAGCCGCGCCCCCCTGGTCGGGGCGGTCGAGGATTGCCCAGGTCACGCCCGCAAAGGCCAGCGCGAGGCCCGCGGCCTTTATGCGCGTGATCCGCTCACCGGGGATGAGGAAGTGCGCGCCCAGCGCCGTCCAAAGCGGCATGGAATAGAAAACCACGCTGGTGCGCGTCACGGTGGTCAGATCAAGCGCGTTGAAGAGAAAGATGAACTCCGCCGCGAAAACCGCACCGATGGCCAGCCCGGCGCGCCAGGTGCCGGGCGCGGGCCAAAGAGAAATGCCGCGAAACAGCATCCAGGCCGCGACGCACAGCGTGGCGCCCGCCGAGCGCAGGCCCGCAAACCAGACCGGCTGCAACCCCTCATTCACAACCTTGATGAGAACCTGGTTCAGCCCCAGAAGCGCCGAAAACAGCACCAGCGACACGATGCCGAACGTATCGAGCCTGTCTTTGCGCATCGCCGCCTCCCTCACCGCCCCTATCGCGTGTGGCGGCGGGCGCAGCAAGCCCTTTTGCTCGCGCCGATTCTCGGCTAATCGGCAGCGCGATGCGCGGGGTGCATCGAATGTGGCCCGCCTTGGAATGCCGTGGTATACCAAGGCGAACGGGCCCGCAGCCATCCGGATCTCCCGGGGGGCCTGCATTGCTGGGGGACATATGGCCGAGCCGCCGATTTCGGACGATCTGGTGGCCGCGCATGGGCTGACCGAGGCGGAATATGCGCGGCTGAAAGAGATCATCGGGCGGGTGCCGAGCTTTACCGAGCTCGGCATCTTTTCCGCGATGTGGAACGAGCACTGTTCCTACAAATCCTCCAAGAAGTGGCTCCGCACTCTGCCCACGGATGGGCCGCAGGTAATCTGCGGGCCTGGGGAAAATGCCGGCGTTGTGGATATCGGCGATGGGCAGGCCGTGGTCTTCAAGATGGAGAGCCACAACCACCCCAGTTACATCGAGCCCTATCAGGGCGCGGCCACGGGCGTGGGGGGCATCCTGCGCGATGTGTTCACCATGGGCGCCCGCCCGATTGCGGCCATGAACGCGCTCAGCTTCGGCGCGCCCGATCACCCGAAAACGGCCCATCTCGTCAAGGGGGTGGTGGAAGGGATCGGCGGCTACGGTAATGCCTTCGGTGTGCCAACGGTGGGCGGTGAAGTGCGCTTTCACGCCGCCTATAACGGCAACTGCCTTGTGAACGCTTTCGCGGCAGGGCTGGCCGATGCAGACAAGATCTTCTACTCCGCTGCCTCGGGCGTGGGGATGCCCGTTGTCTATCTCGGCGCAAAGACGGGGCGCGATGGCGTGGGCGGGGCCACCATGGCCTCGGCAGAGTTCGACGATACGATTGAGGAAAAGCGCCCCACCGTGCAGGTGGGCGATCCCTTCACCGAAAAGCGGCTGCTTGAGGCCTGCCTTGAACTGATGGCCTCGGGCGCGGTGATCTCGATCCAGGATATGGGCGCGGCGGGCCTCACCTGCTCTGCCGTCGAGATGGGCGACAAGGGCGATCTGGGCATCCGGCTCGATCTCGATCGCGTACCCACCCGCGAGGCGGGGATGAGCGCCTATGAGATGATGCTTTCGGAAAGCCAGGAGCGGATGCTCATGGTGTTGCGGCCCGAGAAAGAGGCCGCCGCGCGGGCGATCTTCGAAAAATGGGATCTCGATTTCGCGGTGGTGGGCGAAACCATCGCGGAGGATCGCTTCATCGTGGAGCATAGTGGGTCGGTGAAGGCCGATCTGCCGCTCAAGGCGCTGTCAGGCAATGCGCCGGAATATGACCGGCCCTGGGAGGCGCCCCTGCCCCCGGCCCCGCTATCCGATATGCCCGAGATCGGCGCGCTCGCGGGCCTGCGCGCGCTTCTCACGTCGCCGAATTATGCGGCAAAGCAATGGGTTTACGAACAATACGATAGCATGGTCGGCGCCGATACGGTGCGGGGCCCCGGCCTTGGCGCCGGGCTTGTGCGGGTGCATGGCACCGACAAGCTGCTGGCCTTCACGGCCGATGTGACGCCCCGCTACGTGCGCGCCAACCCGCGCGCGGGCGGCGCGCAGGCGGTGGCCGAAGCCTATCGCAACCTCACCGCGCTGGGCGCGACCCCTCTGGCGACGACCGACAACCTCAATTTCGGCAATCCCGAAAAGCCCGAGATCATGGGGCAGTTCGTGGCCGCCATCGAAGGGATCGGCGCGGCCTGCAAGGCGCTCGATATGCCGATCGTTTCCGGCAATGTATCGCTTTACAACGAAACCGATGGTGCGGCGATCCTGCCCACGCCCACGATTGGCGCGGTGGGGCTGATAAAAAGCCCCGAGAGCCTGATCGCAGGCACTGCGCGGGCGGGCCATGTGGCGCTGCTTCTCGGCGCACCCGGCAGCCATCTCGGCCAATCGGCGCTACTGGCCGAGGCGTTCGGGCGCGAAGCGGGCGATGCGCCGGAGGTGGATCTGGCTGCCGAACGCGCCCATGGCGATTTCATCCGCGCCCATGCCGAATGGATCGATGTCTGCACCGATCTTTCCGATGGCGGCCTGGCACTTGCGGCCTTCGAGATGGCCGAGGCGGCAGGCATCGGCGTAACCCTCGATATCACTGATACGGCAGAGCTTTTTGGGGAGGATCAGGCGCGCTACCTGATCACCTGTTCCTTCGATAAGGCCGAGGCGCTGATGGCGGCGGCGGGGCGCTCGGGCGTGCCGCTTACCACCGTGGGCCGCTTCGGCGGCGATCAGGTCCGCCTCGGTGGGGAAGCCGCGCCGCTGTCCGAACTCGCCGCCCTTTACCGCAGCGCCTTTGCGCGCCAGGTGGCCTGAGGCGCGGGCCGGTGGTCTATCGCGCCTCCCTCTTCGTTTTGCTTCAGGCCGCGGCCGGGCTCGCGATCTACCTGGCCCTCTTTGCCGGCGGCTTCGCCCTGCGCGATGCGTTTTGCTACCCCCACTACGTGGGCGATCTGACAAGCGTGATGCTCTTCGTATTCCTCGTCGCCGCGGTGGTGCTCACACCAGGCGCCATCATCGCCGCCTGGGCGCTGGGCGAGATGCGGCGGCGCTGGTCCTTCGTGATGGTGCCCCACTGGCTGACCTTCGCCTCCATCGCGATGCTCTACGCCGCCGATCTGCTGATGCGGCTTGCCAACGAAGCCCATTGCGCCGCCGGGCGGCCCGAGGTTCAGGATAATACCGCAGCCGGCACGCTTCTCTCCCAGACCCTCAGCTATCTTTCCGCCGGGGCCGCCTTTGGCGCGCTTCTGGCCTCCTGCGTGATCTTCGTGCGGATGGTGGCGGTTGCGAAGACCCCGGAAGCAACCTAGGTTTTCACTCAGGCAAACCGGTTACGTGTGAAGGATAGCGCGCCATGGCGATATCGGCCCAGGAGATCGAGGATCTGATCCGCGACGGCTTCCCGCAAGCGCAGATCACGATCACGGATCTGGCAGGTGACGGAAACCACTACGCCGCCGAGGTGATCGACGAAAGCTTTCGCGGCCAGAACCGCGTGCAGCAGCAGCGCGCCGTCTACGCCGCGCTCAAAGGCAAGATGGACGGGCCGAACGGCGCGCTACACGCCCTGGCGCTGACAACCAAGGCGCCGGAATGACAAGCTGGTTGCCCATCGTTCTGATCAGTGCCGCGATCCTCGCGGTGCTTGCGGTGCGCGCGATCCTCGTGGTGCGCCGCGAAAAGGATGCCCCGCGCGGCGCCCTGCCCGGCACAGGGCATCACGTGATCGAGGCCAACTATCATTCAGGTGGCGGTGGCGGCGGCCAATCGGGCCAGTTCACCGTGCCGAAAGACCCCCAGGAATATGCGCGGGCCTTCGTGCCCCGGGAAAGGAAACCGAAATCATGACCGTGACGGCAGAGACCCAGATCAAGGAAACCGTGGATGCCAACGATGTTGTGCTGTTCATGAAAGGCACCAAGGCGATGCCGCAATGCGGCTTCTCTTCCCGCGTGGCGGGCGTTCTGAATTACATGGGCGTGGATTTCGCCGATGTGAACGTTTTGGACGATGAGGGGCTCCGCCAAGGCATCAAGGAATACTCCGATTGGCCCACGATCCCCCAGCTTTACGTGAAGGGCGAGTTCGTCGGTGGTTGCGATATCGTCACCGAGATGACGCTTTCGGGGGAGCTTGATCAGCTCTTCTCTGAGAAGGGCGTGGGGTTTGACAAAGAGGCGGCGGATAAGATCCGCGAAGCCAACGCCTGAGCGCGGCCCCCGGGCAGATCTTAAGATTACTGAGCTAAGCGGGCTTCGGTGGCGCGCGGCTTTACGCGGCAGCGCCGCCGGCGCGTTCTTCCACCGCCTCGGCAATCGCCTCGGCGCGCGCGGTCAGCTCGGCCAGCCCGTCGGACACATCCGTGGGGATCACCGGCACTTCCACCGTATCGCGCGTCATCGCCGCCTCGCGGCTTTCTTCCAGTTCTGCGGTGAGCGCGCCGACGCGGGCCTCAAGCGCGCGCATCTTGTCTTCCGTGCCCGCGGCCTTGTCGGCCAGCAGAAGCCCGGCCATCAAAAGCATCCGCCCCTCCGGCATCCGCCCGATCTGATTGAGAAGCGTCGTGGCCTCGGCATCGAGCATCGCGGCGGCGGCGCGCAGGAAGTGCTCCTCGCCCTCCTGGCAGGCCACGTCAAAATCGCGCCCGCCGATCGAAACGGTAACCTCAGGCATGGGCGCTCTCCTGTGTATCAAGCATCGGCTCGAGCATCGCCAGAACCCGGTCGATCTCGGCCCGGTCACCGGCCTGGGCGGCGCGAAGCGCCGTGACCTCGGCCTGAAGCGCGCTGTTGACGAGATCGGGATCGGCAAGCCCTTGGGCATTGGCCTCGCGCAGCGCCGTGTTGGAGGCGCGAAGTTCGGCATTGACCGAACGCGCCTGGCGCAGCGCGGCATCCCCGTCTTCGACGGCAGCGCGCAGCGCGGCCACTTCGGCCTCAAGCCCCGCCACCGTGGTTTCCTGCGTTTCCTTGATCGCGCGCACGCGTTCTTCCAGCTGGGCATTGGCCACCCGCTCGGCTTCAAGCGCCTCGGCCAGGCCCGCATCCTCGCCCCGCGGCATCCGCTCCAGCCCCGCGCCGATCCGATCGAGCGCGGCGGTCATGCGCCGTTGAAGTTCGGAAATCTCGGTCATGCGCCCCTCCCGGTCCCGTGCTGCAGCCTCCTGCATCACTGAATGCAGCACTGCAATAGCGAATCGTATCGCCCTGTGAGGGATGGATTTTACCCGTTCGGCGCCTGAATGCACCCCCGGCGGGCGGAACCCCGCTGACGCCGCCTGCTTGAACTCGCCCGCCGGGCTGGTATCACCGCCGCGCAGGCCGCTTGCGAGGAAGGACGAACGCGCCGTGGATATCGCCACCCTGAAGGAACTCCACCCCGATCACTGGAACAAGGCCGCCGCGATCCGCGTGCTGGCGATGGATGCGGTCGAGGCCGCGAATTCCGGCCATCCCGGCATGCCGATGGGAATGGCGGATGTGGCCACGGTGCTGTTCGACAAGCACCTGAAATTCGATGCCAGCGCGCCCCACTGGCCGGATCGGGACCGGTTCATTCTATCCGCCGGCCACGGCTCGATGCTGCTCTACGCGCTTTTGCATCTCACCGGCTACGAAGACATGACGATCGAGCAGATCCGCAACTTCCGCCAGCAGGGCTCGATCACCGCGGGACACCCCGAATATGGCCACGCCACGGGGATCGAAACCACCACGGGCCCCCTAGGCCAGGGCCTTGCCAACGCGGTGGGCTTTGCAATGGCCGAAGAGGCGCTAAGGGCGCGTTTCGGCAAGAAGGTGGTGGATCACGATACCTATGTGATCGCGGGTGATGGCTGCCTGATGGAAGGCATCAGCCATGAGGCGATCGGGCTTGCGGGCATGCAAAGGCTTGGGCGCCTGATCGTGCTGTGGGATGACAATTCGATCTCCATCGATGGCGATGTGGCAAAATCCGACATCACCGACCAGGCCAAGCGCTTCACTGCGGCGGGCTGGCAGGTGCTTTCCTGCAATGGCCACGATCCCGAAGATATCGACGCCGCGATCACCAAGGCGAAATCCTCGAAGAAACCCACGATGATCGCCTGCAAAACACGTATCGGATTCGGCGCGCCCACGCGGCAGGGCACGGCCAAGGCGCATGGCTCGCCCCTTGGGGCCGAGGAGATCGCGGCAACGCGCGATGCCTATGGCTGGGCGCACGCACCCTTTGATATTCCGGGCGAGATCAAATCGGCCTGGGAGGCGATCGGCCGCCGCGGCGCGGATGATCACGCCGCCTGGGCCGCCCGCTTCGGCGAAATGAGTGACCGCAAGCGCGCCGAGTTCAACCGGGTGATGGCCGGGGAGATGCCCAAGAAGTTCTTCGGCACGATCCGGGCGCTGAAAAAGCAGGTGTCTGAGAGCCAGCCGAAGGTCGCAACGCGCAAATCCTCCGAAATGGTGCTTGAAGCGATCAACCCTGTGTTGCCCGAAACCATGGGGGGCTCGGCGGATCTGACGGGATCGAACAACACGCTTACCCCCGATCTGGGGATCTTCGAGCCCACGAACCGCAAGGGCCGCTACGTGCATTACGGGATCCGCGAACATGGCATGGCCGCCGCGATGAACGGCATGGTGCTTCATGGCGGGATCAAGCCCTATGGCGGCACGTTCCTGTGCTTCACCGATTACGCGCGGGGCGCGATGCGGCTTTCGGCGCTTATGGGCATCGCGCCCGTCTATGTGATGACCCATGATTCCATTGGGCTTGGGGAAGATGGGCCCACGCACCAGCCGGTCGAACATCTCGCCATGTTGCGCGCCACGCCCAATATCAACGTCTTCCGCCCCGCCGATACGGTGGAAACGGCAGAGGCCTGGGAACTCGCGCTGGCGGAAACGAAAACGCCCGCCGTGCTGTCGCTCACCCGGCAGGGCCTGCCTACCGTGCGCGCCGAGCACAAGATGAAGAACCTGACGGCCCAGGGCGCCTATGTGCTGGCCGAGGCCGAGGGCAAGCGCCAGGCGATCCTGATGGCCACCGGATCGGAAGTGTCGATCGCACTGGCCGCGCGCGATCTGCTGCAGGCCGAAGGCATCGGCACCCGCGTCGTCTCAATGCCGTGTTGGGAACTGTTTGAGGCGCAGGACGAAGCCTATCGCCGCAAGGTGCTCCCCGCCGGCCCCGTGCGCGTGGCCATCGAGGCCGCGATCCGCTTTGGCTGGGATCGCTGGCTTTTCGGCGAACGCGGCAAGCGCGAAAAATCGGGCTTCATCGGGATGCACGGCTACGGGGCCTCGGCCCCTGCGGGCGAGCTCTACAAGGCGTTCGGGATCACTGCGGAGGCCGCGGCAGAAAAGGCGAAAGATCTGGTCGCGGGCCGCTGGGCGCCCGATCCGCGCGCCTGACGCGGCCCGTAGTCTCCGCACGAAAAAAACGGGCCCGCTTGGGGCCCCTTTCCGCCGGAGGGATATCTCGTCTCTCCGAACCACCAGAGCGCGAGGTCTCGGCTCTCCGGCTGTTCGGTCGGCCCGTGGC
>JANQPC010000116.1 GCA_028285485.1 Paracoccaceae bacterium | reverse complement strand
TGTCGTCCGCGAACCGCTGAGAGCGATCCTCAGAGCGTGACATCAGGATTAGTTCCTGACCCACATCTCCGCCGTCATTTGCCGTGACAGGGGCAGCGTTACCGGCGTTACCCCCCTTTAGGGGGGAGGTAACGTCCGGTAACGGTGTCTGCCTGTGCGTTACCAAAGGTGAAGGGTAACGCTTGGTAACGGCGGTAACGCTCATGCCTCACACCTCCAGACGTTGTCATCGAACACGCGGATAATGCCCTTCTCGTGGAGCGCGTTTTTCACCGAGAAGAAGGCCTTCCGGCGGGCGCTGTCGCTCTCCCCCGAACTCAGAGCGTGACGGTCGCAATACTCCCGCCATTTCTGCAGCGAGACGCAGTTGCGGTTCGGCGGATAGTTGTCGCCAACAATCCTTGCGCCGTGTTCGGCCAGCGCATCATCAAGCGCCTGCAAGCCAATGCCCTGCTGGCCCGTCAGCTTCGGCTTTTTCTCAACCGGTTCGGTGGCTTGAACCACAGCCGAGGTAATCGGATCGCCGTCACTATCGGTGCCTATCTCAACCCGCTGAAGCCGGTAGGCAAAGACAGCGCCGCATTCCATATCCCGCTGCTTTTGGGTCTCGGCCTGAATGACATCATCCACGCGCGTGATCTCGATTTCAGTGTCCACAGCAGCCCGCAAGGCGCTGCTGCCACGCGCGCCTTTCGAGGTGTCCTTGCCGGAGTGGTGGATAAGCATGACGTGGCAGCCCAGAGACCGCCGGATGAAGTCCAGATTAGCGACGAGGATGCCGATATCTCTGGCGCCATTCTCATCGCCCGCGCCCATGACCCGAGCCATGGTATCGACGATGATCAGCGAGGGCTGGAACACCAGCGTCCGCGTTGCGCTGACCAGCGCACGAGCGTCATGCGGGGCAAATAAATCGAGCGCCCCACGGAACAGATAGAACTCTGATTGCCCGACAAGATCCGGGTTCGAGCGACGTGCAGCTTCGATGCGATTGGCAATGCCAAACCCACCTTCAGCAGCCACATAAATGACAGGTCCAGCGTTCGCCGGAACACGGTGTCCATGCCACTCCGCCCCGGCACCAATATGCAGGCCCACATCGATCGCGAAGAACGATTTGCCGACGTTGCTCTCGCCGTAGACGACGCTCAGCGCAGTCGTGCTGAGCCATCCCTTCAGCAGGTACTGCGAGGAGGTCACGGCCTCGACCCCGAGTACGTGCTGCAGCTCATCCGAAATCGCACGCGCGCGGCCACTTAGTGGGCGAACCGCGTTCGCCGCCGCCTGCCCGGCGCCGTGCCCGTCAGTTGATATGGTGTCGTCAAACGTCACGCCGTGAGATCCTTGACGATCCGGCGCGCGCGTTCGTCCAGCGACAACAGCCCGGAATACGCCATGAAGGCGCACTCGGCCTCCGAGAGCCTGGCCCGCATAACGTACGCGAACTCTTGCGCCGCGGCTTCATCGCATTGGCACAGCGAGTACCCCGCCATACGGGCGACCGCCTTGTGCTCCGGCTTGGCGTAGTCGCCGAAGACCGAACGCCCGGACGGTTTGGTCGGGGGCTGGAAATGTGCCGTCATGAGCGCACCCCCTCGGCAAGGCTTACAAACCGATCCGCAAGGATGCCAATCGGCTGCCACCTATCACCCGGGTGGGCGCAAGTCTCCATTCGGCTAATGCCGGTCGCTGAAGCGCTAACGCGCTGATTAATTTCGTCTTTCACTACTCTTAGCCCTTGTAGGGCCAGCGTTTGAGCGCTACGTTAGCGATGTCCCACTGAACGAATTCGCCCCCGCCGACCGCAATGGTTAGTGGGGGTTTTTCGTTACGCGGCCTCTCGCTTGGCTGCTGCCTTGGCGATTACCTCTTCGATGTCGGAGTGGCGCCAGCGGCTTGAGCCGCCGATTTTGAGTGGCTTAGGCACTACGCCCTCTGCCGCCCATCTCCAGAGCGTGCTCCGAGCACATCCAAGTGCCTGAATCACTTCGCGATCCGAGAGAAGAATGTCGTTCATCTTTGGCGCTCTCCTTGGCGTTACAATCGAAGCCAAGAGATACGCGAGCATTTGCAATTAGTCCTTTGCGAAAAACTCAGCCCATTTTTTCGCAATTAGCGCGGCGGCGGTAAATCGTGGTCTAAAGACCCTCCAGTCCAGTCGCGCGCAATCTTAAGCTTTGCCTTTCCGCGCGACACCGATTGCTGAAGAGTTGGAAGGCTGGCGCGCCTGAACACCTGAGGATCGTCAGGAGCGAGTCCCTTTTCGTCTAACTCCTTTACCTGCTTAATAATATCGCTCTGCTTGGGAACCGTCCGCCCAGCCAAACGAAGCATTTTTACAATTCCATGAATATACCAGGCGCGATAGCAATCAATACTGTCTAATTCGGAATCTAACTTGGGGCGACCACGTTTCGGGCCAGAAATCACGAACCCTGATTGCTCCTGGCTGAGGCCACCTAGGCCACCAACGGCAGCTATCATTGATTCCAACGCCGCCGTATCGCCGAATTCTTTGTCGGGCACATCGTTTTCTGTAGGCAGGCGATCAATGCCACTCATGTTGCAATCCTCACAACTTCACCCGAGCCACCGGTGACGTGATCCGCCCACCGCTCCATCAGTGCGCGCCGCTGCTCCAGGAAATCCGTTCGCCGGTAGGCTCGCGAAACAGCTGATCCGGTAACATGCGCAAGCGCGGCCTCGGCCACCTCGTGCGGCGTGTCCGTCGCCTCTGCACACCACGTGCGGAAACTGGATCGGAACCCGTGAGGCCGGGCCTCAATATCGAGGCGCTCCATGTAGCGCGACATGGTGGCATCGGACAGCACCCCGCGCCGGACGTTGGGAAACAGGAAGCCATCCCGCGCAAAGGGCTTTGCCTGCTCAATCACTGCCTGGGCTTCACGAGAAAGCGGCACGCGAAAGTCTTCCTCTCTGCCCTTGCGTGCCTTCATAAGCTGTGCGGGCACCGTCCAGATATCACCCTCGATATCATCCAGGTGAGCAAAGCGGATCGGCTTGGACCGAAGGGCCGTGAGGATCAGAAGCCGCAACGCGAGTTGGGTAATCGTTCCATCACTGAGGCTGGCAAAAAATGCAGGCACCTCCGCCCAGGGCAAGGCGGGCACGTTCTTAACCACATGGCGGGATTTGCCGAGAAGTGCCCGCGCCTTTTCCGTGGCCTGGAGATCCACATCGAGGCCCATGGCAGCCCCATAGCGAAATACGATGTTCAGCCGGTTAACCGCCTTGCGCGCCGTGTCGGCCTTTGTGTGCCAGATCGGCGCGAGCACGGTACGAATGTCATTTTGGTCGATCTCCTCAATCGGGGTGCGCCCCAACTTTGGCAATACGTGGATCTCAAGCGGACTGAACCAACGCCCGGCCTTGCCATCCCCCCTCAGCTCCGCCTTACGCGCCTCGAAGGCCTGGTAGGCGACATTCTCCAGGGTGTGCCGTTCGCGGGCCGCTTCACGCCTCAGGCGCTCGCGCTCCTTGATCGGGTCTTTGTCTTGCCGGACAACGGCGCGCCACTTATCCGCTTGCTGGCGCGCTTCCTTCAGGGAGACATCCCGCGTCGAGCCGAGCCCCATCTCGCGGCGGCGCCCATAAACGGTCACGCGGAGAAACCATTGGCCACCGCCATCCTCGCGCTTGTGGAGCCACAGGCCCCCGCCGTCGGCGTGCTTCCCCGGCGGCGCGTTGCGAACCTTCTTGGCATCCAGCCTGTTCAATTCCCGCGCCATCTAACCACCCTTTCTGTCCACCCATAGATATAGGACACGGTGAGACGGCGTGAAAGGGAATGATATGGGAAACGGCAGGTTTTATTGGCCCAACCCTCGGAACCCGAGACTGGCTGAGACCGCACTAGACCACAAGATATGGGAATGCATTGCCCCCCTGCGGCACCATTTCTCACTTTTTTCCGGAAAAACCTCCTAACATCCTGAAGGGTAAGGTAGTTTTTGGTGTTCCATACACGCCTTCTGGCGTGAATTGGAGCGGCTCAGAAAAAGCCAGTCTCAAGACCGTCTGGCGCACCGCATAACTTCCATTTTTGTATATACCCCAAGGCCTTGAAAGGAATCGCAGGGCGAGTTCCATGCATTCTTCAAGCCTCGCCGCATTTCGGAGGGGTTCTTCGGCCTTGGAGACCAACACCAACTTCTCACGTTCGAGCTCTTCGATCTTGGCTTCCAGCGCTTTGAGAACAGAAGTGTTCTTGGCCCCGACCATACGGTCAACGAGTTCCAAGATACTCTCATCAGCAGCTTTCAATTGCCGCGCCCAATCCCCCTCTCGCCGCCAGTGTAACGGCCCAGTTCTACGGGGGAAGGACAGAGCGAATACCGGCGACGATCCAGGTGACCCAACGACCTAACCCGTCCACCAGATAACAGCACCGTTGTTGTTGCGGCCGCGTTCTCAGGGGCTTCAACTGTCTCGTCCCTTAGGGCCCGGCCAAAACCAAGGGTTTCGTGTTTGGCCGTAGGTGGGCCGATCGACTGCATGCGACGCAGAACCGTGACGTAGCCATCGCCTCAATGAGCTACTATTGCACCTGCCCTGCGAGGAAAGGTTGAGGGCAAAGCAGGCCTTCGGTGTGCCCTGGGTGATCGTGCTCTTGGGAGCAGAGATGCCATTCGACAGGCTTGGGGCTCTTAGCTGAGCTTGGACGACCAAAACGGCCAGTTTCTGACATCAAACGACAACCTTACAAACATGTAAGGCTTGGTTCAGATCTATCCCATCTGGCTTCCCCATATCGGTGTCATCGGAAGGCAAGGGCGCCTTCGAAACTCAGAAATGGAGACATGATATGGAAAAGAAAACCATCGCGGGCGGAGCAATCGCTGGTCTGGTCCTGACAGGTGCCATGATCGGCGCAGTATCCGCACAAACGGCGGCAACCGAAACAGGGTTGACCCTTGAGCAGGCCATTGAGATCGCCCTTCTGGAGGTGCCGGGGGAAGCTCTAGAGGCCGAGCTTGAGAAAGAAGGCGGAGTTACGGTCTACGAGATCGAGATTGTCCAGGCGGATGGCCAAGCCTTCGAAGTTGACATCGCAGCAGATACCGGTGCCGTCATCGAAGTGGAAGCTGAAGACGAGGATGACGACGACGATGAAGACGATGACGACTAAGGTTGCGCGGCATCGCGATTGAATGGCCAAGTCGGAGGCCGCTCTCTAAAGTTGCCTCCGATTGACAATGCTTTGGGGCGATATGCGGATCTTGCTTTTGGAAGACGACGCACAACTCGGGTCGTGGATCACAAATGGTCTGCGCGAAGAAGGTCACGTCGTCGACCACTTTGAAGATGGAAAGGAGGCCTTGATCGCCGCCATGGGACAGGACTACGACGTGCTAGTTCTTGATCGCATGGTGCCTGGGCTTGATGGGCTGGCCGTTCTTCGATCTCTGCGCGCGTCAAAGAATACAACGCCGGCACTCTTCTTAACCGCACTTGGCGAAGTGGACGCCCGAATTGAAGGGTTTAACGCAGGCGGCGATGACTACCTGACAAAGCCTTTTGCTTTTGTCGAGTTGTCGGCAAGGGTCGCTGCTCTTGGTCGGCGCAGAGAAAGTGCGCCCAGTGCAACCGAAAATCAATCGGTCTTGCAACATGGGGACCTCAGCCTCGACCTCCTTGCACGCAAATGCAAACGGCAAGGCCAAGAGATCGAACTCATGGCCAAGGAGTTCAAACTACTTGAGTATTTCATGCGCCGACCGGGCCGCTTGGTGACACGCACGATGTTGCTGGAACAGGTCTGGGATATGAGTTTTGATCCAACGACGAGCGTTGTCGAAACCCATATCAGCCGGCTGCGCACAAAAATCGACAAGCCCTTTGAAGACCAACTGATCCGCACCCGTCGTGGCGAAGGGTATGTCTTTGGACAATAGCTTCACCTGGCTGCGTCGATCATCGACGATGCGGCTGGCGCTCGTCCTGTCGGTGATCTTCGCGATCGGAACGGCGGTTGCCGTTTACACTGCCCTTACGATTGGCACCGCCGCGTTTGAGCGCAGAGTAGATACAACGCTTGATGCCTTGGCTCGTTCCTCAGACTTGCAGGGCGCGCGGGGAGATGACTTTGGACTCATTCTTCGCGCCGCCGTTGATCTTGATGACCTACCCAGGCCTTTTGTTCGAGTCGTAGAGCGCGGCGGCGGCACGGTCGAGCTGAACGAAGATTATCGCAACAGCGATACATGGCGAGTACTTGTGAGTTCGGACGCAAAAGGAGCGCCAGTTGTAGTCGCCGTTCCTTTGGACGACGGCGAAGAAGCGCTTGAACTGCTTAGCGGCGTTTTATGGGCAACGGTTGCTGCCATTATTGCATTGAGCCTTTTGATCGGGCTAGCCGCGGGGGTTCTTGGGCGACGCCGACTAACACGGATCAATGACACTCTTTCGGCACTGGCCTCAGGAGACCTAGCTGCCCGCACAGGCCTCCCACAGTCAAACGACGATCTGGGCGATATTGCTCGCCAAATCGATGTGACAGCCGGTGAGATTGAGCAGCTTGTTGCGCAGACGAGGCATCTGAGCGCGAGCCTTGCGCATGACCTGCGTACCCCGCTCGCACGGTTGCGGTCCCGGCTAGAGGTCTTGCCAGAGGGCGAAGAACGTAGCGAGGCTTTGGAGGAAGCTGAGGGCCTATCGAGCATCTTTGACACTATCATGCGCATCGCTCGCATTGAGGTGGCACAGGGGACAGAGGGGTTCGAAAGTGTTGAACTCGGAGGCTTCGCAGAAGAGTTGCATGAGATTTTTGGCCCAGTTGTCGAGGATGCAGAAAAAGAGCTGACGCTCGAAATAATCAATCCCGAAACAGTTTTTGCGGACAGGCAGATGCTTGTTCAGGCCACGGCAAACTTGATTCAGAACGCGATCCGGCATGGTGGGCGAAAGGTGACGCTCAAAGTCGAAGGCCAGTCCATTGGGATTAGGGACAATGGATCTGGCGTCGATCCCACCCAATACGCCGAGGTGCTCAAACCAATGGTGCGGTTGGACGCATCACGTCAAACAGAAGGCACCGGGCTCGGGTTGGCGCTGGTTCGAGCGGTTGCCAACCGGCACCGCGCCGAGCTTGTCTTGGCACCAAATCGGCCGCAGGGCCTTTCCGTCACGCTGAAGTTTGCAGATTTGTAAGGTTGGGATCAGACGCGCGTAAAACGCACTGCCCATATCAGTTTTGTCGAAACAACGTATGAAACTGGAGACCTTTAAAATGAAAAAGCATCTGAACAAACTTGCTTCAAGTGCGGCAGGAGTCGGCCTTTTCCTCATCGGCGGCGCCGCGGCGGGGCTTGGACTGGTCGTAGTGTTCTACCTCGCCATCTTTGCCTTGGCTGCCGCAGGCCTTGGCCTTCTAGCCGCCCCGCTGCTGAGGCTAACTCGTCAGGCTTCCGACGAAAATGCCGAAGAGGTCGCCTGCTAACACGGCGATAGCGTTCTGAAGGGGAGCGGAGACATGACAGCCGAACCACACGGATTTATCACGCGCGTGATCCACTGGGTCTCTGCCGCCCTAATCGGGTATGGCTATCTCAAAGGGCTTGATAGCGTTTCGCAACTCGCCGATCCAGCAGTCCTGAGATTTGAAGTATCTTTTGCGCTTGGGCTTTGTGTTTTGTTTGTCGGGCGCTTCGCGTGGACCAAATATGTGGCCGGGCCGACGCGTCTGCCGAACGAGGCACCGAAGTGGGAGCATCAACTGTCTCGAGCCGTACATCTTGGGCTCTACGCCAGCGTCTTTGGCATCGTGCTATCTGGCCTGGGCATCGCGCTGGCATATTCCACTCCGCTGATAAGCGGAATTGTGGTTGCCGGTCTGGTAGGGCTACATGAGTTTTTTCTCATCGTTCTGCCCGCTCTGCTATGTTGCCATGTCGCTGGAGCGCTTTGGCACAGACTTGTCAGACGAGATGGGGTTATGGAAAGCATGACTGGAAAGCTTGGCCAGTCTCGGATTGGAGAACGCAACACATCACCAAGGGATCAGTCAATCGTCTAATACCGACACTCGGACACGTTGCAGCATCAGTCAAATTGGGTTGGGCAGGTCAGACCGTGTAATTAAGGCCAAGCCGGCCGCCATCCACATAAATCGTCTCGCCGGTCACGTAGCTTGCCTTTTTTGAGCAGAGGAAGGCCACGACATCGCCGATCTCGCGCGCTGTGCCGACGCGGCCAAGCGGCGTGCGGGCCATTACGCGGGCAAGCGCCTCGGGGCTGGCATTCACGCCCGCCATCATTTCGGTATCAATGGAGCCCGGACCCACGGCGTTGACGCGGATGTTGTGGGGCGCAAGGGCAAGCGCGGCAACTTTCGTGAGCTGCATGACCCCGCCTTTTGAGGCGCAATAGGCCGGGATCGCCGGGATCGCCACCTGGGCATTGATCGACGACATGTTGACGATGGCGCCCTCGATCCCGTTCCGAACCATCGCCTGGGCCGCGCGCTGGGTGGCGAGAAACACACCCCGGAGATTGACGTTCAGCACCTTCTCGAAACTCTCCAGATCATAGGTCAGAAATTCCCCGGGCATCGCGATCCCGGCATTGTTGACCAGCGCGGCAACCGGGCCAACGGCCGCCTCAACAGTGTCGAAAAGAGCGTGAATCGCGCCCGCATCGCCCATGTCGCAAACAAGGCCAGTGCCGCCAAGCGCCTCCGCGGCCTCCACAACACTCTCTTGCAGATCGGCCAGCACAAGGCGGAAGCCGTCCGCGGCGAGGGCCTCGGCACAGGCTAGGCCAATGCCTTGCGCGCCGCCGGTAACGAGGGCAACGGGTTGATCAGTCATCCGGGTCTCCGATGTCTTTCAGGCCGTAGATTTCGCGGGCCTGTTCTTGCGTTATGTATCCTGCCGCAAGGTCGCGGCGGATGGCACCTGGGCTGCGGTTGGCGGCCGGGCCGAAGCCCCCGCCGCCGGGCAGGCTGAGGCGCAGGCGCGCCTCGGGGCCAATGCGCTGGCGGCCTTTGGCCCGAAGGGCCGTTCCATCGGCAAGCTCCACCCGGCCTGCCGCGCCATTCCCGCCCCCGTTTCGCCCGCGGGCGGGGTGATCGACCCTGTCGAACATGGCATTGAAATGAAGCTCGTAGCCATCACGCGGCGCGATTTCGATCACCTGGCCAAGGCCGCCTCTGTGCTGCCCGGCGCCGCCTGACCCTTCGCGCAGATCCTTGCGCCACACAACGATGGGCCCCACATGCTCTGTCGCCTCAACACTCATCGTTGAAACGCCCGAAGGGAAGGCAGTGGCCGAGAGGCCATCAAGGGCTGGCCGGGCACCTGTTCCACCGGAATTGAACATCAGGATCTCCCGGCGCGGCAGGCCGGAGCCGGGGTTTATGGGCCGAGCGGAGATCTGGATGTTCCAGAGTGCGCTTGCGCCCTCCGCCGGTGCGGTGTCAGGCAGAGCCTGGTGCAAGGCGCCCAGCACAACGTCCGGCACAAGATGGCCAATAACGTGGCGCACGGAGACGGGCGCGGGGCGCGTGGCGGCAAGGATGGAGCCCTCCGGCGCGGAGATACGGAACGGCGCAAGAGAGGCCGTGTTGTTCGGTACCTCCGGCGCGATTGCACATTTCAGACCGTAGCATGCATAGGCGCGGGTATAGACTTCGGGAACATTCACGCCAAAAGCGCTCATGCCCGACGTTCCCGCAAAATCCGCCGTCAGCGCATCGCCCGCGACCGTGAGCGTGACGTTGAGATCAACCGGGAAATCATAGCCATCCACCCGCATGTGGTTGCGGTACGTCCCGTCCGGGACCCTGGAAATCGCGTCTTGTGTCGCGCGGGCGGAGGCTTCGAAAATGTACTCCGCCAGCCCTTGCAGATCGTCTACCGCGAACTCGTCCATCATCGCCTGAAGCCGGCGATCGCCTGCCTCGTTGCACGCGGCCAGCGAATAAAGGTCGCCCACAGTCTGGTCGGGGGTTCGAACATTGGCGCGGATCAGTTCCACCAATAGCGCCTGCACCCGGCCCCGCTCGGCGAATTTCATGATCGGGATCAGAAGGCCCTCTTCATAAACCTCGGCGGCATCGGGGCCGAACCCGCGCCCGCCGATATCAACAACGTGAGCGGTGCAAGCGAAGTAGCCGATATGGCGCCCGGCGCGGAACACCGGGGTGACCACCGTGAAATCATGCAAATGGCCGGTGCCAAACCAGGGATCGTTGGTAACGAAAACATCACCCTCAAAGGTGTTCTGGGCGCCGATGATGCGCGCAAAATGGGTCACGCTCTCTGCCATGGCATTTACGTGGCCGGGCGTGCCCGTAACGGCTTGCGCCATCATCCGGCCCTGCCGATCAAAGAGCCCGGCAGAAAGGTCTCCGGCCTCGCGAACGGAGGTTGAGAAGGCGGTGCGGATCAGGGTTGTTGCCTGTTCTTCCACAACCGCGATCAGCCGGTTCCACATGATCTGATAATCGATGGCGGAGGGGCTCATGCCCGGGCCTCCTTCCGCGCAAGCAGGAGAGTGCCATCGGCCTGTTCCACAGCGCGAAAGGTGGAGGTAACGATGGTAGAGGTTTCCCGTTCGATGATCACCGCGGGGCCTTCAATGGCCTGGCCCGGCGATATCGCCGCCCGATCCACCTCCTGCGCCGCAACGTCCTGCCGGAGGGCGGCATCGTAGATCGGGCGGGTGCGCAGGATCGGCGCGGCAGTATGCCCTGTTTGGCGCGGAACCGGGCGCGCCGGGGGCCTGCGGGTGGCCACAACGAGAGACCAGTTGGTGATTTCGGCCTCAAACCCTTCAATCGTACGACCGAAGAGTTTTCGATACGCCTCTTCGAAGGCGGCGCCGATCATCGGCACATCTTCTGCCCGAACATGGCGCAAGGGCAGGATCACCGGGATCTCCCACCCCTGCCCGGCATAGCGCATGAAGGCGGTGAGCAAGGTCTCCGTCTCGGCGCCCCCGGCGGCGGCTTCGACAAAGGCGCGCGCCTCGGCTTCAAGCGCATCGAGCATCGCATTCACGGCGCATGGATCGAAGGCCACGAGGCGTTGGAACAGCCCGCGCGTTGCCTCATAGCTGACCGGCGCGCGCAAAAATCCAATCGCAGAACCAACGCCAGCTCCGGGCGGGATCAGCAGCGTGTCGATCCCAAGCTTCTCGCAGAGCCGGCAGGCATGAAGCGGCGCGCCGCCGCCAAAAGCGATCATGGTGAAATGCTCGATATCGCGGCCATTCTCAACCGTATGAACCCGCGCCGCATTGGCCATGTTTTCATCAACCATTTCGGTTACGCCAAAGGCAGCGTCGCGGGGCGCAAAGCCCGGCAGGTGCGTTGCGAGAGCTTCGGCCGAAAGATCGGGCGCAAGCGGAATGGCTCCGCCCGCAAACCGCTCCGGATCAAGCCGCCCGAGAACCAGATTGGCATCTGTAACGGTTGGCTTGGTGCCGCCCCGCTGGTAGCAGGCAGGCCCGGGCTCAGACCCCGCCGATTGCGGGCCAACACGGAGGCGCGTCATGCTGTCGAGTGATGCGATGGAGCCGCCGCCCGCCCCGATCTCTACCATCTCAACCACCGGCGTTGACACGGTCATGCCCGAGCCTTTCTTGAAGCGGTAGCTGCGGGCAACCTCAAACGACTTGGCGGTCTTTGGCGTGCCATCCTCCACCAGACAGATCTTGGCCGTTGTGCCCCCCATATCGAAGGAGAGCGCGCTTGAGATCCCATGCGCCTCGGCAAAGCCCGCGGCGAAGATTGCGCCGCCCGCAGGCCCGGATTCTAGAAGGCGCACGGGTTGGGCCGCGGCGGTTTCCACCGTGATCAGGCCACCGCCCGAGTGCATCATGAAAACCGGCGCCGCGATGGCTTCCGCACGCAGCCGCCCGACAAAGCGGCTGAGATAGGCGGCGACCTGCGGCTGAACGTAAGCGTTCGCAATCACCGTATTGAAACGGGGCAGTTCCCGCATCTGCGGTGAGACCACCGAGGAAAGCGAGATCGGCAGATCCGGTAACCGGGCGCGAAGCGCCTGGAAAATCGCCACCTCATGGGCATCATTGGCATAGGCGTGCATGAAGCCGATGGCGACGGACTCGTAGTTCCCCGCTGCCACGTGATCTACCAGGCGCTCAACCTCCGCCGGATCAAGCGCGAGCAGAACGTCGCCCTCGGCGCTCATGCGCTCTCCAACGGTAAAGCGATCCTTCCGCGGCACGAGGGGTGCGGGGAGTTCTAGGGCGAGATCGTACTGCTCAAACCGGTTTTCGGACCGCATTTCGATCACATCGCGAAAGCCTTCGGTTGTGATGAACGCCGTTCTCGCGCCCTTCCGCTCGATCAGCGCGTTCGTCACAAGCGTGGTTCCATGGATCACCTGGGCGATCTTGCCAACGTCAATCCCGGCGGCATCTGCGGCGGCCACGACGCCGTCCAAGATAGCCCGTTCCGGTTGCGCGTAATCTGTAAGCACCTTTGCCGTTGTCAGGCCGCCCGGATGATCAAGCGCCACGTCTGTGAAGGTGCCACCAATATCAACGCCAACGCGGATCCGGGTCATCGATCAAAGGCTCTTGAGAAACTGGTTGGTGGTGAAGGCCGCCTGGTAGAGGCGCGACATGATCGGGGCGCTACGCACTTCCGAGAGCTCTTCAACCGGAAGCGGCAGGCCCTTGGGATCGTCGCCTGCCAACAGCCCCGCGATCGCTTTGCCGAAAATCGTTCCCGTGGTGATCCCGCGGCCGTTATAACCAATCGCCGTGTAAAGGCCCTCGTTGAGAAGACACACCCGCGGCAAGTGGTCTGGCGTCATGGCAATTCGGCCATGCCAGGCATCCTCAAAAGTCACCGGCCCGAGCCGCGGAAACAGGCGGCGGAGCTGGCGGCGCGCCCAGCGCTCGGACAGGCCCGCGCTTTTCGTGCCGATAACAGTGCCCATGGATCCGATGATAAGCCGCCCTTCTGCATCGCGGCGGAGGGAGAACATGATCGGGCCGGTATCCCAAACCCCCTGCTTGCCCGGCAGGATATGCGCGGCCTCCTCCCCAAGGGGCGGGGTGGAGAGCTGAAAGTAACTGATCGGCGTGAACACGCGCGAGAGACGGGGCCAAAGCGCATCGGTGTAAGCATTGGTTCCCAGCACCACGTTGCGGGCTGTGAAGGTGCCGCGATCCGTCTTCACCTGCCAGACTTCACCGGTTCGGCGGAGCTTGGTGACCAGAACGCCGGTGCTGATCCGGGCGCCGGCCGCCTCTGCCGCCCGCGCCAGCCCCCGGCAGTAGCCCATGGGATTGATCGTGCCCGCGCGATGGTCGAGCAGGCCGCCGAAAAACGCATCCGTTCCGATCTTCTCTGCCACCTCTGCGCGCGGCAGAAGCTCCACCGGCGCCCCCATCCGATCCCATTCCGCGTGGCGGGATTTCAAGTCGGCGTAACCTGAGGGCGCGTGTGCGGCATGGATCGTGCCAGTTTTGGTTGGCTCGCAGCGGATCTGGTGTTTTTCGATCAGATCGAAAACGAGGCCCGGGCCGTCACCGAACGTTTTGAGAAAGCGCGGCCCATAGGTTTTCCCCAAAGCCGCGCGCACTTTGGCGGGCGGGTGCCAAACGCCCGCATTCACCAGCCCTACATTTCGGCCCGAGCCGCCGTAGCCGATCCGCTTGGCCTCCAGAACCTGGGCGCTAAGCCCGGCTTGCCCGGCGAAAAGCGCTGTTGAAAGCCCTGTGAACCCGCCGCCGACGATGGCAACATCTGCCGTGTCCGATGGCACCTCGAAGGCCGCACCGCTCTCGGCTTCTGCCGAGGAGACGTCCCACAACGAGACTGGCGCGCGCGTCGTCATGTGATCCCTCACGAGGCTCCCGCTTCAGTTTGGTGTGAACCCGCCGACGTTGTCACGGGCCCCATGCTGGGTCAATATTCGAAAACGTTGTTCTGCTAAATGGAACGGAGCCCTCGGTGCCTCTCAAAAAAACCTCCGCGCAGATGGTTGAGGATGCGCGCGCCCGGATAGAAGAGATCGAAACACGGGACTTAATCGCACAACTGGGCGATCCCAGCACCATTATCGTTGATATCCGCGATATCCGCGAGCGCCAGCGCGCAGGCTTCATACCCGGCAGCGTTCATGCCCCTCGCGGCATGCTGGAATTCTGGGTTGATCCCGATAGCCCGTATTACAAGGACATCTTCGGAAAAGCCGGGGTACGATACGTGTTGCACTGCGCCTCGGGGTGGCGCTCTGCCCTCGCGACGGCGATGCTTCAGGACATGGGCTTTGCCGCCGCACATCTGAAGCACGGCTTCACCGATTGGGTGGCAGAGGGCGGCCCGGTGGAAGAAACCGCGCCTAAGAAGAAATCCTAGGCGCCGTTACTGTCGGCTCAGCTTTCGGGATACGGCTTGTGCGGCGTGTTGGACGAGCGCACCAAGGTGCTCCTCTCCCACATCGGGCAGGTTTACATCCGGCAGTGAGATCCCGATGGCGGCCACAGCCTCATCCCCCAGCATGATCGGGGCGCCCACGCTCAGACCACGGTCGCGAAACTCTCCCCTGTCGAACGCATAGCCACGGGCCCGTGTTTCGGCGATATCGGCGTCGAGCGCTTCGATTGTCGTCAGGGTCCGCTCCGTATGCCGCGTGAGATTGCCCCGCACCTTTTCGCGCAGCACATCGTAGTTGGCAGAAAGGATCGCCTTCCCGGTTCCAACCGTGTGAATCGGCGCGGAGCCCCCTATCGGATTCCACGAACGGATCGGCTTCCGGCTTTCAATCTTGTCGATGTAAACGATCTGCAGATCTTCGGCGACGGCTAGATAGATCGTTTCCTGCGATTCCTGGCTCAGATACGCCATCTCTGGCGCGGCCAGTTCCCGCAGGTTCAGGTTATCCACGGTCGCCCGCCCCACCTGCCACATCCGCAGGGTTGCGGCGTAGGACTTGTCATCAAGGTGGCGCACATAGCCGATGGCCTTCAGCGTCTGCAGCAGGCGGAAGGTGTTGGATTTCGTGAGGCCAAGCTCCCGCGAAAGCTCCGTCACCCCCTTCGATTTGCGGGAATTCGCCAGGCTTTCGAGGATTGTGAGGCCCTTGGAAAGCGTGGAATCGACCTTGGGTTTCCGCGCCTGTTCGCTCATTTGCTCCGCCGCTCACTTAGCTTGTTCCGTATATCAGAACACCTCCACCTGGCAAGTTGCCGGGCGGTCTGGGCCTCCATCGGAAAACCGCGGTCGGCGAAACGGGCAATCTCAACCCCGGCCGAATGCGCCGCAAGGCGGCTGCCCCGATCATTCGAGACCTACACGATATCGCCTTCCGCGACCCCGCGCATCGCGGCGCCTTTGCGGTGGATCAGGATCGGCCCGCGCGGCCAGCTTGCTGTCGACCCGGCAAGAGTTGCCTGCGGACAATTTGTTAGATCGGCTGAAAGCTGGATCCGGCTTGGCCCCGGCAGCGCAGTTGGCGCTGCCGGGGGAAGCAAGATGGCGCCTAGGCGAGGCCGTGCCGAGAGAACGGCAGCGTGCGCACCCGCTCGCCGGTTGCCGCGAAAACGGCATTGGCCACCGCGGGGCCAATGGGCGGTGTTCCGGGCTCACCGATCCCGGTGGGCGCCTCGGTCGAGGGTACGATATGAACCTCAACCTCCGGCATATCGGTGATGCGCAGCGGCGGATAATCGGGGTAGTTGAACTGATCCACCTCCCCTTCCGTCAGCGTGATCTCCTCGCGAAGCACTGCCGAGAGGCCGTAGCCCAGCCCGCCCTCGATCTGCGCCGCGATATTGTCGGGGTTGATCGGCACACCACAGTCAATCCCGCAGGTCACCTTCTCAACCTTGACGCTCCCGTCATCGCGAAGCCGCACATCGGCGATCTCGGCGGCGTAGCTGTTGAAGCTCTTGTGAACTGCAACCCCGCGCGACGTGCCGTCGGGCCCCGCAGGGCCTGCGCGCTCTGCGGCAAGCCGCAGCGCACCGGCCAGGCGGGGCTCTCCTTCAAGATAGGCGAGGCGGAATTCAACGGGATCGCGGCCGGCGGCGACCGCCAGTTCGTCCATCATCGTCTCCATCACATACGCCGTGTGGGTATGGCCGACCGAGCGCCACCAAAGCGGCGGCACGCCCACCTGCGGGTGATGCACATCCACATGCATATCGGGGATCGCATAGGGCGTATCCGAGGTGCCTTCGACGGTGGAATGATCAACGCCTTCGGTGAACACGAAGCTCTCAAACGGCGTGCCCGCGAAGATGCTCTGGCTGACGATCCTGTGCTCCCAACCCGCGATGTTGCCTTCGGCATCAAGGCCGGCGCGCACGCGGTGCAGGGCCATGGGGCGATAGTAGCCGCCGCGAATATCATCTTCGCGGGAATAGATCAGTTTGATCGGGCGGGCGCCATTCCCGCCATCGAGCCATGCCTTGGCGATCGTCGCCGTCTCCACCGCCAGATGAGAGTCAAAGGTGGCGCGGCGCCCGAAGGAACCGCCGCCCCACGTCGTGTTGATCGCGATCTGGCCCATCTCAAGGCCCAGAACGGCCGCGGCCGCGCCGTGATCGAGCGTCTGAATCTGCGAGCCGCCCCAGAAACTTGCGGTTTCGCCATCATAGAGCACGGTCATATCCAGGGGCTCCATCGGGGCATGGGCGAGGAAGGGGAAGAAGTACTCCGCCTCAACAACCTGCGCGGCCTCCGCCAGCCGCGCGGCAGCATCGCCGCGCGGGGCAGACGGATTGCCCGGCGCATCAAGAAGCGCGCGAAACTCCTCCATAAGCTCATCGGTACCGCGGGTTTCGCCCGATCCTTCGGCCCAGTCGAGCACCAGCGCTTCGCGGGCCTGCATGGCGGCCCAGGTATTGTTGGCCAACACGGTGACGCCTTGCGGGATTTCGAGCACCTGCACCACACCGGGCATCGAAAGCGCCTCTGACGCGTCCACCGACGCGAGGGTTGCACCGAAGCGCGGCGGGCGCGCGGTCACGGCGATCAGGCAATCTTCCGGCTGCGCATCGATCCCGAACATGCCAACGCTGCCGCGGGTTTTCTGCGCCAGCTCGACCCGGGGGAAGGATTTCCCGATATACACCCAGTCATCCGGCGCCTTGAGGCTGACTTCCGCGGGCGGCTCCTGCAACGCGGCCTGCACCGCAAGCTCGCCGAGCGTGGCGGTGTTTCCGCCACCCGAGACCACGCCATTGGCAACGCTGATGTCGCCAGCGGCCACGCCCCAGGCGTCCGCAGCAGCATTCACGATCATTGCCCGCGCCGTTGCACCGGCCTGACGGTATTGATCGAAGGAGTTTGCCATCGCCGTTGAACCACCGGTGCCCTGCACTCCGAAGAGAAGGTTTTGGTAGACCTCGGGGTTTGACGGGGCGAAGACGGCCTCAACCTGCTCGGCGGACGCGTCAAGCTCTTCGGCCACCAGAGTGGCGAGGCCGGTGGCGGCACCCTGCCCCTTGTCGAGATGCTTGCTCAGCACGATCACGCGGTTGTCAGGCGTGATATGTACGAAGGGGGTTACGAGCGTATCGCCCGCGCCCGCTGATTGCGCCACGCCACGCATCGGGATGACGCTGCCGATCAGAAGCCCGCCCACGGCACCGGCAGAGAGTTTCAGGAAGGCCCGGCGGGTCGGGGTGGGCTGGGGGAGCTTGGTATCGAGGTAGTGTAGCATCTCAAGCCTCCATGATTTCGGCGGCGCGGTGGATCGCGCGGCGGATACGCGCGTAGCTCGCGCAGCGGCAGATGTTCCCTTCCATCGCGAAGTCGATGTCTTCATCGCTGGGCTTGGGCGTTTCCGCCAAAAGCGCCGAGGCCGACATGATCTGGCCGGACTGGCAGTAACCGCATTGCGGCACCTGAAGTTCCACCCAAGCCTCGCGGATCGCGCGCGCCTCAGGCGTATCGATGGATTCAATCGTGGTGATCTCGGCACCCTCGATATCGCCCAGGAAGGTCTGGCAGGATCGGGTTGGCACCCCGTCGATATGCACGGTGCAGGCGCCGCAGGCGGCGACGCCGCAGCCGAATTTCGTTCCCGTCAGCTTCAGCTCGTCTCGCAGAACCCACAGCAGCGGCATATCGGGATCTGCCTCCACCCGCTGGGTCTGTCCGTTCAATGTGAATTCGGTCATCTGGCTCTCCGCTTGATGAGGGGGCTTCTTGCGCACCGGGGAGTGGGGGTGCGTCAATCTGACAATCTAGTATGGCATGGACCGTTCGGCCAATCCAATCTCGCGATATGTAGGGCGCCTATCGGCGCGGGCTTGCCCGGAAAGGCATGCTTCACCGATCCTGCCCGTTCAGGGCATCGAGGCATCTTTGCGTATCGATATCGGCGAGGGCCCGGTCCGGCGCAACGACGAGGGCTGAGTCGGGCAGATCGCTCAGCAGGGCCCCGGCCCCGCGATCGCCTGTCAACGCCAACAGCGCATCGAAACTTACGGCGGGAAAACAGGCAGGCGGCATCGGGCGGCGCCCATCGCTGGCAGCGGCGGGCATAGTGGCAGTCGAGCGGCTGATCACGTTTTCGATCAGCACAGGCGTAACAAAGGGCATGTCGCCCAACGTGATCACGACCCGCCCTGCCCCAAGGGCAGCCGCGCGCGCCACGCCAGCGCGCAGGCTTGTCGCCTGTGCCGGATCAGCCGCCTCCACATGCACGTTGTCGAACCCCTCCAACTGGCTGGCCACCTCCGGCCTGCGCGTAACGGCGATCAAGACATCCGGCTGAACGGCGGCCAGGGACCGCGCGGCATGGGCCACCAGCGGTTGGCCGAAGAGCGGTTCGAGCAGCTTGTCGGCCGCGCCAAACCGGCGCGAGGCGCCTGCGGCGAGCAGCACGCCTGCCGTGATCATTCGGCACGCGCCATCGCCTTGGCGAGCACCTCGGCCAAAACCGAAACCGCCAGCGTTCCGGCATCGCGCGCCGAGGGGATCAAACCAACGGGCCCATGAAGCCGCGCGCGATCGGCCTGCGAAACCCCCATGCCTTCAAGCATCATGTGCCGCGCATCCCGGGCGCGTTGGCTCCCTTGCGCGCCAATGTAGAAGGCTGGCGTCGCCAGGGCATCGGCCAGGATCGGCGGCTCCCAATCGTGATCGTGAAAGAACAGTACAACCGCTGTTCGGTCGTCCGCGGCCAGGTCCGGCGGAAAAGCCGCCTTGGTGATGTGGCGCGTTTCGCTTCCCGAGGCCGCGCCATTCTCCAATGTCTCGGCGTCCGGCGAAACAAGCAGGTTGGGGTACCCCGCCGATTGCACGAGCGCTGCGAAAGTGCTCGCCTCGGGGCCTTTGCCGAACACCAGGAACCGGATCGCGGGATCGAAGCGCACGGTAAGCCGGGTGCCCTCGCGCCCGGTCTGCCCCGTTTCCGCCAGCGCCATTCTGCCGGTGCCGGTATCGATCTCCAGCGAACAGGGGCGCCGGGCGGCGCGGTTTTCCGCAACTTGCGTCAGCAGCGCCCGATCCGGATGCGGCATTAGCAGGATGTCGAGCCCGCCGCCGCAGGGCAGTTGGATATCCACGAATGGCGATCCGCGCCCGTAGCGCAGCATCCGGGGTTCGCCGGCCCCCGCCGCCTCCATCGCGTGAAGCGCGATATCGGATTCGATACAGCCGGAGGACAGCGTTCCTGCGCGTTCGGCTTCCGAAAACACCGCCATCATTGCGCCGACTGGGCGGTAGGAGGGGCCTTCCACGCCCGCAATCACGGCCAGCACCGCGCCCTCGGGGGCGGCCAGCAGCGCATCAATTGGGTCTCGCGTCGGGGGCGTTTTGGTCAGCATGGCGTCTCCCATCAGGATGGGGTCTTGGTACCGGATCGGCAAGACCCGCGCGCGCATGTTGCATGGACAGCCCAATGGTAGGCTCATATGTCGTGAGGGACAGAGGCGGAGGACGCGGTGCAAAACGGGCCGGCAAGTATTGACGAAACCATCACCTGGCTCGGCCAGCAGAACTATGTCTGCGGCCGCGATCTGGGCACAGTGGCCTATCTGGCACTTACCCTCGGCAAGCCGCTTTTCCTTGAGGGGGAGGCGGGTGTCGGCAAAACCGAGATCGCCAAGGCGCTGGCCGCCACGCTCGGGCGACGGCTCATTCGGCTGCAGTGCTATGAAGGGCTCGATGCATCCACCGCGATCTACGAATGGAACTTCGCAGGCCAGATGATCGCGATCCGCACGGCGGAGGCGGCGGGAGCAGCGGACCGCGCGGCCCTTCAGGCCGATCTCTTTTCTGACGCCTTCCTGATCCGCCGCCCGCTTCTGGAGGCGCTGGAACCGCAGGAAGGCGGCCCGCCCGTTCTTTTGATCGACGAAGTGGATCGCACGGACGAGCCGTTTGAAGCGTTCCTCCTCGAATTGCTTTCGGACTATCAGGTGACGATCCCGGAGATCGGCACCGTTACCGCGGGCGCACCGCCAATTGTGATCCTTACCTCCAACCGCACGCGCGAGGTGCATGACGCGCTAAAGCGCCGTTGCCTTTATCACTGGGTCGATTATCCAGCTTTTGACCGGGAGCTTGAGATCCTGCGCAAACGCGTTCCTGAGGCCACCGCAACACTCTCGGCTGAGATCGTGGCCTTTGTCCAATCGCTGCGCGGGCAGGATCTATTCAAATCTCCCGGGGTGGCTGAAAGCATCGATTGGGCGCGTTGCCTCGTGGCGCTCGATGCCGTGACGCTTTCGCCGGAGATGATCACCGATACGGTGGGCGCGCTTCTCAAGTATCAAGACGATATCGCGCGGATCGCCGGGGCAGAAACGACGCGCATTCTCGATGAGGCCAAAGGCGCGCTCGAAGGCGTAGAGTGATGGCGCGGCCCCGTGAACCGGAAGGCCGGCTTGTTGAAAACATCGTGCATTTCACCCAAGCGCTGCGGAAAGCCGGGATCAAGGTGGGCACCGCGCAGGTGGAAACGGCGATCCGGGCGGTGGAGACTGCGGGCTTTTCGCATCGGGTGGATTTCTACCACACGCTCCGCGCCACGCTGATTACCCGTGCCGACCATCTTGAGGCGTTTCACCAGGTATTCTCGATGTTTTGGCGCGATCCGGAGTTTCTCGAAAGCCTGATGCACATGTTATCTCCTCGCCTGAAGGATGAGACGCCTCCTCCGCCACCCGGCGCCGCGCGGAGGCGGGCGGAAGAGGCATTGGGCGAGGCGCCGAATCCCCGGGCACAGAAACCAAAAGAAGAGGTCACCCAACACGCCGTACTCACATGGTCGGCCACTGAAGTGTTCAAGCGGATGGATTTTGAGCAGATGAGCGCCGCGGAACTCGCGGAGGCTGAGTGCGCGGTGCGGGGCCTTGCGCTTCCCGTCAAACCCCTGCGCACACGGCGCAGCAGACCCAGCCGCCATGGCGCGCGGCCGGATATGCGGGCAACGCTTCGCGCCGCACGGCGCCGGGCGGCTGAGATTGAGGAAATCGCCCGCAAGGCGCCGCGCCTGCGCCCGCCCGATCTGGTGGCTATCTGCGATATCTCGGGCTCGATGTCCGTCTACGCACGGATGTTGATGCGCTACCTTCACGCCGTTGCCCATGCGCCGGAACGGGCATGGGGGCATGTCCACGCCTTCACCTTCGGGACACGGCTTACGAATGTGTCGCGCTCACTTCGCGCTAGCGATCCGGATCTGGCGCTCGCGGCGATTGGGCAGGAGGCGACCGACTGGGAGGGGGGGACGCGTATCGGCGGGGCGCTTGAGCAGTTCAACAAGACGTGGTCCCGCCGGGTGCTAACTTCGGGCGCCGTGGTGCTGCTGATCACCGATGGGCTGGAACGCGGCGATCTGGGGCTTCTTGATCGCGAAGCGGCGCGGTTATCGCGCAGCGCACGCCAGGTGATCTGGCTCAATCCGCTTCTGCGCTTCGATGGGTTCGCGCCCAAGGCGGGCGGCGTAGGCACCCTTCTTGGATATGTGGACAGTTTTCACGCCTGCCATTCGCTGGACAGCCTGCAAGATCTGTCAAAGGCGCTCGGCCAAACGGCCTTGCGCGACCGCTATCTGGCCGAAAGCCGCGCTGCGTTGTGACGTTTCGCCCGCTGCTGCGCGAAATCGTTTGATTTCGCGGCGGCCCCGGATAGGCTTGGGAAAAACCGCCAGGTTTCAGGGAGGAAACCCAGCATGGACATGACCGGTGAACACCGGATATCCGCGCCGCGTGACGTGGTGTGGCAGGCCCTCAATGACGATGCCGTGTTGCGCGAGTGCATCCCCGGCTGCAGCGAGCTTGAAAAGAAATCCGACACCGAACTGTCCGCGATCGTCGTTCAGAAGATCGGCCCGGTGAAAGCCAAGTTTGCCGGCGATGTTGAGCTTACCAACATCAACGCGCCTGAAAGTTATACGATCCGGGGCGAAGGGTCGGGTGGCGTGGCGGGCTTTGCCAAAGGGGGCGCGGATGTCACCCTGGCCGAAGACGGCGCCGAGACGATCCTAAGCTACACGGTTCACGCCACCGTGGGCGGCAAGCTTGCCCGGCTTGGCAGCCGGTTGATCGACTCGACCGCGCGCAAACTGGCGGCGCAGTTTTTCGACAATTTCCAAGCGCACCTGAACGAAGCCCGCCCAGACGCGGCTGAATGACATCCGGAATAACACGCAATTCGCGGGCCAGCTGCCCGCCGAAAGGGAGGACAGTATGAGCAACGTCACAATGACGGTGAACGGAAAATCCGTGACCCGCGAGGTGCCAGACACAACACTTCTATCGGATTTCCTGCGCGAGGATCTGCGGCTGACGGGCACGCATGTGGGCTGTGATACCAGCCAGTGCGGCGCCTGCGTGGTGCATGTGGATGGCAAGGCGATCAAGGCGTGCACCGCCCTCGCCGTGTCGCTTGACGGCTCGGACGTAACAACGATTGAAGGCGTGGCAAATGGGGCCGAACTGCACCCGATGCAGGCCGCCTTTAATGCGCATCACGGGCTGCAATGCGGCTTCTGCACGCCCGGCATGATCATGGCCGGGATCGATATGGTGAACCGCTATCAGGCAGAGGGAATGCCACTGACCGAAGAGGCGATCCGGCACGAGCTGGAGGGCAATATCTGCCGCTGCACCGGCTACCACAACATCGTCAAGGCCATCGAGGATGCGGCAGGCGCCATGTCCGGCATGACCAAGGCTGCGGAATAAGGGAGGCACGAGATGAGCGAAGGAATTGGCGCCCGCGTCGCGCGGAAGGAAGATAAGCGCTTCATCACCGGCAAGGGCAAATACACCGACGATATCCGCATGGAGAACCAGGCCTACGCGGCCTTCGTGCGCAGCCCCCACGCCCATGCGCAGGTTACCGGAATTGATGCCAGCGCCGCCGAGGCGATGGAAGGTGTGATTGCCGTACTGAACGGTAACGAACTGACAGGCGACGGGATCGGCAACATCATCTGCGGCTGGGCGATCACATCAAAAGACGGCTCGCCGATGAACATGGGCGCCTGGTCGGCGCTTGCGACCGAGAAGGTGCGCTATGTGGGGGATGCGGTGGCCGTTGTCATCGCCGAAAGCCAGGCGCTGGCGCGGCTGGCCGCCGAAGCGGTGGAGGTGAGCTATGATGAGCTTCCCGCAGTTGCCTTTGCCGACAAGGCGCTGGAAACAGGCGCGCCGGAAATCCACGATAATGCGCCTGGCAACCTGATCTATGATTGGGAAATCGGGGAAGCGGGCGCGACGGATACCGCCATCGCGGGCGCGGCGCATGTGACCGAACTTGAGGGCACCAACAACCGCCTCAGCCCCAATCCGATGGAGCCGCGCTCTGCCGTGGCCACCTACGATGCTGCGGAAGATCACTACAC
>JANQPC010000110.1 GCA_028285485.1 Paracoccaceae bacterium | reverse complement strand
CGTGAGAATTGGCGATTTTTGGTGCGCCTGCGCACACTAAACTGTGCAGTTCAGTTTGATGTTTCAAAACCGTGCCCCGGGCGCACGCCGCCGTGAGCGGGCGTAACGCAAGCAACGGAAAACTCACGGAAATGCGAGGGATTGGCCATCACTCCCGCGGCGCGCCGCCCAATTCCGCGCGACAGGCAAACCACCCGCGCTATCTTTCCGAGGCAACCGGAGGTGCCCCATGCTGAAACCGATCCTCACCGCGCTTGCCTTCACCCTGCCGCTGGCCGCGAAGGCGCAGGAGCGCGCCTCGCATTGCGTCGCCATTGCCGATGCCGCGCCGGGCCTTGAATACCTCCACAAGGCAAGTTTCCGCACCCCGCTCGAGGAATTCACCGTGCGGATCAGCTATCTCGATCACGCGATGTTCCTGATCCAAACCGAGGGCGGGCTGAGCGCGGTGACCGATTACACCGGGTTTCTGGGCACCGCCCCCTTCACCCCCACCGTGGCCACCATGAACAACGGGCACAGCACCCATTGGACCCCCGCACCCGACCCTGCGATCCCCCATGTGCTGCAGGGCTGGGCCGAAAACGGCAGCCCCGCCGAGCACCGGCTGGATCTGGGCGAACTCTACGTGCGCAACGTGCCCACCGATGTGCGCGGCGGCTTTTCCGGCGAGGTGCGCGAGAACGGCAACTCGATCTTCGTCTTTGAAGTGGCGGGGCTTTGCATCGGCCATCTCGGCCACCTCCATCACGAACCCGACGAGATGCAATATGCGGCCCTCGGGCGGCTCGACGTGGTGATGGCCGCAGTCGATGGCGGCATCACGCTTGATCTGCCCTCGATGACGCGGGTCTTGAAACGGCTCAAATCCTCTGTCGTGATCCCGATGCATTGGTTCAGCCTGTCGTCGCTGGAACGGTTCATTGACGGCATGGAAGACGAGTTCGATATCCGCCGCGCCGGCCCCACGAGCCTTGAGGTTTCGCTGGCCACCTTGCCGGAGCGGCCCACGGTGGTGGTGCTCACACCGCAGTTCCTGCGCGACGAGTAAGCTTGCGGCGCCCGCGCCGGCGGGCGACAAGTCCGATATGCTGCGCCCCGCCACCGATACGCTTCTAAGCGCGCTGCGTGCCACCCTGCCGGAGGCCGCCTTCCGCCCGCCTGATCCGCGCTATTTCGAGGAACCGCGGCGCCGCTGGCAGGGGCAGGCCGCCGCCGTGCTGGCACCAGGCTCCGCCGAGGAGGCCGCCACGATCCTGCGCCTTGCTAATGAGGCGCGCGCGCCCGTGATCCCCCATAGCGGCGGCACCGGGTTGGTGGGCGGACAGATCGCCGCGGATGGCCCCGCACCGCTTGTGATCAGCACCGACCGGCTCACCCGGATCCGCGCCACCCATGGCGATGAAAACGTGCTGATTGCCGAGGCGGGGGTCACGCTCGCCGAAATACAGGCCGCCGCTTCGGCCGCGGGGCGGCTTTTCCCGCTCTCCTACGCCTCGGAAGGCACCGCGCGGATCGGCGGGGCGCTTGCAGTCAACTCGGGCGGGCTTGCCGTGCTGCGCTACGGCACGGCCCGCGATCTCTGCCTTGGGCTAGAGGCGGTGCTGCCCACCGGCGCGGTCTGGCACGGGCTCACGCGGCTTCGCAAAGACAATACCGGCTACAGCCTGCGCGATCTGATGATCGGCGCCGAGGGCACGCTGGGCCTGATCACGGCGGCGGCGCTGCGCCTTTTTCCCGCGCCATCGGCCCGCGCAACGGCGCTTCTCACAGTCGCCAGCCCCGCAGCGGCGCTGGCACTTTTTGCACGCGCAGGCGCCATGCTGGGCGAAACCGTTTCGGCATTCGAGCTGATCTCCGGCATGGGCTTTCGCTTTCTGGCCGAAACCGGGCTTGGCCCGGCGCGCCCCTTCGATCACACCCCGCCATGGATGGTGCTGATTGAGGCTGCGGTGAGCCATGGCGATCCGGACGCCGCGCTTGAGGCGCTTTTTGGAGCCGCGCTTGAGGCGGGCGAGGTGGGCGACGGCGTGCTGGCGCATTCCGAGGCGCAGCGCGCCGATCTCTGGGCCTTGCGCGAAACGATCCCAGCCGCCAACGCCCGGATCGGCGCTATCGCAAGCCACGATATCGCGCTGCCGCTTTCCGAAATCCCGGCGTTCTTGAAAGAAACCGGCGCGGCCCTCGCCCGGCTCGCGCCCGCCCTGCGCCTCAACGCCTTCGGGCATCTGGGCGATGGCAACCTGCATTACAACCTTTTCCCGCCACCGGGCGAGACGCGCGAGGCCCACCTGGCAAAGCGGGATGAGATAACCCGGCTTGTGCATGATGCGGTTGCCGCGCGGGGCGGCAGCTTCAGCGCGGAACATGGTGTGGGGCGCCTGAAAGTGGGCGAACTTGAGCGCTACGGCGATCCCGCCAAACTCGCCGCGATGCGCGCGATCAAGGCCGCGCTCGATCCCAACGGGATCATGAACCCAGGTGCGGTGTTGCGGGAGGGCGAGAGGGTTTGACGAAATACCCGGAGCATCCCGCATCACTTAGCGCGCTGAAATCTTTGATTTCAGACAGCGCCAGGTGATCCGGTTCTCTCGCGTGGCGCTCTGGGCGCCCGTTGAGATACCCGATCTCATGGCGTGGCGGCCTGCGAACCCGTTCCGCCACCACATCGGCGCCCTCGGGCTCTCCCCCTATCCCTTGGCCAGAACCGCCTCGACCTCGCCCATCAGCCCGGCCATCTCGCCCGTCCAGGCGCCCTTGCCGCGTTCGAGCACGCCCTTGCCCTGCCCCAAAGTCTCGGCATAGGCCACGCGGTTGCCAAGCACGGTTTCGGCCTGATCGGCATCGATCTCCGCCAGCGCGGCATGCACCTCATCAAGCACCCGCGTGCCTGCCTTGGCGCGGTTCAGCACCACCATGACCGCGCATTTTTCGCGCCGCGCCAGATCCAAAACGCCCTCGGTAGCCCAGACATCCACCTGGCTTGCCGCCACCGGCACGATTACCAGATCGCTCTCGCGCAGCGCGGGCCGAAGATCGGCATCCACCTTCGGCGGCGTATCCACGATGACATAATCGAAATTCTTGCGCAGCTTGTCGCATTCATAGCTCACACCCCAGGCGGACGAGGTGGAAAATTCCAGATCCTCATGCCCCGCCTCGCGCCGGGTCATGAACCAGCGGCCCAGAGAGCCTTGCGGATCGGTATCGAGTAGGGCCACCGATTTGCCCTCGCGCGCAAACCCCACGGCGAGGTTCACCGCGATCGTGGTTTTGCCCGATCCGCCCTTCTGCTGGGCGACCGTGATCACCTGTCCCATCGTTATCCCCCTCGCACTCGGCAGCCATGCTGCACCGCAGCATAGAGCATGGATTGCCCGAAATTGCAATCATGCGTGTCAGGGCCCGTTCCAATCCACGCCCTCGGCCGCGCGCACGGTCAGCGCCCCATCGGCCGCCGGGCGCATGAGTGCAGCAGCGGCCGCCTCATCGCCCGCCAGCCAGTTGGGGAGTGCGGCGGGGTCGAGCAAAACGCCCATTCGGTGGTGAATGTCGCGCACATCGGCGTTGGGCTCGCAGGTCACCGCGGCGGCCTGCCAAAGCTCCCGCCCGCCCGGCGCGCGCCAGAGATCGCAGATGCCGGCAAACCAAAGCGGCGCGCCCGATGTCGCGGTAATGGCCCAGGCCGTTTTGCGCCGCGCCGCGCCCGTCCATTCATACCAGCCATCGGCGGGGATGGCGCAGCGGCCCACTCCGGCATAGGCCGATTTCTCGAACACGGTTTCCGAGCGTGCGTTGATCAGCGTTTCCATCACCGGGCGCCCCCGCGCGTTCTTGCGCCCCACGGGGATGATACCCCAGCGCATGCGGGTAAGCCGCCCCTCCGCCGTCAGCACCACGATCTCCTGCCCCGGCGCGATGTTGCGGCGCGGCGGCTCGTCGGCCACCTCGGCGGCATCAGCCCCCGCGATTGCGGCGATCTCCGGCATGGGCGTGGTCAGAAACAGGCGGCCCGGCATGGCGCGCTCCCGCAATCGTCGCTCGCGCTACTCTACCGCCGCCAGCACTTCGATTTCGACCTTGAATTCAGGCCGCGTGAAGCCGGAGACGATCACCAGCGTGGAAGCCGGCAGGCGCGTGACCTCCGCAAGCCAGCGATCGCGCGCGGCCATGTAGCCCGCCATATGCACTCGGTCTGTCACATAGGCGTTAAGCCGCACCACATCGCCCCGCCCTGCCCCCGCCGCGCCCAGGATCGCATCGAGATTGCCGAAGATCAGATCGGCCTGCGCCTCGGCGCTCTCGGGGATCGTGCCATCGGGCGCCTGCCCAAGCTGGCCGGACGTGGCGATCAGCCGGTATCCGGCGGGCACTTCAACCCCATGGGCATAGCGCGCGAAGGGCGGTGCAATCGTGGCGGGTGTAATCTCTCGCATGGCTTTCCCAACGCCCACCGGCCGATTTCGCCGCAAGCGGCGGGCGCGGTTTCAGGCTTCTGCAAACGAAGGCTGATCAACAAATAGGCGAATCGAAAGAGACAGTCTAAAAAACAAGCGATCGCCGAAGAATTGAAAGCGCTGCGCGGGCGGCCACCTTTCCTTCCCGCAAGCCAGTCCGATGCTCTCGGCCAATGATAATCTGGAGGTTCCCCATGTCTGCGAAATCCCTCATGGCTGGCGCGGCCGCGCTGGCGCTTACCGCTGGCGCCGCGAGCGCACAGGAAACCGTTGTGTTCGGTACGAACTGGCTTGCCCAGGCCGAACATGGCGGCTTCTACCAATCGGTGGCCGATGGCACCTATCTGGCCGATTGCGGCTTCAACGTTGAAATCCTGCCGGGTGGCCCGCAGGTCAACAACCGCGCGCTGATGCTTGCCGGGCGGATGGATTTCCACATGGGCGGCGATCTGCTGCAGGCCTTCAGCGCGGTGCAGGAAGGCGTGCCGGTGGTGAATATCGCCGCGATCTTTCAGAAGCACCCGCAAGTGATCGTGGCCCATCCGGGCGAGGCGGAAAGCTGGGAAGAGCTGAAGGATCTGACCCTTCTGATCGGCGATAACGGCTTTCAATCCTACTATCAGTGGATGATGAAAGCGCATGGCTTCACCGCCGAACAACGCCAGCCCTACACCTTCAACCCCGCGCCGTTTTTGGCCGACAAGCGGGTGGGCATGCAGGGCTACCTCTCCTCCGAACCCTATCTCGTTACCCAGGAAGGCGGGTTTGAGCCCAATGTCTTCCTGATCGCGGATGCAGGGTATTCCTCCTACGCCACCACGATCGAAACGATGGCCGCCACCATCGAAAGCGATCCCGAAAAGGTGCAATGCTTCGTCGATGCCTCGATCAAGGGCTGGTACAACTATCTTTATGGCGATCCCAGCGCGGCCAATGCGCTGATCAAGGAAGCCAATCCCGAGATGACCGACGACAAGATCGCCTACGCCATCGGCAAGATGAACGAATGGGGCATCGTCGATTCCGGCGATGCGCTTGAGATGGGCATCGGTGTGATCACCGATGAGACGGTTGAAAACTTCTACAACCTCATGGTGGAAACCGGGGTCGTGGAAGAAGGCGTTGACTACACCGCCTCCTACACCACGCAGTTTGTGGGCAACGGCGTGGGCATGGATCTCAAAACCAACTGATCCAAAAACGGATGCCGGGCGGGGTGTGCTGCGTACGCCCGGCATCTTTTCCGAGGGGCACATGGGAAAACCGCAACTCAAGGTCGCCGAGCGGCCGCCGCTGCTTCACATGGATCATGTGGAGAAAACCTTTGCGGGCGATGTGGTGGCGCTGCGCGACATGCATTTGGCCGTCAACGAGGGCGATTTCATTTCGCTCCTCGGCCCTTCAGGCTGCGGAAAATCCACCGCGCTGCGGCTGATCTCGGGGCTTCTGCACCCCACGGCAGGCCGGATCTCCTGGGTTGGCGGCCAGCAGGGCACCGATGATCTGGGCGTGGTGTTCCAGGAACCCACGCTAATGCCATGGGCGACGGTGGCCAACAATGTGTTCCTGCCCTTCCGTCTTCAGGGCAAGAGCTACGCCTCTGTGAAAGACGATATCCTCGAAGCGCTGAAGCTCGTGGGCCTGGAGAAGTTCCAGAATGCCTATCCGCGGGAGCTTTCAGGCGGCATGAAGATGCGCGTCTCCATCGCGCGCGCGATGGTTACGAAACCCCGGCTTATCCTGATGGACGAACCCTTTGCGGCGCTCGATGAGATCACGCGCTTCAAGCTCAACAACGATCTTCTCGAACTGAAGGCAAAGATCGGCTGCACCGTGATTTTCGTTACCCATTCGGTCTTCGAAAGCGTGTTTCTTTCGGATCGGATCGTGGTGATGGCCGCGCGCCCGGGCCGGGTGATCCGGGAACTTACGGTTGACGTGCCCTATCCAAGGCACGAGGAATTCCGCACCTCCGCCGAATACGCCGCCTATTGCCGCGAGGCGAGCGAGGCGCTGCAGGCCGCGATTGGAGAGCATGCATGAGCGTTGTTGAAGAGGTTGCCGCCACAACCGGCTCCGCCCCCCTTGTGGATGAGGAGGAACTGGCCCGTGCCCGGCGCGCCCGCATCCACCGCATCGCGAAGTGGACGCTACCATCGCTTGTCATGGTGATCTCGATCCTGGCCTGGCATCTCTATGTCACGCTGGGGGAAGTACCGCATTACATCCTGCCCGGCCCCGTGCGCGTGGCAAGCCAGATGGTGGAGGATTGGGCCCTGCTCTGGCCCGCGCTTCTGGTTACTTCCCGCCTCACCCTTCTGGCCCTCGCGATGGCGATCATCGGCGGCGTGGCGCTTGCGGTGGCCTTCACGCAATCGAAATGGGCGGAGATGTCGTTCTTCCCCTATGCGGTGATCCTGCAGGTCACCCCGGTGATCGCGATCGCGCCTCTTTTGCAGATTTACGTGGAAAGCGCGTTTGTCGCCGCGCTCCTCTGCGCCTGGATCGTGGCGTTCTTCCCGATCCTGTCCAACACAACGATTGGCCTGAAATCCGCAGATCACAACCTGTCTGACCTGTTCACCATCTACGGCGCCACCCGCTGGCAGCGGCTGCGCTACCTTGCGGCGCCTTCGGCCCTGCCCTTCTTTCTCGGCGGGCTCAAGATCGCGGGTGGCCTGGCCCTGATCGGCGCGGTGGTGGCGGAGTTCGTGATCGGGCGCGCGGGCACCGGGCTGGGCCTCGCCTCAACGCTGCTCGAAGCCTCCTACCGCTTCAACTTCGGCCGCCTCTACGCCGCGCTGATCCTGATCTCGGCAATGGGCGTTGTGATCTTCGCGCTGATGAGCCTCATTAGCCACCTTTCCTTGCGCAAATGGCACGAAAGCGCCATCAGACGGGAGGGCTGATGGCGCTGACGACCCTGCCTGACGGCCCGATCACCCTCACGAATGTCACGATCCCCGGCTGCTGCCTTGGCCGGGCGGAGCCGCTGGTCCGCACCGATCTTTCCATCGCCGGCGGCCAGATCGCCGATGCCCCGCAAACACCTGTGGATATGGCTGGGGCCATGGTGCTGCCGGCGTTTGTCGACATGCATACCCATCTCGATAAAGGCCATATCTGGCCCCGCTCCCCCAACCCTGACGGCACCTTCATGGGTGCGCTTGAAACCGTGCGCGCCGATCACGCGGCGTGGACGCCGGAAGACTTGCGCCCGCGCATGGAGTTCTCGCTCACATGCGCCTACGCGCATGGCACCCGCGCGATCCGCACGCATCTCGATTCCATGAACGGGCAATTCAAGCGCAGCTGGCCCCTTTTTGCGGAGCTGCGCGGCGACTGGGCGGGCCGGATCGATCTTCAGGCCGTCTGCCTGATCAGCTGCGAAGGCTTTTCGCGCGATGGCGAGTTTTTGCAGATCGCCGATGCGGTGGCCGAATATGGCGGCGTGCTCGGCATGGTCACCTACCCGGTGCCGGATCTGCGCGACCGCCTTCTGGGCTTCTTCGAGATGGCGGCAGACCGCGGCCTTGCCGCCGATTTCCATACCGATGAGACGATGGATGCAAGCGTGGAGACCCTGCGCCTCATCGCCGAGACGGTGATTGAAACGGGGTTTGACGCACCTGTCACCGTGGGCCATTGCTGTTCGCTTTCGGCGCAAGGCGAGGCGCGTGCGCTCGATACGCTGGATCTTGTTGCCCGCGCGGGGCTGAGTGTTGTGTCGCTGCCGATGTGCAACCTCTACCTGCAGGATCGCCAGGCGGGCCGTACGCCCCGGGGCCGCGGGATCACGCTGGTGCATGAGATGAAGGCGCGCGGGATCCCGGTGAGCTTCGCCTCTGACAACACACGCGATCCCTTCTATGCCTATGGCGATATGGACATGCTTGAAGTGATGCGCCAGGCCACGCGGATCGGCCATCTCGATCATTCCGATGCCGATTGGCCGCTGGCCTTCGCCGCCACCCCCGCCGCCGCCTGCGGGTTTGCGGCGCCTGCGCTTTCGCCTGGCGCGCCGGCCGATCTCGTGATCTTCAATGCGCGGGAATGGACGGAGCTTTTCGCGCGCCCGCAATCCGATCGGATCGTGCTGCGCGCAGGCCGCGCCATCGATACGACCCTGCCTGACTATGCCGATCTCGACCATCTGATGGAGCCCGCATGACCCCCAATGTCGCCGCCGCCAAAGAAGCGCTCAGCCATCTGGACATCGAAACCTCCGAGGCCGCGATCAAGGCGAATTCCCGCGATTTTTTTTGGTATTCCCCGGTGCTGAAAGACCGGCTCGACCATGTGACCGCCGATTTCGTGGTGCGCCCGAAATCCGAAGCCGAAGTGATGGAGATCCTCAAGGTCTGCTACCAGCACGATTGCCCCGTCACCACCCGCGGCGCGGGCACCGGCAATTACGGCCAGGCGATGCCGCTTGCCGGCGGCTGCGTGATGCACCTGCGCCATCTCGACCGGGTGAAAGAGGTGCATCCGGGCCGCGTGATCTGCGAACCGGGCGTGCTTTTGAAGGATCTCGATGCAGCCTGCAAGGAACAGTCGGGCCAGGAAATCCGCATGTTTTCCTCCACCTGGGCCACCGCCACCATCGGCGGCTTTATCGCGGGCGGCTCGGGTGGCGTTGGATCCTGCACCTGGGGTAGCTTGCGCGATCTGGGCAACATCATCCGCCTGCGCGTGGTGACGATGGAAGAAGAGCCCCGGGTGGTGGAATTTCGCGGCGAAGAGCTTGCGCGCGTGTCCCACGCCTATGGCACGAACGGCATCATCACCGAGATCGAGATGCCGCTCGCCCCGGCATATGACTGGGTGGAAATGTTCGTTACCTTTGACGATTTCACGCCGGCGATGGAGTTCGCCGAAGAGCTTGCCAATCAGGATGGCATCCTGATCAAACTGGCCACCGTGTTCGAAGCCCCCGTCGCACATGAGTATTTCCAGCGCGTCAAACCCCATGTGGAGCCCGGCCACCACATGCTGGGCCTGATGGTTGCGCCCCATTCGATGGACGGGTTTCTCACCTTTCTCGGCCGCCGCCCCGGCGCGCGGGTCATCTACCGCTCTGACGATAACGATTGGGCCAAGGGCCCGGGCCCGGTGTTCGAATATGGCTGGAACCATACCACGCTGCGTGCGCTGAAGGTCGATCCCACCATCACCTATTTGCAGGTGCGCTATGGCTACCCCGATCACAAGGCGCTGGTGGAGAAAATGCGCGCAGAGTTTTCGCCCGAGGTGCTGCAGCATCTCGAAGTGCTGAAGGAGGGCGGTAAGGTGATGTTCGCCGGGCTGAGCCTTGTGAAATTTACCTCCGAAGACCGGCTCGATGAAATCATCCGCCTTCACGAAGAGGCGGGGGCGATGATCTTCAACCCGCATCGCTACACGTTGGAAGAAGGCGGGCGGCAAACGGTGGATGACCGCCAGCTTGCCTTCAAGAAAGAGGCCGATCCCAAGGGGCTTTTGAACCCCGGCAAGATGATCGCCTGGGATGTACCGGATTGGGATTACAGCCGCATGTACGCTTACGGCAAGCTGCAGGCGGCGGAATGAGCGTATACGATCCCCGGGCCATTTCGGGCTATCGGCGCCCCTCCCGCGCCAGCGGCGCGAGCCACCCCCAAAGCATGCCGCCAAAGAAAAGACGGGCGGCGACGGTTTCATGACCCGCGCGCTCGTTCTCTTTGCCCATCCCTGCCCCGAAAGCTTTTCGGCAGCGCTACACACCTCTGTTGTCGAAACGCTCGCAGAGCGCGGTTGGGAGGTGGATGACTGCGATCTGAATGCCGAAGGGTTCTCGCCGGTCCTGACCGAAGCGGAGCGCCGGGGCTATCACGATGCGCCAGATAACATCGGCCCCGTGCAGGAATATGTCGACCGGGTGCGGGCGGCGGAGGCCCTGGTGATGGTATTCCCGGTCTGGAACTTCGGGTACCCCGCGATTCTCAAAGGGTTTCTGGATCGTGTCTTCCTGCCCGGCGTGTCCTTCAAGCTGGTGGACGGCAAGGTCATGCCCAACCTCACCCACATCAAACGGCTTGCAGCCGTGACCACCTATGGCGGTACCCGGATGCGCGCGCTTCTGGTGGGCGATCCGCCCCGCAAATGTGTGACCCGCGCGGTCTGGCATGTGTGCCGCCCGATGAAGATGCGGTACCTCGCGCTATACGATATGAACCGGGCCAGTGATGCCCGGCGCGGCGCGTTTCTGGGCAAGGTTCGGCGCGAGATGGAGGCATTTTGATGCGGGCGCTCGTCATCTACTCCCACCCACGGGCGGGCAGTTTCACCGAAGCGGTGCGCGACACGGTGGTGGACCGGCTCGAACGCGCCGGGGCCGAGGTGCGCGTGCACGATCTCTACGCCGCGGGCTTCCGGCCCGAACTTACGGCGGCAGAGCTTGAGTGCTACGAGGATACCGCCACCAACTGCACCCATGTGCAGGCCGATGTCGATGCGATCCGCTGGTGCGATACGCTGATCTTCGTCTACCCCACCTGGTGGTACGGGATGCCCGCGATGTTGAAGGGCTGGCTCGATCGCGTGCTTGTGCCTGGCGTGGCCTTCGAGATGCCCGATGCCCAGGGCAATATCAAAGCGGGGCTGGGCCACATCACGCGGCTTGGCGTGTTCACCACCTGCGGGGCGTCCTGGACGCTCACGCGGTTCATCGGCGCGCCTGGGCGGCGCACGCTTCTGCGCGGCGTGCGGCTTCTTTGCGCCAAGCGCTGCCGCACCGCTTTCGCCGCCCACTACCTGATGGATAGCTCCACGCCCGAAAGCCGCGCCAAGCATCTCGCCCGCGTGGCCGCCAAGGCCGATAAGCTGATCGGGCCCGCACCGGTGCGGAAGGTACAACCCGCATGATCCCGATTCTCGATTGGCAAAGCTTCAGGAGCGATCCGGCGGGCTTTGCCGCGGATCTGGGCGTGGCGTGCCGGGAAACCGGGTTCTTCCTGCTGAAGGGCCACGGCGTGCCTGAGGCGCTGATCGCCGAAACCTTCGCTGCGGGCGATACGTTCTTCGCCCTCCCGGAGCCCGAAAAAGCGCGGCTCGATATCCGCGCCAATGGCAGCAATCGCGGCTGGGCGCGGCTGGGGTCGGAAAACCTCGATGACACCACCGATCAGGTGGATCAGAAAGAGGCATTCAACGTGGGCTGGGATCTGGCCGCCGATGACCCGCGGGTGATCGCGGGCGAGCCCTTCCGGGCCCCCAATATCTGGCCCGATCTGCCGGGGTTTCGGGATACGATGCTTACCTACTTCGCCGCCGTTCACGCACTTGGCGTGGCGCTGCACCGTGCGATTGCCCGCGATCTGGGGCTGGACGAGCGCCATTTCGAAGCCGCGTTCGATGCGCCGCTGGCCACGCTGAGGCTCCTGCGCTACCCGCCCGCGCGCGGTGCGGCGGGTGAGATCGGCGCCGGGGCGCATTCCGATTACGGCTCGATCACGCTGTTGATGACCGATGGGGAACCGGGCCTGCAGGTGCGCCCCCGCGGCGGCGACTGGATCGATGTGCCCCATACGCCCGGCGCCTACACGGTGAATATCGGCGATTGCCTTATGCGCTGGTCGAACGACACCTATGTTTCCACCCCGCATCGGGTGCGCCCGCCCGCGCGCCTGCGCCGCTCGATCGCGTTTTTCCTCGATCCCAACCCCGATGCGGTCATCGCGGCCCTGCCAGGCACGGGCGCGGCGAAATACCCGCCTGTGACGGGCGCCGACTACCTGCGCGCCCGCCTCGATGCCACCTACCAGCCGGAGCCCGCGCCATGACCCGCCGCCTTGATTGGGCCCAGTACCGGACAACCGAATTTACGGGTGTCGACCCGATGGAAGTGATCGCGATCCTGCCCACCGCGGCCATCGAACAGCACGGGCCGCACCTGCCGGTGGGCACCGATACGATGATTGCCGAGGGCATGCTGGCCGAGCTGCGCCGCACCTGCCCCGAAGATCTCGACCTGCGCATTCTGCCGGTGCAGGCCATGGGCAAATCGAACGAGCACATACACGCACCGGGCACGGTTACGCTTTCAGCCGAAACCGCGCTGAAGGCCTGGGTGGAGATCGGGCTTTCCGTGGCCCGGGCGGGCGTGCGCAAGATCGTGATCGCCAACAGCCATGGCGGCAATCTCGATCTGATCTCGATCCTCGCGCGCGAACTGAGAGTGCGGGCGGGGATGCTGGCCGTAAAATGCCAATGGGGCAGCTTCGGCTACCCCGAGGGGATGTACCCGCCGGAAGAGCATACCTTCGGAATTCACGGCGGCGATGTGGAAACCTCGCTGATGCTGGCCTTCCGGCCGGAAAGCGTGGATTTCAGCAAGGCGGAGCATTTCCGCTCCACCGCCGAAGACACCCCGATCTCGCCCATCGGCCCAATCTCCTACGGCTGGGTCTCCCGCGATCTGAACCCGGCCGGCACGGTGGGGAACGCGGCTGCGGCCACGGCGGAGAAGGGCGCGGCTACGTGCGCGCATCAGGTTTCGGGCTTCATCGAGCTCTTGCGGACGGTGCGCGCCACGCCGCTCGATGGGCTGGCGCCGACGATGCCCGCCGTGTGAACCCCTCGGCACCCCAAGCCTGCCGATAGCCGCGCGCCTAATCCAGAGGCTTGGGCCGTGCGCCTGCGCACCGTGCCCGATTGGCACCGCACGCCAGGCAAACGCCTTCCTAACCGCCCCCGCCTATAACCCCCGCCCGATGCATCCCTGCGCATCCGGGCAAACCCCGGGCCGCGCTTGTACCGTGGCAGCCGGTTTCGAAAGAAACTGTCCGCCCTGGCCGACGCAGCGAAAGCTGCCTTGAGGACAGCGGGGAAACCCGCCGGCGCGCCACATCGCTCAAAGGGGCGGGCCCGCCCCATCGAAATGCCCCCCGCGCCCCCGGCCTGCACAATCCGCAGCGCCGGGCGCGCGCGCAGCCCGATCCTTGCCCTTGAGCATACCTGCGGATCGCACCTGCGCGGAGCAGGCACGCCCCATGGCGTTAGCCGAAAAGGAGGGTGGTGGAGCCGATCGGGATCGAACCGACGACCTCGTCATTGCGAACGACGCGCTCTCCCAACTGAGCTACGGCCCCAACGGTGCGCGGTTGTGATCCATGGTTGCGGCCAAGTCAAGCGCCCTGCGCCTGTGCCCGCACTGCGGGCGCTCTCGCTGCGGCCACTGTTTGCCGCCGCGCGCCAGACTGTTTCCATTTTTTGTTTTCTGGCAAGGGCTTGCCCAACAAAACGCGTGTAGCGCACGAAGCTTGCCAGGGATCGGGTCGGCCCGTAGCCTGCCCCCATGATCGCGTGCTGCCTCCGCGCCTGCCTGATCGCCCTGCTCGCCGCCGGGCTTCTCGTGCCCAAGATGGGCGCGGTGATCGCGGGCCTGATGCCGGGCGTCACCCAGGTGGTGATCTGCACCGGGGCGGAGATGATCACCCTCACACTCGCCCCGGATGGCACGCCCATCGATACCGGGGAGCTGCACGCAGAGCCGTGCGTTATGGCCTCGGAGGCCGTGGCCGAGGGCCCGCCATCCGCTCCCTGGCGCGCGCTGGCCCGCGACCATGCCGATGCCTTCACGGCCATCGCCGCGCCAGGTACGCCTCCAGAGCTTTTTGCCGTGAAACGGCCAAGCCAGGCGCCGCCGCGCCGGGGCTGATCCCCCTTCAATATCAAACAAACCCCACCAACAGGATCCTTGTGATGACTGATGCAACTGCGCCTGCGCAGCCCGCACCGCGTGTGACCGGCAGCGCCTTCTACCGGCTTGTCTGGAAATGGCATTTCCTCGCCGCCCTCTACGTTCTTCCCTTCATGGCGATGCTCTCCGTCACCGGCGGTATCTACCTCTACAAACCCCAGATCGAAGCCTGGCTATATGCCGACCGGATGCATGTGGCCGTGGGCGAGACCCGCCTGCCCTATGAGGCCCAGCTTGCCGCCGTGGAGGAGGCCGCGGGCCTCACCCGTATCCGCGGCGTCACCACCTATGACGATCCCGCCCGAGCCACTCTGATCGAATTCAACGATGGCGATAAGCGGCGCTCCTACGCCTGGGTCAATCCCTATACGGCAGAGGTTCTGGGCACTGTCGAACGCGATGCGATGGCGATGCGCGTGCTGCGCAAGTTCCATGGTGAGCTGCTGATGGGCGAGACCGGCACGAAATTCGTGGAACTGGCCGCCCATTGGGCCATCGTGATGTTCGCAACCGGGCTGTATCTCTGGTGGCCCCGCGGCGCCCGCAGCTGGCGCAAGGCCGTCAGCCCGCCCAGCGGCACGGGCCGAAGCTGGTGGCGCGACACGCATCTTTTCACCGGCTTTCTTGCAACGATCCTCGTGGTCCCGATCCTGATCTCCGGCCTGCCCTGGACGGATGTCTGGGGCGGCGGCCTCTCCTATGTGCAGGAGCAAACGGGCACCAAGAGCAAGAGCCTGCGCTTTGGCGGCGATGTGCCGAACTCCACCACCTCCGAAGGCACGCCGATCGCGTTTGCCGATGTCTTCGCCGTCGCGCGATCCCAGGGGCTTGTCTCGCCCATCGAAATGCGGCCCGCCAAGGGGCCCGAAGCCGCCTTCTGGGTGCGTTCAGCCAGCACGAACCGCTATGAACAGACCGAGCTTATCGTGGATCAGTATTCCGGTGAGGTGCTCAAGCGCCATGACTTTGCCGACAATCCGGGCCTCGCGCAGGCCGTCTCGCTGGGCATCTCGTTTCACCAGGGCGAGCTCTATGGCTGGGCGAACGTGTTGCAGAACACGCTCGCGGCGCTGCTGGGGCTCCTGCTCTCGGTCTCGGGCTTCGTGGCCTGGTGGATGCGGCGGCCTGCGGGATCGCTCGGTGTGCCCGCCGCACCGGAAGCCGCCCTTGGCACGGGGATGATCGTGCTCATCATCGGGCTCGCGATCCTCTTCCCGCTGATGGGCGCAAGCCTCATCCTTGCGCTGGCGCTCGACTGGCTGATCTTCCGCAGGCTCGGCTGGTTCCGCGCGGGGGTGAGCCCCTAGGCCGGGCGGCGCGCAATCAGCGCGGTGTGCGCATGGAGGCTGCGCCAGGGGCCGGGCCCGTAGGGTTCTAGCGCCTTGCGAAGCGCAGCCTCCATCGCCTCGCGCGTGCCACCCAGCTTCTCGGCCGTGCTGCCGGAGCGGGAGAGGATGTAGCCCACAAGATCCTCAAACCCCCGCTCGTGCCAGCGGAAGACCGAGATCTCGGTGAGATCGGAGAAGGCCGAGGCCAGCAGGATCTCTTCGTGCCTGGCATAGGCATCGGAGTAGCGGTGGTGCCCGCAGGCATCGATCACCGAAAACTCCCGCGCCACAGCATTGGCCGCCCGGTACCAGGCGTTGGCCGCCGTCTCGCGTGGCGTATCGGCCAGAAGCGCCACCGCGCCCCCGGGCACCGTGATCGCATCAAGCGCGGCAAGCGTTTCCGCCCGATCCATCCAGTGAAACGCACGCCCCATGGCGGTAAGCTGCACCGGGCCCGGCACGATCGACAGATCGTAGGAGCTGCCCACCAGATAGGTGGCATTGGCCGGCGCCTCCGCCCGCGCGGCGGCGATCATCGCATCGCTTGGATCCACGCCGATCACCCGGCCCACCTGCCCGGCCACGGCATTGCCGATAAACCCCGGGCCGCAGCCAAGATCGAGCACCGTTGAGGTGGGCCCTGCCCCCGCCTCGCGCAACATCCGCGCCAAGAGTTCCGGCGCATAGCGCAGGCGGTGGGCAACATACCGGTCCACCGCCGTGTCGAACCGGTCCGGCAAATAGGGGGCAACGATCATGGGCAGGCTCCTTCGCCCGCCAGATTAGCGCCGCGATGTCAGAAATCTGTGACGGTCGCCGTTTGACACCGCTCAGGGGCTCTGTATTTTCGGCCCTCCGCGAGCAGCGCTACTGAGCCTTAGTCACGCACCTCGTAGCAGCCGGACCGCTCCATCCTCCCGTCGGCCATGCGCACCCCGCAGATCCATGCTGGGGCAAGGGTAGCTTCGTCGGCCACCGGCGAGAAACGATCTGTGTGGATGAAGACCTGATCCAGCCGCGCGCCCTTCAAGATGGTATCCGTGAGATCGACATAAATCATCGAGCTGTATCGGAGATCGGCAAAGGAGAGATCGGTGCGCGTGAGGTCTGCCCCCTGAAACTCAGCGTTGCGCAGGTCGGCCCCAGCCAGACGGGCACCCGTGAGATCCGAGGATGACAGATCCGCCCCCACCAAAGATGCACCTTCTAGCTGGGCACCAGCGAGATCGCAGTTAAAGCAGGTGCCGGTCTCGAGCAGACGCTTCACGTCGGACATGTCCGCGGCATTGAGCCCGGTTCCAGCCAACAAAACGGCGGACAGCATACCCAGCGGTCGCATATCGGTGCCTCCCAACCAGCAACATAGCATGGCCGGTGTGGCCGGTGCTATTCCGCCGCCTCCAGATACTCCTCAAGCGGCGGGCAGGTGCAGACGAGGTGCCGGTCACCGTAAACATTGTCGACCCGGTTCACCGGCGGCCAGTATTTGTCCACCCGAAAGGCGCCCGCGGGGTAGCAGCCGGCTTCGCGGGAATAGGGCCTGTCCCACTCCCCCACCAGATCTTCCACCGTGTGTGGCGCGCGTTTCAGGGGATTGTTCTCGGCATCGATCTCGCCCGCCTCGATCTGGCGGATCTCTTCGCGGATCGCCAGCATCGCATCGCAGAAGCGATCGAGCTCGGCCTTAGTTTCGCTCTCCGTGGGCTCCACCATCAGCGTGCCCGCGATGGGCCAGCTCATGGTGGGCGCGTGAAAGCCGTTGTCGATCAGCCGCTTGGCGATATCGTCCACCGTCACACCCGCCTCCGCGAAGGGGCGGGTATCGATGATGCATTCATGGGCCACGCGGCCTGCGCGCCCGGTGAAGAGGATGTCATAAGCCCCCTCAAGGCGCTTGGCGATGTAGTTGGCGTTCAGGATCGCCACGCGCGTGGCCTGGGTCAGCCCCGCGCCTCCCATCATCAGACAATAGGCCCAGGAGATCGGCAGGATCGCGGCTGACCCGAAGGGGGCCGCCGCCACCGGCCCTTCGCGCCCGCCGGTTTCGGGGTGACCCGGCAGGAAGGGCGCGAGGTGGTTCTTCACCCCGATCGGCCCCATACCCGGCCCGCCGCCGCCATGGGGGATGCAAAAGGTCTTGTGCAGGTTCAGGTGGCTCACATCCGCGCCGATTTCGCCTGGCTTCACAAGGCCCACAAGCGCGTTGAGGTTCGCGCCATCCAGATAGACCTGCCCTCCATGGGCATGCACGATCTCGCAAACCTCGCGCACCGTCTCCTCGAACACCCCGTGGGTGGAAGGATAGGTGATCATGCAGGCGGCCAGGTTTTCGCCCGCAGCCTCGGCCTTGGCGCGGAAATCGGCCAGATCGATATCGCCGTTCTCCGCCGAGCCGACGACCACAACCTCCATCCCCGCCATCTGCGCACTCGCGGGGTTTGTGCCATGGGCCGAAACCGGGATCAGGCAGATATTGCGATGCCCCTCGCCCCGCGCACGGTGATAGGCCGCGATGGTCAGAAGCCCAGCATATTCGCCCTGCGCCCCGGAGTTCGGCTGCATCGACATCGCGTCATAGCCGGTGATCTCGCAAAGCTTGGCATCGAGATCGGCGATCATCTCGTGATACCCCGCCACCTGATCGGCGGGCGCAAAGGGGTGCAGGTTTGAAAAATCCGGCCAGGTGATCGGCATCATCTCGGCGGCGGAGTTAAGCTTCATCGTGCACGAGCCCAGCGGGATCATCGCGCGATCCAGCGCCAGATCGCGATCCGCCAGCCGCCGCATGTAGCGCATCATCTCCGTCTCGGCGCGGTTGAGATGGAAGATCGGGTGGGTAAGATAGGCGCTTTCCCGCACCAGCGCCTCGGGCACGCGGTGGTAATCGGCGGGGAAATCATCGCGCTTGAAGTCCAGCCCGAAGGCGCGCCAGACCCCCTCCAGCACCGCCGGGCGAATGGTCTCATCCACCGTGATCCCGATCTTCGTCTCGCCCACCTTGCGGAAGTTGATGCGCTCGCGCCGCCCGGCCTCGAGGATCACGCCCTGCAGCGCGCCCACCTCCACGGTGAAGGTGTCAAAGAAAAACTCCGGCTCAATGGTGTAGCCCCCCGCTTCCAGCCCGCGCGCCAGCCGATCGGTTTTCCGGTGGATGCGCTGCGCGATTGCCTTCAGCCCCTTCGGGCCATGGAAGACGGCGTAGAAAGAGGCCATTACGGCCAGCAGCGCCTGCGCGGTGCAGACGTTCGAGGTTGCCTTCTCGCGGCGGATATGCTGCTCGCGCGTTTGCAGCGAAAGCCGATACGCCTTGTTGCCCCGCGCATCCACCGATACGCCCACCAGCCGCCCCGGCAGCGCACGCTTATAGGCATCGCGGCAGGCCATATAGGCGGCATGCGGCCCGCCAAAGCCCATGGGCACGCCGAACCGCTGGGTCGAGCCCACCGCGATATCGGCCCCCATGGCGCCGGGCTCTTTCAGAAGCGTCAGCATCAGGGGATCGGCGATCACGATCCCGATGGCCTTGACGGCATGAAGCGCCGCCATCTCATCGGTGAAATCACGCAGATGCCCGTTGGTGCCCGGATACTGGAAGATCGCGCCGAACACCGCCTCAGGCTCCAGCGCCTCGGGCGGGCCCACGATCACTTTGATCCCCAAGGGCGCGGCGCGGGTCTTCATCACCTCGATACTCTGCGGATGGCAGTTTTCATCCACGAAGAACGCCCGCGCCTTCGATTTTGCGACCCGCCCGGCCATCGTCATCGCTTCGGCCGCCGCCGTCGCCTCATCCAGCAGCGAGGCATTGGCCACATCAAGCCCGGTGAGATCGCTCACCATCGTCTGGTAGTTCAGAAGCGCTTCCAGCCGCCCCTGGCTGATCTCCGGCTGATAGGGCGTGTAGGCCGTGTACCAAGCGGGGTTTTCAAGGATGTTGCGCTGAATGGCGGGGGGCGTGACCGTGCCGTGATAGCCCTGCCCGATCATCGTGGTGAAAATCTTGTTCTTCAGCGCCACCTTCCGCATGCGCCACAAAAGCTCGCGCTCCGAAAGCGGCTTGCCGAAATCGAGCGGCGCAGTTTGCCGGATATCTGCCGGTACGGTTTCATCGATCAGCGCCTCTAGGTTCTCCACACCCAACAGCCCGAACATCTCGGCCATCTCTTCCGGCGAGGGCCCGATATGGCGACGGTTGGCGAAATCGTAAGGCAGGTAATCGGTGGGCTCAAAAGCCATGGCGCGCTGTCTCCCGCATCTTCATCTGGTCAAAATACTCCCGCTGGAGGCTGCCGCCCCATCGGCGGGGCTCAGGCGATGAAGTCCTTGTAGCCGTCTTCATCCATCATCGCGTCCATCTCGGAGGTGTCTTCGACCTTCATCTTGAAGAACCACGCCTCTCCCAGCGGGTCTTCGTTCACAAGTGCGGGGCTGTCGGCAAGGGCGGCATTCACCTCCACGATCTCGCCATCCAGCGGGGCGAGGATATCGGAGGCCGCCTTGACGCTTTCGATCACCACGATCTCATCCCCCTTGGCCACCTGGGTTTCCACCTCGGGCAGTTCCACGAACACCACGTCGCCCAGTTGCTCCGAAGCATGTTCGGTGATCCCCACCACCACGAGGTTGTCCTCGATGCGCAGCCATTCGTGATCTTCTGTGTATTTCATTGCGATATGTCCCCCGGGGTTATCTTTTGAAATTGGCGGGTGTGAAGGGCGTCGGGCAAACCCGCGCAGGCAGGCGCTTGCCGCGCACCTCACCGTACAAAACCGTGCCGATCGCTGAATGCGGCGCGGTGACATAGGCCATGGAAATCGGGGCATCGACGGTGGGCC